>NZ_MJDM01000005.1:2090362-2355664 GCF_008452795.1 Klebsiella sp. AqSCr
GGCTTTGTCGGCGACCGCCAGCGGCGCAACGCCCGCCACGATAGCGATGTTGTCGCAGCCAAAGCGCTGCCGGTTCTCCGCCAGCAGGCGCAGCGCGTCGGCCTGACGCTCAATCGCCGTCACCCGCAGCGCCGGGTTCTGTAGAGCAGCCTCAATGCTGACGCTGCCGGTGCCCGCGCCGATATCAATCAGATGGCGCGCCCGGTGCAGCTCCAGCTTCGCCAGCGCCAGCGCGCGCACGGCCTCTTTGGTCATCGGCACCTGGGCGCCGCGCAAAAACAGCTCATCTTTCATCGAGGATCACCACCGCATTCATCTCATATTCGTCCTCCACGGCGCTGACCGGCAGCCAGTGGATCCGCTCGTTTTCCATCGCCAGGTTCTCGCCTATCACCATCCAGCGATGGCCTTTGCCGCGGGCCATCAGCTGGGCGGCTATCTCCCGCGGTCCGCAGCGGCCGTCGGTCACCATGGCGACTTTCCGGTGGGCGGCCAGCGCATCGAAGCTCACCGCCCGGCCATGGCTGCTGGTCAGCCACATATCGTTCATGTCGATGCCCGCCCTGGCGCAGAGGTACTGCACCGCGCTGATGCCGGGGATCACCTGCACTCGTTCCCGGCCAAAATGGGCAATCAGCCGGGTGCCAATGCCATAGAACAGCGGGTCGCCAGAGGCCAGCACCACGACGCGGCGCCCGGTACGGGCCTCAATCCACGCCAGCAGCGCCGGCATATCGGCCCCCAGCGCGAAGCGCTCGCCGGCGAAGTCGGGAAACTGTTGGAGATGACGGCTGCCGCCCACCAGCGCCTCGGCGGCGGCGATTGCCTCGCGCGCGGCCGGGATCAGCCACTGCAGCCCCGCCGGGCCCATTCCCACGACCGTCAACATGTCAGCTCCCGGGCAATCGCCGCCAGCGGACGGCTGCTGCCCAGTACCTGGTTATCAAAAGAAAACAGAACCGCGTCGCAGGTGGGCGGTTGCTGAGTGAAGCGCAACATCTCAAGAACACGCTGGCAGATTCGCTCAGCCAGATGGTTATAGAGGCGCTGGAATCCCCAGGCGTCGATATGCTCCATTGCCGCTTCGGTGGTGTCGCACTCGCTGACCAGCGTCAGCAGCGGCAGCGGCGCGCCAAGCAGCGCCAGATGAGCGACGAGGGTTTCCATCCGCGCATCGGCGATATGGCTGTGGGTATGAAAGATCCCGGCGGCGATTTTGATCAGTTTGCCGGGATGGCCGATGAGCACAATCTGGCGGAAACCGAGCCGGACCGCCTCTTCAATCATGTAGCCGACGAAGTTGCTCATGGTGACCACCATCTGCGGGTCGATGCCCATCTGCTCGCGGACAAAGCGCTCACCGTGGTTGCCCGGCACCAGCACCACGCGCTCCAGCCCGGCGGCGCGTTTTATCTCCAGCTCGAGGGAGAGCGAGCGCTTCCAGCTCTCTTCCGACATAGGGGTAACGATCCCCGTGGTGCCGATAATCGAGATGCCGCCGAGGATCCCCAGCCGGGCGTTATAGGTTTTTTGCGCGCGAAGCGCGCCTTCCGGGGCAAAAATCTCCACCTGCGCGCCGCGGGTAGGACCTATCGCTTCGCGCACGGCGGTCTCGATGGTGTGCCGCGGAGTGCGGTTTATCGCCGGGCTGCCTGTCGGCAGGCCGATCCCTTTGCGGGTCACCGTGCCGATGCCCTCCCCGCCCTGCAGGCTAATCTCTCCGCTGTCATTGAGGGTGACCCGGGCAAAAATCAGCATGCCGTGGGTGGCGTCGACATCATCGCCGCCGTCTTTACGGATCGCGGCGACCGCCTGCTGCCCTTCGACGTGCGGGGACTCAACGTTCAGGCACAGGGTGACGCCGGAGGGGGTGACGATCGAGACCTGATGAATCAGATGCTGGCGCATCACCATCAGCGCCGCCACTTTTGCCGCCGCTGTGGCGCAGGAGCCGGTGGTGTAGCCCTTGCGCAGCGCTTTGCCGTGATGCCACACCGGGGCGTCAAAGGTCTGATCGCTCATTGCGCCTCCCGCAGGTGGTAAAGCAGAGCGTTCACAATCGCTGCCGCCACGTTGCTTCCCCCTTTGCGGCCGAGCGCGGCGATGGCCGGCAGGCCGCTCTCGCTGAGCGCCGCTTTCGACTCCGCCGCGCCGACGAACCCGACCGGCACCCCCACCACGCCGCCGATGGCGGTCTCGCGATGTTCCAGCAGGCGAAACAGCGCGGTTGGCGCATTGCCGAAGACGAACACTTTCTCCCCGGGCTCCTGCACCGCAATATCCACCGCCGCCATCGAGCGGGTCATCCCCCGGCTTTGCGCCTCGCGCACCACCCGCGGGTCGCTGATATAGCAGCGGCATTCGCCGCCAAAGCGGGCCAGCAGGGTTTTGTTGATCCCGGACAGCGCCATGGTGGTATCGGTATACAGCGTGCAGGGCCGGCTCAAGGCCTCACTCAGCGCGATCAGGGCATCCGGAGAAAACCACAGAATATCCAGCCAGTCGAAGTCAGCGGTGGTGTGGATCACCCGCTTGATAATCGCCTCGTGCAGCGGGCTGGCGAAACGGTAGTCCGGTCGCGTTTCGGCGATGATCTCGCTGATGATGTCGAAGCTTTTCGCCTCGATCGCCTGCGGTTGTTGGATGTACTGCATCAGGTTCTCCTCAGGCCGCGCCGACCAGCCAGTAGCGCACGCCGATAAACAGCGCCAGCGCCAGGCTTGACGCCACCCACATTAATCGAATGGTTCGGGTAATATCGTCCACCGCGATGTCGCGGACGGCGTCGCCTATCCAGGGCTTTTCAACGCGCTGGCCGAAGTAATCGTTCGGGCCGCCAAGGCGGATCCCCAGCGCGCCGGCGACGGTCGCTTCCGGCCAGGCGCAGTTAGGACTGCTGTGCTGATAGCGATCGCGCCAGCCCGTACGCAGCGCCCGGGCGCCATCTTCCCGGCATAGCACCGCGGCAAGGCTGAGCAACAGCCAGCTCAGCCGGGCGGGAAGGAAGTTGGCTACATCATCAAGACGAGCGCTGACCATGCCGATCGCCCGGTATTTTTCGTGTTTATAGCCGACCATGGAATCGAGGGTGTTGACCGCTTTATAGGCCATGGCCAGCGGCGCGCCGCCGAGGAGCAGGAAAAAGAGCGGCGCGATAATGCCATCCACCGTGTTCTCCGCCACGGTCTCCACCACCGCACGGTTGATCTGCGCTGGCTGGAGCTGAGAGGTATCGCGCCCGACAATCCAGGAGAGCTTATGCCGGCTTTCGGCGAGATCTCCGGCCTGCAGCGGCCGGGCCACCGCCATCGCCGACTGTGCCAGACAGCGTCCCGCCAGCGCGGTGAAGATCATCCACACTTCCACCAGCCATCCAAGCCAGGGGTGGATCCCGTGCGCCAGCGCCAGTACGCCCCAGGCCACGCCCCATGTCAGGCCGATCACCACCAGCCACATCACCCCGCCGCCGATGCGCAGCGCCCGGTCGCTATGGCAGACGCGTCGCACTACACGCTGGCTGACGGCGATCAGGCGACCTATCCAGCGCACCGGATGCGGCCAGTGCGGCGGATCGCCAATGACGACATCAAGTATCCAGGCTACACACCAGGCGAGAAGGGTCATAGCGCCCTCCTTGCTGCCCGCAACCAGTGGTTGAGCATGGTGGGACGCTGGGCAAAATGGACATGGAGATAGCTGGCAAAGGCGCTGCCGGACTGCCATCCTCCCTGCCACTGCTGGAGCGTCTTACCGTCTCGCTGTTTACGGCAGGCCAGTACGGCGGGGGTGGCGGGAGAAAAATCGGAGTAATGAAATTCATGGCCGCGCAGCCACTCGCCAGGGGCTGCCAGCAGCGTCTGCTGCTGCGCCTGCGCTTCGCAGTAGCCGAACCGGGTCAGACGCGTCCCCATTCGGCTGTGTCCGGGAATAATATCCGCCATCGTGTAGCGCTCGCCGCTGGTGACTTCCAGGGTCGTGCCCAGATACATCAGGCCGCCGCACTCGGCGTAGATCGCCACCCCGCGCCGGTGCGCCGCGCGAAGCTGTGTTAGCATCTCGTGGTTAGCGGATAGCCCGGCCGCATGCAGCTCCGGATAGCCGCCGCCGAGCCAGATCATCTGGCAGGCCGGCAGTTGGCGATCGCGCAGTGGACTAAAGCGCACCATCTTCACGCCGCAGCGCGCCAGCAGCGCCAGGTTATCGGGGTAATAAAAATTGAAGGCCTCATCGTCGGCGAGGGCCAGCGTCAGTCCTTCGCCGGCATCGGCGGCAAGCTGTTCTCCCCACTCGCCGATCGGCATGGCGGCCAGTTCGCTGAGGGCCAGCAGCCGGTCTATGTCGAGGGTGCGCCCCAGCAGGCTGGCAAAATCCCGCCATGCCTGCTGATTGACCACCGACTCGCGGGCGGTCACCAGTCCCAGATGTCGTTCGGGCAGCGCCACGCCTTCCACGCGCGGCACATAGCCGAGCACTGGCACCCGACAGTAGCGCTCAATGGCGCTTTTCAGCAGCTGGAAGTGCGCGTCGCTGTTGACCCGATTGACGATAACGCCAGCGATGTCGAGAGCCGGATCAAAATGTTGAAAACCCATCACCGTGGCGGCGATGGAGGTCGACACCGCTTTGCCATCCACCAGCAAAATCACCGGGCAGCCAAGCTGCTTAGCCATTGCCGCGCTGCTGCAGTAGTTAGGGTCGGTGCCGTAGCCGTCATACAGGCCCATCACCCCTTCGATAACCGCGATGTCGGCCTGCTGTAGCTGTTCGGTAAACAGCGCGTTGAGTATCGGGGCGGGAAGCATAAAGCTGTCGAGATTGCGGGAAGCGATGCCGCTGATGGCGGTGTGCCAGGCGGTATCCAGGTAGTCAGGCCCTACTTTACAGGGTTGCACCCGCATACCGCGCTGTTGGAGCAAGCTGAGCAGGCCGAGCGTAACGGTGGTTTTGCCACAACCGCTGCCGGTACCCGCAAGAATGAACGCACGCCTGGTTGCCATACCCTGTCCTGTTCTGGCGGTCAGGGTATAGCTACGCGCATGCCTGGTCCTGCGACCACGCACCGCTAAGCCACCCACTTCCCACCGAAGTTGTTGGTCAGTTACCGGCAGGCAGGTCTTCTGGCTTAGCCTCGTTCTCGCCCGCCCTTCCCAATCTTTCGATCAGTGGTTTTTGCGGGGTCGTCAGCATCACAGCAGCGGGGGCTGCGGGGGATTTACACCCCCTTCCCTGACACCAAACTGGTGTCGAACCTGTCGGTTTGTTTCGCCGATGCGCCCTGCATCGACGGGTATTACTTTATGTTTTCTTTTACCGTTTCATCACTCGTCACAATGACGTCAGTGAAGGAAAGCGGTGTTGTGATAATCAGCTGTCTCGTATTAACGGACACTCTATCTCATCACAAAAATAAAAACTGGTGTAGTTTATCCCTCGAATATCACTATTTTGTTGCGCTATGACAATTTATTGCTCTACTGTCGTTTTTTTCATTTTATATTGATGAAGATACTCGGGGATATCAAAAATCGGCAATAGCAAAATATTGTCATTTAAAAAGACTCAGTTTGTGATCCGGCATTAATTTGCTGACGAAATGCCTGCGGCGTTACCTGATAGGTCTGGCGAAACACTTTGCAAAAATAGCTGGTTTGCGAAAAACCTAAATTCCGCGCGATGCTGGCGATGCTCCAGTCGCTGTGGCATAGCAGCTCTTTTGCGCTCGCCATCCGCTGCTGATTGACCCAGGCGTTAAAACCGATCCCCTGATACTTTTTAAACAGTTTGCTGAAGTAGTACGGGCTGAGATAGACATGCGCCGCCACATCCTCCAGACGCAGCTCATCGGAGAGATGCGCGTCGATATAGCGCAGCGCCTTCTTCATTTTGCCATCGTGCGGCGAGGGCGCCCGGCTGGCCTGCGCCGGGTCGTTCTGCGACGGGTTATCTTTGATAACCACAAAGTTGAGCTGTTTTTTCAGGCAATTCTCGACGATCAGCTTCAGCAGATCCGCCGAAGCGATAACCCGCGAATAGTCCATCTCCGGCACATCGCGAAACGCCTGGACCAGCGCCGGATCGTCCTGCCAGCGGTCATCGACGTTCAAGATATCAACCAGTTCAACATCATTGCTCAGACGCACCTGCCCGCACAGCACGAAACCGACCAGGTGGCCGGCGATCACCAGCGGGATGGAAAAATCGGTTAACCCCGCATGACAGCGGTAGATACACAGCTGGTCTTTTTTCGAGGCTTCCAGCCCGCCGCAGCGGTCGCTCATGCGACAGCGTCCGCTGTGCTCCGGGTGCTGACGCATCAGCTGGCAAAACGGCGTGAAATTAAACAATTCAGAAATCTCATCACCGTGAATATTGACGACCACAACCGCCAGACTGGTGGCTTGCGCAAAATCCTGTGCGATTTTATTGATGAGTTCTGAGTTCAAGGTACTCGCAGAAATCATGATAAAACCCCTCAGTTAATTTTTTGTTATAAATAAAACATATTTTTCATATTTACCTTTTTTAGCATCAGATCCCATCGACGATAAAAAAGTGCATTGACAATAACAAAAGTCTCCCAACCCGGGGAGACTTTTTGAGCGGTTCGTGATATCGGTTCATGAAATTAGCCTGGCTATTTCACAGATACATTCCCCTTATGACGCTAACGCGTATTTTCTTCCTCCACGCAGGTATGACAGGGCAGATTATTGGCGATAAGAAAACGATAAATTGCGGCGCCGAGGCAGGCCCCTAACAACGGTGCGATAATGGGCACGATAAAATAGGGAATATCTCTTCCCCCGGTCATGGCGATATTGCCCCACCCGGCGAACCAGGTGAACAATTTCGGGCCAAAATCGCGTGCCGGATTCATCGCGAAGCCGGTAAGCGGCCCGGTCGAGGCGCCGATCACCGCCACCAGAATGCCAATCAACAGCGGCGCCAGTGGGCCCTTGGGTACGCCGTTGCCATCATCGGTGAGCGCCATGATCATCCCCATCAGCATCGAGGTGATCACCACCTCCACCAGCGCCGCATGCCAGATGCTGAGCTCAGGCGCCGGGTAGGTACTGAATATACTGGCCAGCTGCAGGCTTTCCAGGCTGCCGCGCACCATATGATGCACCGTTTCAAATTGCGTAAACAGGGTGCTGTAAAGTATCCAGGCCAGCACGGCGCCGCCAAACGCGCCGGCGACCTGAGCCACGATATAGGGCACCACTTTTCTGCCCGGGAAGCAGGCAAACAGCCACAGGGCGACGGTGACCGCGGGGTTCAGATGTCCCCCCGAAATGCCGGCGGTCAGGTACACCGCCAGAGAAATACCCAGTCCCCAGATAATACAGATCTCCCACAGCCCCAGGCTGGCGCCGGTCAGTTTCAGGGCGCTCAGGCAGCAGATACCAAAAAACAGAAACAGCCCGGTGCCTAAAAACTCGGCGATACATTGCGCGCGTAAAGAACCATTCATTGTGACACCTCGTGACGAAGTTCGTGTCCAGGCCAGCCAACCATCCGCTGGCTCGTTGGGTACGGCGAGGCCCACTATAGAAACCGGCAGCGGCAAAGTGTTGGCATCCTGCGGAAATCGGGCGGCGTAAAGTCGCCGAAGAAGAATAATTTATTGCTATTTGTTCGCGAATCCATGCAGCAATGGCGGGCGTTCAGGAGGTATTTTAATTTCCAACTAAATGATAAAAAATTGCGAAAGCGCAGTGCTTATTTTCCAACAAATATCACATCACGCAAAATATCGCATAGCAAAAACAATTTAAAAAATCACCTCTTAAAATGTAAATACGGAGCGTGAATTGCAATATAATCACATTTATACAAACAATAAAATCAAATAAAAACAACGATATAAAATAAAATAAATCCATTTTATATTATATAAAAACCACTATTTTTTCGCTCTCCACCATCAACTCAGCCATTCTTTTTCGCCGCTCCGCCATATAGTTCCCTCACTGGCACATATCCTGCGAGGTCTTTATGCAACAAGAAGCATTAGGAATGGTAGAAACCAAAGGCTTAACCGCAGCCATAGAGGCCGCTGACGCAATGGTTAAGTCGGCCAACGTTTTATTAGTTGGCTATGAAAGGATCGGTTCAGGCCTGGTGACCGTCATCGTGCGTGGCGACGTGGGGGCAGTTAAAGCCGCCACCGACGCCGGTGCCGCCGCAGCCCGCCACGTGGGCGAAGTGAAAGCCGTACACGTCATTCCCCGCCCCCATACCGATGTTGAAAAAATCTTACCGAAGGGGAATAGCCAATGAGCAGCAATGAGCTGGTTGAACAGATCATGGCGCAAGTCATAGCCCGTGTAGCGACGCCAGAGCAGCAGGCGCTTCCCGATACCCCCCATCCCACAGGAGAGACGGCTATGGCAGAGAAAAGCTGCAGCTTAACGGAATTTGTCGGGACCGCCATTGGCGACACCCTCGGGCTGGTCATCGCCAACGTGGATGCCGCGTTGCTGGAGGCGATGAAGCTCGAAAAACGCTATCGCTCTATCGGCATCCTCGGCGCCCGCACCGGCGCCGGGCCGCACATCATGGCCGCCGATGAAGCGGTCAAAGCCACCAACACCGAAGTGGTCAGCATTGAGCTTCCTCGCGACACCAAAGGCGGCGCCGGCCATGGCTCGCTGATTGTGCTGGGCGGGAATGATGTTTCCGACGTCAAACGCGGGATTGAGGTCGCGCTGAAAGAGCTGGACCGTACCTTCGGCGATGTCTACGGCAACGAAGCGGGTCATATTGAGCTGCAGTATACCGCGCGCGCCAGTTATGCCCTGGAAAAAGCGTTCGGCGCCCCACTGGGCCGCGCCTGCGGCATTATCGTCGGCGCCCCGGCGTCCGTTGGCGTGCTGATGGCCGATACCGCGCTGAAATCAGCCAACGTCGAGGTGGTGGCTTACAGCTCACCGGCCCACGGCACCAGTTTCAGCAACGAAGCCATTCTGGTGATTTCCGGCGACTCTGGCGCGGTGCGCCAGGCGGTGATCTCCGCCCGGGAAATCGGCAAAACCGTACTGGCGACGCTGGGCGCCGAACCGAAAAACGATCGCCCCTCCTACATTTAATACCCGCGAGGCTGATTCATGAGATCGAAAAGATTTGAAGCACTGGCGAAACGCCCTGTGAATCAGGATGGTTTCGTTAAGGAGTGGATTGAAGAGGGCTTTATCGCGATGGAAAGCCCTAACGATCCCAAACCTTCTATCCGCATCGTCAACGGCGCGGTGACCGAACTCGACGGTAAACCGGTTGAGCAGTTCGACCTGATTGACCACTTTATCGCGCGCTACGGCATTAATCTCGCCCGGGCCGAAGAAGTGATGGCCATGGATTCGGTTAAGCTCGCCAACATGCTCTGCGACCCGAACGTTAAACGCAGCGACATCGTGCCGCTCACTACCGCGATGACCCCGGCGAAAATCGTGGAAGTGGTGTCGCATATGAACGTGGTCGAGATGATGATGGCGATGCAAAAAATGCGCGCCCGCCGCACGCCGTCCCAGCAGGCGCATGTCACTAATATCAAAGACAATCCGGTACAGATTGCCGCCGACGCCGCTGAAGGCGCATGGCGCGGCTTTGACGAGCAGGAGACCACCGTCGCCGTGGCGCGCTACGCGCCGTTCAACGCCATCGCCCTGCTGGTGGGTTCACAGGTTGGCCGCCCCGGCGTCCTCACCCAGTGTTCGCTGGAAGAAGCCACCGAGCTGAAACTGGGCATGCTGGGCCACACCTGCTATGCCGAAACCATTTCGGTATACGGTACGGAACCGGTGTTTACCGATGGCGATGACACTCCATGGTCGAAAGGCTTCCTCGCCTCCTCCTACGCCTCGCGCGGCCTGAAAATGCGCTTTACCTCCGGTTCCGGTTCTGAAGTACAGATGGGCTATGCCGAAGGCAAATCGATGCTTTATCTCGAAGCGCGCTGCATCTACATCACCAAAGCCGCCGGGGTGCAAGGCCTGCAGAATGGCTCCGTCAGCTGTATCGGCGTGCCGTCCGCCGTGCCGTCCGGGATCCGCGCCGTACTGGCGGAAAACCTGATCTGCTCAGCGCTGGATCTGGAGTGCGCCTCCAGCAACGATCAAACCTTTACCCACTCGGATATGCGGCGTACCGCGCGTCTGCTGATGCAGTTCCTGCCAGGTACCGACTTTATCTCCTCCGGTTACTCGGCGGTGCCGAACTACGACAACATGTTCGCCGGTTCCAACGAAGATGCCGAAGACTTCGATGACTACAACGTGATCCAGCGCGACCTGAAGGTCGATGGCGGCCTGCGGCCAGTGCGTGAAGAGGACGTGATCGCCATTCGCAACAAAGCCGCCCGCGCGCTGCAGGCGGTATTTGCCGGCATGGGTTTGCCGCCTATTACGGATGAAGAGGTAGAAGCCGCTACCTACGCCCACGGTTCAAAAGATATGCCTGAGCGCAATATCGTCGAGGACATCAAGTTTGCTCAGGAGATCATCAACAAGAACCGCAACGGCCTGGAGGTGGTGAAAGCCCTGGCGAAAGGCGGCTTCCCCGATGTCGCCCAGGACATGCTCAATATTCAGAAAGCCAAGCTCACCGGCGACTACCTGCATACCTCCGCCATCATTGTTGGCGAGGGCCAGGTGCTCTCGGCCGTGAATGACGTGAACGATTATGCCGGTCCGGCAACAGGCTACCGCCTGCAAGGCGAGCGCTGGGAAGAGATTAAAAATATCCCGGGCGCGCTCGATCCCAATGAACTTGGCTAAGGGGTGAAAAATGGAAATTAACGAAACGCTGCTGCGCCAGATTATCGAAGAGGTGCTGTCGGAGATGAAATCAGGCGCAGATAAGCCGGTCTCCTTTAGCGCGCCTGCGGCTTCTGTCGCCTCTGCCGCGCCGGTCGCCGTTGCGCCTGTGTCCGGCGACAGCTTCCTGACGGAAATCGGCGAAGCCAAACCCGGCACGCAGCAGGATGAAGTCATTATTGCCGTCGGGCCAGCGTTTGGTCTGGCGCAAACCGCCAATATCGTCGGCATTCCGCATAAAAATATTCTGCGCGAAGTGATCGCCGGCATTGAGGAAGAAGGCATCAAAGCCCGGGTGATCCGCTGCTTTAAGTCATCTGACGTCGCCTTCGTGGCAGTGGAAGGCAACCGCCTGAGCGGCTCCGGCATCTCGATCGGTATTCAGTCGAAAGGCACCACCGTCATCCACCAGCGCGGCCTGCCGCCGCTTTCCAATCTGGAACTCTTCCCGCAGGCGCCGCTGCTAACGCTGGAAACCTACCGTCAGATTGGCAAAAACGCCGCGCGCTACGCCAAACGCGAGTCGCCGCAGCCGGTGCCGACGCTTAACGATCAGATGGCTCGTCCCAAATACCAGGCGAAGTCGGCCATTTTGCACATTAAAGAGACCAAATACGTGGTGACGGGCAAAAACCCGCAGGAACTGCGCGTGGCGCTTTAACAAAGGATATCCCGATGAATACCGACGCAATTGAATCCATGGTACGCGACGTGCTGAGCCGGATGAACAGCCTACAGGACGGGGTAACGCCCGCGCCAGCCGCGCCGACAAACGACACCGTTCGCCAGCCAAAAGTTAGCGACTACCCGTTAGCGACCTGCCATCCGGAGTGGGTCAAAACCGCTACCAATAAAACGCTCGATGACCTGACGCTGGAGAACGTATTAAGCGATCGCGTTACGGCGCAGGACATGCGCATCACTCCGGAAACGCTGCGTATGCAGGCGGCGATCGCCCAGGATGCCGGACGCGATCGGCTGGCGATGAACTTTGAGCGGGCCGCAGAGCTCACCGCGGTTCCCGACGACCGAATCCTTGAGATCTACAACGCCCTGCGCCCATACCGTTCCACCCAGGCGGAGCTACTGGCGATCGCTGATGACCTCGAGCATCGCTACCAGGCACGACTCTGTGCCGCCTTTGTTCGGGAAGCGGCCGGGCTGTACATCGAGCGTAAGAAGCTGAAAGGCGACGATTAACAGGGGGTAAGCATGCGCTATATCGCTGGCATTGATATTGGCAACTCCTCGACAGAAGTCGCCCTGGCGACGGTCGATGACGCAGGTGTGCTGAACATTCGCCACAGCGCGTTGGCTGAAACCACGGGTATAAAAGGCACATTACGAAATGTGTTCGGTATCCAGGAGGCGCTAACGCAGGCGGCAAAAGCGGCCGGCATTCAGCTCAGCGATATTTCGCTTATTCGCATTAACGAAGCCACGCCGGTCATTGGCGATGTGGCGATGGAAACCATCACGGAAACCATCATCACCGAGTCCACCATGATCGGCCATAACCCGAAGACACCCGGCGGCGTCGGACTGGGGGTCGGCATCACCATCACACCAGAGGCGCTGCTGTCCTGCTCCGCGGACACTCCCTATATTCTGGTGGTCTCCTCGGCCTTTGACTTTGCCGATGTCGCCGCGATGGTCAATGCGGCAACGGCAGCGGGCTATCAGATAACCGGCATTATTTTGCAGCAGGATGACGGCGTGCTGGTCAATAACCGGCTACAGCAACCGCTACCGGTGATCGACGAAGTTCAGCATATCGACCGGATTCCACTTGGCATGCTGGCGGCCGTCGAGGTCGCTTTACCCGGTAAGATCATCGAAACGCTCTCCAACCCTTACGGTATTGCGACCGTTTTCGATCTCAACGCCGAGGAGACCAAAAATATCGTGCCAATGGCACGGGCGCTGATTGGCAACCGCTCGGCCGTGGTGGTGAAAACCCCCTCCGGCGACGTCAAGGCCCGCGCTATTCCGGCAGGTAATCTGTTGCTCATCGCTCAGGGGCGCAGCGTACAGGTTGATGTGGCCGCCGGGGCGGAAGCCATCATGAAAGCGGTTGACGGCTGCGGCAAACTGGACAACGTCGCGGGAGAAGCGGGCACCAATATCGGCGGCATGCTAGAGCACGTGCGCCAGACCATGGCGGAGCTTACCAATAAGCCAGCTCAGGAGATCCGCATTCAGGATCTGCTGGCCGTTGATACGGCGGTGCCAGTCAGCGTGACCGGCGGTCTTGCGGGGGAGTTCTCGCTGGAGCAGGCGGTGGGTATCGCCTCGATGGTCAAGTCGGATCGCCTGCAGATGGCCCTCATCGCCCGTGAAATTGAGCACAAACTGCAGATTGCGGTTCAGGTGGGCGGCGCCGAAGCGGAGGCGGCCATTCTTGGGGCGCTCACCACTCCCGGCACCACGCGCCCGCTGGCGATCCTCGATCTGGGCGCCGGGTCGACCGACGCCTCCATTATCAATGCGCAGGGAGAGATCAGCGCCACTCACCTGGCCGGCGCCGGCGATATGGTCACGATGATCATCGCCCGCGAGCTGGGGCTTGAGGACCGCTACCTGGCGGAAGAGATCAAAAAATATCCGCTGGCAAAAGTCGAAAGCCTGTTTCATCTGCGTCATGAAGACGGCAGCGTCCAGTTTTTTCCGTCGGCCTTACCACCGACGGTATTTGCCCGCGTCTGCGTGGTGAAACCGGATGAACTGGTTCCCCTGCCCGGCGATCTGCCGCTGGAGAAAGTGCGCGCCATTCGCCGTAGCGCCAAATCACGCGTCTTTGTCACCAACGCCCTGCGAGCGTTACGCCAGGTGAGCCCTACCGGCAACATTCGCGACATCCCGTTCGTGGTGCTGGTGGGCGGCTCGTCCCTCGATTTCGAGATCCCCCAGCTGGTCACCGACGCGCTGGCGCACTACCGGCTGGTTGCCGGGCGCGGCAACATCCGCGGCTGTGAAGGCCCACGCAATGCGGTCGCCAGCGGATTACTCCTTTCCTGGCAAAAAGGAGGCACACATGGAGAGTAGCGTAGTCGCCCCCGCCATCGTCATTGCCGTCACTGACGAATGCAGCGAACAGTGGCGCGATGTCCTGCTGGGCATTGAAGAGGAAGGCATTCCTTTTGTTCTGCAGCCGCAGACCGGCGGCGATCTTGTTCATCACGCCTGGCAGGCGGCGCAGCGTTCGCCGCTGCAGGTAGGCATCGCCTGCGACCGGGAACGGCTCATCGTGCACTACAAAAATTTACCCGCATCAACTCCGCTGTTTTCGCTGATGTATCACCAGAACAGGCTGGCCCGGCGAAACACTGGCAACAATGCGGCTCGTCTCGTCAAAGGGATCCCATTTCGGGATCGCCATGCTTAATCCACAGGAGAACGCAGTATGAATAACGCACTAGGACTGGTTGAAACGAAAGGCCTGGTTGGCGCCATTGAAGCCGCTGATGCAATGGTGAAATCCGCCAACGTGCAGTTGATTGGTTACGAAAAAATTGGCTCCGGGCTGATTACCGTGATGGTCCGCGGAGACGTCGGCGCGGTCAAAGCCGCCGTTGACGCCGGCAGCGCGGCGGCCAGCGTGGTCGGCGAGGTCAAGTCCAGCCATGTGATCCCGCGCCCGCATAGCGATGTTGAGGCCATTCTGCCGAAATCCGTCTGACCCTCAAAAAAGGAGCACCGCGTGAAGCAATCACTGGGATTACTTGAGGTCAGCGGTCTGGCCCTGGCCATCACCTGCGCCGACGCTATGGCGAAAGCGGCCGCCATCACGCTGCTCGCCCTGGAAAAGACCAACGGTTCCGGCTGGATGGTGGTGAAGATCGCCGGTGATGTGGCCTCTGTCCAGGCGGCGGTGATGACCGGGGCCGAACTCGCCGAACGGCAGCAGGGGCTGGTAGCGCAGAAGGTTATCGCCAGGCCCGGGGAAGGCCTGCTGCCGGCCCGCGTCCAGGCGCCTTCACCAGCGCCTGACGTCGCCGTGACGGAGGAGAACACGGCCCTCACAGACGCCCCCTCCCACTCTACGGAGCGGGTGACCTGCAACCTGTGCCTGGACCCACACTGCCCACGACAAAAAGGCGATCCCCGCTCGCAGTGCCTGCACGCCGGTAAACGAGGTGACGCGTAATGGATAAACAACAGCTGGCTTCGACAGTCAACAAAGTGCTGGATGAGATGCGCCAGCGTCCCATTCCAATCGGTATCTCCAGTCGCCATATCCATTTAGCGGCGGCTGACTATGCCAGGCTTTTTCCCGCGCAGCCCATCCAGCCGAAAAAAGCGCTGCTGCAGCCGGGACAATATGCTGCAGAGCAGACGGTGACCCTGGTTGGCCCCAAAGGGCGATTAAACAACGTGCGCCTGCTCGGCCCTTTGCGCCAGACCAGCCAGGTGGAAATCTCACGCACCGACGCCCGCATCCTCGGTATCGCCGCGCCGCTGCGCATGTCCGGCAATCTGCAGGGCACGCCGGGGATCCGCCTGATAAGCCCCTTTGCCGAACTGGAGTTGAGCGGCGGGACGATTGTTGCCCAGCGACATATTCATATGTCGCCACTTGATGCGTTGATCCTGCGCGTCTCCCATGGCGATAGCGTCGCGGTGGCGATCGAAGGCAGCGACAGGCGGCTTATCTTCGACAACGTGGCGGTCCGCGTTGCCCCGGATATGCGTCTTGAGATGCACATCGATACTGACGAGGCCAATGCGGCAGGCGCTGACGCTGCGCAAGCCTGGGCAACGCTGGTGACGAAGCCATGAACCACGCGATGCTGCAGCGTATCGTCGAAGAGGTCGCCGCCCGTCTGCGCCATCGCGCCCTCAGCACGGCCACGCTCAGCGTGGCCCAACTCGGCGAAGCGGATATCCGCAACCTGCTGTGCCAGCACGCTTCGCTGCGCATCGTGCAGGTGGATTTACCGCTGCTGGAGCAGCTTGCCGGCCAGCGTGCGCTGGCGGCAGCCGGTTGCGCACTGCATGAGGCGATGGCCTGGGGCGTTCGGGTACAGCTAACGCTGCTTCCCGCCCTGCTCCCCGCGCTGGCGGTAAAAAAACTCGCCCGCTTGCCGCTGACGTTCAGCGATCCGCTTGGCCAGCCCGTCAGGCTTCACGCCGCGTCGGTGCTCACCTATGCCGACGTAGCCCGTTTCAGTGGCGGCTATCTGGTGCTGCGCCGCCGCCCCATTATCACCGCCCTCGCCCGCGAAGCGGCCGTCGCGCGGCATGTTCAATTGATTAAGCAGGAGTGAACTATGCATCTGGCACGCGTGACCGGCGCCGTCGTCTCGACGCAAAAATCGCCCTCTCTGAACGGCAAAAAACTGCTGCTGGTGCGCCGGGTAAGCGCGGACGATGATCGTCCGATTCTCCCCACGAGCGGCGATGAAGTGGCGGTAGATTCGGTTGGCGCTGGCGTCGGCGAGCTGGTGCTGCTCTGCAGCGGCTCGAGCGCACGCCACGTTTTCAGCGGCCCGAATGAGGCCATCGATCTTGCCATCGTGGGCATTGTTGACTCACTTTCACGCTAAGGGGGCGCCTGTGGCTATCTATACCCGAACCGGCGATGCCGGCAGTACATCACTCTTTACCGGCCAGCGGGTCAGCAAGACGCATCCGCGCGTCGAAGCCTACGGCACCCTGGATGAACTGAACGCCATGCTGAGCCTGTGCGTCTGCGCCGTCGCTGAAGAGGAACAGCGCACCCTGCTCGAAGCCCTGCAGCAGCACATTTTTTGGTTCAGCGCGGAGCTCGCCAGCGACAGCGAACAGCCATCACCGGGTAAGCGCTATATCAGCAGCGAAGAGATTGCCCTGCTGGAGCAGACCATCGATCGCGAGATGGCCCGCGTGCCGGCGCTGCACCAGTTTGTATTGCCCGGACGCTGTGAAGCCGCCAGCCGTCTGCACCTGGCCCGCACCGTTGCCAGACGGGCGGAGCGCCGGCTGGTCGAGCTGGCGGCAGAGGTTACTATCCGTCAGATACTGCTGCGTTATCTGAACCGCTTATCTGACTGCCTGTATGCCCTGGCGCGCAGCGAGGATCATGCCGCTCACCAGCGCCGCCTTGTGACGGAGATCGCGACCCGATATCTGGCCGCCAGCAGGTCGCCTGCGCCCGACGCGCCCAAAGCCCAGGCCGGGTCGCTCTCCTTTCACGAGCTGCATCAGCTCATCCGTCAGGCCATTGAACACGCCCGCCAGCTGCAGGTGCCGGTGGTGATCAGCATCGTTGACGCACACGGCACCGAAACCGTGACCTGGCGAATGCCCGATGCGCTGCTGGTCAGCAGCGAGCTGGCGCCGAAAAAAGCCTGGACCGCCGTCGCCATGAAAACCGCCACCCACGAGCTCGCGACGACCGTACAGCCAGGCGCTGCGCTGTACGGTCTGGAGAGCCATCTGCAGGGCAAAGTTGTCACCTTTGGCGGCGGATATCCGCTGTGGCGCGATGGCCAGCTAATAGCCGGCCTCGGCATTAGCGGCGGCAGCGTCGAGCAGGATATGGCTATTGCACAGGCTGCCATGGCGGCCATTAACGTGAGAACTCATCAATGAATACAGCAGAACTGGAAACCCTTATCCGCACCATCCTCAGTGAAAAGCTCGCGCCGACGCCCCCTGCCCCTCAGCAAGAGCAGGGCATTTTCTGCGATGTCGGCAGCGCCATCGACGCCGCTCATCAGGCTTTTCTCCGCTATCAGCAGTGTCCGCTAAAAACCCGCAGCGCCATTATCAGCGCCCTGCGGGAGACGCTGGCCCCCGAGCTGGCGACGTTGGCGGAAGAGAGCGCCATGGAAACCGGCATGGGCAACAAAGAAGATAAATATCTGAAAAATAAAGCCGCTCTTGAAAACACGCCGGGCATAGAGGATCTCACTACCAGCGCCCTCACCGGCGATGGCGGGATGGTGCTGTTTGAGTACTCGCCGTTCGGGGTTATTGGCGCCGTGGCGCCCAGCACCAACCCAACGGAAACCATTATCAACAACAGTATCAGCATGCTGGCGGCGGGTAACAGCGTCTATTTCAGCCCCCATCCCGGCGCGAAAAAGGTCTCGTTGAAGCTTATCGCCAGGATCGAAGAGATCGCCTACCGCTGTAGCGGGATCCGTAACCTGGTGGTGACCGTTGCCGAGCCGACCTTTGAAGCCACCCAGCAAATGATGTCCCACCCGCTGATTGCCGTTCTGGCTATCACCGGCGGCCCTGGCATTGTGGCGATGGGCATGAAAAGCGGTAAAAAAGTGATCGGCGCTGGCGCCGGCAATCCGCCGTGCATCGTTGATGAAACCGCCGATCTCGTCAAAGCCGCCGAAGATATCATCAGCGGCGCCGCCTTCGATTACAACCTGCCCTGTATCGCCGAAAAAAGCCTGATCGTCGTCGCCTCCGTCGCTGACCGCCTGATCCAGCAGATGCAGGATTTTGACGCGCTGCTGTTGAGCCGACAGGAGGCCGATACCCTGCGTGCCGTCTGCCTGCCCGACGGCGCGGCGAATAAAAAACTGGTCGGTAAAAGCCCGGCTGCGCTGCTGGCGGCGGCGGGTCTCGCCGTTCCGCCTCGCCCCCCTCGCCTGCTGATAGCCGAGGTGGAGGCGAACGACCCCTGGGTGACCTGCGAGCAGCTGATGCCGGTGCTGCCGATCGTCAGGGTCGCCGACTTTGACAGCGCCCTGGCGCTGGCCCTGCGCGTTGAGGAGGGTCTGCACCACACCGCCATTATGCACTCGCAGAATGTTTCGCGGCTCAATCTGGCGGCACGCACGCTGCAGACCTCCATTTTTGTCAAAAATGGCCCGTCTTACGCGGGAATCGGCGTCGGCGGCGAAGGGTTTACCACCTTCACCATCGCCACGCCAACCGGAGAAGGCACCACCTCCGCGCGGACGTTCGCCCGCCTGCGGCGCTGCGTGTTGACCAACGGTTTTTCCATTCGCTAACCGGGGGCGCCATGCATACCTTTTCTCTGCAAACGCGCCTCTACAGCGGCCCGGGCAGCCTGGCCGCGCTGCAGCGCTTTAGCCATCAGCACATCTGGATCGTCTGCGACGGCTTCCTGGCGCGCTCGCCGCTGCTTGACCGACTGCGCGCCGCGCTGCCCGCCAGCAACCGCGTCAGCGTGTTCAGCGATATTACACCGGATCCGACCATTCACACCGTGGCGAAAGGGATAGCGCAGATGCAGGCCCTGCGTCCGCAGGTGGTGATCGGCTTCGGCGGCGGCTCGGCGATGGATGCCGCCAAGGCTATCGTCTGGTTCAGCCAGCAGGGCGGTCTGCCTGTTGACACCTGCGTGGCGATCCCCACCACCAGCGGTACCGGTTCGGAAGTGACCAGCGCCTGCGTCATCAGCGACCCGGAAAAAGGGATCAAGTACCCGCTGTTCCATGAGGCGCTCTGTCCCGACATGGCGATCATCGACCCGACGCTGGTGGTTAGCGTACCGCCCACCATCACAGCCCATACCGGGCTGGACGCGCTGACCCACGCCCTGGAGGCATGGGTCTCGCCGCAGGCCACCGATTTTACCGATGCGCTGGCGGAAAAGGCCGCCAGGCTGGTGTTTCGCGCCCTGCCCGTTGCGATTCGTCAGGGCGACTGCATTGCGACCCGCAGCAAAATGCACAATGCATCAACCCTCGCCGGTATGGCCTTTAGCCAGGCTGGCCTTGGGCTCAATCATGCGATCGCCCATCAGCTTGGCGGCCAGTTTCACCTCCCCCATGGCCTGGCCAATGCGCTGCTGCTGACCGCGGTGATCCGCTTCAATGCCGGCGAGCCGCGAGCGGCTAAGCGCTATGCACGCCTGGCCAGGGCCTGCCGCTTCTGCCCGCCCGCAGCTGGCGAACAGGAGGCTTTCCAGGCGCTGCTTACCGCGGTGGAAACGCTGAAACAGCAGTGCGCCATTCCCCCCCTCAAGGGCGCGCTGCAGGAAAAGTATCCCCTTTTCTTATCGCGAATTCCCGCCATGGTGCCGGCCGCGCTGGCCGACGCCACCCTGCGCACCAACCCGCGTCCGGTCGATGGCGCGGCCATCGCGCAACTGCTGGAGAACCTGCAATGAGTGAAGCGATAGTGCCACTATCAAGCATTGATGCAGCGGAGATCCGCGAACGCGTTCGGGCCGCTGGCGTCGTAGGAGCCGGTGGCGCAGGCTTTCCGACCCACATCAAACTGCAGGCCCGGGTGGACACCGTGCTGGTGAACGCCGCCGAATGCGAACCGATGCTGAAGGTTGACCAACAGCTGATGGCTCAGCAGGCTGACCGACTGATTCGCGGCCTGGGTTACGCGATGACCGCCACTGGCGCCCGGGAAGGGATCATTGCCCTGAAGGCGAAATATGCTCCGGCGATTGCGGCATTAACCCCACGACTCCCGGAATGGGCCCGGCTGCATATTCTGCCTGACGTCTATCCGGCCGGGGATGAGGTGCTCACTATCTGGCTGGCGACGGGACGCCGCATACCACCTGCCGCGCTGCCGGTCAGCGTCGGCGTGGTGGTCAATAACGTGCAGACCGTGCTCAATATCGCCAGAGCCGTGGAACAGGGCTATCCGGTGACTCGCCGGACGTTGACCGTCAATGGCGCCGTCGCCCGTCCGCTGACGCTGGCCGTACCACTGGGTATATCGCTGCGCGAGGTGCTGGATCTGGCCGGCGGCGCGACGGTTGACGATCCGGGGTTTATCAACGGCGGTCCGATGATGGGCTCGCTTATTACCTCCCTCGAGACACCGGTCACCAAAACCACCGGCGGCCTGCTGGTGCTCCCGGGCAACCATCCATTGATCCAGCGACGGCGGCAGGATGAACGAACGCTGCTCGCCATCGCCCGCACCGTCTGTGAACAGTGCCGTTTATGCACAGATTTATGCCCCCGGCACCTGATCGGCCATGAGCTTTCCCCTCATCTGCTGGTGCGGGCGGTGAACTATCGCCAGGCGGCCACCCCGTCGCTGCTGCTCAGCGCCCTGACCTGTTCGGAGTGCAACGTTTGCGAGAGCGTCGCCTGCCCGGTGGGTATTTCCCCCATGCGCATCAACCGTCTGCTGAAACGTGAGCTGAGGGCGAAAAACCTGCGCTACGACGGACCGCTGCGTCCGGCGGACGAGATGGCGAAGCACCGCCTGGTGCCGGTCAAGCGGCTCATCAGCAAACTGGGACTTGATCCCTGGTATCAGGAAGCGCCGCTGACGGCGGTGGAACCGGAGGTGGCCTGCGTCACCCTGCCCCTGCGCCAGCATATCGGCATCAGCGCCGTGCCCTGCGTCGCGCCGGGAGAGCGGGTAACGCGCGGCCAGCTACTGGCGGATATCCCCGCCGACGCCCTCGGCGCGCCGGTGCACGCCAGTATTGACGGCCTGGTCTCCGCCATCACGGAGCAGGCCATTACGCTTGTAAGAGGTTAATCATGACCCAGGCTATCGGAATTTTAGAACTGACCAGCATCGCCAGGGGGATGGAGCTGGGCGACGTCATGCTGAAAAGCGCGAACGTACAGCTCCTGCTCTGCAGAACCCTTTGCCCCGGGAAATTCCTGCTGATGCTCGGCGGCGACGTCGGCGCCGTGCAGCAGGCAATCGCCGCCGGCACCGCGCGCGCCGGGGAGATGCTGGTGGACAGCCTGGTGCTGGCCAACATTCACCCCAGCGTACTACCGGCGATCAGCGGTCTCAACGTGGTCGGGCAGCGGCAGGCGGCGGGGATCGTCGAAACCTGGAGCGTGGCGGCGTGCATCAGCGCCGCCGACCACGCGGTGAAAGCGGCCAACGTCACCCTGGTGCGGGTCCATATGGCGTTTGGTATCGGCGGCAAATGCTACATGGTGGTGGCGGGTGATATCGCCGATGTCGACAACGCCGTCACGGTGGCCAGCGACAGCGCAGGCGAGAAAGGATTACTGGTTCACCGGGCAGTGATCCCGCGACCGCACGATGCGCTGTGGCAACAGCTGATGGAGGGATAATGGAACCGCAAACCCCTACCGAACGCATGATCCAGGAGTATGTCCCGGGCAAACAGGTCACTCTGGCGCATCTCATTGCCAATCCTGGCAAAGATCTGTTCAAAAAGCTGGGTCTGCCGGACGCGGTCTCCGCCATCGGCATTCTTACCATTACCCCCAGTGAAGCATCGATTATCGCCTGCGACATCGCCACCAAGTCCGGCGCGGTGGAGATCGGTTTTCTCGATCGCTTCACCGGCGCGGTGGTGTTGACCGGCGATGTCTCCGCCGTGGAGTACGCGCTCAGGCAGGTCACCCGCACCCTCGGTGAGCTGATGCGCTTCACCGCTTGCCCAATTACCCGGACCTGAGCCCATGAAACGCCTGATGCTAATCGGACCCAGCCAGTGCGGTAAAACCTCGCTGACCCAGGTATTGCGTGGCGAAACCCTGCGCTATCAGAAAACCCAGGCCATCGTCTGGACGCCGGCCGCCATCGATACCCCCGGGGAATATCTGGAAAACCGCTGCCTGTACAGTGCACTGCTCACCAGCGCCTGCGAGGCCGATGTCATCGCGCTGGTACTGAATGCCGATGCGCCCTGGTCACCCTTTTCTCCGGGGTTTACCGCCCCAATGAACCGCCCGGTTATCGGGGTGATCACCAAAGCCGATTTGGCCGCCCCGCCCCGTCTGCAACAGGTCCGGACATGGCTCGAGGCGGCGGGCGCCGGACATATCTTTATCACCAGCGCGTTAACCGGCGACGGGCTTGATGACCTGTTCGCCTGCCTGAATGCAGAGGAATATCAATGACCTATAAAATCATGGCGATTAACGCCGGCAGCTCTTCCCTGAAGTTTCAGCTGCTTAACATGCCGCAGGGGGCGTTGCTCTGTCAGGGGTTGATCGAACGTATCGGCCTGCCCGAGGCCCGCTTCACGCTGAAAACGTCGGCACAGAAATGGCAGGAGACGCTGCCCATCGCCGATCACCATGAGGCAGTGACCCTGCTGCTGGAGGCGCTGACCGGCCGCGGGATCCTGAGCAGCCTGCAGGAGATCGACGGCGTTGGCCACCGCGTCGCCCACGGCGGCGAACGCTTCAAAGACGCCGCGCTGGTCTGCGACGATACCCTGCGGGAGATCGAGCGCCTGGCGGAGCTGGCGCCGTTGCATAACCCGGTCAATGCGCTGGGCATACGTCTCTTTCGCCAGCTGTTACCCGCGGTACCGGCGGTGGCGGTTTTTGATACCGCCTTTCACCAGACCCTGGCGCCGGAGGCCTGGCTCTATCCCCTCCCCTGGCGCTATTACGCCGAGCTTGGCATTCGCCGCTACGGTTTTCACGGTACCAGCCATCACTATGTCAGCAGCGCGCTGGCGGAAAAGCTGGGCGTACCGCTGAGCGCCCTGCGGGTAGTAAGCTGCCATCTGGGCAATGGCTGTAGCGTCTGCGCCATCAAAGGCGGGCAATCGGTGAATACCTCAATGGGCTTTACTCCCCAGTCCGGGGTGATGATGGGCACCCGCAGCGGCGATATCGACCCGTCGATTCTTCCCTGGCTGGTGGAGAAAGAAGGGAAATCCGCCCAGCAGCTCAGCCAGCTGCTGAATAATGAATCCGGGCTGCTGGGCGTCTCCGGCGTGTCCTCTGATTACCGCGACGTCGAACAGGCAGCCGACGCCGGCAACGAACGGGCGGCTCTGGCGCTGTCGCTGTTTGCCGAACGCATTCGCGCGACTATCGGCAGCTATATCATGCAGATGGGAGGTCTGGACGCGCTGATCTTTACCGGCGGCATAGGCGAGAATTCCGCCCGGGCGCGGGCGACGATCTGCCGCAATTTGCATTTTCTCGGCCTCGCGCTGGACGACGAGAAAAACCAGCGGAGCGCGACCTTTATTCAGGCGGATAATGCGCTGGTCAAAGTGGCGGTGATCAACACCAATGAAGAGCTAATGATTGCCCGCGACGTCATGCGTCTTGCATTGCCGCAGGCGCGCGAGCTGGCGGTGTCGGCATAAACGACGCGCCTCCTCTTGCGGAGAATCATGGTAACCGGCGGGTCGCCATGCCACTATGCGCCCTGGCGAAGGTAAGCGGAAAGGTGAAAACGTGGCTGTTGCACAATGTCCCGCCTCGTGCGGAGAACTTATCCAGGGCTGGATCCTCGGCAGCGAAAAGCTGGTCTCCTGTCCGGTGGACTGGTACAGCACCGTCGAGGTCGAGACCGGGGTACCGCGAAAAGACGAGCGGCCGCTGTCGCGGGCGATGGTCGACCAGCTGCTGGCCCACTGGGGCTACCCCCCAGCGCTGAGCCAGCAGATCCGCATCACCCTGCACTCAACGATCCCGGTGGCCAAAGGGATGGCCAGCAGCACCGCCGATATCGCTGCCACCGCCGTCGCCACCGCCCATCATCTGGGCCATCTACTGGATGAGCCGACGCTGGCGCGCCTGTGCGTCGCGCTGGAGCCTACCGACAGCACCCTGTTTCGCCAGCTGACGCTGTTCGACCATAATACCGCCGCCACGCAAATCGCCTGTCCCCTTCCGCCGGCGCTCGACCTGTTAGTGCTGGAGAGCCCGCTGACGCTGCGCACCACCGACTATCACCAGCTGCCGCGCGAGCCGGGCCTGTTGGCAAACGCCTCCCGGCTGCAGCTGGCGTGGGAGAAAGTTCAACAGGCCTGCCACTGCGGCAACCCGCAGCTGCTGGGCGAAGCAGCGACCATCAGCGCCATTGCCAGCCAGCAGCTGTTGCCTAAGCCGGGGTTTGACGCGCTGCTGGACCTGGTGGAAAGCGCAGGGCTCTATGGTCTCAACGTGGCGCACAGCGGCAGCGTCGTCGGCCTGCTGCTGGACCGCCGTCGGCATGACGTCGAATTTCTGCAATGGCGGCTGGCAGAGAGCGATATCGCCGCCCACTGGCCGCAGCAGCATCTGCTGGCGATGGTGCCCGGGGGCGTCATCCTGCAGTAGGCCTCAGGCCAGCACCCGGCGCAACGCCGCCAGCAGCTGGTCGTTTTCCTCGGCGCTGCGGATCGCCACGCGGAAATAGCGGCTATCCAGCCCCGGGTAGTTGGCGCAGCTGCGGATCAGCACATGCTGGCGCAGCAGGGCATATTGCAGGTCAAAATCGGCTCTGTCGCAGCGCAAGAACAGGTAGTTAGCACGCCCGGGCCACACGGTCAGCCCGCCCATCTCCTGCAGCTGCGCATAGAAACGCGCTCCCTCCTCCTGCAGCCACTGCCAGGTGGCCCGCTGATACGCCCGATCCTGGAGAATAATTTCCCCGGCCAGGGCGGCATAGGCGTTGATGGACCACGGCATTTGTCGCGCGCGCAGTCGGGCCACCGCCTGGGCATCAGCGTTCAGCAGGTAGCCGAGACGCAGCCCCGGAATGGCATAAAATTTGGTCAGCGATCGCAGAACCCAGACGTGCGGATGCTGCGCCAGCAGAGGAATAAACCCCGGCTGGTCGGGGATAAAGTCGAGGAAGGCCTCATCGAGGATCAGGCTGATGTTCAGCGCCCGGCAGCGCTGCGCAATGGCTTCCAGCAGGCCCCGCTCCGGCAGCAGGCCGGTGGGGTTGTTCGGGGTGCAGAGAAACAGGCAGTCCAGCGCCGGAGTCAGGGCATCGAGGATCGCGTCGGTCAGCTGCCAGCCATCGCGCTCCCGCAGGGCATACTCCACCACCTCGCAGTCCACCGTCTGCAGCGCCCGCCGGTACTCCGCAAAACCGGGAATGACGATCATCGCCCGCCGCGGCTTAAGGCCGTGGACGAGGGTGAAGATCGATTCAGTTTCGCCGTTGCCGGCGAGGATATGCGCCGCCGGCAACTGATGGTGGGCAGCCAGCGCCTGATGCAGCTGTTGATACTCGACGTCAGGGTAGCGTTCGGCGCAGCCTGGGTTGTCAACGATCGCCTGCCTGAGCGAGGCAGGCATCCCCAGCGGATTGATGTTGGCGCTAAAATCCAGCAGCTCGCCGGGGGCTATGCCCAGCAGGGCGGCGGCCTCGCGGATATTGCCGCCATGGGCGCTTTTCAGTAAGGCCATGTCCCTTTCCTGTGTGGTTATCCGCGGCGGGCCAGCGTCGCGCCGTCGGCGAAGTAGGCTTTAATCCCGGCGAGGATCGACTCGGCCACCTCCTGCTGGAATTTGGCCGTTTTCAGTTTCCGCTCTTCTTCCACGTTACTGATAAACGCCGTCTCCACCAGAATGGAGGGGATATCAGGCGCCTTCAGTACCGCAAAGCCCGCCTGCTCTACCCGATTCTTGTGCAAATTATTGATATTGCCCATTTTCTCCAGCACCGCCTTGCCGAATTTGAGGCTGTCGGCGATGGTGAGGGACTGCACCATATCGAACATGGTGTGGTCGACATAGCGGTCGCCGCTCTTGCTGACCCCACCGATCAGATCCGAGGCGTTCTGCGTCTGGGCGAGATATTTTGCCGCGGTACTGGTGGCCCCCTTGGTGGAGAGGGCAAACACCGAAGAGCCGCTGGGCTGGCGGCTGGTAAAGGCGTCAGCGTGAATCGACACGAACAGGTCGGCGCGCTGCTTCTGCGCCTTGGCGACACGCACTTTCAACGGGATAAACACGTCTTCGTTGCGGGTCATATAGGCCTTCATATTGCCTTCTTTGTCGATCAGCGCCCGCAGGCGACGGGCGATCTGTAGCACCACATCTTTCTCGCGGGTGCGATACTTCCCCACGGCGCCGGAGTCTTCGCCGCCGTGCCCGGGATCGAGCATGATGACAATCGGCCGGTCGCGCCCGGCTTTGCCCGGCTGCGGCCCGCTTTGCGCCGGCGGCCCCTGCCGCTCCAGATCGCCTTTGTTGTAATCCTCGAGCAGCGCCAGCAGCGGATCCTGAACATCGGTAGCGTTGGCGGGGTAGAGATCCATCACCAGACGCTCTTTAAAGCCGGCCACCGGCGCGAGGGCAAACAGCTGCGGCTTAACGTTCTGCTTGAGTTCGAAGACCATGCGCACGGTTTGCGGATCAAACTGGCCCACCCGGGCGGACTTAATAAAGGGATCGTCAGCGCGGATCTGCCCCCCCATGCCCTTCAGTACCGAGTTCAGGTTAACCCCCTCCAGATCGACCACTACCCGTTCCGGATTACTGAGGGCAAACTGCCGGTATTTCAGCACATGATTCGATTCCACCGTGACGCGGGTGTAGGTCGATGCTGGCCAGACGCGAACAGCGACCACCCGCGCGGCGGCGGCCAGCCCAACAGGGCTCACGCTCATTAACCACATGGCGCCCGCCCCCTGCAATAAACGGCGACGGCTTAATCCAGAGTTGTTTCCCGACATGCCACTCCCAAGCAATAAAAACGCATTTATACCCAAAACAAACAGATTGACCAGAAACTTTAACGAAAGGCATATAACCTGTCATCTATAAAAGGGTAAACATTCATTGACACCCTGCGCCGGGTCACATGTTTTTCGCGGCTTAGCCTCAAATTGGGGCTTGCGTTTAACGGCAAAACAGAATAAAAATACAATAATTACGAATAATCATGCATTGAGGGTTTGTCATGGTGAAGGAACGTCGCACTGAACTGGTAGAAGGATTCCGCCATTCTGTTCCCTATATTAATGCCCATCGGGGAAAAACGTTTGTCATCATGCTGGGCGGCGAAGCCATTGAGCATGAAAATTTCTCAAATATTGTCAATGACATAGGATTATTGCATAGCCTGGGCATTCGCCTGGTGGTGGTCTATGGCGCCCGCCCGCAGATTGACGCTAACCTCGCCGAGCACCATCACGAGCCGGTCTATCACAAGCAGACGCGAGTGACTGACGCCAAAACGCTGGAGCTGGTTAAGCAGGCGGCGGGGATGCTGCAGCTGGAGATCACCGCCCGTCTGTCGATGAGCCTCAACAACACCCCGCTGCAGGGGGCCCATATCAACGTTGTCAGCGGCAACTTTATCATTGCCCAGCCGCTGGGCGTCGATGACGGCGTCGATTATTGCCACAGCGGACGCATTCGCCGCATTGACGAAGAGGCGATTCATCGTCAGCTCGACAGCGGCGCCATTGTCCTGATGGGGCCGGTCGCGGTGTCGGTCACCGGCGAGAGCTTTAACCTGACTTCGGAAGAGATCGCTACCCAGCTGGCCATCAAGCTGAAGGCGGAGAAAATGATCGGCTTCTGTTCGTCGCAAGGGGTTTACAACCAGGCCGGGGAAATTGTCTCCGAACTGTTCCCTAATGAGGCGCAAGCCCGCGTCGAAGAGCTGGAAGCAGACGAAGACTATAACTCCGGCACCGTGCGCTTCCTGCGCGGGGCGGTGAAGGCCTGCCGCAGCGGCGTACGGCGCTGCCACCTGATCAGCTATCAGGAAAATGGCGCGCTGCTGCAGGAGCTGTTTTCACGCGACGGCATCGGCACCCAGATCGTCATGGAGAGCGCGGAGCAGATCCGTCGGGCGACCATCAATGATATCGGCGGTATTCTTGAGCTGATAAGCCCGCTCGAGCAGCAGGGCATTCTGGTACGCCGTTCCCGCGAACAGCTGGAGATGGAGATCGACAAATTCACCATTATTCAGCGCGATAACACCACCATCGCCTGCGCCGCCCTCTATCCTTTCCCGGAAGAGAAGATCGGCGAAATGGCCTGCGTGGCGGTGCATCCGGATTACCGGAGCTCGTCGCGGGGAGAGGTGCTGCTGGAGCGTATTGCCGCTCAGGCCAGGCAGATGGGACTGAGCAAACTGTTCGTGTTAACCACCCGCAGCATCCACTGGTTCCAGGAGCGCGGCTTCACGCCGGTGGATATCGACCTGCTGCCGGAGAGTAAAAAGCAGATGTATAACTATCAGCGCCGGTCGAAGGTGCTGATGGCCGACCTCGCTTAAGCCCTTCTCCTCTCTATCTAACGGCCCGGGATAGCGCGACGCTTATCGCTTTATCCCCGGCCGGTCTCCCCCCCCTCTTCCCGCCAGCCTGGCGTACGCACGCGGGCGAAATTCCTGGTTTCCGCGCAGGCCATTTCTTTCTCGCTGGCTCACCGATATGCTATTGGCTGTCGACAGGACGTCGACTGGCGCCGCGGCCGCCACCCGCCCTGTAAGGATCGCTTAAAGAATGGAACCCAAACCGAACTGGCTGGTCAGACATATTAATCTCATTACCACCGCGGTCGCCCTCTATCCGTGGTTGCTGATGATACTGCTCCTCTGGGATAACCAGCGCCATCATCAGCATGGCTATGCCGCGCTCGGCGCCGCCATCGCGATATTATTTCTGCTGGCCCTGACGTCCGGCATGAATCTTCTCATCTCCTCGCTGGTGATTTTTTGTGCCCGCTGTTTCACCCCACCGCTGGCCGGCGGCGCAGCAGTCCGCTTTTTCGCCATGAACTCGATCTCGGCTCTCTGGCTTTTCCCTCTGTTCTTTAGTTACTGATTTTTCCGCCAGCCCGGGCGACGGCTGCAGCATTTTCCATCGCCCGGACTCGGCGTCTCAGGGGGTTTCGCGCCCGGCGAAAATCTCCGCCAGGCCGCTGCGCCGTTCGGTGCGCGTCACAATGGCCTGGGAGAGCACCTGCTCGTCGGCATAGAGCGACAACCGCCGTTTCGCGCGGGTGATCGCCGTGTAGACCAGTTCGCGGGTCACCAGCGGGACGCTGCGCGCCGGCAGGATCAGCGCCGCGTGTTCGAACTCCGAGCCCTGCGATTTATGCACGGTCATCGCCCAGGCGGTATCATGCTCCGGCAGACGGCTCGGCTGCACCGACTTGATGGCGCCGTCGGGCATCAGGAACCACACCCGCAGCTCGCCGTTGCGCTCCAGGGCGATGCCGATATCGCCGTTAAACAGCCCCAGCGCGCTGTCGTTGCGCGATATCATGATCGGTCGGCCGTCATACCAGCGGGAGTGGCGCGGCAGGGCGATTGCCCGCTGGCGATTGAGCCGCTGCTCCAGCCGCTCATTGACGCCGCTCACGCCGTACGGCCCCTCGCGCAGCGCGCACAGCAGCTGGAATTCGCTGAAAGCGGCCAGCATGGCCTGCGGTTCGGCCCGCTCGCGGCGCAGCTGCAGGTAGCGCTCATAGCCCTGCTGAGCCGCGCCGAGCATGGCTTCGTACTCTTCGGTCGTGCTGAGGGGATGAAGCGCGATATCGTCAAACGGCTGGCGCAGCGTGGCCTTCACCTCCGCGCGCGCGCCAGCGTTCACCGCCCGCGCCAGGCTCCCGATGCCGGAGTGACTACCGAAGCGATAGCTCTTTTGCAGCAGGCACAAACTGTCTCTCAGCGCGCCCGCGATAGCCCCCTCGCCCGCCGGCACCGGCGAACCGGTCAGCCGGGTCAGCTCCTGCGCCCGCGCGGCGGTATAGCCCGAACTCGCCCAGGCGCAGATATCCCCCAGCACCGCCCCCGCTTCTACGGAGGCCAGCTGGTCGCGATCGCCGAGGAAAATCACCCGCCCGTGGGCCGGCAGCGCGTCGATAAGCCGCGACATCATCGGCAGGTCGATCATCGAGGCTTCATCCACCACCAGCACGTCCAGATGCAGCGGGTTGCCGGCGTGATAGCGCATCCGCTGGCTGCCTGGCTGGGCGCCCAGCAGACGATGCAGCGTGCTGGCCTCGGTGGGAATCAACGCTTTCTGCGCGTCGGTCAGCGGCAATTTTCTCAGCGCCGCGCCCAGCGATTCGGTCAGACGCGCCGCCGCTTTCCCGGTTGGCGCCGCCAGGCGAATACGACAGCGCGGGCTGTCTTCGATCTGGATCAGCGCCGCCAGAAGCTTCGCCACGGTGGTGGTCTTCCCGGTCCCGGGACCGCCGGAGATCACTGAGATGCGGCGGGTCAGCGCCACCGCCGCGGCCACTTTTTGCCAGTCGGTTTCGCCGGTGGCAGGGAACAGGGCATTCAGGGTTGACGCCAGCCGGGCCTCATCCATCTCCAGCACCCGGTTGGCTTCATTGAAGAAGCGGGCGACGGTCAGCTCGTTGCGCCACATCCGGTTGAGATAGAGCCGGTCGCCGCACAAAATCATCGGCGCCGGAGCATCGCCGCAGCTCACCGCCGACGAAGCGAGCAGCAGTGCGGGCCAGTCCTCCGGCGCGCCGGCTTCGGCCAGCAGCCGATCGCGGATCTCCCCGGCTTTACCGCTCAGCGCCTCGTCGCCGCTCAACCGCGAGAGCGGCAGACAGACGTGCCCCTCGCCGGCATCCCGGCTCAGCAAGGCCGCCGCCAGCTTGACCGCCGGCGGGTCGTTTTGCGCCACCATCAGGGCAAACTGGACGTCCAGCGGCCGCAGCAGACGCTGCTCCACCGCCGCCAGCAGTAGTTGTTCGAAAGTCATGAGGCCTCCTCCTGAGTTTCTCCGGCAAAAAGCTGATCCAGACCGTCAATCAGCGGTCGCACCGGCCGGGTGGTGAAGATCCCCTGCCCCCCCTCCTGCCCGTCCATGCCGCGCAGGAAAAGATAAATCACGCCGCCGAAGTGGCGGTCATAGTCATAATCGGCCAGCCGGTGGCGCAGATAGCGGTGCAGCGCCAGGCTATACAGCTGATACTGTAGATCGTAGCGGTGGGCACGCATCGCCTGCTCCATCGCCGGCCGGGTGTAGGCCTCGCGATCTTCCCCCAGCCAGTTGGATTTGTAATCCAGCAGGTAATAACGGCCTTCGTGACGGAAGACCAGATCGATAAAGCCCTTCAGCATGCCGCGCACCTGGCGGAAATCCAGCGGCGGCGTGTCGGCAGAGAGGGGATCGTACTGGCGGATAAGCGCGTCAAGGCGCTCCGCCGTCAGCAGCTGGGCGATGGGCAGGTAAAATGCCATCTCCACCTGTTTATCCCGCGCCGCAAGCTGATTGAGCGCGATATCCGGCCCCGGCAGGCGGGTCTTCAGCACGCCGCCCAGCCAGTCGGTCAGCACCGGCGCCCACTGCGCGTCAAACCCGCTCAGCTGCAGCTTCTCCGCCATCCACCCTTCCGGCACCGGCTGGGTGAAGTCCAGCTCCTCAAACAGGCTGTGCAGGAAGGTCCCCGGCGCGGCGCCGCGCGGGAACTGGTGCGGAGTCAGCTGCGGCTCTTCCACGACTTCGCCGACGCCGGCGGCATCAACATCCAGACGCGGCAGCAAATCCTGCCCGCCGCTGAAACCATGCTGCTGCAGTCCGGAGTAACTGGTCACCCGCCAGTCGTCGGCGATGCGGCGCTGCAGCTCGCGCGCCGACAATCGCGGGATGGTCGCCGCGGGCGCCTGCCACGGGGTGAGATCCAGTTCGCCCGGAATCTGTAATGCAATATCGCCATGACAGAAGTCTGCCAGCCGCGCAGCCAGCCCGGCGGCGTCCATGGCTTCGCCCGCCTGCAGCAGCCGCCCCAGCGCGCTGAGGTGGAAATCGCTGTTGCCGGATTTCCGGCTGCTGAGCGGCGCCACGCCGAGGCTGCAGTGCCAGACCGCGCGGGTCAGGGCCACGTACAGCAGGCGCAGATCTTCCGCCAGTCGTTCCGCCTCCGCCAGCTCGAGGCTGGCCTCATCCTGGCCCAGATCCAGCACCGCCGCGAACGTCTCGCGATCGTGGTAAAACGCCTGGTCCTGTTTACGAAACCGGGCGATAAACGGCAGCCAGACCAGGGGGTATTCCAGCCCTTTTGACTTGTGAATAGTGACAATTTGCACCAGGTGCTTATCGCTTTCGAGACGCATCTGCTGGCTGGCGGCGTTGCTGTCCGGCTCGGCGATATGCTGCGCCAGCCAGCGCACAAGGGCATGCTCGCTTTCCAGCTGGCTGGCCGCCTCCTGCAGCAGTTCGCTGATGTGCAGAATGTCGGTTAAACGCCGCTCGCCGCCGCGGGTCGCCAGCAGGTTCTCGGCGATATGCCGGGCTGTCATCAACGCCCGCAGCATCGGCATCACTCCGCGCTGCCGCCAAATCTGGCGGTATTCGCTAAACTCTTCCACCAGCGCGTCCCACGCCTGCTCATCCTGGTTCAGGTTTTCAATATCCAGCGCGGTCAGACCAAACATCGACGTCGCCAGCGCGCTGCGCAGGGTATTTTCCCGCTCCGGGGCCAGCACCGCCTGCAGCAGCCAGAGCAGCTCCTGGGCCTCCAGCGTCTCAAAAACGCTGTCGCGGTTGGAGAGGTAGACTGAGGGAATACCCAGCGTCTGCAGCGCTTCACGTACCTGCGCTGCCTCCAGCCGGTTGCGCACCAGCACGGTAATATCCGAAGCCTGTACCGGGCGCGAGGTTTCCCCGCGCCACAGCAGCGCGCGCCCCTGCTGACCGGCGCTCAGCCAGTCGCGGATCTGCGTGGCGCAGAGCTGCGCCATAAAGGTCTGATAATCGCCAGACCCGATGGTGTCGCCGGGCATCAGCCAGACGTTCATCGCCGGTACGTCCGCCGCGTCAACGGTAAAGCGCAGCCCCTTGTTCTTCGCCGCCGCCTTCACCGGCAGGAACGGGATCTCGTGGAACATGAAGGGGTTATCGCTGAGGCTGAACAGCCGATTGACGCTGCCCACCATGCCCGGCGAGGAGCGCCAGTTGGTATCGAGGGTGTAGTGCGCGGCAACGTCGCCGCGCGCTTTCATATAGGTAAAGATATCGGCGCCGCGAAAGGCGTAGATGGCCTGCTTCGGATCGCCGATCAGCAGCAGAGCCGTCTCCGGCTGCCGGCGCCAGATGCGGCGAAAAATCCGGTACTGCTGAGGGTCGGTGTCCTGAAATTCATCGATCATCGCCACCGGAAAACGCTGGCGAATGGCGCTGGCCAGCGTCTCGCCGCTGTCGCCGCGCAGCGCCTCGTCAAGCCGGCTGAGCATATCGTCAAACCCCAGCTCGCCGCGGCGGCGCTTTTCGCGGGCGACCGCATCGCGGATCTCGACCATCGCTCTCGCCAGCACCAGATCGGTGAGCGTCAGCGAGGAGGCCAGCAACGACTCTACGGCGCTAAACAGGGGATGCACCGGCGGTTCGCCACCGGCTTTGGTGCGCTCGAGCAGAAACGACTGGGCAAATTTCTCCAGCGCGTCGGGCAGCTGGTAGCTTAACGTCTCTTCCTGCGCCCAGGCGTTCACTTTCTCCATCCACTTGCCCTGGTTGCCGCGATTAAACTTCCGCCGGTCAAGGCCGGAATTTTCCAGCACGCCTTCGATCTCGCCCACCTGCTCGCGCCACTGCTGCTTGAGCGAGTCAATGCGGGCGATGATCTGCTGATGGCGTTCGGCCAGCGTCTCGTTAGGGGCTGGCGGCGACTTAAGCTGCGGCGCTTCGCCCTGCAGCCAGCGGTCAAGGGACTTCAGCAGATCGCGCGGCCCTTTCCAGACGTCGTGGATCACCGCAGCGATATCGCGGGTCAGGGGATAGCAGTGGCGGCGCCAGAAATCGGCGCAGGCCTGATAGCGCAGACGGGATTCATCCTCGATCAGCTGTTGCTCGAACAGCATGCCCGACTCGAAGGCGTTAAGGCTCAGCATCCGTTGGCAAAAGCCGTGGATGGTGAATACCGCCGCCTCGTCCATCTGCCGTTCAGCCAGCAGCAGCGTCTTCGCGGCGTCGTCTTTATCGGCGATCTCCGCCAACAACGCGCTGTAGAGCGGATTGTCGGATTCGCCGCGCAGGCAGGCGATGCGCAGTTCATGGATGTTGCTGCGGATACGGCCGCGCAGCTCTTCGGTCGCCGCCTCGGTAAAGGTCACCACCAGCAGTTCTTCAACGCTGATGGCGCGGGGATAGGCGGCCTCACCGCCCAGCCCCAACAGCAGCCGCAGATACAGCGCGGCGATGGTAAAGGTTTTTCCGGTGCCCGCAGAGGCTTCTATCAGGCGCTCGCCGATCAGGGGCAAGCGCAGGGGATCCAAAGACTCAGCGGTGTCGGTCATTCATTCTCTCGCATCAGGGGTAAGGATTGCTGCAATGCGCTGACGTTTTCCCACACTTTGCCGCCTTTCGGCTGGGCATAGTCCGCTTTGCCATTCTGGCTACCGGAAATCTGGGACAAGATCGTCATGCCCTGCGGATCCACCACCGTCTGATGGAAGAAGTCGGCAAGTTTTTGCGGCGTCAGCAGTTTAATCTGAGCCACTACTTTATCACGTGAATCAAAACGCATATTACCGCGATCGAAATCTTTGCTCAGTTTCGAGGCTTCATCGCCCAGCGTCTGCGGCGCCTGCAGCATCTGGCTTATCACCGCCTGCTGGAGCTGGGCAAACTCTTCCGGCTTCATCGCCCGCAGCTTCGCCTCCGCGGTGGGGAAGAAGGCCTGGAACCGCTGCCAGAGGAAGGCCGGTTGCTTATCGCTACTCTGCAGCAGGAAGCCCATGCCCCACTGGCGCCCCACGTTCATCGGGAAGGCAAAGACCGCGTAGCCGAGCTGCTCTTCGGTACGCAGCTGGTTGTAGAACCACGGCTGAATAATCTGTCCCAGCAGGGTGCTGGCGGCGGTGCTGCTGAACTCATCAACATTGGGCGGCGCGAACACCGCGGCCAGCGCGGAGTCGGTGCTATTGCCCGCTTTGTTGAAGATCGCCAGCTGCTGCCGGTTCACCACCACGTCTTTATTGCGGCACCATTCGTTGCCGTCAGCGCCCAGCTGCTGCTGGATCTGGCGGGCCAGGGTCGTGGCGGCATCGGCGGTCATATTGCCGATCACCATCAGTTCAGGACGCCCCCTGGTTTTCAGGTTGGCGCGGTAGTCGAGCACCTCTTTAAGGGTAATGGAGGGCAGCAGCGCCCGGCGCACTTCGCGCTGGAAGTACGGCACCTGCGAGACCATCTGGATCGGCATTATCGCCTGATCGTAGGCTTTGCCTTTCTCGGCGGAATCCATCATCTGCGCATACCAGGATTTGGCCTGCTCCAGCTGCTCCTCGGTCGGCGTATAGCTGAAGTATCCCTGCAACAGATCGCTGAACAGCGCCGGAAGATGCTGGGTATAGCCGTTGGCATTGACCATTAATCCGTTATTAGCGCCGGTAGAGAACGAAATGCCGCCGACCGCCGCCTGGTTACTGAGCTGGTCGAGGGCGATGCCGGCGAGATAATCGTTGAGGGCAAACATCACCTGCCGGCGAGCGCTGTCCATCGCCTGAGGGTTACGCAGCACCAGGGAGATGTCCGCCTTCGGCTCGCTGGCAAAATACTGGCTCGGGGCATACACCACCCGCAGCGTCGGTTCATCCAGGATCAGCTGCGGATGCGGCCAGGCTTTATCGCTTTTGATAAGGGTGAAGTCATCCGGAATATAGGGGTTGAGCGCCGGCAGCTGCAGCTGGATGGCCTGCGATTTGTGCTGCCAGTCAGCGAACGTCTGCTCGCTAATCTTATCCACCTGATACGGCGCATCGACAAAGTAGGCCGTCTTGTTATGCGGCTCCTGGGGGCTGATATACCAGATACGGGCGTTCTGCGGGGTCATCATCGCCAGCCGGTCTTTGATCGCCTGCGGGTCGTACTGGTCGGCAATATTCACCACGTCCAGCGCATGCTCGACCGGCACCCGGATCATGGTGTCCGCCAGCCATTCCACGTAGTCCATGTCGCGGTTGATCGACGGATAGCGGAAATCGAGCGCCAGCACATGCGCCAGTTCGTCGAAATAGCGTTTGTCGATGCCCTGAGTACGCAGGAGGTCGAGGTAGCTGAAAATGGCCGCCGTCACTTCATCGCGGTGCGCCAGGCCTTTGTCGGTGAGGGTGGTTGAGATCGCCAGTACGCCGCTGTTGCCGTTTACCACCGGATCGGAATCGGCGCGGATACCTTCCGCCAGACCCTGTTTTTGCAACCAGTCAGAGAGCGTGCCCGGGCTGCGGTTGCCGATAAGATAGGTGACCAGCTCATCGGTTTTGCTGCGGAAGCGATCGCTGTTGTTGTCGATGCGAAACTCGACGCGCAGCACTTTACGCGGCATCGCCGGCACATAGTGAATAATGATGCCTTTTTGCGCATCCGTGACCACCGGGACGGTAATTTCCGGCCTGCTGATCTGACGATTCGGCACGCGGCCAAAGGTGTCCGCAGCCATGCGCGCCAGCGCCGGCAACGGCTTGTTGCTGTAGATCACCGCTTTCATCAGATTGGCGGAGTACCAGCTATCGCGGAAGGTGTGCAGCGCATCAAGCACCGGGCTGCCGGGCTTATCGCTGAGCGTCTCGAGGTTGCCACCCGAGAAGTGGGCCGCCGGGTGAGCCGGGTTGATGGTCTCCGCGCTGACCTGGGCCATGCGCATCCCGTCTCGCGTCCGGGCCATCGTCAGCTCGGCGTTGACCGCGTTACGTTCGCGGTCGGCATATTTTTTATCCAGCAGCGGCGCGGCGATGGCGTCGGCCAGGCGATCTACGGCCCCGTCCAGCGCATCATTTTCCACTTCAAGATAAAACGCGGTGCGGTAGGGCGCGGTACTGGCGTTATGGCTGCCGCCGTGCAGCTTAAGAAACTCTGCAAGGCTGTCAGGCTGGGGATATTTTTGCGACCCCATCAGCGTCATATGTTCCAGAAAATGCGCCAGCCCCTGATGATCTGCCGGATCCTGCAGGGATCCCACCGGCACCACCAGCGCCGACAGCGATTTCACCGCCTGCGGATCGGAAACCAGCAGCACGACCATGTCGTTATCAAGGCGGATCGCCTGATACTGACGCGTATCTTTTTCGCTTTTGCGGATCGTCTCCTGAATCGGCTGCCATCCGGTGTCGGCCTGACTAAACGGCGCCCAGAGGGCGGCCAGCACAACAAAAACCTTGAACCATAAACTGCGGGGCATTCACGAACCTCATCATTAACAAACTTGCGCTGCACAGCGTGCAGCCTTTTATGTCCATCAGTCCGTGATACGTTGCGCATATTAAATGAACCGTCATTCACTGCGCAATTTTTATACTATTTAAATTTGTGTGGACCGATGGTAACGATATAGCGGTAACAGATAACGCTGCGTCTGGGCAATGATTTCTTCGTAATGCGCCGGCTCCAGCGAACGCCACAGGCGTTGATACCAGATATCGGCGCCCTCCCCGCTGACCACCATGTTCCCTTCGTAGGTCTGCAGGAATTTGCTCCGCGCTTTCTGCTGCGTCTCTTCGTCCATTAAGATGACATCCTTTTCGGCGTCGTAACAGGCTTTCAGCCAGGCGCCACCGCTTTCCGGCAGCAGCAGCAGCGGCTGCGACATCCCCAGCAAATAGCCATCCACCAGCTCGTTAAGGTACGCCTGCGCCTCGGCGGGCGCCAGCGCCGGAAAGCGCCACTCTCCCTCTTTCCGCACAAACAGCCGGCTCTCGCCGGTGCCGCCGCTGGCGCAGTAGACAAGGTGTTCCAGCCAAAGTTGCATCCCCTGGGAGACGCTCAGCAGCGAAGGCCGCCAGCGCAGCAGACCGTCCGGCTGCACCTGCTGCAGCCAGCCGGTCAGGTTCACACCGCCGCACTGCAGATCGATCTCCATGCTCTGCGCCTGCTGGCGCTCGGCCATCACCCGCTCGGCCAGCGCCTGCATCTCCAGGCGCTGCGTCTCCCAGACCAGCTCGCCAAAGGCGCCATACGGCAGCTCGCCGGCGGCGCGAAAGCGGCGGAACATAGCCGAGACGTCCTGCTCCTCAATAAGCGTATTGAGCAGTTGCTGATTCAGTTGATAACGGCTCAGCCCTTCAAGAGTGAACGGCTCGTCGTCTGGAATATCGTCCTCTTCGGCGCGGAAATTGACCCGCAAACGCTGCTGAAAGAACGCGCGTACCGGGTGCTGCCAGAAGCGCAGGAGCTGATCGAACGGCAGGCTGTCAATCGGCGGCGCGGTGAGCGGCTGTATAAAATCGCTATGCGCCTCTCCCTGCTGGCCGGCGGCCGCCAGCCATTCACGAGCGTAGCTCTTGTTCTCGTCTTCCTGGAAATTGGCTACGTCGAACGGCATGCGCGTATGCAGATGGGTGATGTGGGCTTTAACCCGCGCTTCGCTGGCGTCGCAGTCAAGCTCTTCGTCACCGGCGAGACAGTGGCTCTGGCCGATATAATCCACCAGCTCCTGCACCAGCACCGAAGGAAAACGCTCGCTGTTGTCCTGTATCGAACGGCCGATATAGCTGATATACAGCGTCTGCTCGGCGGACATCAGCGCTTCGAGGAACAGATAGCGGTCATCATCGCGCCGGCTGCGGTCGCCGCGCTGCGGCTTCTGGCTCATTAAATCAAAGCCCAGCGGCGGTAGCGTGCGCGGATAAACCCCGTCATTCATCCCCAGCAGGCACACCACCTTAAAGGGGATCGAACGCATCGGCATCAGGGTACAGATATTGACCGGGCCGGCAAGAAAGCGCTGGCTGATCCGCTGCTGATCGAGGCGCTGGGCCAGCTCATCGCGCAGCAGCGTCAGCGGCACCTGCTCGCCATACTGCGCCTCCAGACCGCTATCAATAACCGCCAGCCACTGCTGCTCAATCAGCGCCAGCGCCGCTTCGGTCTCGCTGTCCGGCAGGAAAAAGTCATTCAGCAGATCGCGACAGACCGGTAGCCACTCCGCCAGCGGCCGCTGCTGGGCCAGGCCGCGTCGCCACAGATTAAGCTGCATCAGCAGCGACGCGAGGTTGCCCACCAGCTCGGCGATCAAACCGCTGGATTCGTCATATGGCAGCACCGACTGCCATTCTCCCTCGCGGCTGTCCATCGCGTAGCCCAACAGCATGCGGGTGAGGCCGAACCGCCAGGTATGCTGCCCGGTCGCCGGCAGGTCCAGCTCACGGACGTTGTCGTCATCCATTCCCCAGCGGACGCCGGACTCGTTCACCCACTGGCGCAGGTAGCGCAGCCCTTCTTCCGTGATATTAAAGCGCGCCGCCAGCACCGGGACGTCCAGCAGCGCCAGCACATCTTCACTGGCGAAGCGGCTGTCCGGCAGCGAGAGCAGCGTGATAAACGCCTGCAGCACCGGGTGCGACTCTCGGGCGCGACGGTCGGAGATCGCCCACGGCAGCCAGCGATCGCCGCTGGCGGCGCCAAACACCGCCTGTATATAGGGGCTGTAGCTGTCGATATCCGCCACCATGACGATGATATCCCGCGGCGTGAGCGTCGGATCCGCCTCCAGCATCGCCAGTAGCCTATCGTGCAGAACCTCCACTTCGCGCTGCGGACTGTGGCAGACGTGAATGCTCAGACTGCGGTCATCCAGCGCCAGCGGACGTTTGTCGCGACTGTGGGCGAATGCCTCTGCGCTCTGCCCGGCCACCGCCGCGTTGCGCAGTTCGAGGATATCCGATTGCAGGTTATGCAACAGGTTATCGGGGGCGATGTCGACAAAAGCGTCCAGTTCCTCATAGCGCTCCAGCCCTGCCAGCAGGTAGATATAGTCGCGCCCCAGTTTGCCCCAGGAGGCGAGCAACGGGTTGCCGACATCCTGTTCCCCGGCGTCATTAAACAACCCCGGCGCCTGCTCGGTGTCGCGAAACAGAGGTAGCGCGCGCGCCTCGCGGTGATGGCGCCGCTGGCGCGACAGCAGCTTCGCCAGGAACGCCGGATCCTTAATGTCTCCCCAGTAGTAGCGGCAGGGGTTGGTAAACAAGACATAGACATCGACATGCTTACCCAGCGCCTGCAGCGCCTGAAGATAGACCGGCGGCAGCGCGGAAATCCCGCAGATGAAGACGCGCGACGGCAGCCCGGCGGGCGGTTCGTCCGCTTTTTCCAGGGTACTGATAAAGCGCTGGTAGAGATTGGCGCGGTGCCACTGCGGCTGCCCCAGCTCGGCGGTATAGCTCACCAGCGCCTGCCACAGCGGCGCCTGCCACTGCTGGGCATCGCCGAGACCTTCCACCCGCTGGCCGGCCTCCCAGCGCATCAGCCACTCCGGGCGATAGACGAGGTACTGGTCATAGAGGTCCGCCACCCGGGCGGCCAGCTGAAACAGCTTGCGCTTGTCGCCGTCATCACTCAGATACTGGCGCAGCAGGATAAAATCGTCTTCCTCCAGGTGCTGCGGCAGGAGGGTCATCAGCTTCCAGCTCATGCTCTGCTTGCTGAAGGCGCTTTCGCCAGGAATATCTTTCAGGACGCGCACGAACATATCCCAGATAAAGCTCGCCGGCAGCGGGAACTCGATATTGGCGGCAATCCCGAAGCGCGCGGCCAGGGTCATCTGCAGCCACTGCGCCATGCCGGTACTCTGCACCAGCACCATTTCGGCCTGAAAAGGGTCATCCAGCCGCTGGCGCTCGACGATAAACTCCATCAACGCCTCGAGAACATCCAGCCGGTTTGAGTGGTATACCCTTAACATAATTGCTCCTGACTACTGGCTGACCGGGCAATGCAGCCGGGTCATCTGCACCCGCTTTGCAACGGGTCTACTGATCGTTACCGTGATGCTGACACATCTTTGCCTCGATGTCTGCATACGGCTTACCTGCCCGCGTGCCGGCGACGGCGGCGCGGAGAGCTGGCTATAGCGCCACGCGTCGCGCCACTGTTGACGGGTCTGGTTCAACTGGACAATTCCTTGCGCCATTCCGCGCTGATAGCCGCCCAGCGCGGTGACCGTCAGCACCATCAGCGCCATCGCCAGCACGGTCTCCGGCAGGCTAAACCCCCGCTGACGCTTCAGGGCATTTGACATAAGCTCGCCTCCCTGAGCGGGCAAAAATCGCTCCAGCCGTGGGCGGAAAAACGCACCTGCCCGCCGCGCACCTCGCCGGACTGCCAGACCTGCACCTCGCCGCTGGCGCTGCTGAGCACCAGTGAACCGTCGCCGAAGATACGCAGACAGGCGCGCCAGCCCTGCGGCGCCTGCTCCCGGCAGGCCAGCGCCACCTGCGCCGACCAGACCTGCTGTTTTCCCCACTGCAGCGCGGAATGGGCTATCGCCGTATCGCGGATCGCTTGCGTTTCGCTGGCGGTTTGCGCCAGCAGCGCCCGCTGCTGCAGGTTAAGCCCCTCGAGTAACAGGCTGCCGAGGGTCAGCAACAGGAGCACCATCAGCAGCGACGACATTCCACGCTGGCGGATCACAGGTTATACCCCGTCACCCGCTGCTCAACCTCGCTCGTCAGGCCCGTCTGTTGCGCGGAGCGCGCCGCCAGCGTCACGCTCAGCTCCGGCGCGAAGCCCGGGGTGACCTGACGTTGTACCGAGAAGCGCGTCACCACGATGGCGGCCGGGTTGGTGATTTTCTCCCATCCGCCGCCGCGGCAGTCGCTGGCCCCGCGCAGGGTCTCCAGCGCGCCGTCGCGCAGGCGAAAGCCGGTGCTCTCCGCCGCTGCCGCGGAGGAGGTTTCCCATCTCCCGTTGCTGTTCGCATCCCAGCGCACAATCAGACACTCGCCGCCAGCGGCTAGCTCCAGCCCGGCTCCGCCGCACGATCCCCGGCAGTACCCGGCGCGCTGCAGATGTTTTCCCACGGCATGCACGCGCTGCCACAGCTCGTTCTCCAGGGCCAGCTGTTCGCCCTGGCGCAGAATATGACGCTGCAGGGCAGGCAGAAAGCGGCAGGCCCCCATCAGCAGCAGCGAGCCGATGGCCATGGCGATAAGCGCCTCCGCCAGGGAAAATCCGCGGCGGCTCACTGACACCCTCCTGCGCTGTCGCTGCGGCATAAACGAATCCGCCCCCAGTGTGAGATCACAATGCTCCAGCTGCCGGCCGCGCTCTGCAGCCGCAGATTACCCGCCCAGGCGGTGCTGCGCAGACCATAAAACCCCAGACCAGGCGTAACGCCAGCCAGCGTGATCCCCGGCCAGCGCGGGCGCAGCGTGAAGGATGTCCCCGAGGCGCAGTCAGGCCCCTCCCCCTCCGCGCTCAGGCACCAGCCCACTTCGTCCTGGCCGACGCGAAGCACGCGGTCCCGGTTGTAGGCGTTGGCGTCATCGCGCAGAAAGAGCAGAAAATCCCGCACCTGGACGGCGGTTTGCCACAGTCGTTGCTGCTGCTGCCAGCGCTGCCAGCCGTACAGGCCGCCGACGCTGAGGATCATCATCAGTGTCAGCGTTACCAGGGTTTCCATCAGGGTGTAGCCATGTTCTCTGTTCATGGCGTCGAGTATGCCGCGGCGATTGGCCCTGGCGCGACGACGGAAAATAGCTTTCCCGGCCAGATACGCAAAAAAGCTTTGCATACTCGACAGAAGAACATTTTTTTGCGAACGCCTACCCAACTTCGCCCACCGCAACCACCTGTGGCCTGGGGGGCAGGTGAAAACAACCTTCTCCCGGTGGTAACGGAAAGCGCTCCCATCGGGTGGTGCGAAGGGCATAAAAAAACCGGCGCCATCGAGCGCCGGTTGGTTATCTCTGCTGGGGGTTAAATCGCCACCGGCGCTTTAATGCCCGGGTGCGGATCGTAACCTTCAATCTCGAAGTCTTCAAAGCGGTAGTCGAAGATCGACGCCGGCTTGCGTTTGATGACCAGCTTCGGCAGCGGACGCGGTTCGCGGCTTAGCTGCAGGTTGGTCTGCTCAAGATGGTTGCTGTACAGATGGGTGTCTCCGCCGGTCCAGACGAAATCACCGACCTGCAGATCGCACTGCTGCGCCACCATATGCACCAGCAGCGCATAGCTGGCGATATTGAACGGCAGGCCGAGGAACACATCGCAGGAACGCTGATACAGCTGGCAGGAGAGCTTGCCGTCGGCGACGTAGAACTGGAAGAAGGCGTGGCACGGCGCCAGCGCCATTTTATCCAGCTCGCCGACGTTCCATGCCGAGACGATGATCCGGCGGGAGTCCGGGTCGTTTTTCAGCTGGTTCATCACCGTGCTGATCTGGTCGATATGGCGGCCGTCCGGCGCAGGCCAGGAACGCCACTGTTTGCCGTAGACCGGCCCCAGGTCGCCATTCTCATCCGCCCACTCGTCCCAGATGGTGACGTTGTTCTCGTGCAGATAGGCGATGTTGGTGTCGCCCTGCAGGAACCACAGCAGTTCATGGATGATGGAGCGTAAATGACAGCGCTTGGTGGTCACCAGCGGGAAGCCTTCCTGCAGGTTAAAACGCATCTGATGGCCGAAAATGGAGATCGTGCCAGTGCCGGTGCGGTCATTTTTTGGCGTGCCCTCGGTGAGCACTTTCTGCATCAAATCAAGATACTGTTTCATGGTTCCTCAAGAATTCTGTTGCTGCGGACGGTGGCGGTAAGCCCAAACCATCATAATGATACCCGCAAGCACCATCGGGATCGAAAGAATCTGCCCCATACTGATGTACTGCACCCAGCCGCCGGTGAACTGGGCGTCGGGCTGGCGGAAGAATTCCACGATGATGCGGAACAGGCCGTAGCCAATCAGGAACAGACCGGAAACGGAGCCGGTCGGGCGCGGTTTACGGATAAACAGGTTGAGGATCAGGAACAGTACCACGCCTTCCAGCGCCAGCTCGTACAGCTGCGACGCGTGACGCGGCAGCGCGCCGTAGGTATCGAACAGCGATTGCCATTCCGGATGCGTCGGCAGCAGCGCCAGGTCTTCGGCACGGGAGCCCGGGAAAATCATCGTGTAGTGGAAGCTCGGGTCTACGCGGCCCCACAGCTCGCCGTTGATAAAGTTGCCCAGACGCCCGGCGCCAAGGCCAAACGGGATCAGCGGCGCGATAAAATCGGAGACCTGGAAGAAGGTGCGTTTGGTGCGTCTGGCGAAGATAATCATCACCAGGATCACGCCGATCAGGCCGCCGTGGAACGACATGCCGCCGTCCCAGACGCGGAACAGATACAGCGGATCGGCAAGAAATACCGGCAGGTTGTAAAACAGCACGTAGCCGATACGACCGCCCAGGAAGACGCCGAGGAAGCCCGCGTAGAGCAGGTTTTCCACTTCATTTTTCGTCCAGCCGCTGCCCGGACGATTCGCCCGACGGGTGGCCAGCCACATCGCAAAGACAAAGCCCACCAGGTACATCAAACCGTACCAGTGGAGGGAGACCGGGCCTAGAGAAAAAATGACCGGATCGAACTCCGGAAAATGCAGGTAGCCACTATTCATCTGTCACCATAAAGACTTGTTATTCCGCCGAAAGTGGACAGCGGTGATGATCCATACCCGAACAAAACGGGCACGCCGAAGGAGGCGAATCATAGCATAAGCCACAAGAGCGATCCGCGCCGAACGTGTAAAAGATATGTATACGGATGCTAACAGAATGCCGTTTTCCCGGCGGTACCCTACTTTGCCGGAGGGCGCGAGCAGAGGATCCCCGGGTTACGGCTTACGCCTCACCCGGGCTGGCGCTACCGCCCGCCGCGGATCAGGCCGCCGAGACCACGACGCTCCATAAAGGCCGCCACCTGATGGCGCACCTCGGCGGTCATCTGCGCATCGAGGCTGCGACGCGACAGCTCCTGCGCCTCTTCGATATCAATGCGGCGCAGCAGATACTTCACCCTCGCCACCGAGCGGCCGTTCATCGACAGATGGCGGTAACCGAGGCCGATAAGGATCGTCACGCACATCGGGTCGCCCGCCATCTCGCCGCACAGGCGCAGATCGATGCCAAAGCGCTCCGCGTCATGGGCGATCATCGCCAGCGCACGCAATACCGCAGGATGCAGGCTGTCATACATGCTGGCGACCCGGGTATTGTTGCGGTCGACGGCCAGCAGGTACTGGGTCAGGTCGTTCGTCCCTACCGAGATAAAATCGATCCGGCTGGCCAGCTGCGGCAGCATAAAGACCATCGACGGGACCTCCAGCATCACCCCCAGGCGCGGACGTGGGATGGCGTAGCCGATCATCTCTTCCACTTCCCGGCTGGCGCGATCGATCAGCCGACGGGCCTCATCCACCTCCTCCAGACTGGTCACCATCGGCAGCAAAATGCTGAGGTTGCCGGTGGCGGCGTTGGCGCGCAGCATCGCCCGCACCTGGATCAAAAAGATCTCCGGCTGATCGAGGGTGATGCGGATCCCGCGCCAGCCGAGGCACGGGTTCTCTTCGCTGATCGGCATATACGGCAGCTGTTTATCCGCGCCGATGTCCAGGGTACGCAGGGTCACCGGTTTGCTGTTAAACATCTGCAGCATGCCCTGATACTGGGCGACCTGCTCCTCTTCTGAGGGGAAGCCGCTCTGCAGCATAAAGGGAATTTCGGTGCGGTAGAGGCCAATGCCGTCAACAAAGCTGCCGAGCTTCTCTTCGTGCTCGGGGCTTAAGCCGGCGTTGAGCATGACTTTCACCCGCTCGCCGCTTTTCAACTCCGACGCGCGCTGGAGATCGTCCTCCGCCAGGCGGCTGAGTTCGTTCTCTTCGCTGATAAGGCGCTGATACTCCTGCAACAGGACAGGTTCAGGATCCACCAGCAGCTCACCGCGATAGCCATCGACAATCAGCGTATGGCCATGCAGCAGCGAGGGCTGAATATCGGCGCCCATCACCGTTGGGATGCCGAGGGCCCGCACCATAATAGCGGCATGGGAGTTAGCGGCGCCATCGCGCACCACCACGCCGGCCAGGCGATCCTGCGGCACTTCGGCGAGGGTGGTGGCCGACAGCTCGTCCGCCACGAGGATAATGCGCGCCGGCCAGGTGTTGGGCCCCTGAATACTGTCGTCGAGATGGAACAGCAGACGCTGGCCCAGGGTACGCAGATCGCCGGCCCGCTCTTTCAAATAGCCGTCGCTCAGCGCGGCAAACTGTTCGGCGAACTTCTCAATGATCTTTTTGACGGCCCACTCGGCGACGGCGCCTTTGTCAACTTCGGCAAACAGCTCGCGACGCAGGCGGGCGTCGGAGAGCAGGTGCGAGTAGAGATCGAAGATCGCCGCCGTCTCTTTTTGCGCCCCGGCGGCGTAGCGTTTGCTGTAGCGACGAAACTCGTTGGCCGCCTCTTCCAGCGCACCGGTCAGGCGTTCGCGTTCCGAGGCGGTGTCCAGCGTCGAGGCTTCATACACCTGCTCCATCAGCGGCAGGCTGACGTCCATCCAGCCCTCGGCGATCGCCACCCCGGAAGAGGCCGGCAGAGCGCGAATGCGCGTTTGACGATACTGGCCGAACAGGGCGTTCAGCTGGGACTGGGAGAGGATCGCCGCCATCTGGGTGGCGAGGGTGACGAGGAAAGACTCTTCGCTTTCATCAAACTGACGCAGCTCGCGCTGCTGGACCACCAGCACGCCCAGCAGCTGGCGGCGCTGAATGATCGGCACGCCAAGGAAGGCGCGGAAGCGGTCCTCTTTGACGGCGGGGATATATTTGAAGCTGGGGTGTTTTTGCGCATCGGCGAGGTTGATGGGTTCCGCCAGGCGGCCAACCAGCCCCACCAGGCCTTCATCGAACGCCAGCGCAACGGTGCGCCCGCGAGGTTTTTTTAACCCGCGGGTGGCCATCAGATAATAGCAGCGTCGGTCATTGTCAGCCAGGTAAACCGAGCAGACTTCCGTCTCCATCGCCTGGCAGACATCCGTCACCAGAATATCCAGCGCCTCGTTTAAACGCGGCGCGCTCGCGACCTTCTCGACTATTTCTCGCAACCGAGTGAGCATAATGTGCGTGGCTTAACCTCTTTTACGTCGATAAGCAGGCGCGTTTTGCGGCTTAGGTGCGCTCTCCGCCAGCGACATGGTCACGCTGGCGAACTCTTTCATCACCCGGCGGTAGACGTCGCGCTTAAACGACACCACCTGGCGAACCGGGTACCAGTAACTCACCCAGCGCCAACCATCAAATTCAGGTGTACTGCTGGTTTGCATATTGATGTCCGCATCGTTGCCGATCAACTGCAAAAGAAACCACTTTTGTTTCTGGCCGATACAAACCGGCTTTGTGTCCCAACGCACCAAACGTTTAGGCAACTTGTAACGCAGCCAGTTACGGGTTGAGGCCAGGATCCGCACATCTTTACGGCTTAACCCGACCTCTTCAAACAATTCCCGATACATCGCCTGCTCTGCGGATTCTCCTGGATTAATGCCCCCTTGCGGGAACTGCCACGAGTGCTGACCATAGCGCCGGGCCCACATCACCTGGCCCTGACGATTACAGATTACAATACCGACATTTGGGCGGTAGCCATCGTCATCAATCACCGGACTACCTCAAGATAAGCTTCAATGTGAATGATTGTTTCACACTCGCCGGAAACGGTAAACCACTCTGTTCGCACACTGAGAACGGATAACATTTGAATAACTCACAGTAATTGCCAGAGTTATAAACAATGAAAGCGCGTGACAGCCGATTTTATTCACTTTTTCTGTGGATAGAGTTGTGAAGAAGTACGGAATTAACCCGGGAAAACCCAGAGTAATCCGAACATCGCATCGCTAGCATCTGAAAATAATAGTATCATATTCATAAAGTTAGAATATATTCCTTTCACACATTACAGCATAACGTGACGATCATCACACATGCGATCCGCCGACTGATGAAAGATCGAGCAATGTCGATTTTATCCACAGATTACGCGCAGGCCACCGGCAGATTTTCTCTAAAAATTCGATTTTCGTCGCACGTCAAGGCTGTAAATCGAACCAGTAGTGAGTCTTTTCCCCAGTTATCCCACTTTTCTGTGGATAACATGGTGTAAGATCCTGTTTATTGTCAGTGACCAGTTCTGGAAAACCCGTTTACACCGTTTTCATAAGCCGCATGATGAGTTTAAAAAGCCATATAAATCATGAGATTGGTATAGTTACTCAGAAAACGGTAAACTCTATCCACAACGCGCAAAATTAGCGCTCACTTTTTAACCAAAGGTATTGCCCTATGCCCGCTATCGCTCCGCTCGCCTCACCGCCGCAAAGTCAGGAACAGCTGTTGGCCCAGGCCCGCCAGCTGGCCGGCTATTCGCTGGGCGAGCTGGCGGCGCTGGCGGGGATCCCCATTCCGCGCGATCTGAAGCGCGATAAAGGCTGGACGGGCATTCTGCTGGAGCTGTGGCTGGGCGCCAGCGCAGGCAGTAAACCCGAGCAGGATTTCGCCGCGCTGGGGGTCGAGCTCAAAACGATCCCCATCGACAGCCGGGGACGCCCGCTGGAGACCACCTTCGTCTGCGTCGCCCCGTTAACCGGCAATAGCGGCGTCACCTGGGAGAGCAGCCATGTACGGCATAAGCTGCAGCGCGTCCTGTGGATCCCGGTGGAGGGTGAACGCACCATCCCGCTGGCGGCGCGGCGCGTCGGCGCACCGCTGCTGTGGAGCCCGGACGAAGACGAGGAGCGCCAGCTGCGCATGGACTGGGAAGAGCTGATGGATCTCATTGTTCTCGGTGAGGTCGAGCGCATTACCGCCCGCCACGGCGAGGTGCTGCAGTTAAGACCGAAAGCCGCCAACAGCAAGGCGCTGACCGAAGCCATCGGCGCCCGCGGGGAGACAATCCTCACGCTGCCGCGCGGTTTCTATCTGAAAAAGAATTTTACCGCCGCTCTGCTTGCCCGCCATTTCTTGTTACAACACGATTAATTTTTTGTTCTGCGTTGGGGGTTGCATATAATTGCTGCTTTCTATTTTGCAGGACTTTGAACAATGTTATTTGCATGGATAACCGATCCTAACGCCTGGCTGGCGCTGGGCACATTGACGCTGCTGGAGATCGTGCTCGGGATCGACAATATTATTTTCCTCTCTCTGGTCGTGGCTAAGCTCCCCACCGCCCAGCGCGCCCATGCGCGCCGGATCGGTTTGATGGGCGCGATGGTCATGCGTCTGGCGCTGCTGGCCTCAATCGCCTGGGTCGTTAAGCTTACCAACCCGCTCTTTACCGTTTTCGGTCAGGAGATCTCGTTTCGCGATCTGATCTTGCTGCTCGGCGGGCTATTCCTTATCTGGAAAGCCAGTAAAGAGATCCATGAGTCTATCGAAGGTGAAGAGGAGGGGCTGAAGACCAACGTCCACTCCTTCCTCGGCGCCATCGTGCAGATCATGCTGCTAGATATCATCTTTAGCCTCGATTCCGTCATCACCGCCGTCGGCCTGTCGGATCATCTGTTCATCATGATGGCGGCAGTGGTGATCGCGGTGGGGGTGATGATGTTCGCCGCGCGACCCATCGGCGATTTTGTTGACCGTCATCCTTCGGTGAAAATGCTGGCGCTGTCGTTTCTGATCCTCGTCGGCTTTACCCTGATGCTGGAAAGCTTCGACGTCCATGTGCCGAAGGGATACATCTATTTCGCCATGTTCTTCTCTATCGCGGTGGAGAGCCTTAACCTGCTGCGTAATAAGAAAAACCCGCTGTAAACCACAAAATTGCAGCCTGGTCACAGGCTGCAACCCTTTTTCAGACTTTACTGCTTTTTATGTCTCACAAATCAGGCTATTAATAGACGGGTATGGGGTGCAGCTACTGAAGAGGTGTTGACGATGAAGAAATGGGCAGTATTGATTTCCGCCGTAGGACTGGCGTTCTCGGTTTCCGGTTGCAGCAGCGATTACGTCATGGCGACCAAAGATGGGCGAATGATCCTGACCGACGGTAAACCTACCGTGGATGACGATACCGGTTTAATCAGTTACGAAGATCAGCAGGGTAATAAAATGCAGATCAATCGTGACGACGTTTCGCAAATCATTAAGCGTTAATCTTTCCCTGTCGGCCCCAGCTTCTGTTGACGCTGCGCTTACCGACCACCAGTCTTTTGAGAAGAGTCGGGATATACCAGGACGCAGCGGGTTTCGCCCACCGCCCCTCCTCGTCACCCGGCTTTTTTGATTTTTTACTTCCTCTTTTTCTCACCCTCTGCCATGTTGATACTCCTTTGTCGGGGAATGCCTGACCTTATAAATAAAAAGGAAGCTGGCTATGCAGTATCACCGTATCCCACACAGTTCTCTTGAAATCAGCACCCTCGGGCTGGGAACCATGACTTTTGGCGAACAGAATAGCGAGGCCGATGCCCACCAGCAGCTCGATTACGCGGTTGCCAACGGCATCAACCTGATCGATGTCGCTGAAATGTACCCGGTCCCGCCGCGCCCGGAAACCCAGGGGCTGACTGAAACCTACGTCGGCAACTGGCTGGCGAAACGCGGCAATCGCGAAAAGCTGGTGCTCGCCTCGAAAGTCAGCGGGCCCGCGCGCAATAACGACAGCAGCATTCGGCCCAATCACGTCCTGGACCGCAAAAATATCCGCGAGGCGCTGCACGCCAGCCTGAAGCGGCTGCAGACCGATTATCTCGATTTATATCAGGTTCACTGGCCGCAGCGGCCAACCAACTGCTTTGGCAAGCTGGGCTATACCTGGGCCGACGCCGCGCCCGCCGTGACGCTGCTGGATACCCTCGAAGCGCTGACCGAGTTCCAGCGCGCCGGGAAGATCCGCTACATCGGCGTGTCGAACGAAACCGCCTTCGGCGTGATGCGTTATCTGCACCTGGCGGATAAGCACGACCTCCCGCGGATCGTGACTATTCAGAATCCTTACAGCCTGCTGAACCGCAGCTTTGAAGTCGGCCTCGCGGAAGTGAGTCAGTTCGAAGGCGTGGAGCTGCTGGCCTACTCTTGTCTGGCTTTCGGCACACTGACCGGCAAGTATCTCAACGGTGCGAAGCCGGCAGGGGCGCGCAATACGCTGTTCAGCCGCTTTACGCGCTACAGCAGCGAGCAGTCGCAGAAAGCGGTAGCGGCCTATGTGGATATCGCCAAACGCCACGGCCTCGATCCGGCGCAAATGGCGCTGGCCTTTGTGCGTCGGCAGCCGTTTGTCGCCAGCACCCTGCTGGGGGCGACGACCATGACGCAGCTGCAGGCCAACGTGGAAAGTTTGCAGCTTGAGCTGAGCGAAGAGGTATTAGCGGAGATTGAGGCGGTGCATCAGGTTTATACCTACCCGGCGCCGTAAGAAAGCAAAGCCCCGGGTAAGGCTTATACGCCTTACCCGGGCTACTGAAGAGCAGATATTGGCGACCCCCTCGCCCAGTCAAGCGCAGCGCAAGCCGGGAGGTTATTTACGCCGCCCCCAGACCCACAGCGCGGCAATGGCCACGGCGAATACCGCGCCAAAGCCTATCCCCACGGCGACCGGTGGAACGCCCACGCTCACCGCCAGGGAATAGAGCCCCAGCATCAGCAGCATCGCCACGTTCTCACCGAGGTTCTGTACCGCAATGGCGTTACCTGCCCCGACCGAATGTTTCCCACGCTCCTGCAGCAGCGCGTTCAGCGGTACGATAAAGAACCCGCCGAACACCCCGAGCAGCAGCAGCAGACCGAACGCCGGCAGCAGCGACTGCTGCACCGCAAAGGCTATCACCGCGATACCGATCAAAATCCCGGCCGGCATACAGCGCGACACCGTCTCCAGGGTCACCAGCTTCGCCGCCGCCCCGGCACCCAGCACAATCCCCACCGCCACCATCGCATTAAGATAGGTGGGCATGGCGTTGCTGGTAATGCCCAGCGCCACCGGCACCCAGATCACCAGCAGGAAACGCAGGGTCACGCCAGCGCCCCAGAACAGGCTGGTGCCCATCAGCGAAAAGCGGGTTTCGCCGTTGCGCCACAGCGTCCGGCAGGCGCTGAAGAAGCTGTGCGTCATTGGCTTAAAACGCCACGACTGCCCCGGACGCGCTGCCGGCAGCCTGGGTATCCACAGGTTAGCCACTACCGCCCCGCCGTAGACCAGCGCGCAGACGATCAGCGCCGCCAGCACGTGCCAGTCGGCGAGGATCCCGCCGGCCATGGAGCCCAGCAGGATCGCCGCGATGGTCGAGGACTCCATCAGTCCGTTAGCCTTCACTAACTTATCGCCGGTGGTGAGTTCGCCGAGAATGCCATACTTGGCCGGCGAATAGGCGGCGGCGCCAATCCCCACCAGCGTATAGCCGATAAACGGATTGACGCCGAAGCAGATGCAGCCGGCGCCGAGCAGTTTCAGGCCGTTGGCCACCATCATCACCCGGCCTTTGGCAAAGCTATCGGCGAACTGACCGACAAAGGGGGCAAAGAGGATGTAAGCGCCCACAAACAACATCTGCAGGACCGGCTGGCTCCACTCCGGATAATAGAGCTGCTTCATCAGCGCCAGGGTGGCGAAGAGAAGCGCATTGTCGCCGAAGGCCGACAGGAACTGGGCGCAGATCACCGCCACCATCCCTTTCGAGTACAGCGAAGGGTTAGTATGTACTGACTCACTCATGGGTTGTTTCCGCCTCGTCGACCATATTTTTCAGGGTGACATAGTCTGGCTTGCCGCTGCCGAGCACCGGTAGCTGTTTCAGCCAGCGTATATCTCGCGGCACCGCCAGCTCCGGTACGCCGTGCTGGCGGGCGTAGCGCAGCAGGGCTTCACGAGTCAGTTCATTATCGGTGGTAAACAGCACCAGCGCCTCGCCTTTGCTGGCGTCCTGTTTAATCGCCGTGGCGTGCATTTTGTCCGGCGACGCGCCGAGGGCCACCTGCTCCACCATCTCGAGGGAGATCATCTCGCCGGCGATTTTGGCGAAGCGCTTCGCGCGGCCCTGAATGCGGACATAGCCCTGCTCGTCGAAGGTAACGATATCCCCGGTGTCATACCAGCCCGCTTCCATCTCGCCGTGCTGGTTTTCCGCCGCAGGCGCTTCCAGCACGCCGGGGTTTTCCACCCGCAGGTAGCCTTTCATGATGTTCGGCCCTTTCAGCTGCAGCCGCCCCCCTTGATCAATGCCTGGCATCGCCAGCAGGCGGGCGTCCATCCCCGGCAGGATGCGGCCCACGGTGCCGACCTTCGCCGCCATCGGCACGTTAATCGAGACCACCGGCGCGCACTCGGTCACGCCATAGCCTTCGAGAATGCGCAGGCCGAATTTATCCTGCCACAGCTGTTTGGTGCTCTCCTGCAGCTTCTCCGCCCCGGCGACCACGTAGCGCAGGCGGTAAAAATCGTACGGATTGGCGAAACGGGCATAGTTGGCGAGGAAGGTCGAAGTGCCGAACAGCACCGTACAGTTGCGATCGTAGACCAGCTCCGGCACCACGCGATAGTGCAGCGGGCTGGGATAGAGAAACACTTCCGCCCCGGTAAGCAGCGGCGTCAGCAGGCCGACGGTGAGGCCAAAAGAGTGGAACAGCGGCAGCGCCGACATAAAGCGGTCATTGGCGGTAAAGTCGGCGATAGTTTTGATCTGCTCGACGTTGGACAGCAGACTCTTATGGCTGTGCACCACCCCTTTCGGATTGCCCTCGGAACCGGAGGTGAAGAGGATCATCGCCGCGTCTTCCGGCTGCTGCTTAACCTGCGCCAGACGCGGCGCCAGCAGATGAGCAAAAATCCACAGTTTGTCAGCGAGGGTGATATCGCCTTTAAGATCTTCCAGGAATACCCAGCGCACCTGGGTCAGCTGCTCCGGCAGGTGCCAGAGTTTGCCTTTATCGAGGAAGGTGCGCGAGGTGAAAATGGTGTTGAGCTCCGCGGCGGCTATCGCGCTGCTGAGCCCTTTCACCCCGGCGGTATAGTTCATCATCGCCGGAATACGCCCGCGGGCGATAGCGCCGAAAATCACCGCCGCGCTGATGCCGGCGTTAGGCAGCATCAGGCCGATCTTCTCGCCCGGCTGGCTGTATTTTTCCAGAATGCGGGCGACAAACAGGGTTTTGGTTAGCAGCTTGCGATAGGTATCCGGCTGGAAGTTGATATCCTCCACGCAGGGTTTGCGCGCGCCGAAGCGGTCCTGCGCCGCCAGCAGCGACTCATACAGGGTTTCCCGCGGGCGCACCGCCATCCGGGCTTCCATCATGATCTGATGCAGCATCTCCCCGGCGATTTTGCGCCGGTCGCGGGCGCGCGGCGCCTCGGGCATCGGCAGATGGGTGGGCGGCAGGAGATGCAGCTGAATACGCGGGAACAGGCGACGTTTCACCAGCCCCTTCAGCCGGCTGAAGGGCGTCAGTTCGGCGCCTTCAATACGCAGCGGCACAATGGTCGCCTGCGATTTGGCGGCGACAAAGGCGGCGCCGTCATAAATTTTCATCAGCGAGCCGCTGACCGAAATTCGCCCTTCCGGGAAAATAACCACCGGCCGCCCCTGCTCAATCAGGCGCACCAGATGTTTGATCGACATCGGCTTGGTCGGGTCCAGCGGCACAAAATCGATAATCGGCGTCAGCGCGCGCATAAACCAGCGCTGGCTGATTGAGGTATAGACCGCAAAAACCGGTCGGACCGGCAAAAACAGCGCCAGCAGAATGCCGTCGAGGAAAGAGACGTGGTTCGGGGTGATTAAGACCTTTTGCTGGTATAAAGCCTGCGTGTCGCCGGTCAGTCTGACCCGGTATAACCCCTTGAACAGCAGTCTGAAAAATCCCAAAAGCATAACAACTCCATGTGACCGGTTGATGAGTCAAAGCAGGTTACACGAGAAGGCATGGGAAAGCAGTGCAGCGGGGGGATTTTCGGAATAAAAAAAACCTGCGCATCCGCGCAGGTCGGTGTAAGACGTTCAGTACGAAGAGCGTACCTGAGAAACTCACCTATCAATACCTCTGGGATCTCGATTGTCACGTTTTTTGGCCGTAACGGGCCAGCGGGAAAACGCAAGGGAGTGAGCCTAAGTGCAACGAGTTATTACGATTTTCGCTATCTGTAACAACGCCGATAGCGGGCAAAAAAAAACCTGCGCATCTGCGCAGGCTGGTGTAAGTAAAGTGGTCAACGTGACGTTGACTCCACCTATCAATACCTCTGGGATAGCCAGAATATCAACCGGATCCGCGAACAAACCAGCGAACATTCGCAACAGCGCATCGCAAAGTGTAAGCAAAGGTTTGTATTTTCCTGCGCCGGTTTCAATTACCGATCGCGTCAATGTAAACAGGTCACCGATAAGCCCGCGCTGAATCACATTTGCGCCATTCCTTCGCCGCCGCGCCTTGAATCTGCCGCTCTTTCCCGTAACATAGCAGTATGTAAACGCTTACCCTAGAAAAGGCATGGTATGGCGACTATTAAGGATGTAGCCCGACTCGCAGGAGTCTCCGTCGCTACCGTCTCCCGCGTCATCAACAACTCTCCCAAAGCCAGCGAAGCTTCGCGTCAGTCCGTGGGCGCGGCGATGGAAACCCTGAACTATCACCCCAACGCGAACGCCCGGGCGCTAGCCCAGCAGTCAACGGAAACCGTCGGTCTGGTGGTGGGCGATGTCTCCGACCCCTTCTTCGGCGCAATGGTCAAAGCCGTCGAACAGGTGGCCTACCGCACCGGCAACTTTTTGCTGATTGGCAATGGCTACCACAACGTGCAGAAGGAGCGCCAGGCGATAGAGCAGCTGATCCGCCATCGCTGCGCGGCGTTGGTGGTGCACGCCAAAATGATCCCCGATGAGGAACTCGCCGGGCTGATGAAACAGATCCCGGGTATGGTGCTGATCAACCGCATCCTGCCCGGATATGAAACCCGCTGCGTCGCGCTGGACGACCGCTACGGCGCCTGGCTGGCGACCCGCCATTTGATCCAGCAGGGGCACACGCGTATCGGCTATCTGTGCTCAAACCATGATATCTCCGATGCGGAAGATCGGCTGCAGGGGTACTACGCGGCGCTGGAGGAGAGCGGCCTGCCGTGCAACGACCGGCTGGTCACGTTTGCCGAGCCGGATGAAAGCGGCGGCGAACAGGCGATGACCGAACTGCTTGGCCGCGGCCGCCACTTTAGCGCCGTCGCCTGCTATAACGACTCGATGGCCGCCGGCGCGATGGGGGTGCTGAATGACAACGGCATCGACGTTCCACGGGAGATTTCGCTGATTGGCTTCGACGATGTCCTGATTTCGCGCTATGTCCGCCCGCGGTTGACTACCGTCCGCTATCCGATCGTTACGATGGCGACCCAGGCGGCCGAGCTGGCTTTAGCCCTGGCGGAGCAGCGGCCGGCGCCGGAGATCACCCATCTGTTCAGCCCGACGCTGGTCCGTCGTCACTCGGTGGTCGCCCCGCAGGAAGGCGATAAGTCATAGCGATAGAGGTGCACGGCGGTGGCCGGGTAATCCAGTCCCTCGCCGATGTAGCGCCAGCCGAAGCGTTCATAGAAATCCCGGCAGGCGGAGTAGAGATAGAGCTCCCGAAAGCCCGCGCGGCGGGCATAATCGATCACATGCCGCTGCAGTTTTCCGGCCAGCCCCTGACCGCGGGCGGCGGGCGCGACGAACAGCGCCGCCAGCCAGGGAAACAGATCCTGGCGGCTGATCAAATCGCAGCGCCAGAGGCCAATCGTGCCGAGCAACTGCTCGCCTTCCACCGCAATAAAGGTCAACGGCAGCGCCTCCGCCGTCTGGCTATGCTGCACAATGCTGGCGAAGAATTGCCGCGGCAGCGTCTCGTCGCCAAAGGCCTGCCACAGCCAGTCGGTCACCTGCGGGGCGTACTGCGGCGCAGCGTACAGCGGCAGGATCGTCATACCAGCTTCCCCTGAAAAATCGGCACTGAGTCGAACAGATAGCCGTCAAAGTCGGGGGCGTCCTCATCGGACAGCTCCAGCAGGCTGTTTTTGACGTTTTCCAGATGCTGCCACATCGCCTGCCAGGCGCCCATCACATCGCGACGCCGCAGCGCGGCGAGCAGGGTCTGCCGGTCGCCGAGCCATTTCAGCCGCCAGGCGCGGCTGGCAATATGCACATTGAACTGCTGCCACAGCGGGCTGCTGTCCATTTGCAGCCAGATCCGCTCTACCGTCGCCAACAGCATCTGGTTCTGCGTCGCCCCGGCGAGCACCAGATGGAACAGACGAGCGTTATCCTGCGCGGTGTCGTTGAGAGCGATTGCCCGCTGCTCCTGTTCAATAATCCGCTTCAGATTGTCGATATCGGCGCGGGTGGCCATTTTCGCGGCAAAGGCGGCGATGTTGCTCTCCAGCAGCTGGCGCGCCTGGAGAATTTCAAACGGGCCGACGTCGCTGCTGAGCAGCTGCTCCTCTTCGCTGTCGTTCTCGTGGGGAATGCGCATGACATACACCCCGGATCCCTGACGAATATCCACCGTCCCCTGCAGCTCCAGCATCAGCAGCGCTTCGCGCACGATGGTCCGGCTGACGCCATAGGTTTCGGCAATATGGCGTTCCGGCGGCAAACGCGACCCGACCGGGTAGCGCCCCTGCACGATCTGGGCGCGCAGGTCATCACCAATCTCCTGATAGGGCTTCTTTTCCGGCGGAACTATCGCTTTTTCCACAAAATCACCTGTGCGTTACATGCCTGCGAGTCAAATACGCCGCTATCTTAGCAAATATTGCCCCCGGCTAGCGGTATTCATCATCGATATCCAGCACCAGTTCACGCCGTTCGCCCAGTTGACGAAACCAGTGCGCCGAGGCTTTGGGTCGCCGGGCGCGATGGTTTTGCAGATCGATTTCGATAAGCCCGTAGCGGTTTTTAAAGGCGTTCATCGGCGATACGTTGTCGGTAAACGCCCACAGCATATAGCCCTGGCAGTTGGCCCCTGCCTCGCGGGCGCGCAGGGTGTGCCACAGATGTTCGCTGATAAAACGAATGCGGTAGCTGTCATCGATGACGCCTTCGCGGTTACGGAACTGGCCTTCGTTTTCCACCCCCATCCCGCTCTCCGCCACGAACCACGGGATGTTGCGATAGTCATTTTTTATCCGCATCGCCATATCAAAGATGATTTGCGGGTAGATTTCCCAGCCGCGGGAGGCGTTCATCCGCCGGCCGGGCAGCTCAAACGGCTCATAATACCAGGCCGGATGGAACGGGGTATGCGGATGCCAGGCCCGCGACGGGGCTTTGACCCGGTGCGGGTAGTAAAGATTAATCCCCAGCTCATCGACGGTGTGCTCGCGGATAACCGCCAGATCCTCCTCGCTGGTCTCCCACGTCACCTGATGCTGCTCAAGCAGCGCGAGAAGCTCCGGCGGCCAGACGCCGTGCACCAGCGGGTCGAGGAACATGCGGTTGTAGAATAGATCGTAGATCTCCGCCGCGCGCAGGTCATGGGGGGCGCGTGAGCGTGGGTAGGTCACCTCCGGATTGAGGATGCAGCCGACGGTCCCGGGATAGCCGAGCTCGCGAAACCGCTTCACGACGCTGGCGGTCGCCAGCACCTTATGATAGTTCCACTGCATCCAGGTGCTGGTGTTCTGCTCATAGGGCCAGCGCAGAGCATCCAGATAGACCCGGGTCTGCACCACAATTGGCTCATTAAAGGTAAACCAGCGCGTCACCTTCGGGTGGTAGCGGGCAAACACCTTCTCCGCGTAGCGCACAAACAGCTCAACCACCGTTTTCGACCCCCAGCCGCCATACTTTTCCAGCAGATAGCCGGGCAATTCATAATGCTCAAGGCAGATCATCGGCGTGATGCCGTTGGCCAGCAGCGCATCGAACAGCTGGTCGTAATAGGCCGCATACTCCTCATCCACCGTGACGTTTTCATAGTCGGTCAGAAAGCGCGACCAGTTGATTGAGGTGCGGTAGTGGGTCAGCCCGGCCAGCTTCATCAGCTGCACATCTTCCTGAAAGCGGTTGATAAAATCGGTGGCCACCGCCGGGCCATAGCCGTTATGCCAGACGTGGCGATCGTTTTTGTACCAGAGATCGGGCCAGGAGTCCTGCCCTGGTTTTTTCCAGCTCCAGCCTTCGGTCTGCCAGGCGGAAGCCGCCGCGCCAAGGATAAAATCATCGGGAATGGTCATCCGTACGGTAGTCATAGGCTCCTCAGACAGGGTTGGCGGTTTGTTGATTGTCTACCTGACGCTGCGCGGCATCGGCACGGCGGGAGGCGATTTTGACGAAAGGCAGATAGATAAGCACTGCGACGACGATGCAGATAAGCTGGGTCACCACCGCCCCCATCGAGCCGGCGGTGGAGAGCCAGGCGTTGATCAGCGGCGGCGTGGTCCAGGGGACCATCACCACCGCCTTGCCGGCGAAGCCGGTCAGGGTGGCGAAATAGCCGATGCTGCCGGTCACTAGCGGGGTGATGATAAACGGGATGGCGAGGATCGGGTTAAGCATGATCGGCATCCCGAAGATCACCGGCTCGTTAATATTGAACAGCCCCGGGCCTATCGACAGCTTGGCGATCTCTTTCATCTCTTTGCGCCTGGTGGCGATCATCACCGCAATCAGCAGGCCGATGGTCAGCCCCGAGCCGCCGATGCTCATGTAGACATCCCAGAAGGGCATCGTGATGATGTTCGGTACCTCTTTCCCCTGCTCAAAAGCGCTCATATTGACGGTGATCGCTCCCAGCAGCAGCGGCTCGCGGATCGGCTTGATCATCTGGTTGCCGTGAATGCCGATCACCCAGAACAGCTGGGCGACGAACATCAGCAGCAGGATCCCCGGCAGGCTCTGCACCACCCGCTCCAGCGGCTGCTGCACCACCTGGTAGACCGCATCGTAGAGATACATTCCCGTCAGCTGGTGAAAGAGAAAACCAAAGGTGGCGATCGCGGTGGTGGTGATAATCGCCGGGATCAGCGCGGAAAAAGAGGCAGAGACGTTCGGCGGCACGGTATCCGGCATTTTGATCTTCAGTCCCTTGCGCCCTTCCAGCCAGCAGTAAATCTCCACTGACAGAATGGCGATGAACATCCCAAGGAACAGACTGCGGGTATCGGAAAACTGGCGCAGCAGGACATCTTTCACCACGTGCATCTGGCCATCGACCATCATCTCTACCGTGGTCGGCGTGACGCAGATAAAGCAGATCACCGCCAACAGGCCGGGAAACAGGCTTTTGATGCCGTTGATCCGCCCCAGCTCAATACCGATCAGAAACACGGCGCCGATATTGAGGAAGTTGAGCGTAGCGTAGTTAAGCGCGCTGGTGATCGGCTTCAGCGCCGCAAGAAAGGAGAGCGAGGAAAAGCTGGCGAGCCCATTCTTCGGATCCAGCACCATATTGGAGATCAGCACCGAAAAGGCCCCGACGATGATCACCGGCATCAGGGTAATAAACGCCGATTTGATCGCCATAATGTAGCGATAGCTGTTGAATGTCGTCGCGAAACGCCCCAGCGCGTCGATCAGTTTGTCCTGTAATGCCATAAAAGAGTACCTCAGTGTAAAGGGCTTAATGCGGCCAGGTGAACAGCCAGAGACTTTTGGCATACCAAAACATAGTCGCCAGGCAAAAATAGTTCTGTGACAGCGCTCGCAACGCGTACAGTGGTATCCCAAATATCCGATAAAATCGACATTGGCATACCAGAGTCTGTCGGCTCGTCAGTTCCTGCCAAAAGCGTGATCGCGATGGTTTTTCCGCCCCGCCCCATCGATATGTCCCTTTTCGGTCTGTGATAAACTGCGCTTTACCACGTGAAATCAGGAATCGATGAATGGCTACAATGCTGGATGTCTCAATTCGCGCAGGCGTCTCGAAAGCGACGGTTTCCCGCGTGTTGAACGGCACAGGTCAGGTGAAAGAGAGCACCCGCCAACAGGTCTTTAAAGCGATGGAAGAGCTGGGCTACCGGCCCAATTTCCTTGCCCGCTCGCTGGCCAATCAGACCAGCAATAGTATCGGGCTGGTCGTCTCCACCTTTGACGGCTTCTACTTTGGCCGTCTGCTGCAGCAGGCGTCACGCCAGACCGAAGCCTGGGGAAAGCAGCTTATCGTCACCGACGGCCATGATACGCCGGAGCGCGAAGAGGAAGCGGTGCAGATGCTCGCCGACCGGCAGTGCGATGCGATCATCCTCTATACCCGGCACATGAGCGAGAAGGCGATCATGTCGCTGATTAACTCGATCGCCATGCCGCTGGTGGTGATTAACCGCGATGTGGCGCAGGCCCGCGAACGCTGCGTGTTCTTCGAACAGCAGGAAGCCGCCTTCCAGGCCGTGGAGTATCTGATTACCCAGGGCCACCGCGATATCGCCTGCATCACCGTCCCGATGCATACCCCTACCGGCCAGGCTCGCCTGCAGGGCTACCGCAACGCGCTGATAAAACATGGTATTGAGTGGGATCCGAGCCGGGTGAAGTATGGGGACTCGACGATGACTCGCGGCTACGAACTGTGCCGGGAACTGCTGGACGAGAAAGCCCGCTTCAGCGCGCTGTTTTCCTGTAACGATGATATGGCGCTGGGGGCGTCAAAGGCGCTGCATCAGGCGGGGCTGCGTATTCCACAGGATGTGTCGCTGTTTGGCTTCGACGATGCGCCAAGCGCGAAATGGCTGGAGCCGGGGCTGTCGACGGTTTATCTGCCGATCGACAACATGATCACTACGGCTATCGACCAGGCGATCAAGCTTGCCAATCAGCAGCCGATAGAAACAATCCCGCCGTTTACCGGCACGCTGGTGCTTCGCGAGTCGGTGACGACGGGACCTTTTTTTAAATAAGCTCTAAGGCCAGCAGCTCCTGGATGGTCTGGCGACGGCGGATCAGCCGCGCCTTACCGCCATCAAACAGCACCTCCGGCAGCAGCGGACGGCTGTTATAGTTGGACGACATCGAAGCCCCGTAGGCGCCGGTGTCATGGAGCACCAGATAATCCCCAGGCGCCACCGCCGGCAGCAGGCGGGTCTCGACTTTGCCCCCCTCCTGCTGGGTAAAGACATCCCCGGATTCGCACAGCGGCCCGGCCACCACGGTTTCGACCTGCGGCGCGGCGCTGAGATCCCGGCCATCCCCCGCCAGAGCGGTGATATGGTGATAGCTACCGTACATTGCCGGGCGCATCAGGTCGTTAAAGCCGGCGTCAATCAGCACGAAGTGACGGCTGCCCATCTCTTTCACGCTGCGCACCTGCGACACCAGCACGCCGGACTCGGCCACCAGGAAGCGTCCTGGCTCAATCTCCAGTTTCACCGGGTGCCCCAGATGGGCCGCGATCTGCTCCCGGGCGCGGTTCCACAGGCCATAATAGTGGGCGGTGTCGATGGCCTCTTCACCTTCGCGGTAAGGAATCGACAGACCGCCGCCGGCGGAGATGGCCTGCAGATCCTGGCCAAAGTCGACGACCTGGCGCACCATCGCGCCGCACACCTGCTCCAGGTGACCATAGTCAACGCCAGAGCCGATATGCATATGGATCCCGACCAGCTGCAGCTGATAGCGACGCATCACTTCCAGCGCCGCCGGCAGGTGGCTGTACCAGATGCCATGCTTGCTATTCTCACCGCCGGTATTGGTTTTCTGGCTGTGGCCGTGGCCAAAGCCCGGGTTGACGCGCAGCCAGACGCGATGGCCCGGCGACACCTCGCCCAGCTGGCTCAGCATGTCGATCGAGCCGGCGTTCACCGGGATCTGTAACGCCTTCACCCGATCGAGGGTGGCGTCGTCGATCAGATCGGCGGTGAAGACGATATCCTCGGGATTTTGCTGCGGATCGTAGCCTGCCGCCAGCGCCCGCTCGATCTCCCCCAGCGACACCGAGTCCACCTTCACCCCCTGCTCACGCATCAGACGCAGAATATGAATGTTAGAGCAGGCTTTTTGCGCAAAACGCACCACGTCGAACTGGCTGAGCTGGGCTATCTGGCGGCGAATAATCTGCGCATCATAGACCCAGACCGGGCAGCCAAATTCCGCCGGCAGGCGCAGCAGGTTGTCCGCGGTCAGGTCAGTATCGGTGGCGTAAAGCGAGTGTGGCATAAGAACTCCGGTGCAGTGCGTGTGTTGGTCGCTGTTTTTTCTGATTACGCCACAGTGACAGACGAATAAAAAATATCGTTTTATCGCGACTCTATGCAAAAATGATATGGTTCCAGCCGAGCCTCACGGAGACCGCATGCCAGCCGTCAATTTGCGTCATATTGAAATCTTTCACGCGGTGATGACCACCGGCAACCTGACCGAAGCGGCGCGAATGCTGCACACCTCGCAACCCACCGTCAGTCGCGAGCTGGCGCGCTTTGAGAAGGTGCTCGGCCTGCAGCTGTTTGAGCGGACCCGCGGTCGCCTGCAGCCGACGGTGCAGGGCCTGCGTTTGTTTGAGGAGGTTCAGCGCTCCTGGTATGGCCTGGACCGTATCGTCAGCGCCGCCGAGAGCCTGCGCGAGTTCCGCCAGGGCGAGCTGTCGATCGCCTGTCTGCCGGTGTTTTCCCAGTCCTTTCTGCCGCTGCTGTTGCCGCCGTTTCTCGCTCGCTATCCGGAGGTCAGCCTGCAGATCGTCCCCCAGGAGTCGCCGCTGCTGGAGGAGTGGCTCTCCGCCCAGCGCCATGACCTTGGCCTGACGGAGACCCTGCATACCCCCGCGGGCACCGAACGCACCCCGCTGCTGACGCTGAATGAAGTCTGCGTGCTGCCCGCCGGCCATCCGCTGGCGGCGCAGGCGACGCTGACCCCCGCCGATTTTCAGGGCGAAAACTACATCAGCCTGTCGCGCACCGACAGCTATCGCCAGCTGCTCGACGCCCTGTTCCTTGAGCATCAGGTTAAACGGCGGATGGTGGTCGAAACCCACAGCGCGGCCTCGATCTGCGCCATGGTGCGCGCCGGCGCCGGGATCTCGGTGGTGAATCCGTTAACCGCCCTGGACTATGCCGATAGCGGCGTAGTGGTGCGCCGCTTCAGCGTCGAGGTGCCGTTTACCGTCAGCCTGATCCGCCCCCTCCACCGCCCGCGCTCGGCGCTGGTCGACGCCTTTGTTGCCCACCTGCAGCAGAGTCTGCCGCAGATCCTCACGCCCCTGGCGTCGGTCCTGCAGAGAGCATAAAGTTGACCGCGTCTTCCGCGTGGATCGCCGCGGTGTCAAAGACCGGCAGCGGACTGAGCTCGGCAGGCACCAGCAGGCCAATCTCCGTACAGCCGAAAATAACCCCTTCCGCCCCCTGCTCCGCCAGGGCGGCGATCGTCTGCAGATAATAATCCCGCGACGCCTCGCTGAAAGTGCCGAGACAAAGTTCGTCGAAGATGATCTGATTGATCTGCGCCCGATCGTCAGCCTCAGGGATCAGCGTCTCGATGGCAAACTGCTCCTGCAGACGACCGCGGTAAAAGGTCTGCTCCATGGTATAGCGGGTGCCCAGCAGCGCGACCCGGCGCTGACCTTTGGCGGCAATCGCCCGTCCGGTGGCATCGGCAATATGCAGGAAGGGAACCTGGCAGCGGGCGGCGATGGCATCTGCGACTTTATGCATAGTGTTGGTGCACAGGACAATGCCTTCGGCCCCCGCCTGCTGCAGCCCGACCGCGGCCTCAGCAAGGATCTCCCCGGCGCGATCCCAGTCGCCGGCGGACTGGCAGGCTTCGATGTCGTGAAAATCGACGCTGTGCAGCACCAGGCTGGCAGAGTGCAGGCCGCCCAGTCGCGCCTTAACGCCCTCATTGATCAACCGATAATAGGGGATCGTGGACTCCCAGCTCATGCCGCCTAACAGGCCAATGGTTTTCATCTTCTGCTCCTTATGTCGTTTCTGCCAGTGAAGCAAACTTGTGATCAACTTTCCACTTCTCTGGCCGCGTATTTCTTTTTCATGAAGAGTGGGATAAGTTAAATGAAACAATGTTTCACTTTAACAACAGGATCGCCCGATGTTTATTTTTCATAAAGACACCACCCTTGAAGACCTCGGCAATGGCGTAACCCGCCGCATTCTGGCCCACGACGGCAAAATGATGGCCGTGGAGGTGAATTTTGCCGCCGGCGCCGTCGGCCCGATGCATAACCATCCTCACGAACAGCTCACCTATGTGCTTTCCGGCGAGTTCGAGTTCACCATCGGCGAGGAGACGCGCGTCGTCAGCGCCGGCGATACGTTGTATAAGCGGCCGGGGATTATGCACGGCTGCGTCTGCCTGCAGCCCGGCACGCTGCTCGATACCTTTACTCCCATTCGCGAAGATTTTCTTGAAGGCTAATCCATAACGGGGGCGATCGCCGTCCCCGGTTACTGCCCGGCGCCCTTCAATAAAAAGATGCTGCCACAATCATTATCCTGTTAATTATATTTCCCGCTCAGTTAAGCCTAATTTTTCATTCCTTTCAGGCACCCTTTACGGCCAAAATGCTTACCACCTCACCTTTTTGAAACATCGTTTCGACTTTGATCACATTTCCATCCTGATCTGCATGACGCAGAAACAAATCGCAATAAAATGAAATTAAAACGGTGTTTTATAAAAAACAGTTCAGCATAAAAAAAGGGCTGACAGCCCTTACCTGCTAGACCAGTTAAAGAATAACCCATTAATTAGCAAGGACATGTTAAGCAGAGGAAGCGTTCAGACATTTTTGCGTTGTCAGGCGTAAAAGGCCGACAGCGCGGCGTCACCGGATCCGTATTACAACTCGTAAGCCAGGTAGGTATGTATGAATGAAAACAAGCTGCTGGGATTGGCATGGATATCGCCCTATATCATCGGGCTGATCGTCTTTACCGCTTTTCCCTTTGTTTCATCTTTCTTTCTCAGTTTTACCGAGTACGACTTGATGAGCCCGCCGGTATTTAACGGCATCGAAAACTATCGCTATATGTTGACCGAGGATAGCCTGTTCTGGAAATCGATGGGGGTGACCTTTGCCTACGTCTTTTTAACCATCCCCTTAAAACTGGCTTTCGCCCTCGGCATTGCTTTTGTGCTCAATTTCAAACTGCGCGGCATCGGCTTTTTCCGCACCGCCTATTACATCCCATCGATCCTCGGCAGCTCGGTGGCGATTGCCGTGCTGTGGCGCGCCCTGTTCGCCATTGACGGCCTGCTGAACAGTTTTCTCGCCGTCTTTGGCATCGATGCCATCAACTGGCTGGGGGAACCCTCCCTGGCGCTGATGTCGGTCACCCTGCTGCGCGTCTGGCAGTTTGGCTCCGCGATGGTCATCTTCCTCGCCGCGCTGCAGAACGTTCCGCAGTCGCAGTATGAGGCGGCAATGATTGACGGCGCCTCAAAGTGGCAGATGTTCATGAAGGTCACCGTGCCGCTGATCACCCCGGTGATTTTCTTCAACTTTATTATGCAGACCACCCAGGCGTTCCAGGAGTTTACCGGCCCGTACGTGATAACCGGCGGCGGTCCGACCTATTACACCTACCTGTTCTCGCTCTATATCTACGATACCGCCTTTAAGTACTTCGACATGGGCTATGGCGCCGCGCTGGCGTGGGTGCTGTTCCTCGTCGTGGCGGTCTTTGCGTCGATCGCCTTTAAGTCATCGAAATACTGGGTCTTCTACTCCGCCGATAAGGGAGGCAAAAATGGCTGATATTCAACAGATGGCGCCGGTGATGAGCGACGCCGATCGTGAGGTCGCCCGTACGCTGCGCCGGGAAAAGGTGAGCCGGGTGGTGCGCTACGTCGTGCTGATATTCGTCGGCCTGCTGATGCTCTACCCGCTGGCGTGGATGTTCTCCGCCTCGTTCAAGCCGAACCATGAGATCTTCACCACCCTCGGGCTGTGGCCTGCCCATGCCACCTGGGACGGGTTTATCAACGGCTGGAAGACCGGCACCGAATACCATTTCGGCCACTATATGCTGAACACCTTTAAGTATGTGATCCCGAAAGTGGTGTTAACGATCATTTCCTCCACCATCGTGGCGTACGGCTTCGCACGCTTTGAGATCCCGTGGAAGAAGTTCTGGTTCGCAACGCTTATCACCACCATGCTGCTGCCAAGCACCGTCCTGCTGATCCCGCAGTACCTGATGTTCCGCGAAATGGGGATGCTGAACAGCTATCTGCCGCTGTACCTGCCGCTGGCCTTCGCCACCCAGGGATTCTTTGTCTTCATGCTGATCCAGTTTCTGCGCGGCGTGCCGCGCGATATGGAAGAGGCGGCGCAGATCGACGGCTGCAACTCCATCCAGGTGCTGTGGTATGTGGTGGTGCCGATCCTCAAGCCGGCCATTATCTCGGTGGCGCTGTTCCAGTTTATGTGGTCGATGAACGACTTTATCGGTCCGCTGATCTACGTCTACAGCGTCGATAAGTATCCCATCGCGCTGGCGCTAAAAATGTCTATCGACGTCACGGAAGGCGCGCCGTGGAACGAAATTCTGGCAATGGCGAGCATCTCCATTCTGCCGTCCATCATTGTCTTCTTCCTGGCTCAACGCTACTTCGTGCAGGGCGTGACCAGCAGCGGAATCAAAGGTTAAGAGGGAAATATCATGGCTGAAGTGATTTTCAACAAACTGGAAAAAGTCTACTCCAACGGGTTTAAAGCGGTGCATGGTATCGACCTGAAGATTGCCGATGGCGAATTTATGGTGATCGTCGGCCCCTCCGGCTGCGCCAAATCGACCACCCTGCGCATGCTGGCGGGTCTGGAGACCATCAGCGGCGGCGAGGTGCGGATTGGGGACAAAATCGTCAACAACCTGGCGCCTAAATCCCGTGGCATCGCGATGGTGTTCCAGAACTACGCCCTCTATCCGCACATGACGGTGCGCGAAAACCTCGCCTTTGGCCTCAAGCTAAGCAAGCTGCCGAAGGCGCAAATCGACAGACAGGTGGAAGAAGCGGCGAAAATTCTCGAACTGGAAGAACTGCTCGATCGCCTGCCGCGCCAGCTCTCCGGCGGCCAGGCGCAGCGCGTGGCGGTGGGCCGGGCGATCGTCAAAAAACCGGACGTCTTCCTGTTCGACGAACCGCTCTCCAACCTTGACGCCAAGCTGCGCGCCTCGATGCGGATCCGCATTTCCGATCTGCATAAGCAGTTGAAAAAATCTGGCAAACCGGCGACCACCGTCTACGTCACCCACGATCAGACGGAAGCGATGACCATGGGCGACCGCATCTGCGTGATGAAGCTCGGCCACATTATGCAGGTTGATACCCCGGACAATCTCTACCACCAGCCGAAAAATATGTTTGTCGCCGGGTTTATCGGCGCGCCGGAGATGAATATTCGTCCCAGCCAACTGGTTGAGCACGGTGGTCGCCTGCATTTGACGCTGGGCGATCAGCGACTGCCGCTCAACGACCTGCTGCAAAGCAAAGTTGAGACTCACAAGAACCAGCAGGTGTTCTTTGGCGTGCGCCCGGAGTTTGTCTCTCTCTCCGATGAACCCTTTGCCGAGGGTTCCTGCGCGGGTGAAATGGTACGTGTGGAAAACATGGGACATGAATTCTTTGTTTATCTGAAGGTTGCTGATTATGAGCTGACCGCCCGCGTGCCGTCGGACGATGCGAAGCCGATGATTGCCAAGGGACTGAATCGCAAAGTCTATTTCACCTTTGATCTCAACAAGTGTCACATCTTTGACGCCAAAACCGAACAGAACCTCTCTCTGTGAACCCTGGAGCATAACAATGAAAAACGTGCTGATAAGCGCCACCCTCTCCGCCACCCTGGGCCTTAGCGCCTTCTCTTCGCTAGCGCAGGATGTCGACCTGCGTATGTCCTGGTGGGGGGGCAACGGCCGCCATCAGGTCACCCTCAAGGCGCTGGAGGAATTCCACAAACAAAACCCAGACATCAACGTCAAAGCAGAATACACCGGCTGGGACGGCCATCTTTCACGCCTGACCACCCAGATTGCCGGCGGTACCGAGCCTGACGTGATGCAGACCAACTGGAACTGGCTGCCGATCTTTTCGAAAAATGGCGATGGCTTTTACGATCTGAATACCCTGAAAGACGAGATCGACCTCAGCCAGTTCGACGCCAAAGAACTGCAGTCCACCACGGTCAACGGCAAGCTTAACGGTATTCCAATTTCCGTCACCGCCCGCGTCTTCTACTTTAACGACGAAGCATGGAAAAAGGCGGGCATCCCCTTCCCGAAAACCTGGGATGAACTCATGGCGGCGGGAAAAACTTTCGAAAGCAAGCTCGGGAAACAGTACTACCCGGTGGTGCTCGAACACCAGGACGTGCTGGCCCTGCTCAACTCTTATATGGTGCAAAAATACAATCAGCCGGCCATCGATGAGAAAGGGCGAAAATTCTCCTACAGCAAAGCGCAGTGGGCGGATTTCTTCGGTATGTATAAGAAGCTTATCGACAGCCATGTGATGCCGGACACCCGCTACTATGCCTCCTTCGGCAAGAGCAACATGTACGAAATGAAGCCGTGGATCCAGGGCGAATGGGGCGGGACCTACATGTGGAACTCCACCATCAACAAATATTCCGATAACCTGAAGCCGCCGGCGAAGCTGGTGCTGGGGGAATACCCGATGCTGCCGGGCGCCACCGATGCCGGACTGTTCTTCAAGCCCGCGCAAATGTTATCGATTGGCAAATCGACGAAAAACGCGCAGGCGGCGGCGAAAGTGATTAACTTCCTGCTGAACAGCAAAGAAGGGGTGGATATTCTTGGACTGGAGCGCGGCGTGCCGCTGAGTAAAGCGGCGGTCACCTACCTGACCGAGGATGGGGTAATCAAAGCCGACGATCCGGCGGTGTCCGGCCTGAAGCTGGCGCAATCCCTGCCCACCGCTCTGCCGGTCTCCCCGTACTTCGACGATCCGCAGATCGTCGCCCAGTTCGGCACCACCCTGCAGTACATCGACTACGGTAAAAAGTCGGTGGAAGAAGCGGCCGAGGACTTCCAGCGCCAGACCGACCGCATTCTGCGCCGCGCGATGCGCTAACCTGCCCGTCGGAAACCTCCCGCGGCGCACGCCGCGGGAGAGCCTGCCTGAGCATCCTGTCAGAAGAAATATTTAAAGCGCACCCGGGCGCCGTAGCGTTCATCGGGATTCCCGCTCTTCGCTGCCGTGGAATCGAGCCACGAGGCATAGGCGCCAAGGTAAATATTGAAGTTCGGCATCGCCATGATATTCGGCAACTGCCAGGAGGTGTGCAGGGTATGGATGTCATAGCGCCCCGGCGCCAGGATAGCGCAATCGCCATCGCATTCGCTGGTCACCCCGGCCATATTGAACTGGTCGATTTTATTGTGCGCATAGATATAGCCCAGCTCCACGCGATGCCAAAGGGCGTTGATCCCGGCGCTGAAGTCGGTTTCGTCCGCCGCGTCCAGCAGGGCGGTACTCAGATTGACCACCGCCCCATCCTGCGGATCGCTTTTCAGGGTGTTCCAGCTCATGGTCAGCCCGTAGCCGGTGCGGTTTGACTGGTCGACCCAGCGTCCGCTCTGGCTCTGATAGCCGTAAGCATTGTTGACGAGATTGCTCTCTATCGCCGCGGCCGCCGACCAGGCGCCGGACTGCCACGCCGCCACCGGCCGCACGTACACCACATTTTTGCGGTTTTCCAGCGCGTTACCATGATAGTTCTGATCGACAAACAGCGAACTGCCGTCCTCCACCAGGGTGTTAACTTCGAAATACCAGTTATCCACCGTTTTGCTAAACAGAAGGTTACCGCCGCTGCTGCTGCGCCCGCGCCCCTCTTTCATCATGTAAATATAGCCATAGCCATCGGAATAGAGATCGTTGGCGGTATTACCTGAATATTCAATAAAGGTATCCTGATTCAGCGGGAACATATCCCAGGCTTCAAAGCGGCCTATTTTTATTTTCCAGTCATCCTGCTGGCCGAAGAAAAATACCGCATCATCAAGATTCATTTTGCCATCCATATCCGCCAGAGGCTGCACGCTGAATCCGGCATATTGCCCGTCGGCGCCATTCCGTCTGCCATCGAAACCCAGCAGAATACGACCGTTAATATCCCAGCGCTCTTTATCGCCGGGCGCCCAGCTTTTATTCGCGCTGGTTTTGACCGACGTCAGGCTGCCGGTGCGACTGGCGCCATCGAGGTTAAATTCGACGTCGCCATAAAATTTTAATTCGCCATTGTCATTTAGCTGCAAACGCGGCGAAGCAGGCGCCGCGCGGGCGACCGTCGCGGCCTGCTGCTGGCCTTTCAGCGTCTTAATTTCCGCCTCTGCGCTGGCGGCGCGCGCCTCCGTCGCCTTTAGCCGCTGCTCCATTTGCGCCAGTCGCTCCTCCAGCGATAACGGCGCCTGCGCCATAACGGATGGCAGATACAGAGACGTCAGAAAACACCCGACCCAGATTTTATTCATCGGTAAACCCTTTTATTATGGAATGAACTGAATTTTTTATTAATGGGTAACGCACGACGATGCAGGCAATAATAACCCGCCCATCGTCAAAGACGGGTTATTAACGACAACAGCCTTATTATTATTCGAGCTGCCAGGCGCCGGCTTCGTTTAATGCCGCCGAGCCGCTCCAGGCAAATAACGCTAATTCACGGCGGGGAGCCTGCGGATAGATACGGCTGCTCAGGCAGGCTTCGCCGTCATTGACAAAAACCTCCACCGAAGAGCTATCGAAAAATATTCGCAGGTTGAGATCCGCCCCGGCGGTCAACGGCACGCTGCGCGTCCCGCACAGGCCATACTGCGGATAATGCCGCTCCAGCACCAGACGCTGCTGTTGGGCATCCACGTAGATGCGCAGGCCATCACCAAAGCGCAGACCATACTGCTCGGCGCTGCTGCGGGCGCAGTCCCAGCGCAGATTCACCTCCATCGCCTCGCAGTTGTCGACCATCGTCGTCTGCTGGTTGTTCAGGGTGCTGACCGGCCACGGGAACCAGGCGCCGCGCAGGCTCTCCACTTCTTTCGCCGGGCGCATCTGCAGGCGGTCATCCGCGCTCAGGCTCAGCTCGCGCGGCAAGGAGAGCATGCCCGCCCAGCCGTCCTGCTGCTCCGGCAGCGGCGATTCCCACATATCCAGCCAGCCAATCACGATCCGCCGGCCATCGGGGGTGGCGAAGCTTTGCGGGGCATAGAAATCGTGGCCGTTATCCATCTCCCGGAATTCGCCATGGCGAATAAAACGCTGGCCTGGCTGCCACTCGCCGATCAGATAGCCGCTCTGGAACAGATTGCGGTTGCTGAACCCCGCGGCCTGCATCCCCTGTGGGGAAAACATCAGAACGCGTTTGCCGTTGAGGGTGAAGAAGTCCGGGCACTCCCACATATAGCCCATGGTGCTTTCCGCTTCATCCAGCACCCCCGCGTCCTGCCACTGGCGCAGATCGGCTGAACGGTACAGCCGCACCTGGCCGGTATCGCCTTCGCGCGCGCCGACGATCATGTACCAGCAGTCTCCTTCACGCCAGACCTTCGGGTCACGGAAGTGGTGCATACCCGGCGGGGTGTCGACCACCATCCCCTGGCGCTCAAAGTGGATCCCGTCGCGGCTGGTGGCCAGACACTGCACCTGATACAGATTGGCTTCGTCGCCAGGATCGCCGTGGAACTTATGCCCGGTGTAAATCAGCGCCAGGGTATCGCCATCGACCACCGCCGAGCCGGAAAAGCAGCCGTCTTTATCCTCCGGGCCCTCCGGCGCCAGGGCTACCGGCAAATGCTCCCAGTGCACCAGATCCTTACTGCGCGCGTGCCCCCAGTGCATCGGTCCCCACTGGGTGGAGTACGGGTGATGTTGATAAAAGGCATGGTACCAGCCGTCGAACCACACCAGACCGTTTGGGTCGTTGATCCACCCGGCGCGGGCCGCCAGGTGATAGTGCGGATACCAGCGCAGATTCAGCGCCTGGCGTTGTGTCTGGAGTACCTGTTCAGCCCGGGAGATTGTGTAAGTCATCATTTTCACTCTTTTTGATTCAGATAGCGGTAGGTTGCGACACCAGCGGATCGGCGGAGGATTTGCCGGAGCGCAACAAGAAGATGGAAATAAAGGTGGTGCAGAACACCAGCAGGCCCATGATCAGGTAGGACTGGGCGAAGCCATATTTTTCATAGCTGTAGCCCGCCAGCGGCGACAATACGCTGGCGATAATCGAGCTGGTGCAGGCGAAGCCCACCAGATAGAGGGTGGAGGAGAGACGTTTATCGAAGTTGAGGCTGTTGTACTTAAAGATAGCCACCAGCAGTATCGGCAACTCCACCGCGTGCAGCAGTTTGGTGATGGAGATCAGCAGCGGCCCCTCCACCAGACCGGAGGCCACCATGCGCATCGCCATCACCATGCCGGCGAAAATCAGACCGTTTTTGGCGCCGATGCGGTTCACCAGCCACGGCGCGCAGAACATGCCGGCCGCCTCGAGGAACACCTGGAAGGAGTTGAGGTAGCCATACATCTCATTGCCTTCCTGCAGGGTCGCGAACTGCGATGAGAAATAGACCGGGAACTGCTGGTCATAGACGCCGTAAATGCAGGTGCCGATGACGAAGAAGACCAGCGCCCAAAAGCGCGGCAGCGTCAGCAGGCGCAGCGCATCTTCGAGGGTCACCTTACCGCCCGATACCGCCTCCTGCATCGCATGCGGCGCCGAGGAGACCCGCAGCCGCGCCAGCAGGATAAAGAACACCAGCCCGGAACAGCTGGCGACGAGGAAGTTTAGCTGCGGATTGATGTTAAACAGCAGGCCGGCGAAAAAGGTGGCCACCGCCCAGCCCAGCGAGCCCCACATCCGCGCCCTGCCGAATTCAAACTGGCTCTGACGCGCCACCCTCTCGGTGTAAGATTCCAGCACGCCGATGCCGCCGTTAAAGGTCAAACCGATATAGATCCCGCCAAAGATGCTGCCCAACAGGACGTTGATTTTCAGCAGGTGGCCGAACAGCAGATACGCCGGACCAGAGAGGATCAGCAGCGCGGTGATATACCAGAGCAGATGTTTGCGCAGCCCCAGCTTGTCCTGGATAAATCCATAGCAAACTTGCGCAAACAGCGCGGAAACCGACAGTACGGCATAGATAATACCGGTATCGCCTGCCTTCAGCCCAACCTCCTGGTGAAGCCAGATAGAGAGCAAGGAGCCGGATGACGACCAGGTCACGAAAAAGAAAAACAGTAAGGCACTGAGCAACGGGTAGCTGTGTGAGTGAGGCGCTTTCATCATGACATTCTCGTGTTAGAGGAATGCAATTATGGTAACGTTAACAAAAAACAAAACGCAGGTGGATTCGCTGCGATATATGATGTTAATCACAAAAGTTAACGTTAACATAATGAAGATGCGATCGCGATCAAAAATCAACCGCAACATAGCTCACGACGGCGATAGCAGAAAATCGTTTCACTCTTTTACATCAGCGACTTAGTTGTATAGCCTGTACTCTGCGGCAATGGCGGAGGAAAAAATGGCGTCCCTGAAAGATGTAGCAAAACTGGCGAATGTATCTCTGATGACCGTCTCACGGGCGCTGAACACCCCGGAGCGGCTGAAGCCCGAGACACTGGCCCGCGTGCAGGCCGCCATCGCCGAGACCAACTACGTCCCCGACCTGTCGGCGAAGAAGATCCGCGGGGCGCGCGCCACCCCCAGCACCATCGGCGTGCTGGCGCTGGATACCGTCACCACGCCCTTTTCGGTGGAGATCACCCTCTCGATCGAAGAGACGGCCCGCGCCCACGGCTGGAACAGCTTTGTGGTCAATATGTTTTCTGACGATCGTCCGGAAGCGGTGGTCGACCTGCTCCTCTCCCACCGTCCGGACGGCATTATCTTTACCACCATGGGCCTGCGCCAGGTACCGCTGCCGGAGAAACTGCTGACTCTGCCCTGCGTGCTGGCCAACTGCGAAAGCCTCAGCCAGCCGGTGGCCAGCTATATCCCGGACGATGAACAGGGGCAGTACGACGCGGTGAAAGCCCTGCTTGCCGCTGGCTATCGTCGTCCGCTGTGCCTGCACTTACCCGCCAGCCAGCCGGCGACGATCCGCCGCCGCCGAGGGCTGGAGCGCGCCTGCCGGGAGGCCGGTATCGAACCGGACCATCTGAGCCATTCGTATATGGGCCAGGGCGATGAGCATTACCACGATATCCCGGCGGTGGTGCTGGCGCATATCCGCGAGGGTAAACCTGGCTTTGACTCAGTGATCTGCGGCAACGATCGCATCGCGTTTATGGTCTATCAGACGCTGCTGGGCCAGGGGTTACGCATTCCACAGGACGTGGCGGTAGTGGGATACGACAACATGGTGGGCATTGGCGATCTGTTTCTACCGCCGCTCTCCACAGTGCAATTGCCGCATTATGACATCGGGCGCCTGAGCGCCCTGCATATCATTCACGGCGACAACCATCGGGAGACGCGCAAAGTCGCCAGCCCGTGGTTGCCGCGCGCCTCACATTAACGATTACCGATGTTGCGCAGCTTCTCGCCCGCCATCAGGTTGCGCTCAATGTGCTCGAGGGTGACATTCTTGGTTTCCGGGATCAGCCAGAAGGTGATGCCGATAAAGGCCACGTTGAGCGCCGTGTAGAGCCAGAAGGTGCCGGCGGCGCCAATTGCGTCAAGCAGCGTCAGGAAAGTGGCGCCGATGATCATATTCGACACCCAGTTGGTGGTGGTCGAGCAGGTGATGCCGAAGTCGCGGCATTTTAGCGGCTGGATCTCGGAGCAGAGGATCCACACCACCGGCGCCGCGCTCATCGCATACCCGGCAATACACATCATGGTCATGCCGACGGAGAGCCAGGAGAGGCCGCTGGATGCGGTGCCATTGTCGAACTGCATCAGGCAGTAGCCCAGCACCAGAGTGCCCAGCGCCATCACGCTAAAGCCGATTTTCAGCGCTGGCTTGCGGCCCGCTTTATCCACTGTGAACACCGCAATAAAGGTGGCAAACATAAAGGTCAGGCCCACCACCAGGGTGGCGATCATCTGCTGTTCAGTAGTGGTAAAGCCCGCCATTTTAAAGATACGCGGCGCATAGTACATGATGATGTTCATGCCGGTGAATTGCTGCATCGCCTGCAGCAGCATGCCCAGGAACACCGCCCGGCGCACGTTACGATTGACCTTAAACAACGCCCAACCGCCCTGCTTCAGCTTGAGGCTCTCACGGATCTCGTTAAGCTCGTCGCGCGCCTTTTCCGAGGTATCGCGCAGCATCCGCAGCACTTCTTCCGCTTCGATATGGCGTCCCTTCTCCGCCAGCCAGCGCGGGCTGTTCGGCAAAAAGACGACCAGAATGATCAGGATCACCGCCGGCAGCGCCAGCACGCCCAGCATGGCGCGCCAGTTACCGCTGTAGCTAAAGGCGGTATCGGAAAGAAACGCCAGCACAATGCCAAGGGTGACCATCAGCTGATACATACTGATCATTTTCCCGCGCACGTTCTCGCTGGCCATCTCGGAGAGGTACAGCGGCGCGGTATAAGAGGCAATCCCGACTGCCACGCCCAGCACCACGCGGGCCACCAGCAGCACCTCCACGCTGGCGGCAAAAGCGGATCCGATAGAGCCGGCCACAAAGAGTACGGCCCCCGCCATCAGGCTGTATTTACGGCCAAGGCGGAAAGACAGCCAGCCGTTAAACAGCGCGCCTATCGCCGCCCCCAACATCATGCTGCTAACCACCCACTCCTGAAGCTGGCTGGATAAGGTGAAATGGTCGGTTATAAAGGGCAACGCTCCGGATATCACGCCGATATCCAGGCCAAAGAGCAAGCCAGCCACCGCCGCGGCGATGGAAACAAACCAGTTCATCCGCCGAGTATCACGTTGCGTCCGCGGCGATAATGTAGAGTCGTTACTGATTGAAGTCATTTTTTTCCTGCCACACAGAGTAAGACATAAGACGAAAGTACGTGACTGGTGGATGAATGGGTCAGGCAGGATAAGCCAAAGATATGGACTATATTGCTGGCAGGATGGGTTTTGTGATGGACATTAAACTTTCAAAGTAACAAAAAATGCGTTTCCAATAGTTAATAACCCTGTTTATACAGAGCGGTAACATTATACCCGTGTTCCGGAGTATGGACGATCCGCACTTTTGCGTATGGACAATAATTGCTCAGATGGCCGGAGCGATACGACAGACTCCGGCCATCGCGGACGGTTAGCGCGCCAGCCAGCCGCCGTCCACCGCCACCGTGTAGCCATTGATGTAATCGGAGGCTGAGGAGGCAAGGAACACGACTGGCCCCATCAGATCGGCCGGTAGCCCCCAGCGCCCGGCGGGAATGCGATCGAGGATTTCGCTGCTACGCTGCTCGTCGGCGCGCAGCTGCTGGGTGTTGTTGGTCGCCATATACCCCGGGGCGATGGCGTTGACGTTGATGTTGTGTTTGGCCCACTCGTTGGCCAGCAGGCGGGTGACGCCCATCACCGCGCTTTTGGATGCGGTATACGACGGCACGCGGATCCCCCCCTGGAACGACAGCATGGAGGCGATGTTAATGATCTTCCCGCCGCTGCCCTGGGCGATAAAGTGTTTCGCCGCCGCCTGGGACATAAAAAATACGCTCTTGATGTTGAGGTTCATCACGTCGTCCCAGTCTTTTTCGCTGAACGCCAGCGCGTCCTCGCGGCGAATCAGGCCGGCATTGTTGACCAGAATATCAATATGGCCGAACTCCGCCACCGCCCGCTCCAGAAGCTGAGGAATACCGTCGATCTGGCGCAGGTCGGCGGTCAGGCTGAGAAAACGGCGTCCCAGCGCGGTTACCCGCTCGATAGTCTCCACCGGTTCGACGATATTGATACCGACAATATCGCAGCCCGCTTCCGCCAGCCCGAGGGCCATCCCCTGACCTAAACCGGTATCGCATCCGCTCACGACGGCCACTTTTCCCTGCAGGGAGAATGCATCAAGAATCATATTATGTTCCTTAGTCGTTCAGAGCCTGCTGTTTGCAGGCAAGGTTCTCTCGGCCCGGTCCGCGCCGGCGGCGCGACTGAGCGTGGGGCGAACTCTCGGGCATAGCCCACCATAATGAAAATAAAACAGAGTTCCGTTTTGCTGATGGGTGCCATCTTAGCCCCGCCCCCAGCCATTTTCAATATTATTTAAAACGATGTTTCATTTTTTATGATGATGATTACAAAAAAAGAAAAAGCGAAGGAGCCTCCCGGCACGCGCCAGGCCGGAAAAGGTTTTGAAAAGATGAAGATTCTACCGATTGTCTGCAGAGGTGCCGAAGCGAAGCCAGCAGACCGCTGAAAACGCGGGAATTACGCTGAACTGCGTGAGCCATCACAAATAATGAAACAATGTTTTGATAAATTAACACCCGTCTTTTAAAACATATCACTCAGCGACACGCCTCTGGTCCAGCGGCATCGCAGGAAAGAAAGGAGCACTACATGGCTAAAGGCATGCGGGTCAAACTGAATTATCACGTCAGCCACGATCCGGATACCGGGGCGGAAGTCACCCGCTTAACCCCCCCGGAGGTCACCTGTCATCGCAACTACTTCTATCAGAAGTGCTTTTTTAACGATGGCAGCCATTTACTGTTCGCCGGCGAGTTTGACGGCCACTGGAACTACTATCTGCTGAATATCGCCAGCGCCGAGGCCGTCCAGCTAACCGAAGGCGCCGGGGATAACACCTTCGGCGGCTTCCTCTCCCCGGACGATAAGTCGCTTTATTACGTGAAAAATGACCGTATCCTGCTGGAAGTCAACCTGACCACCCTCGCCGAGCGCGAAGTTTATCGCGTTAGCGATGACTGGGTAGGGTATGGCACCTGGGTGGCAAACAGCGATTGCAGCAAACTGGTGGGCATTGAGATTGCCAAAAGCGACTGGACGCCACTCAACGACTGGCAGATTTTCCATGATTTCTTCCATAAAGGACCGCACTGCCGCCTGCTGCGCGTCGACCTGCGCAGCGGTGAGAGCCAGGTGATCCATGAGGAAAAAATCTGGCTGGGACACCCGATCTATCGTCCCTTCGACGACCATACCGTCGCCTTCTGCCATGAAGGGCCGCACGATCTGGTGGACGCCCGCATGTGGCTGGTCAACGAGGATGGCAGCCATGTTCGCAAAGTCAAAGCGCATGCTCCAGGCGAAAGCTGTACTCATGAATTTTGGGTGCCGGACGGTTCGGCGCTGATCTACGTCTCCTATCTGAAAGGCCAGCAGGGGCGGACGATCTATCGCTTTGATCCCGAAAGCGGCGTCAACGAGGCCCTGATGACGATGCCGGCCTGCTCGCATCTGATGAGCAATTTCGATGGCACGCTGCTGGTAGGCGATGGCTCAGGTACACCGGTGGATGTCAAGGATACCGGCGGCTACTTCATTGATAACGATCCCTGGCTGTATGTCTTTAACGTGGCGGAAAAGCGCTACTTCCGCGTCGCGCGCCATGATACCTCGTGGGCGACGGTGGCCAACAGCCGCCAGGTAACGCACCCGCACCCCTCATTTACCCCGGACGATAGCGCCATTCTGTTCAGCTCCGATAAAGACGGTAAACCGGCCATCTATATCGCGAAATTACCCGCACACCCGTCAATGCTGAGCGCCTGATCCACGCCACACTTTTTTCTGTAACTGGCCTTGCCCTCCTTCATGGAGGGCTTTTTTTGTCCCTTCTCTTTCCCCCATAAAAAAACCCCGGCTGACGGCGCCGGGGAAAACAAACGATGAGGGATGAATGGTCGGTCAGAACGAGTAAGCCACCCCAACGCGGAAGCGGGTCTGGCGATCGCTGCGGTCGTTCACCCCGACGTTGCCAATTTCGCCATACGGCGACCAGTTATTATCCAGCTTATAGGCCACCTTCACGTTATATTCCTGCGAGTAGGGTTTATTGTCGTTGCGGCTGACCCCTTCCGAGCTGCGGGCATAGACATAGTTCAGCTCTGTACGCCAGTCGCCGAGGACAAATCCGGCCCACGCGTCGCCGCGGTTAACTTTGTCATCATCTTTGCCGGCGTTGTTCGGATAGCGGGTGTATTCATAGCGATAGCGAGCGGCGACATAGAAGCCGTTGTCGAAGCTGTACTGCGCGTGCAGGTGCGGCTTGTAGATGGAGCGGCTGTCGTTGCTCTCAATGGTAAACCCGGGGGTGAGGAAAAAGTTCGACGTCGCTTTCCAACGCCAGCTGATGGTGTCTTCATGACCATTGCCCACCACGTCCGAATAGGGTTGCGAACCGTTGTCGCCACCCGAACGCCATTTGGCCTCGACGGTAAAGCCTAAGCCGTTGGCAAAGCGGTGAGAAACGGAGACGCGGTCAGCATTACTTTTATCACTCTTTCCGCCATCAATAAATTCATGACGTAAATCTATCGTTACCGCGGTTGCTGCAAAAGACATACCGCAGAGGGCGGCGAGAACCAGAGAGCGTTTTAACATAGGGTACCCTTACAATAAATAAAATGACATTTCGTTTTTATGAAACATCATTTTATTTTTTAGACACCATAGTTTTAGTGACCAGGATCGTAGTTATTTGTTTCAAAAAAGGTGGCACAACAAGACGTGACGAAGCTCAATAATTTCGCCGGGGAGAGTGAAAGAGGGAGGGGAAAAATAAGGGTTCGGCAAAGCACGGCGCATAAAAAAGGCCTCCCGCAGGAGGCCATGGAAATCGAGGTATAGCGCTATGCGCGTTCTACCGCCAGCGCCACGCCCTGACCGCCGCCAATGCACAGCGTCGCCAGACCTTTGCGGGCATCGCGCTTGATCATTTCATGCACCAGCGACACCAGAATCCGGCAGCCGGAGGCGCCGATGGGGTGGCCGAGGGCGATCGCGCCGCCGTTGACGTTGACCCGGCGCTCATCCCACTCCAGTACCCGGCCAACCGAGATCGCCTGAGCGGCAAAGGCTTCATTGGCTTCGATCAGATCGACGTCGTCCAGCCGCCAGCCGGCCCGCTCCAGACAGCGACGGGTGGCATGCACCGGGGCAATGCCCATCAGCGCCGGATCGACGCCGACGCTGGCGAAGGCGCGGATCCGCGCAAGGATCGGCAGCCCCAGCTCCAGCGCTTTAGCCTCGCTCATCATCATTACCGCCGCCGCGCCGTCATTGATGCTTGAGGCGTTGCCGGCGGTCACCGATCCAAGGCGATCGAAGGTGGGCTGCAGGCTGGCCAGCCCTTCCGCGCTGGCATCCACCCGCGGTTGTTCATCGGTATCCACGGTGCGCGCCGCGCCGTTATGCTCGGTGACAACCGGGACGATCTCATCGCGAAAGCGACCGGAATCAATCGCCTTGCGCGCCTTATGCTGTGAGCTGAGCGCCCAGGCGTCCTGCAGCTCGCGACTGATGCCAAATTCCCGGGCCAGGTTTTCCGCCGTGACGCCCATATGATAATCGTTGAAAGCATCCCACAGCCCATCATGCACCAGACTGTCAATCAGCTGGCTGTTGCCCAGCTGGGCGCCGGTGCGGCTGTCGGTAAGCACATGCGGAGCGCGGCTCATATTCTCCTGGCCGCCAGCAATCACCACGTCCGCTTCCCCGCACTGGATCGCCTGGGTAGCGAGGTGCAGAGCCTTCAGGCCGGAACCGCAGACATCGTTAATGGTGATAGCCGATACGGTGTTAGGCAGCCCACCGCGAATAGCGGACTGACGCGCCGGATTTTGTCCGGTCCCCGCGGTCAGCACCTGGCCGAGGATCACCTCATCCACGCTGTGCGGATCGATTCCCGTCTTCTCCACCAGCGCCTTCACCACCACGCTCCCCAGCTCGACGGCTGAATGGCGCGATAATGCGCCCTGAAAGCAGCCAATCGGCGTTCGCAGCGCGCCGACGATCACGACATCCTTCATCCTCTACCCCTGCCCATGCATTTGCGCAAAGAAACAGCGATATACTAGATAATTGTTATCAAAAAACTTTGTAATTGTTTAAAAAAAGTGAAGCCAATCACAAAGAAATAGCTATTCGTTAACGTTCACGCCGCTGCAGATGCTGACGCAGCCAGCTGCCGGCCGCTCCCGGCGGCGCTTTCTTATTCCACAGCAGATCGACTGAAATCGCCCGCGGCCAGCCGGGGATATCGAGCGCCACCAGCCCGCCCTGCGGCGCAAACTCCGCCACCAGCGCGCTGGGCAGAATGCACCAGCCGAACCCCTGCGCCGCCATGCTGAGCAGCAGCAGGTAGTTTGGCGCCGACCAGACCTGGCCTGCGGCAGGTTCGGTGGCGCTGGCCAGAAAGGTGCTCAAACGCAGCTCGCGCCAGCTGCGCAGCTCATCCCAGGCGACCTTACCCTGCGCCGCCAGCGGATGGCCAGGGGCTACATAAATGCCCATCGCCGTCTGCAGCGGCAGGCGGGTGCTGCCGATATCGGTGGGGTAGCGCTCCCTCGCCTCAATCAGCCCCACCTGGGCGCGGGATTTTTGCAGGAGATCGATCACATCCTCGTCTTCGCCAATCAAACACTCAAACTCGGTATGAGGAAAGCGGCGGTCAAACTGCACCAGCAGATCTTCCAGCACGTCCGGGTGCAGAGTATCGGAGAGCACGAAGGTCAGCCGCGGCTCCGTCTCGCCGGACAGCGACACAGCCAGTTCGTCCAGCCGCTCGCTGGCGGCAAGAATCGCTTTGACATAGCTCAGCACCTGCTCCCCCTGCGGGGTCAGCGTCGGTTGCCGCGTTGCCCTGTCAAAGAGGATTACGCCGAGATCGGCCTCCAGATTGGCGATGGCGGTACTGATCGTCGACTGACTTTTCCGCAGGCGGCGGGCGGCGGCGGAGAACGATCCGCTGTCGACCGCCTCGACAAAGGCGGTTAAGGCTTCCGGTGAATAACGCATGATGTATCTACAATATCGATGGGTCCTATCTTTTGTTTATCATATTTTTCCATAAACTGCCGGGTAATTTCCTGTTCAGGCTAAAACTGGAGGTAGCTCGCCATGCAACAGACCCCACATCAGCGCAAGACGCTCACCGAACGCGTTATCCACGCCATCACCTTCGAAGGACTGGCGACGCTGATCCTCGCCCCTACCGCCGCCTGGCTGATGCAGCGCTCGGTAGTGGAGATGGGCGGACTGAGCATTCTGCTCGCCACCCTGGCGATGGTATGGAACATTATCTATAACGCGGCGTTCGATCGCCTGTGGCCGGTCTCCCGCTTCCCCCGCCAGCTGAAAGTACGCGCCCTGCACGCGCTCGGTTTCGAAACCGGATTCGTCATCATTGGCGTCACCATGGTGGCGATCGTGCTGGGCGTCTCGCTGCTGCAGGCGTTTATGCTGGAGATCGGTTTTATGCTTTTCTTCCTGCCCTACACCATGGCCTTTAACTGGGTATGGGACACCCTGCGCGAGCGCGTTATTCGTCACCGCCGCCCGCGCCAGACGGCGCGCGGTTAATCCCGGCGCGGATCTTCGACGATCCGCCGCGACTTTATCACCAAAAACTATCGCAACAGACGAACCATAAATATGGTAAATTGCACTCCTTTTTTTTGGTTTGACGGTTGATAAAGTCGCATAATGTCTAAAATTTGGTCTAAAGAAGAAACTCTATGGAGTTTTGCCTTATATGGCACTGCAGTAGGCGCTGGGACGCTATTTCTACCGATCCAGCTGGGTTCGGCTGGCGCCATTGTGCTGTTCATCACCGCGCTGGTCGCCTGGCCGCTCACTTACTGGCCCCACAAAGCGCTGAGCCAGTTTATTCTCTCGGCCAATATCGCGCCGGGAACCGGGATCACCGGCGCAGTTAATCACTACTATGGTAAGAAAATTGGCAACCTGATCACCGGCCTCTATTTCCTTGCCTTCTTTGTGGTGGTGCTCATCTACGCCGTGGCCATCACCAACTCGCTGGCCGAACAGGTGGCGCATCGCACGCCGATGACCCCAGGGCTGCGTGCGCTGCTGAGTCTGGGGGTCGTGCTGGTCCTCAACCTGATCTTTCTCATGGGACGACAGGTCACCATCAAGGTGATGGGCTTTCTGGTCTTCCCGCTTATCGCCTGTTTCCTGTTTCTCTCCCTCTATTTAATCCGCGACTGGCATCCGGAGCATCTCACCAGCCAGATGCAGTTCAGCCCGCAGACGCTCCACCAGGTCTGGATCTCTATTCCCGTGATGGTTTTCGCTTTTAGCCATACGCCGATCATCTCGACTTTTGCTATCGATCAGCAGGAGAAACACGGCGACCTGGCCATGGGTAAATGCAAAAAAATCATGAAGGTGGCCTACACCATCATCTGCGCCAGCGTGCTGTTTTTTGTCTTCAGTTGTCTGCTGGCGATCCCGGCAACCTATATAGAGACCGCCCGCGATCAGGGGGTGACTATCCTCTCCGCCCTGTCGATGGTGCCAGGCGCGCCGGGATGGCTGGCGGTGACCGGCATCATCGTCGCCGTCGTCGCTATGTCGAAATCGTTTCTCGGAACCTACTTCGGAGTGATTGAAGGCGCCAGCGAAATCGTCAAAAGCTCGCTGGGCCTGCTGGGCGTGCGTAAGAGCCGCGCTTTCAACCGCGCGATGTCGATCCTGCTGGTCTCCGCCTTCACTTTTGCGGTGTGCTTTATCAACCCGAATGCGATCTCAATGATCTACGCTATCAGCGGACCGCTTATCGCCATGATCCTGTTTATCATGCCCACGCTGTCGACATGGCTCATTCCGGCGCTGAAGCCGTACCGCTCGGTGGGTAACGCCATTACGCTGGTGGTTGGCCTGCTCTGCGTGTCGGTGATGTTCTTCGGCTAATCCCCTCTGGCGACAGCGGCTGCCGAGCTGCTGTCGCACATTCTGACAATATTCTCCCCCTTGCCTTCCTTGTGAGCGGATTACACTTACGGCTTAGCCACCGTGAGGAGAGTTCTTATGTCCAGTGTCACCTTATCCGGTCGCGGCACGCTCGGCGATCGCCAGGTCTATCGCTTAGGTTACGGCGCGATGCAGCTGGCCGGCCCCGGTGTTTTCGGCCCGCCCAAAGATCCTGAAGAAGCGGTGCGCGTACTACAGGCCGCCGTCGAGGCCGGGATAAACCATATCGATACCTCTGATTTCTACGGTCCACATGTCACCAATCAGTTGATCCGCAAAGCGCTCCACCCCTACCCTGACGATCTGTGCATTGTCACCAAGGTCAGCGCCCGCCGTGACGAGAAAGGCAACTGGCTACCGGCCATGTCGCCCGCCGAACTGACCCAGGCCGTTGAAGACAATTTGCGTCACCTGGGGCTTGAGGTACTGGAAGTGGTTAATCTGCGCAGTATGCTGAGCCCGCACGGCCCGGTGGAGGGTTCGCTGGAGGCGCCACTCGCCACCCTGCTGGAACTGAAAGAGCGAGGATTAATCCGCCATATCGGCCTCAGCAACGTGACGGCAAAGCAGGTCGCGGATGCGCAGAAAATGACGCCCATCGTCTGCGTGCAAAATCTTTATAACGTTGCCCATCGCGCCGACGACGCGCTGGTGGATGCGCTGGCCGCCCAGCACATCGCCTGGGTGCCCTTTTTCCCGCTGGGCGGTTTTACGCCGTTGCAGGCGCAGGAGTTGAACGAGGTCGCGGCTTCGCTTGAGGCGACGCCGATGCAGGTCGCCCTCGCCTGGCTGCTCCAGCGAGCGCCAAATATTCTGCTGATCCCCGGCACCTCCTCCCGCACGCACCTCGCGGAAAATATTGCCGCTGCCGAGCTGGTCCTGCCCGCGGAAGCGCTGCGCACCCTCGATAATATCGCCACCGCCGCGCGCCGCTGACCTGCCAGACAAAATGGAGGGAACCCTATCCCTCCTCAATATTTGCCTGGAAAAACCTCACCGCTACTGGCACTATAGATCCTACAAATGGGGCGTGATCGACGATCGTTCTCTCATTATCCCCGTTAATTAAACTTAAGTTTTTATCCTTCGACCGGTCTCCAGCTTGGAGGCCGTTGTCGTTTTTGTCATGACCAAAATTCGAAACTCTTGATTACAGGAAATACAATATCAAATTCCAAGTTTATACATATCAATCTGGCTGCAAAGATAGTCAATAACATCAAACGCTCATAAAAACATCTGATTAACCCAATCAGAATGTTGCTATTGCTATAAGAAAAATCAAACGCCTCACGACAACTATTTACAAGGGATGCATATGACAGAGGGAACGATAAAGACCAGTAAGTATGAAATTATTGCTATTTTCAGAGAGGAGTTGCGCAAACGTACTGAAATTGAAATATTTTTTAACAACACCAGTATCATAACCCAACTGACGCGCGTGGACTTTGCCGAGTTTCATATTCAGACCCATCGCAAAATCCCGTCCGGGCATAAAATTCGCTTTCTCCTGCATAGCGATTCAGGGAAAATAGAGTTTAATGCGGCCCTGACAAAACATGACAATAGCGGTGTCGATAAAGGTATCCGCTACGCTTTTTCATTGCCTGAATGCCTGCAGGTAGTGCAGCGTCGCCGCGATCCCCGCTTTCGTTTACGCCATGAGCATGACTTTTATTGCCGCGGCCGCCATAAAAACGGCGAAAACTATCTTTTCGATATCAAAGACATTTCAGATGGCGGTTGCGCATTGATGACCAAAACGCCGAATCTTAAATTCCTCAGCCATAACGCCTTACTGAAAAACGCCGTACTGATGCTTGCAGAATATGGCGAGATCACCATCGACCTGGTGGTCAAAAATGTCATTGTTATCACCCTGGATAACGCTAATGAAGAGAGTGAGAGCTACTATCAGATATCCTGCCAGTTTAAGTTCCGCCATCTCGATGACCAGCGCAGAATAGAGAAGATACTGCTGGACCTGATCTTAGAAGCCAAGCGCAAAAAGAGAATCTGACAACCTTGGACAGTATATTGCTGTACACCAATGACAATCTCATTGGTCACTCAATCTATCACTACCTTATTGATAGCCATGAAAATGCCACCCGACTGAGTTATGCCGATGTCATCCATGAGAAACATCTGCCACTGGCCCAGACGATTATTTTCAATTTAATTAATAAGGATATTTCTGCCATCAGAATCGTCGATCTGCTGAATGCGCTCCGCCTTTCCCTGCTGCGCTGCCAGCAGCCGGTGCTAATGGTGAAAAGCGACATTGTCGGGCTGTGCAGAGAGTTGATAAACTTTGACAACGCTATGATTATTAGTGAGAAATCTCCGCTAACTCTTTTTTCATCTATCGTCCAGCGCGCCAAAGGCGTCAGCGAACTGCCGCCGCGAGGATTGCGCAAACAGCTTTCACCACGGGAGTGTCAGATCCTCGAACTGCTCATTGCCAACAATAATAATAAGCGTATTGCCGCCCTGCTCGGCATTGCTCATAAAACGGTTCATAGCCACCGCATCCATATCATGCAAAAACTGGGTATTGATAATTCCCGCACTATGAATCAGCGTATTGCCGCTCTCCATCAATGCTAAATGTTCTCCCGGTAAATCAGTAGCGGATAAAGCGTACTTATTCGCTGTTGATTTACATTTCCCGCCATTCCCATTAATCATCAGGTAGCCTATAATTAATGTATCCTCTGCCTATTGTCTGACTAACCTCGTGAAGAGGGATAATGAACACTAAAATATTCGAAGACAACATTTTATCTCGTAATGATATCGCTGTACGCTACGTCTTTCAGAAAATGTTTTCCCCACAAGGTACTCTGGTCGCGGTGGAATGCTTAAGCCGCTTTGATAATCTTTCTATTTCCCCCGAAGATTTTTTCCGCCATGCTACCGCCGCCGTTCGTGAACGTATTTTTCTCGAACAACTGGCACTGATTGAAAAGCATAAAGCCTGGTTTTTACGTAACCATATTTCCGCAACAATTAACGTTGATGACCATATCCTTAACCTGTTGCGCCAGAAGGATATAAAAGCCAAAATCGCCGCCCTGACCTGCGTCCATTTCGAGGTAACCGAAAACGCCGAGAATCTGCTGCATAATTCTCTTGCCGCCTGGCAGAGCCCACAGGATACCTCACTGTGGCTCGACGACTTCGGCTCCGGCTACGCGGGAATTAACGCTATTCGCGGTTATCACTTTGACTATGTGAAAATTGATAAGGATTTTTTCTGGCACCTGATGCGCAAAGAGTCCGGCCGCCAGCTGATGGATGCGCTGGTGACCTTTTTATCGCGCAACCATCATAATGTGATTATTGAAGGTGTCGAAAGCGAAGCCCATAAAGAATGGCTGCAGGGAATGGAGTGGTTTGCTATCCAGGGACATTACTGGCGGGAAGTCAGTATTGAACAACTGGTCGCCGATGATATTGCCATGTAAACAAAGCCGGGAATTCCCGGCTTTTTAACGTCACTTAATTATAAACTAATTCCCACGTTGCCCAGCTGGTAATCGGCCCGCTGGTGGCGCTTTTCGGCGTTGGCGAAACATAGCCAACGTAATAGGTGAACAGGCCGCCGCTGACCGCGCTTTCCTGCAAACGCACCTGATTTTGCTGCGGGTCCGCCGGGACAATTTTATTACTCTTATCCAGCGTATTATTATCGTTAGTCGATAGCGCCAGATAAATATTCTGCGCTCCATCCGGCAAGGTATTGGCCAGATACCCGGCGTTTTCGTTACCGACCGCCGTCAGTAAAAAACCATCGACCCAGCGCACGCTGACCCGACGCACCTCATCCTGCGAGGCTGCCCCACCATCATGGCGCAGCTGGCAGTTTGACAGTGCCAGGGTAAACGGCTGCGGTTTCATAAACGCCCCGGCCCCGCGATCGTGGACTTCCGCCAGGCTGACCGGCGCCAGCCAGACATTACCGCTGCCGGCATGCTGGCCGCCGTTTAGCGCGACGCTACAGGAAATATCCGTCACCCGCCCGGCAAAATCGACCCGCCCGCGATCGTAATTGGTCTCAAAACCCCACGCCGAGGGGGCGGCGAGGCTGCCGCAAAATAGCAGCCACGCGATAGTGTTTTTCGGCAATCCCTTCATTCCCCCTCCCGTATTAATCGTACGTCAGGTTAAAGATCATATGCGACTCCACCTCGCCGGTGCTGGTCGTCGGGCCATACTGATAAAAACGCGCGTGCAGCGGTATGGTGATGTAGCGGGTCTCCTGATTATTCAAGCGGCCGACGGTGTATTTCTTATTAAACTGCAGCGGGGAGCCATCCTTCAGCACCTGGATGCCAATGCCTTTCGCCATCCCGCTGCCGGCTTTTTCATTCAGCAAGGCGCCCATGGTGGCGGTAGTGCTGGTGGCCAGGGTACCGGAGAACGAGGTGCTAATGTTGGCATATCCCGTTTCACTCAGGCCGCCGCTGCACTGCAGGTCGATATTAAAATCCTTCCCGCCGGCGGTGGTGCCGACCCCTTTCAGGTCGGTGCGCCGGATGGAACCCACATCGACATTCATATTTTTCCCGCTCAGCACCGAACAGGAGGGCGAGACCACGGTGATGGCGTTGGCGCTCAGATAGGTTTCGAGGATCGGGTTACCGCCGCTCTCCCAGTCGTAGGAGGTGTACTTACCCGCCGCCAGGGTGCCGCTGCCGGTGGTTGCCGCGGTTTTGATAATCTCCAGCGTAAAGCGCGACCCTTCGAGGGAATAGTTGGTGGTGTTATATACCCGGGACGAAAAGACGTCGGGATAGACGATATTTACCGTTGCGCCGCCGCGGCTGAAACGCATGCCGATTCCCGGCACGTTGGTGGAGTAGATTTTATTTCCAAGGTCCGTGGCCCCTGGCGACACGATCTTCGCCGCAAAGCGGTTGGTGCCGGAAGTACAGCGATAGCTTGCCCCGCCGGGAGCGCTCATCGTCCAGTCGCGGGTAAGGATCACCGAGCCCACCGGCAGATCCGGGGGCACCACCACCCTGCCCACCACCATGTCCAGCATCACCGTTGGCGATGAGAGACGCGTACAGGAGGCCCAGGACGAGGTGGTTCCCAGCGCCATTAAGACGATAAAAAGCGTTAGTAATTTCCTCAGCGACATACGCTATCCTTTGTTGTTTGCTGTCCCAGATCCACCGAACACTGCCCGCCGCTCCACTTCACAATCGCGCGTTTGGCGTTCGCATCGCTGATAAACATCATGCTGCCCTGGCCGACAACGCCGATCTCCTTGCCGTCGGGGGAGAAAATACTTGCCGCAAACGGCAACGGCTCGTGGTTCGCCTGGCGCGCCTGCAGGGTGAGGTTGTTCTGCACCTTAGTGCCGAACGCGACCTTAACCACGCTGCCTTCCCACGGCACAACCTGCGCCACGGTGCGATCGAAGGCCACGTCGTCATGGCTGCCTTTCGGGTCGATTTCCACGGCGTTAATCCGGTACGGGCGCAGATACGGCAGGATGGCGTAACCATTGCTGTCCACACGGGTGCCCGGCGATCCCGGAAGCATCGCGCCGGCCGCATCTTTGGCTTCAATCAGGGCCATCGTCGAGCCGCTTTCCGGTGAGAGCACCACGCCGCCGCTGTGGGCGATCATCGTCCCGCTGGCGCCAATGCCGCTCTGACGATAGCCTTCGCCCTGGCTGTAGCTGCCGTTGAGGGTGGTCCATGGCGTACGGTAGCTGCCGTTGAGCGCCACATCATGCTGACCGCCGGTGGCGGTGGTGGTCGACACGCCGTAGTTAAGGTTGTTTTCACTGTCCAGCGAACCGTTGATACCAATCTGCGAGCTGGCAAAGCGCGAGTTATTGAACGAGGTGTTCGACGTCAGGTTGGCGGTGCGGTTATCGCCAAACCACAGCGGGTAGCTGAAGTTGAGTGAAATACGATCGTCGCGACGATGACCGGAGCTGTCTGGCGTATAGACGCGCTGCGCGCTCGCCGACCAGGAGAGACGACCAAATGAATTGTTGTAGCTGACCTGATACTGCTTCTCGGTCCCGGAGCGGTTCCAGTAATCGGAGATACGGCCGCTGAGATAAAACCCGCCCCAGCCGTCCGGCAGGTTCTGGTTCACCGTGAAGGTCATGCCGTTTTTTTGCCGCCACAGGGTGTAGTTGCTGCGACTATTTTTTTCCTGATCGACGGCGTACAGCGCGTCGTTGAGGTTGTAATAACCTTTCGTCGAGTAGCGATACGCCGCCAACACGATGCTGGTCTGGGTATCGGTAAACATGCGGTTAAAGGTCGCGCGATAGCTCTGACCCGAGTCATCATGGGCATCGCTCTTCAACCGCGAATGGGTGACGTCAAAAGAGAGCGCGCCGATGCCGGTGTTCATCCCTGTCCCCACCAGGAAGGCCTGATAGTCGTCAAAACCGGTGACCCCGGTGTAGCCGGTCAACAGATTGTTGATCCCGTGCTGCCAGGTCGCCTGATAGAGCATCGGCTTGTTGCGCAGCGCGCTGTCGTCCACTTTACCGGCGGAGAGCGCGTAGCGGGTCATTCCCGGACGCAGCAGCTGGGCGACGGAAGCGTAAGGCACGCTAAACACTTCTACCGAGCCATCCGCTTCTTTCACCGAGACCTCAAGATCGCTGCCATAGCCGGAAGGATAGACATCCTGCAGGGTAAACGGTCCGGGCGGAACGGTGGTCTGATAGATAATATTGCTGCCCTGACGCACGGTGACGAGGGCGTTGCTCTGCGCCACGCCGCGAATTTCCGGAGCATACGAGCGCATGCCGTCCGGGAACATATTGTCATCGGTGGAAAGATTAACCCCGCGCAGACCGATGGTGTCGAAAAATTCACCATTGGTGAAAATCTGCCCGCCGCTGACGATGGAGTTGAGCTGTGGGATAGGGCGCTGGAGATAGGTCTGGTTGCTGTTCCAGTGCGCTTTACCCTGCTGCTGTTGCCAGTTCAGGTTGCCGATGTGCTTCAGCAGCCAGCCGTCCCACGACAGTCCGGCGTTGACGCCCAGATAGGCGCTGCTGTTATCCGACCCGCCCACCGAAGAGGTATGGCTGTTCCAGGCGTTCGCCATCCAGCCAAGATTGAGCGCGGTAATACCTTTGTCCCAGAACTCCGGGCTGACATAGTTTTTCAGGCGTTGATCTTCATAGATCTGCGGTACCGAAATGTTCAACCGCAGGGAGGACTGGACCAGGTTGTCTTTGACGTTTTCTTCGTTGCGCCAGGATTTGAGGCTACCGCAGTAGCCCTCCTGCTCGCTCAGCTGCGGATTGAGCTTTTCCGCCGCGATGCCATATTGGGCCAGCATCGCTTTGGTGTAGCAGACGCCCAGCCGACCATCTTTATCGCGCGCGATGCGTAAATCGTAGCGCCCTTTCCACTCGTCGTTGGTGTAGACGTCAAGGGAGTAAGTGCCTTCGGTAATCGCGCTGGTCGAAAAGCGCGACAGATCGACCTTTTCGCGACTGCCGACAATAAAGCCGTCGTTAAACTGATATACCGTTCCCGGGTTTTCCTGTCCGCTGGAAAATGGCGGAAAGCAGCACAGCGCGATGGCGATCGCGGTGCTTAATCTTCCCGGGCAGAATGACCTCTGCTTCATTAGCTTTTCCCTTATTTAACGGCCACTTTCACTGCGACATCGGCGCCATAGTCATTAATGTTGTTAACGGTCAGGGTTTCGCCGCGGTTGACGGCGGAGGAGAGCGCCACCGTCTGGCTGGACTGCGGCGCCAGCATCACGGTTTTGCTGTTCAGGGCTTTACCGCCGTCGCGGGAAATACGGCTGACGGTAATGTAGAACGGCGTCGGGTTGTTGATGGCGAGACTACTGCCGCTGGCGGTCAGGGTCAGCTTCTCGGCCGCCGCATCGCGGTTGCCCAGTCCGGCAGGACGATAAATAAATTTAAAGCGCGAACGGATCGCCAGCTGCAGCACGTTCTGGCCTTCATTTTTCTGATTGGCCACCACCGGCGGAATTTCCAGCAGATTCAGCCACCACAGCGTCTCTTTATCTTTCGCCAGACCGGCGCTGCTACCGAGCTTAATACGCAGCGTCTGGCCGCTCTTGGCGTCAACGCGCGAAATCGGCGGGGTGATAATAAACGGGGTGGTAATGGTATCCGGTGTGGCATCGGCATCGCCGTTATCCAGCCAGGCCTGCGCCAGCGCCGGACGGTCGGCGTTATTTGAAAGCTGTACCGTTATTTCTTTTTCATTTCCTGGATAAATAAAGCGGGTACCGTTAACAATAATATTGTTGGCATGGGCCGCAAAACTAAAAATGAAACAGAAAAAAAGGGCAATACGCTTCATGCTGACCTCAGAATAAAAATACAAGCGGCGGACATTGCCGCTTTATTATTGTTATTAACTGCCCCATCGCGGGGCAGTTTTATTTTCTGACGGAATTACTGGTAAGTAATTTCGTAAGTCGCGTAGCTGTTAACCACACCGGTGGTTACCGTGGTCGGCGCGCTGGTGGCGTAGCCTACGTAGTAGGTGAAACGCGCGCCATCAGCTACAGCGGAAGCGTCGCCTTTCGCTTTCGGCTGAGTGCTGTCACCCGGGATGATTTTGTTGGTCAGCGCGGTAGCGTTGTCAGTAGACAGCACCAGCTGGATGTTCTGAGCACCGGAAGCTTCGGTGTTCGCCAGGTAGCCCTGTTGTTTGCTGGTTGCGCCAGCCAGCAGGTTACCGCCGGTCCAGTTCACGCCCAGTTTGCTTACGTCATCCTGTTTAGTGCCATCAGCAGCCTGGCAGTTAGAGACGTCAATGGTGAAAGATTTCGGTTTCAGGTAAGTATCCGCTGCTGCCGCTTTAACTTCAGTCAGGGTTACCGGAGACAGGTAAACGTTCGCATCGCTGCCCTGGCCGTTAACGGAAACAGTACAGGATACATCGGTAACTTTACCGAAGAAATTAACCTGGCCGCCGCCAACAGTGGTATCAGCTGCATGGGCAGCAGTCATGCCAAAAAACGCGGTTGCCATTGCTGCAGAGAGAAGAACCTTTTTCATTGCCATTTCCTTGTCAGAGTGAATTACGAATCAATGAGCACACTGTGAATTCGCATAGAACCAGAAACATCAGGCGATGCTGATTTATGCCACTGCTAATAGAATCTTCGACTGACCGGGAGCCGCAATATTTAAGGCGTCAGGTAACGAACCTAAAAATATAAGTTCGCTGGTGCTATCGGCGTCAAAGAATGCTATTTATTCGCCGACAAATATACATTTGTTCACGTTTCATTAAGTTATATAACAGATAACCATCGACTATTAATAAACAGTCATTGATAGATGAAAACGCGAGGGTGGTTGTTTACAGCGCAGCAAGCCTAACGCCAGAGCGAGAGAAAGTGACCGCAACAGCATGCAGAAAAAGCCCTCGGAAGGCCATCGCGATAAGTCTGAATCTGCCTTTGCGGTGGTGAAAACAGCACCAAACCATTCACACAACGAATGGTGAAAGCATGAATGAGGCGCATTCCTCTCCCTGAACAAGGGCAGCCCATGTGATATCCCCTTCCAGAAATAAATCATTAATTCATTGTTTTTAAATTAAAAAATAGATAAACGATCATGTTTTCGCCATCAAACCGCCATAAAAATGTGATCTAAATCGCACTTTTTGCCACGCGAGTTATAGTTAGCAGGCTTATTATAAGTCCATCGAAAGCAAACATGCTTTCCACCATAAAAGTTAAAAGGACAAACACCATGAAAAACGTAAAATTACTCGCCGCTGCCGGTATGCTCTCCCTGGTCTCTTTCGCTAGCTTCGCTCATCCGGTGAGCGTGACAGCAGACACCCTGGACAGCGCAGAAGCGAAAATCGCAACCATTGCGAAAGAACAAGGCGCTTCCTATCACATTACCGAAGCGTACACCGGCAACCAGGTCCATATGACCGCCGAGCTGTCTAAATAAGCGAATGGTTGCAGAGGGAGCTGCCGGACAGGCCGCCTGCGGGTGGCTGGTCTGGCTCCCGCCGCCCACCCCGCACGCAGCAATGTCGAGCCCCGTTACGGGGCTTTTTCGTTTTTGCTCCCGCCGCCTGACGCGCCAGCGCGCGCTGGATAGACATCACGCTCGCCAGCACCACGATCAATCCCATCAGCGCCATCCCCTGGATCTTTTGTCCGAGGAATATCCATCCCAGTACCACGGCGGTCACCGGGCTCAGCAGACTCATCGCCGACACGGCCACCGGTGAGAGGCGGCCAATCCCCCGAAACCACAGGCCATAGGCCAGCATGGCGCCCGCCAGGCACAGCCACAGATAGCCGGCCGCCTGCAGCACTGTTACCTGATGCAAAGGAGGGTCAACGATCAGCGCCACCGGGGCCAGCACCACCCCACCGATCGTCAGCTGCCAGCCGGTCAGCGCGACGATCGGCAGGGAGAGCGCCCAGCGCCGGGAGAGCCAGGTGCCGAGCGCCATACTGATCGCCCCGAGAAACGCCGCGCCGATGCCCAGCGGGTCGAGGACGGTGTGCGGCGACAGCAGCAGCATGGCCATACCGAGTATGCCGGCGATGGCGGAGAACACCGCCAGCCAGGGCGAGCGCTGCCGGTCGACACACCAGGCGAGGAGCATCACCAGCAGCGGCTGGATCGCGCCGATCACCGCCGCCAGCCCGCCGGGTAAGCGATAGGCGGCGATGAACAACAGCGCCTGAAACGCGCCGATATTTAAGATGCCGGTAACGATCAGCTTTGCCCATTCGCCGCGTTGCGGAAAACGACGGCTCCAGATCAGCAGGGCGATACCTGCCGGCAGCACCCTCAGCAGCGCAGCAATAAATGGGCGGTCAGGGGGCAGAAACTGGGAGGTGACGATGTAGGTCGTCCCCCAGATAGCGGGCGCCAGCGCGGTGAGCAGCAGGTCGAGAATCAGATTACGTGAGAGAAAAGCCATGATTTTATCTTCACTTCAAGGTAAATTAGTGAGTGAAGTATGTACCGCCAAGTATCTTGATATCAAGACAAGTGAGCACTAATGGACAAATCACCGCCGATCGACGCCGTGGATCGCATCCTCGCCCAGTGGCAGCGGGAGCGGCCAGACCTCGACTGCAGCCCCATGGGGCCGATAGGTCGCCTGAAACGATGCGCTATGCTGCTGGAGCCGCAGGTGGAAGTGGCCTTTACGCGCCACGATCTGGTGCGCTGGGAGTTTGACATGCTGGCGACGCTGCGGCGCGCCGGAGCGCCTTTCGTACTTTCGCCCACCCAGCTCTTCTCCACGCTGATGATTACCTCCGGCACCATGACCCATCGTCTGAAGGCGCTGGAGAAACGCGGGTTTATTACCCGCCTGCCCAATCCGGAGGATGCCCGCAGTATGCTGGTCGCCCTGACTTCCGCCGGACGCGAACGGATCGATGCCGCAGTGGAAACCCACGTCGACAACGAACGGCAACTGCTGGCAGGACTCAGTGACGGTGAACGCCAGCAGTTGGATCAGGCGCTGCGGGTGTTGATGCGACTGCTGGAAACGGGCTAACAGCCAGCGGCGATAAAGTCGCCGTTGGCGCTGATCGGCACCACGGTGAAAAACAATCCCACGGCAAAGAGGATCAGCGCCAGACCGCCGAGGATCTTCACCAACGGTACCAGCCAGGGCCGCGGGCGGTGATTCGTGGCCAATCGTTTGACCGTCCGATGGCGCGCATAGTGAACCAGTAGCGACAGACCGAGGATCGAGAGCGCGGTGCCCAGCGCCATGCTCATCACCGCGGCGATGCCCCAGCTAACAATCCCCAACGCGTTGGCGAATAATAAAATCATAATCGCCCCGCTACAGGGCCGAACGCCGATAGCCAGCACCACGCCAAGGCGCGTCTTCCAGTCAGCGCCCTGCAGATCCTGCCCCACGCCGTGATGGCCGCAGCCACACGAGGCGTCATGCTGATGCGCTGGCGTCAGACGGCGAATCACCTGTTTTGCCGGCCACAGGCTTTGCAGAGCGCGAAAGATAACATAAGCCCCAAAGACGCCGATGGTCAGGGCGCTGATCTTCTCGACGTACCAGCGGCTGGCGCTAAGATCGCCGGCGGCCAGATTCAGCCCCACCGCAAGAATAAAGACGAAGAGTATCGCAGTGACGCCCTGCAACAGGCTGCCGAGAAAGGGCACCACCCGCGCCGCCGTCAGGCTCTCCTGATTGGTGCTCAGGTAGGTCGTCACGATAAATTTACCGTGTCCCGGTCCGACGGCGTGCAGCACGCCATAGAGAAAGGCCCCCACCAGCAACCAGATACCGCCGCTGTACTGATGGTTATTCAGCAACAGAAGGTACATCACCAGATAGCGATGCAGGGTAATTTGGGTGGCGAGACACCACTGGAGAAAGTCACCCCAGTGGCTGTGCAAGGTGATAGCGGCGGCCAGCAGTAGAAGGCCGCCGCACCCGGCCGCCAGCAGGCGCCAGTCGCGGAGCGCAATCGGAGTCGTCATCGTTATACCATTGTAGTAAACGTAAACCGCCTGACAGCAACTTTACGACAGGCGAGCGAAGGTGTCAGCGCTGAAGGGTGAGGAATTTGTCGAAGCTGTTCACGGGATTGTTCGTAGTCACCAGGCTCCGCATTATCTACCGATCGCTATCTTCCCGACACCGTATTAGCACAGAATGCCTCAATATCTTGAGCATACCACAGCTATATCTTTTTATGCGTTATTGGTTACCAATACCTTTTAACAGGAATAATTACTCAAAAAATCACAGATAAAAATAAATAAGTTATTTCTTGGCGAGCATTTTTTGTCAGTTATTATGCTGCGCTTCCGGCAACAATATCCTTTAACTGCTATTTATTGCACTCTTCAGCAGGATCACTTCCATGAAAAGAGGCTTACTTACCCTGGTTACTGCTGCCATCGCTTTCCGTACAGGCCACCTGGCGCAGCGACAAGCGCCAGGAGGCACGTGACGAAAAGTGGTGAACCGGCAGGCTTCGGCGTATCCTGGATGTGAGTCCTTCCCGCGCCGAAGCGAGTATTCCAACCCGCCGCCAGACCGTGTCGCAATACTTACCTGTCCTCTTCTACCTCCCATTGATATCTTCCTGTATACGTTGACCGTGACGAGTTTTCATTTCATTCAACCGCATGTACCAGATTAAGCTTACCCGTTGAAATACGGCGTAATGTGCTCTATTACAGACAATGCTATTATCACCAGGCTTTTTGCAGTATGGTTTAATCACTGTTGTAGTTTTGCAGTGAATGCTATCCAGACGACTTAAGGTTGTATTTTGTCTGAGAAATTTCTCATGCCATTCCCGAAGGTTGTCGGCGAGGGAGGCTGGTTTACTGGGGTGACATTGCCCAGTAGACAGGCAATCAATCATGACGGCATTGATAGCCGCCTTGCCGTGGCCGGAAGCCCAAGCCTTCATCATCATGCGGGTATCATCAAGAGGATCAGGGATGTACAGGACGTGGAAACCCCCAGGAAAGATTCATCAGTTCAGCCAGCTCACCCTTTCTTTACCCTTCAGATCGCGGCCTCTTATCGTTAGCAATGGAGCTAGCCCATGATACCGCTCGCGCTCGTAGCAAATTAAAACGTTATCACCACGCTGTTTCAAAATAAAAAGGCAGTCAAATTTAACAATGACCTGACGCAGGCTCGGAAAACCAAAAATATGCCTGCAATAAAAGGGAAAACCATGACGAATAACGCCGACATAAAAAAAAGGAACTTCCTGACTCAGAATGAAATTGAGTCTTTACTTAAAGCGGCCGATACCGGTCCTTATGCTGCACGTAATTATTGCCTGACGTTACTGTGCTTCATCCATGGTCTGCGCGCCAGCGAGATCTGTCGTCTACGAATATCGGATATCGACCTTGCTGCCCGATGTGTTTACATCCATCGGCTTAAAAAAGGGTTTTCGACTACCCACCCGTTGCTGGATAAAGAGATCTACGCCCTAAAGCGCTGGCTGGCCATTCGCAGCAGCTGGCCGCAGGCCGCCAGCGAATGGCTGTTTCTCTCCCGCAAAGGTAATCCCCTTTCCCGCCAACAGTTTTATCAGATTATCGCGTCCTCAGGGGGACTGGCGGGGCTGCCACTGGAGATCCACCCGCACATGCTGCGGCACTCCTGTGGCTTTGCGTTGGCGAATATGGGGATCGATACCCGCTTGATACAGGATTATCTCGGGCATCGCAATATCCGCCACACCGTCTGGTATACCGCCAGCAATGCGGGACGCTTCTATGGCATCTGGGACAACCCCCGTGACAAACAGCGATCGTCACTGATCCAATAGCCTTGACGCCATGGATGGCGTTGTATCGCGAGCGGTCGACAAATTAAAATATTCATGATTATTAACCCTGCGTTAATTAGGATTACTGTTCCCACAAGTTCTTATTTAATCCTTATGACTGAGAGTTAATATAACCCTGCGTTTACTCAGGAATAAGACTGGGTATTTATTGGTGGGAAAAAATTTCCGCGGCTGTGTTTTTAATAACGGCTGGTAATGAAAAATATCCTTTCATTTTATATACCTGGCGGCAACCCGCGCAGATACTATTGAGCCGATGATTAAAATCTTTAAAATTAAGAATTATCACCCGACGATATTTTTAGTGTCTGGCAATGTAATATGTTATCAATTCGTGATTAATCATCTTCACCCTGTACCGTTTTAGCATTACAGAACCTTTCTCGTCATGGCGTATGGTTTCGCTGTGACGGTCATTCATACCTATTTTCAGGAGCAACTATTGTGAACCGACGTCGTTTTCTAACCGCCAAAGAAGTTCAGGCCATGATGCAGGCTGCTCGTCAGGGCCCTACCGGCGAACGGGACTACTGCCTCATTCTGCTGGCCTTTCGCCATGGCATGCGCATTAGCGAACTGCTGGATCTGCATTATCACGATCTGGATCTCCATGAAGGGCGGATTAATGTGCGGCGATTAAAGAATGGTTTTTCGACGATTCATCCACTGCGTTTTGATGAGCGCGAGGCGATTGAGCGCTGGAGCCTGGTCCGTGCCGGCTGGAAAGCGGCGGACAAAACGGACGCACTGTTTATCTCCCGCCGCGGCACCGCGCTCTCCCGCCAGCAGGCGTATCGTATTATTCGCTCCGCCGGGGAAAATGCGGGTACCGTCACGCACACTCACCCCCATATGCTGCGTCACGCCTGCGGCTATGAACTGGCTGAAAGAGGGACAGATACGCGTTTGATACAGGATTATCTAGGACATCGCAATATTCGTCACACAGTACGTTACACCGCCAGTAATGCGGCACGTTTCGCTGGCATCTGGGAAAGAAATAATCTTTTAGAGGAAAAAGACCAGAAGACGAAAAATGAAATAACAGATTGATTTTAAAGAATTAAAAAAATAACGAACAGGTCAATTGGGGCCAAACTGTTTATATCATAAAAATGTTTTGACATATTTTGCAACTCACCGCGCCATATTTCCGCAAAAAAAATCATATCCCATTGATTATTATCTATTTTTAAACCTGCAATTACTCAATTTTCTCTAACCATATCTCTGCTGCACCGGCGATCCGTCGCCAACGCCATCGCTATTCCTTTCGCACCCCCTCCCACCACACCAGATTATATTACCATAAAAATCAAATTTGGCAGAATTTAAAACCACAGAATACCAGGTTGACACAAAATACAGATCATTTATCCCAACGAGTCAAAATGGCCCCAATTGTCTCATCGGTTGGGCGAAAACTGTGCAGAGCCGGCAGCCGGACCACTCGGCTGAAATCTGAAATGCCTGGAAGGCACAACGGCTGCCAATCCGGTTCGTTATTTCGACATCGTTCAAAGGAAAACAGTATGAAAATCAAAACACTGGCAATGATTGTTGTGTCAGCCCTGTCACTGAGCTCCACGGCAGCTCTGGCCGATACCACCACGGTCAACGGCGGGACCGTGCATTTTAAAGGAGAAGTCGTTAATGCGGCCTGTGCGGTGGATGCCGGCTCTATCGATCAAACCGTTCAGTTAGGCCAGGTGCGTTCCGCGAAACTGGCCACGGCGGGGAGCACCAGTTCGGCCGTCGGTTTCAACATCCAGCTGGATGATTGCGACACTACGGTAGCCACCAAAGCGTCCGTCGCCTTCGCCGGTACGGCCATCGACAGCAGCAATACCACCGTTCTGGCCCTGCAAAACTCTGCCGCCGGCAGCGCAACCAACGTCGGCGTGCAGATCCTCGACAATACCGGTACGCCACTGGCACTGGACGGCGCCACCTTCAGTGCTGCGACCACGCTGAATGACGGCCCCAACATCATCCCGTTCCAGGCACGTTACTACGCGACCGGCGCAGCGACGGCTGGTATAGCGAACGCGGATGCCACGTTCAAAGTGCAGTACGAGTAAGACCCGAGTCAGTCAGGGAAGCTATTCGGGCCAGGAGGGCCCGCTCTCTATTTTCAACCGGAGTGAAACGATGCAGGGAATGAAATCTGGTCTGCTGCTGCTACTGCCTCCGCTGGCGCTGGCCGGTAATCATTGGAACGTCACGCTGCCGGGGGGCAGCATGCGTTTTCAGGGCCTGATAATGGCGAGCTCCTGCCGCGTCGAAGCCGGCGATCGGCAGATGACGGTCAATCTGGGGCAGATCAGCAGTAATCGATTTCATGCTGTCGGCGAAGACAGCAACCCAATCCCTTTCGCGATTCATTTACAGGATTGCAGTACGGCGGTCAGCCAGCATGTGGGTGTGACCTTTCACGGCGTGGCTGATGGAAAAAACCCCGACGTGCTGTCGGTGGGTGAAGGTCCGGGGATCGCCAGTGGGATCGGTATTGCGCTATTCGACAGCCAGGGCCAGCAGCTCCCGCTCAATCGTCCAGCGGATCGCTGGATATCACTCTACCGCGGACCGACGACGCTAAATTTCGTCGCCAAATATCGGGCGACCGGACGCCAGGTCACCGGCGGTGCAGCCAATGCCCAGGCCTGGTTCTCATTGACCTATCAGTAATTAATCCGCAGACAAACAGGACAACACGGTGAGCAGACAAGGAGATAATGTGAGAAAAACGGCAACGATGGCGCATGGCTTACTGGCAGGATGTGTGCTTTTCGCCGCCAGTATCTTTAGCGCCAGTGCGCAGGCGGGCGTTGCGCTTGGCGCGACCCGGGTTATCTACCCGGCGGGACAGAAGCAGGTCCAGCTCGCGGTGACCAATAATGATGACAACAGTACCTGGCTTATTCAGTCATGGGTGGAAAATGCAGATGGTCAGCGAGACGGCCGGTTTGTCATCACTCCTCCGCTGTTTGCCATGCAGGGTAAAAAAGAGAACACCCTGCGCATTATCGACGCCACCAATAACCAGCTGCCGCAGGATCGGGAAAGTCTGTTCTGGATGAACGTGAAGGCGATCCCTTCGATGGATAAATCAAAGCTCAGCGACAATACCCTGCAGCTGGCGATTATCAGCCGCATCAAGCTCTACTACCGTCCGGGAAAACTGGCCCTGCCTCCGGATCAAGCGGCGGAAAAGCTGACCTTTAGCCGTAGCGGATCGTCGCTGACGCTGACGAACCCCACCCCCTATTACCTGACGGTGACCGAACTGAACGCCGGGACACGCATTCTGGAGAACGCCCTCGTACCGCCGATGGGCAAAACCAGCGTCAAGCTACCCGCGGATGCCGGGAACACCATCACCTATCGCACGATTAATGATTACGGCGCGCTGACGCCGAAAATGAATGGCGTGCTGCGCTAACCCAGAAGCGCCCCGCCGCGCGGGACACGCTGCGCATGACCAGAAGCAATGACAGCCGGGCAACGTCGGACCGGAGGGATAATGTCACATCGGAAATATGGACTGGATCATTTAGGTTGCCGAACTGCCCGGCGCCTGGTATCTCCGGCGCTGGCGCTGTGGCTCTGCTCACAGCCGTTTGCCGCGCGGGCGGACCTCTATTTTAACCCCCGCTTTTTAGCTGACGATCCGGCGGCGGTGGCTGACCTGTCGGGATTTGAAAAAGGCCAGGAGGTTCCGCCAGGCACCTATCGCGTCGATATTTATCTCAACAATGGTTTTATGACCACCCGGGACGTCACCTTCCAGGCCGATGCCCAGGGTCACGGTCTGTCCCCCTGCCTGACACGCGGCCAGCTGGCGAGCATGGGTGTGGATACCGGTCGGGTGCCGGGCATGGCGACGCTGGACAGCACGGCCTGCGTGCCGCTGACCACGCTTATCAGCGAAGCTACCACGCGCTTCGACGTCGGACAGCAGCGCCTGTACCTCACCGTCCCCCAGGCATTTATGGGTAACCATGCGCGCGGCTATATTCCGCCGGAGCTGTGGGATAACGGTATCACCGCCGGGCTGATAAACTATAACTTCACGGGCAATAACGCCCATAACACCACAGGTGGCAGCAGCCGTTACGCCTATCTGAATCTACAGAGCGGCCTGAACATTGGCGCCTGGCGTCTGCGCGATAACAGCACCTGGAGCTACAGCAGCGGCGGTAGCACCTCATCCAACGAGAATCGCTGGCAGCACGTTAACAGCTGGCTTGAGCGGGACATCACGCCTCTGCGTTCGCGACTCACCCTAGGGGACAGCTACACCAACGGCGATGTCTTCGACGGGATCAACTTCCGCGGCGCCCAGCTGGCCTCCGACGACAATATGCTACCGGACAGCCAGAAAGGCTTTGCGCCGGTGATCCACGGGATCGCCCGCGGCACGGCGCAGGTGTCAATCAGGCAAAACGGCTACGAAATCTACCAGAGCACAGTGCCGCCGGGACCATTTACCATCGACGATCTCTACGCCGCGGGCAATGGCGGCGATCTGCAGGTCACGATCAAAGAAGCGGATGGCTCCCGCCAGGTCTTCAGCGTGCCCTGGTCAACGGTGCCGGTTCTCCAGCGTGAAGGCCATACCCGCTTCGCCCTCACCGCCGGGGAGTACCGCAGCGGCAACAGTCAGCAGGAAACGCCCGATTTTTTCCAGGGCACGGTCATGCATGGCCTGCCGGCAGGCTGGACGCTCTACGGCGGCACCCAGCTGGCAGACCGCTATCGCGCCTTTAACCTTGGGGTGGGGAAAAACATGGGCTATTTCGGCGCCCTGTCGCTGGATATCACTCAGGCCAACGCCACCCTGGCTGACGACAGCGAACATCAGGGGCAGTCGGTGCGTTTTCTCTATAACAAATCCCTGGATGAGACCGGCACCAACCTGCAGCTGGTGGGCTACCGCTACTCTACCCGCGGCTATTATAACTTTGCCGATACCACTTACCGCCGGATGAGCGGCTACAGTGTGGAAACCCAGGACGGCGTTATCCAGGTAAAACCGAAATTTACCGACTACTACAATCTGGCTTACAGCAAGCGCGGCAAGGTGCAGCTGAGCGTGACTCAGCAGTTGGGGCGCACCGCCACCCTCTATCTCAGCGGTAGCCACCAGACCTACTGGGGCACCGACGATGCCGATGAGCAGCTGCAGGCCGGCCTCAACGCCGCCGTGGACGATATCAACTGGTCGCTAAGCTACAGCCTGACAAAAAACGCCTGGCAGCAGGGGCGCGATCAAATGCTGGCGATCAATATCAATATCCCCTTCAGCCACTGGCTGCGTTCCGACAGCCGCTCGGTCTGGCGGCACGCCAGCGCCAGCTACAGCCTGTCGCACGATCTCAATGGCCGCATGACCAATCTGGCGGGCCTGTACGGCACCCTGCTGGAAGACAACAACCTCAGCTATAGCGTGCAGACCGGCTATGCCGGCGGCGGCAACGGCGACAACGGGAGCACAGGCTACACCGCCCTCAACTACCGCGGCGGCTACGGCAACGCCAACGTCGGCTACAGCCGCAGCGATGGCTTTAAACAGCTCTACTACGGGGTCAGCGGCGGCGTGCTGGCGCACGCCAACGGCATCACCCTGAGCCAACCGTTAAACGATACCGTGGTGCTGGTGAAAGCCCCCGGCGCCGGCGGCGTGAAAGTGGAAAACCAGACCGGGGTACGCACCGACTGGCGCGGGTATGCCGTCCTGCCTTATGCCACTGAGTATCGCGAAAACCGGATCGCGCTGGATACCAACACCCTGGCGGACAATGTCGACCTTGACGATGCGGTGGTCAGCGTGGTGCCCACCCATGGGGCGATTGTCCGCGCCAACTTTAACGCCCAGGTGGGGATGAAGATCCTGATGACGCTGACCCATCGCGGCAAACCGGTGCCGTTTGGCGCCCTCGCCACCGGCGACAGCAACCAGAGCGGCAGCATCGTCGCGGACAACGGCCAGGTCTACCTGAGCGGGATGGCGCTGGCGGGCAAAGTGCGGGTGAAATGGGGCGATGGCCCGGACGCTCAGTGCGTGGCCGATTACCGTCTGCCGCCGGAGAGCCAGCAGCAGGCGCTCAGTCAGCTTTCGGTCGCGTGCCGCTAAGGAGATCATGATGAGAACACTGCAGTATCTGCTGGGCGCCCTGTTCACCCTGGGCGCACCGGCTGCGCTTGCCGCCGATAGCACGATCGCCATCAGCGGCTATGTCCGCGATAACGCCTGCGCGGTAGCCGGCGAATCGAAGGATTTTACTGTCGATTTACAGGATAACGCCGCGAAGCAGTTTTATGCCGTTGGGGCGACGACGCCGCCGGTGCCGTTCCGCATCGTGCTGTCGCCCTGCGGCACTTCCGTCACCGCGGTGAAGGTCGGTTTCACCGGCGTGGCGGACAGCGTCAACACCAGCCTGTTAAAACTCGATGCCGGGACCTCGGCGGCGGCAGGAATGGGGGTGGAAATTCTCGATCAGCAGCAGTCCCGGCTGCCGGTCAATGCGCCGTCATCCACCATGACCTGGACCACGCTGACCCCGGGCCAGACCAATATTCTCAACTTTTACGCCCGGCTGATGGCCACTCAGGTGCCCGTCACCGCCGGGCATGTCAATGCGACAGCGACATTCACCCTGGAATTTCAGTAAGCGGAGGCTGAAATGAAATGGACTCATGTGGGCTGGCTGCTGGCCGGCCTGTTAACCGCGAGCGCTTCCCTGCGGGCGGCCGACGTCACTCTCACCGTCAACGGCAAGGTGGTGGCCAGACCCTGCACGGTTTCCACCGTCAATGCCACCGTCGAGCTGGGCGATCTCTATACCTTTAGCCTGATCGGTGCGGGCTCGGCATCGGCCTGGCACAGCGTGGCGCTGGATCTGAGCAACTGCCCCGTGGGTACTTCACGGGTGAAAGCCACCTTCAGCGGAACGGCGGACAGCACCGGCTATTACAAAAACCAGGGAACGGCGGGCAATATTCAGCTCGAACTGCAGAACGAGGACGGCACCACGCTGAACAATGGCAGCAGCCAGTCGGTACAGGTGGATGAGGCCAGCCAGTCCGCTCGCTTCCCGCTGCAGGTCAGGGCGCTGTCCGTCAACGGCGGCGCCACGCAAGGCACCATTCAGGCGGTGATTAACGTCACCTATACCTACGCCTGAGCCAGGAGAGCATCATGATGAAAAAAATAATCCCCCTGTTCACCACCCTGCTGCTGGGCTGGTCGATGAACGCCTGGTCCTTTGCCTGCAAAACGGCCACCGGGGCGACGATTCCCATCGGCGGCGGGTCAGCCAACGTCTACGTTAACCTGACCCCGGCGGTGAACGTCGGGCAAAACCTGGTGGTCGACCTCTCCACGCAGATTTTTTGCCATAACGACTATCCGGAAACGATCACCGACTACGTGACCCTGCAGCGCGGATCCGCCTATGGCGGTGTGCTGTCGAGTTTTTCAGGCACCGTGAAATATAACGGCACCTCTTACCCGTTCCCGACCACCACGGAAACCGCGCGGGTGATTTATGATTCACGGACCGATAAACCCTGGCCGGCCGTCCTGTATCTGACGCCGGTGAGCACTGCCGGTGGAGTGGCCATCACCGCAGGATCGTTAATCGCGGTGCTGATCCTGCATCAGACCAACAACTACAATAGTGACTCCTTCCAGTTCATCTGGAACATTTACGCCAACAACGACGTGGTGGTCCCCACCGGCGGCTGCGACGTCTCCGCCCGCGATGTCACCGTCACCCTCCCCGACTACCCGGGATCGATGGCCGTGCCGCTCACCGTCCACTGCGCGCAAAGCCAGCAGCTGGGGTATTACCTCTCCGGCACCACCGCGGACAGCGCCAACGCGATCTTCACCAATACCGCCTCCGCCTCGCCGGCGCAGGGGATAGGCGTTCAGCTGACGCGCAACGGCAGCGCCGTCCCGGCGAACAGCACGGTCTCGCTGGGCACCGTCGGCACCTCGCCGGTCAACCTCGGCCTGACGGCCACCTATGCCCGGACCACAGGCCAGGTTACCGCCGGCAACGTGCAGTCGATCATCGGCATCACCTTTGTCTATCAATGATGACCGATTATATCCTCTCGCCCTGCTCGCTGGCCGCCCGCGGGTTGAGCCAGCTGATGCTGAACGCCGCGAAGCGGCCCGTTGAGCTGCCGGTCGAGGGCGTGTCCCTGCGCGAACTGGCCGCCGTGAAGCGGATCGTGGTGTATCTCCCTGACGATCCCCTGTGGATGCTCACCACGCTGCGCCAGGCGGCAAGGCTACTCGACGAGGCCTTGCCGCCGTTACCGATGTTGATTCTGAGCCGCAGCCCGGCCATCTGGCTGTGGCAAACGCTGCTCTATCAGGTGAGTCATCCGGATCGTCTGCGCAACGTCCATACTGCCCCCGCCGATCTGTCCTGCGCGGAGCTGGCCCATCGGCTGGAGAATGCGCCGCGGCTTGAGCGGCTTGCCAGCGAAGCCGCCCTGATCCACGGAAAACGGGTCGTCGGGTTGACCCACGCCGAGCTCAAGGTGATCCTCGCCCTGCTGCAAGGGCAGACGATAGGCGAGCAGGCCCAACGTCTCGGATTGAGCCAGAAAACGCTCTACACCCAGCGGCTGGCTGGGGTGAAAAAGCTGGTGGAATGTCATCCGCATCTGGCCCCCCGCTTTCCGCGCACGCTGCTGCCGCGCTCACCCGCAAACGCACTGACGGCGTTTGAACAGGAATGGGTACAAGCGATTCACGATCACCAGGTCTTCCCGGTTTTTCAACCTATCGTCGATAGTCGCTCACAGCTACAGGGGGTGGAGATCCTGATCCGCTGGCGCCACCGCGGCCAGGTACTTCACCCCCAGACCTTTCTACCGCACTTCCGCGCCGACTACACCTGGCTGCTGCTTACGGCCTTTGTTCTGCAGGAGGCCGTGCAGAATATTAATGAGTATCCAGGCACCTTCTATTTTTCGGTCAACATACCCTCCTCACTCGCCGACAGTGACAGCCTGCTGCGGATGGTGGAAGCCGCTCGCCAGCAGCTTCGGCAGCCAGAGGGCGTGGCAAGGCTGGTGCTGGAATATGCTGAAACTATCGATTTTCGCCATCAGAGCCGCTCCGCCGCCCACGTGGCGCAGCTGCAACGTGCTGGCGTGCGCGTGATGCTGGACGACTGCTTTTCTCAGGGGAGCGTTATCTTTCCGGCGCGTCGACTGCACTTCAATGCGTATAAACTGGATATGAGCATCGTCAACGACGCCCAGCACGATCCAAAGGCGCTTGCGCTAATAAAAAGCCTGGCCTACTACTGCCAGTTAAGCGACAGTCGCTGTGTGGCGGAAGGGGTGGATTCACTGGCGAAATTTACGCAGTTAAAATCGCTGGGGATTGATCGCTTCCAGGGCTATCTGTTTTCACCACCGATGCGGCGCGAACATCTCCCGGATCTGATCCGCCGCTTTTCCCACCAGCGCGATCCGGCGGATCGTTGAGGGTGCGAGAAAAGCGCACCGGTTAGCACCGGTGCCGGTACGTCATGCGCGAATATCGTCGTATTCGCGGGTGTTATCGAATTCATGTTTGGCAAACGGGCAGAGAGGGATAATCTTCCGCTGCTCCTGGCGCATTTTTTCCACTACCTTCGCCACCAGCTGTTTCCCCACGCCCTGGCCTTTCAGGCTGGGATCAACATCGGTATGTTCGATAATGCTGAGGTGTTCGCCGGTGGGAACAAAAACAATCTCCGCCACCTGGTTTCCCTGCGCGTCGTTAACATAAAATTTGTTATGCCCTTCCAGTATTTCCATCTTCTCCTCGCTTATTTATGACGATATTGCAGAGCGCCGCTCGGGCAGGTATCAATCACGTTTACCACCGTCGCGACATCCACTTCATCCGGGATAATCCACGGCTTACGCTTCAGGTTGAAGAGCTTCGCGCTGCCGCGCACGCAGTTCCCGGAATGCTGACAGATCGCCGTATTAAAGTAGACGTCGATTTTCTCCCCGGTGTAGGCCCGGTAGCCGGCTTCCAGTAATTCCTTATCCATGACATTGCCTCGGTCGTTTTTATCTTTCAGGCTAAGCATAGCCCTCGCCGTGGCGGCTGACTATGCGCAAGCGCGGGAATTGACGCCTCACATCATGCTCTCCCATCGCGCAAGGATCCCGCAGTCAACGATCGGTTGACTTTCATTCCCGCAACGAGGCGATTACACTCATGACACACTGGTATGATCACTCAGGGATGTTCCATTGAATCATATTGCCACCATCGCCCGCCCGGCGCGGTTACTGCTCGTCTTGCCGCTTTCCGGCTGCTCACTTTCGCCAGAGATCCCGGTATTGGGCGCTGCTTTTCCCGGCTGGTTTTTCTGCTTACTGGGCGGTGCGTTTTTACTGATCCCCTGCCATATCCTGATTACCCGTAAAGGCTGGCAGCCGCGCTTTTCTCCCCTGGTCTTCAGCTACGTCGCGCTGATGTTCCTGTTCGCCACGTTGCTGTGGTTTCTGTTTTTTGTTCACTGATCGCTTATGACAACTTCCCGCACTTCCCTGTTACGCAAAAAGTGGCCTCTGCTGGCGCTGGTCCTTGCCGCCATCCTGGCGCTGATCCTCGTTATCTGGCAGTTGCAAACCTCGCCGGAGACCAATGACGCCTATGTCTATGCCGATACCATCGATGTAGTGCCCGAGGTCAGCGGACGCATCGTGGAGATGCCCATTCGCGATAACCAGCGGGTGAAAAAAGGCGATCTGTTGTTCCGCATCGACCCCCGCCCCTATCAGGCAATGCTCGATGACGCGAAGGCCCGGCTGACGACCCTCGACGCGCAGATCATGCTGACCCAGCGCACCATCAAAGCGCAGGAGTATAACGCCCAGTCGGTGGCGGCCGCCGTCGAGCGCGCCAGAGCGCTGGTTAAGCAGACCACCTCCACGCGTATCCGCCTTGAGCCGCTGGTGCCGCAGGGGTTCGCTTCCCAGGAAGATCTCGATCAGGCGCGCACCGCTGAGAAAGCGGCGCGGGCGGAGCTGGAGGCCACGCTGCTGCAGGCCAAACAGGCCTCGGCGGCCGTGACCGGCGTGGATGCCATGGTGGCGCAACGCGCCGGGGTCCTGGCGCAAATCGCCCTCGCTGAACTGCATCTGGAATTTACCGAAGTGCGCGCGCCGTTCAACGGCGTGGTGGTGGCGCTGAAAACCACCGTCGGCCAGTACGCCTCGGCGCTGAAGCCGGTCTTCACCCTGCTGGATGACGACCGCTGGTATGTGATCGCGAACTTCCGCGAAACCGACCTGAACAACGTGCGCCCCGGCGTGGCGGCGCGGATCACCGTGATGACCAACCACAACCGGACCTTTAACGGGGTGGTGGATTCGGTCGGCTCCGGGGTCCTGCCCGAAGGTGGGAGCGTCATCGAAGGGCTGCCGCTGATCCAGAAAAGCATTAACTGGGTCCACGTCTCGCAGCGCTTCCCGGTGAAAATCGCCGTCAGCGATCCCGACCCGGAACTGTTCCGCATGGGCGCCTCGGCCAGCGCCGTGCTGCAGCCGTAGCCGGGCGACGCTATGTTTCCTCTCGCCCATTTTTTACGCCAGGAACTGCGCGACGCGCCGGGACGCGCCAGCTACACGCTGCGCCTGACGCTAAGCTGCGCGGTGCTCATCACCCTGTTTATGACCCTGCAGATCCCTTTCCTGGCCGTTGCGCTGATCGTCGTGTTCTACGTCAGCCAGCCTAACGTGTTGATGATTAAGCTGGTCAGCGTGGTCTTTTTTGTCACCGTCACCGTGGCGCTCGGCGGCGTGCTGCTGATCATCAAGTGGACCTATGACTACCCGCTGATCCGCCTGGCAGCCTCCGTGGCGCTCTTTTTCTGCGCCCTCTATCTGATGCGGGTGCTGGGCAAGCTGGGACTGGCCTTTTTCGTGGTGGCGCTGGCGGTGATTTACGCTCAGACCTTCCCGTCGATGACCAGCCAGAGCGAGATCCTGGTGCGGCTGCTGCTTTGGCTGTGGGTGGCGATTAACACCGCGATCCTCGTCACCCTGCTGGTCAACGCCTGCTTTCAGCAGGCCTTTCCCGGTAACCAGTTTAAGGCGCGCCTGGCCGGGATGCTGCACGAGGTCGCCCGGCGGCTGGCGGCCCCGGACGCTGAAGCGCCACCGACCTTCGGCGAGACCGCCGCGCAGTTCAATCAGCTGCAGTCGCTGTTCGCCCAGGCCAGCCGGGCGACACCGGAGATCGCCGCCGATCCCCTGGCCTGGCGCTCGCGGCTGGCCGCCACTTTGCGCTGCTACCAGCTGGCGGCCCTGCTGCAAGCAGACGAGGCGGATAGTGACGATCGCCAGCAGCTGTCGCAGGCGGTACTTCAGCTGAAGAACGCCCTTAGCGAGGAGCCGTTTGACGGCGCTATTCCTCCCCTGACGCTCAGCGGTCGCGGCGTCAATCGCGCTGTTCTGCAGGAGATGGCTACCACTCTGCAGCGGCTGGCGCAGGGTGAGCCGGTTGCCCTGCCGCAGGGTGAGGTGGAGAAGGCGCCCCTACTGGCGCCGGACGCCTGGCGCAACCCGGCATATCTCCATTTTGCGCTCAAGACCCTGCTGGCGACCCTAATCTGCTATGTCTTCTATACCGCTGCCGACTGGCAGGGTCTACATACCATTATGCTGAGCTGCGTGATCGTCGCCCAGCCCGGGCTGGGCGCCACGATGCAAAAGACATGGCTGCGCATCGGCGGGGCGCTGCTCGCCTCCCTGCTGGCGCTGCTGTTAATCGTCTTTGTCCAGCCCTGGACCGATTCGCTGACGGGCCTGCTGGCGATGTCCCTGCCGGTGCTGGCGCTGGCGGCGTGGATTGCCGCCGGCTCGGAGCGTATCGCCTACGCCGGGATCCAGATTGGTTTCACCTTTGCGCTGGCCTTTCTCAGCTGGTTTGCTCCGCTGACGAACCTCACCGAGCTCCGGGATCGGGTGCTGGGCATCCTGCTCGGGGTGCTGGTCTCCTCCATTGTTCATTTGTATCTCTGGCCGGACAGCGAAGCGCCGCAGCTGAAAACCCGCCTTGCGGCACTCTATCGCCGGCTGGCGGACTGCCTCGCCGCCCCGAAGGAGGCGGTTCCGCTGGCTCCCCTGCTTGTCGCCTTCACCGACAGCGAAGCGCTGATCCACCGGGTTCGCGCCGAACCGCTGGGCACGTATGCTCACCCCTGGCCCCAGGCGAAAGACTGGCCGATGCGCGCCACCCTCGCCCAGGCCGAGGAGATCGCCCGCCTCAGCGAAGGCTACCGACTCAACGCCGCGCCGGGAGACCCGACCCTGGCCCGCTGCGCCGAACAGCTGCGGCGCTACGCTGAACGTATCGAACAGGAGGCGACGGCGCCTGGCGAACAGCTGACCGCCGAACTGACTAACCCCTTTGGCCCGGCGCTGGCCGCCGCGCTGGCCGCCCTGCCCGACTGGGGGCCGACACCGATAGCGACTGAGCAACAGGCTAAAACGTCATGATGATCCTTCCTTTCTCCGCGCGCCTGCGCGGCACTCTTTTTACCCTGACGCTGACGCAGCTCAGCGGCTGCGCGCTGATCCAGGATGAGCCTGCCCAGGTCGCCATCGTCAATCCGCAGCAGGCCCAGCTGGCGCAGGTGATCCACCTGGCGAACAGCGACTGGCCGGCCGCCCGCTGGTGGGAGGCCTATGATGATCCTCAGCTCAATATGCTGATCAACCGGGCGCTGCAGAACTCGCCGACCATGCAGGCCGCCCGGCTGCGCATCTCCCAGTCGCAGTCCACGGTGGAACTCGCCCGGTCGGCGATGGGCCTGCAGGCCACCGCCGTCGCGGCGCAAAACCGCCTGCGGATCACCGACAAATCCTTTAGCTGGCCCTACTCATACTCCCTGCCGGTGGATAAAAACGGCCCCTGGTATACGCTGAATACCGTTGGCGTCGGGGCGCAGCTGAATATCGATCTCTGGGGGGCCGATCGCGCACGGGTCGCCGCCGCTATTGGCGAGAAAAACGCCCGGCTGGCGGAGACCGCCGGCATTGAGCTCGACATCGCCAGCAGCGTGGCGCAGCTCTATTTCGCCATGCAGGCGACGTTCCAGAAAATCGCGCTGCTGCAGGAGCTGGAGGGCATTGCCCGATTCTCGGTGGAAGCCCACGAGCACCGGACCCGGCGCGGCCTGGAAGACAGTGTGGATGTGGCCAACGCCCAGGCCGAACAGCTCGCCGCTCGCCAGCAGATCATTAGCGCCGAGGGGATGCTGACCCAGTATCGTGAAACCCTGCGGGCGCTGATCGGCGCCGATGCGCAGAGCATGCCGGCCATCCATCCGGTGGCGCTGCCGGCGCTCCAGGAGACGCTGCCGCCGTCGCTCTCTTTCGAGCTGCTGGCCCGCCGTCCGGACCTGCAGGCGCTGCGCGGCTACGTCACCGCCTCCCTGAGCCAGGTCGATGCGGCGAAAGCGGCCTTCTACCCCCATTTTGATATCAAAGCGTTCTGGGGCTATAACGCCCTGAGCGTCGGGGATCTGTTTAAGTCCTCTTTCCAGCAGATCAACCTGCTGCCCGGGCTGTATCTGCCGATCTTCGACGGCGGTCGTCTGAACGCTAATCTGCAGTCGGTACGCACCGCCAGCAACATCCTGATCAAACAGTACAACCAGGCGGTGCTGGATGCGGTTCGCGATGTCGCCATCAGTTCCAGCCAGCTTAACGACCTGAATCAGCAGCGCGCGCTGCAGCAGCTAAAAGTCACCGCGGCGCAGACCACCACCGATAGCGCTCGCGCTCATTATCAGCGCGGCCTCCTCAGCCGCTACGCCGCCGAAGAAGCCCGCCGGGCGGTCCTCGCCCAGCAGCTGTTGCTGCTGGACATTGAGGCCCAGCGGCTAAGCACCGACATTACCCTGATCAAAGCCCTGGGCGGCGGCTATCGAGGGCAGTAACAAAAATGCCTTCCCCGAGGGGAAGGCAATCAGACTGCAGACAAAGTGCAATCTTCAGCGCTTGCCCGGCGGCGCTGCGCTTGCGCGGGCCTACAGCTAACTGCATAACTGTCTGATATTGGAGTTTTTTGTAGGCCGGGTAAGGCGAAAGCCGCCACCCGGCAGAAAGGCGGGCACAATAACGAAACGGGTTTGTCATTCGCCAGAATGCCTTCCCAATAGGGGAAGGCATTAAGCTGAAGAGGCGGGGTGGATGCGCGGCGATTACACCAGGGCGCGCAGCTCTTCCCGCATATAGGTGGAAAAGAATTCCGGATGCTTAATCACCAGCCGTTCGCCGGCGGCGACCCGTTCAGCCCACTCCGCCACTTTGTCGGTAAACCCAGCGCTCCAGCCCTGCTGTTGGCCGCGCGCAGCGACGTCGGCCGGGGTGGCGGGTACGCCCAGTTCTTTTAAATATTTGAGAATTCCCTTCGCGGTACTTTCATCCATAGACTGTGGTACTGGCTCAGACGTATTCATACCACCGATGAAATCCAATGCTTTATCAATGACTGCTGGCATAGGTGTGTCCTTATATTAACCACATAGTAAACCTGACTACACTATGGACCGGAAAGCGACGTGATTTCAAAGAACACGCTCACGTTATGGGACATCGCGCATTGTGAAAAGGGGATTTTGTTCTGCTGGGGCGGGGATTGGACAAAAAACAAGCCGGCCCCGTAGGGCCGGCCTGAGGATCGCGTCAGGCGTTGCTGAGGGATTTTTGCGCGGCGCTGGACCGGCTGTTCTCCAGCATCCGGCGGACCGGGACAATCAGCACGGCCAGCACGGCGGCGCAGATCAGCAATGCGATGGAGCAGCGGGCGAAGAGGTCCGGCAGCAGCGACAGCTGATCGGCCTTCACATGACCGCCGATCAGGCCCGCCGCCAGGTTACCCAGCGCGCTGGCGCAGAACCACAGCCCCATCATCTGGCCGCGCATTCTCTCCGGCGCCAGCAGAGTCATGGTCGCCAGCCCAATCGGGCTGAGGCACAGTTCACCGAGCGTCAGCATCAGGATGCTGCCCACCAGCCACAGCGGCGACACACCGGCCCCGCCGTTGCTCAGAACGTTCTGCGCCGCCAGCATCATCAGGCCAAAGCCCGCCGCTGCGCACAGGATGCCAATGACGAATTTGGTCATACTGCCCGGACGAACGTTTTTACGCGCCAGCGCAGGCCACGCCCAGCTGAATACCGGCGCGAGGAGAATGATAAACAAGGCGTTAATCGACTGGAACCAGACCGCGGGGATCTCAAAATCGCCGATCATCCGGTTGGTATAGTCGTTAGCAAACAGGTTGAAGGAGGTCGGTTTCTGTTCAAACGCGGACCAGAAAAAGGCCGCCGAGACCAGCAAAATAAAGCATACCAGCAGGCGCGCCCGCTCTTTACGGTTGAGTCCGGCGAAGACGAACAGCCAGATGAAATAGAGCGCCACGGAGGCGGCAATTACATAGACCAGCACGCTGGCCACCGCTACCGGGTTAATCACGATCGTGCCCAGGCTGATAAGCGTGACCAGCACCGCCACTCCCAGAGCCAGCGCCATCAGCCACGCTCCAACGCCATTCTTTTTCGCCACCGGGCTGTTCCAGGTGGAATCGAGGCCAACCTCCGCGTCATAGCGCTTCATCGACGGTACGGCAAAGACACGGAAAATGATCAGCGCCACCAGCATCCCGATCCCCCCGATGCCGAAGCCCCAGTGCCAGCCATGCGATTTGATAAGCCAGCCAGAGATCAATGGCGCGATAAACGAGCCGATGTTGATCCCCATGTAAAACAGCGAAAAACCACCGTCGCGGCGCGCGTCGCCCTTTTTATACAGGGTGCCGACCATCACCGAGATACAGGTTTTAAACAACCCGGAACCCAGGACGATAAACATCAGACCGATAAAGAACAGATCGTTGCCCAGCCATGCTGACAGAGCGATCGACAGGTGCCCCAGGGCGATCAGGATAGAGCCGTACCAGACGGCGCGTTGTTGGCCAAGCCAGTTATCCGCCAGCCAGCCGCCAGGCAGCGCGGCCAGATACATACTGCCGGCAAAAATCCCAACGATCGCCGAGGCGTTCTCTCGCGCCAGGCCCATGCCGCCGTCGTACACTGTCGCCGCCATAAACAGGATCAGTAAAGGACGGATGCCGTAAAACGAGAAGCGCTCCCACATTTCAGTGAAAAACAGTGAGCCCAGCGGATAAGGATGGCCGAAAAAGGTACGGCTTTCGTTTTTATTAACAGAGGAATGCATAAATTCTCCAGGTAAGGTGCGCCGCAGCGCAAGTTAACCGTATAAAGCAGGCTGACGATTTATAATTTGTTTGTATTAACATCAAACACGAGCATTTTTAACCATTTGATAACCACGCAATGGTTTTGTCCAGCCCCTTACCTTCCCTTTTTAGATGAAAAGTCGACAAACATCTAGTTTTACAGATTTAATGTTCGCAATAATGCAAACGACGTTGACTTTATATCATTACGCACAAAACGAAATTTTACCTATTAAAAACAAACAGTTAATAATTTATCGAGAGACATAAACCACCGGCGCAGAGGCGGTGTATAACGGCAGGAAAAGTAAGGGAAACAGACTGGATAGTGGAGAAATAGCGCTAAGCGAGAATATTGTCAGCAATCCAGGCGCTACATACCTGGAGAGCCTACCATACAGGAGGATTAACACGGCATGCCGGCTGCTACAGCCGGCGCCATTCTGCGCGCTATTTCACACGCTGCCCTGCGGCATCAATGACTGGCTCACCGTCCTCCTTCACGAATGCGCCTTTTTGCGGCGCCGTCAGGATCTCCAGCACCACCTCTGACGGGCGGCAGAGTCGGGTGCCCTGCGGCGTCGTTACGATCGGACGGTTAATCAGGATCGGATGCTGAAGCATAAAGTCGATTATCTGGTCGTCAGTAAACCGGTCTTCCGCCAGGCCCAGCGCGTCGTAGGGTTCGACGTTTTTCCGCAGCAGCGCGCGCACCGGGATCCCCATCGCGGCGAGCAGCTGGCGCAGCTCATCACCCGACGGCGGCGTCTCCAGATAATAGATAATGGTGGGCTCGGCGCCGCTGTTACGGATCAGCGCCAGCGTATTACGCGAGGTGCCGCAGTCAGGGTTATGGTAAATGGTGATGCTCATAGCACGTTCTCATGGCTGGTTGAAGGAGAGACGCAGCGCCAGCGCGGCCAGCGTCACGAGCAGTACCGGCAGGGTCATGATAATGCCGCAGCGAAAATAATAACCCCAACCGATGGTGATGTGCTTCTGCGCCAGCACATGCAGCCACAGCAGCGTGGCCAGGCTACCAATTGGCGTAATTTTCGGCCCCAGATCGCAACCGATGACGTTAGCATATATCATAGCCTCTTTGATAGCCGCTGATGCCGCGCTGCCTTCAATCGACAGGGCGCCGACCAGTACGCTGGGCATATTATTCATGATCGAAGAGAGGAAGGCCGACAGAACACCAGTGCCCAGCGTCGCGGTCCAGAGCCCGCGCTCCGCCAGCATGTTCAGCACCGTGGTCAGATAGTCCGTTAACCCGGCGTTTCGCAGACCATACACCACCAGATACATTCCCAGCGAGAAGATCACTATCTGCCACGGGGCGCCGCGCAGCACCTTGCCGGTATTAATTACCCGTCCGCGCTTCGCGACAGCAAACAGGATCCCGGCACCGAGCGCCGCGATGGCGCTGACCGGGATCCCCAGCGGTTCAAGGATGAAAAAGCCAGCCAGCAACAGCAGCAGCACGCCCCAGCCGGTGCGGAACGTCGCTGGATCTTTTATTGCCGTGGCCGGCGCTTTCAGTAACGCCATATCCCAGGCCGGCGGGATATCCTTGCGAAAGAACAGGTGCAGCATCGCCAGGGTGGTGAGGATCGCCGCGAGATCGACCGGCACCATCACCGAAGCGTACTCCCTGAAGCCGATGGCAAAGAAATCTGCCGAAACGATATTCACCAGATTCGACACCACCAGCGGCAGGCTGGCGGTATCGGCAATAAATCCGGCGGCCATGACAAAGGCCAGCATCGTTCCCTTGCTGAACCCCAGCGCTCGCAGCATGGCAATCACGATTGGCGTGAGGATCAGCGCCGCCCCATCGTTGGCAAACAGCGCCGCCACAGCCGCGCCGAGCAGGATAATCCAGGTAAACAGCAGACGACCCCGGCCTCTTCCCCAGCGGGAAACGTGCAGCGCGGCCCATTCGAAAAAGCCAGACTCATCAAGCAGCAGGCTGATAATGATAACGGCGATAAAGGTGGCGGTCGCATTCCAGACGATATGCCATACCACCGGGATATCGGCTACCTGTACGCCACCGGTGGCCAGCGCCAGCGCCGCGCCAAATGCCGCGCTCCAGCCGATCCCTAACCCCCGCGGCTGCCAGATCACCAGCACCAGGGTCAGGATAAAAATCGTACCTGCCAGCAACATCGTTCCTCCGCCAATCACATTCGAAAAATCATATATGTTAAGATAAATTTTTTACCGGCAACCCGGCCCGCCAGCCAGTCTGCTGATCATCAGCCGCACATCCTCCTGCTGACTGAGCCAGGCCTGCTCAATCACCTGCGCCGCCCAGGCCGGCATCTGCGGAGAGAGGCGGTAATGGACCCACTTACCCTGTTTACGATCCAGCAGCAATCCGCTCTCACGGAGCATCGCCAGATGGCGGGAGATCTTGGGCTGGGACTGGGCGAGCGCCGTACAGAGATCGCACACGCACAGCTCTCCACGCGCCTTGAGCAGCAATACGATCCCCAGCCGAGTTTCATCGGCGAGGTTTTTGAACAGTTGCAGGGGCAATAAAGACATGATTTCTCCTCAAGCGTGACGGACAGCATACGGGGCCACAAAGAAAGATCAATATACATGCGAAAAAACATATATATTAATTCACGTCTGCGATGAGCATCCGGGATGTTGCGCCCCGCCATCCCTGCTAAATAGCACGGAAAAATGCCGCGTTTTCTTTTATCCATCATCGAAATATGTCAGGCTGGAGATCCCATTGGATTGCCAGGGCTTTCAGGATGAGTACGATTTATGTGGTTGTTTTAACGTATATAAAACCGCTCGAAGAGGTTGACCGTGCGATCCCCGCCCACATCGAATGGCTCAAAAAAGGCTATGCCGACGGCCTCTTTCTCGCCTCCGGCCGCCGTATTCCCCGCACCGGCGGCGTCATTCTGGCAAAATGCGATAGCCGGGAAACTCTGCAAGCGCGTCTGAGCCAGGATCCCTTCCAGCAGCTGGGTCTCGCCCGTACAGAGATTATTCCCTTTGAGGCCAGCATGGCGTCACCCGCGCTGCAGTCGCTGTTATAACCCTGTCTGAAAGCATATCCCGGAGGAAAAATGCAGCCGTACTTTCACTGGATCAATGAACCTGCCGAGTGGCGCCGCGATTCCGACGGCCTGACGGTGGTCACTAATAAGCATACCGACTTCTGGCGCCATACCTGGTATGGCTTCGAGCGCTTCTCTGGCCATCTCTATGCCGCAGAAGTGGCGGGCGATTTTACCCTGCAGGCAAAAATCTGTGCGGATTTCACCACGCTTTACGACCAGGCCGGGCTGATGATGATGGCCGACGAGCAGACCTGGCTGAAGGCGGGAATTGAGTTTAATGACGATGCCCCGGCCATCGGCAGCGTACTGACGCTAACCCACTCCGACTGGGCCACCGGGCTTTTCCCCGGCGACCCGCGCACCTTCTGGCTGCGGCTGACCCGCAAGGGCGACGCGTTAAGGCTGCAGTATTCAACCGACGGCGAGCGCTGGCCGCTGCTGCGGCTCGGCTACTTTCCGCCAGGCCCGGTGAAAGCGGGCGTCATGTGCTGCTCACCGGAGCGTGGCGGACTGGCGGTTGCGTTTCAGGATATTCAGCTTTCCCCGCCGCTGGACAAAGCGCTGCACGATCTGAGCTGAACGCTAGCGGGAAGACCCGACTTTCTCTGCATCCTGGGGCCCAGGATTGCAGGGTTCGCTGGTGCCAGGGAGATAAAAATGACCGTGCTTATCGGGATCGGTGCCGCCAGGGCACCCTGCCCGACCCGAGGAATTATCGATATCGCCGCCGTTCGAACCGTTGCCGCCGTCGGCGCCAGCGCTCACCGACTGCCCGTTATGGCCACCGTGAACACCATGCGCAGCACTGGCCGAAAACGCCACCAGCGCGAATATACAGACTATGAAGCGTCTGCCCATTGATACCTCTCCCTTATTGATATTCCCAGCCTATGACGTTGGTGATGGGTTAAGCCGTTGAGCGGCAAAAATCATCGCGATAAAAACCGCTTTATCCGCAAGGAGTATAGGGTTAAGACTGAGGGAAAGACAGGATCTGTGCCTTCAGATATTTCGCACGCAAAATAGCCTTTATTCCGCGGCATGCATTATCAGGAAATCAATCAGGGCTTTCACCCTTTTCGTTCTGCCTGCGTTTTTTGGGTAATAGAGATAAACCGGCGGATAGGTTTTCCAGTAGTCCTCCATCACGGGAATAAACTGCTCACGATCGGGCTGTAATTGCAGGATAGGTTCAAATAAACGGCCAATCCCCAGTCCGTGGCGAATACCGTCGGCCATGACGTCAATATCATTGCTGATTAACTGTCCGGGCATCTCGACGGTGAGCTGCTCGCCGTGGTCATTGAGGATCAGCGGCAGGATGCGGTTGTTGGTAATAAAGCGATAGCCAATCAGCCGGTGATGATGGAGATCGGCAGGCATCGCGGGCACGCCATATTCGGCAAGATAGGCAGAGGAGGCGTATAGCCCTTCACGAAACGGCTTCATTAACGGGCGGGCGACCACGCCGCCTTCGAGAATATCGCCAAAGCGGATCCCAAGGTCGAAACGTTCTTCAATAATATTGACGGTACCGTCATAGACCGATATTTCCAGCTGGATCCCCGGATATTGCTGACAAAATGCCGCCATCGCCGGTTTGAGAATAAGCAGGTAGGCAAAGCGCGAGAGGGTTATTCTCACTGCCCCGGAGGGCTCCTGATTCTGGTCGCGGATGATTTCCAGCGACTTTTCCAGTGTCTCCACCGCCGCGGCGGTCTGCTCCAGCAGCTGTTGCCCGGTTTCCGTCAGCTCGATACGCCGGGTAGTGCGCACAAAAAGGGGGTGGCCAATATGCTCCTCCAGCAGCCTGAGCGCATTGCTGACCGACGGCGGCGTGATTTCGAGCTTGCGCGCGGCGGCCGAGATATTGCCCTCGCGCGCAATGCTCTGAAAGATGCGTATCTGATTATAAAGCGCGTTATTCATAGCATCTCCTTAAGACACCCTCGCCTGATTATTAAGTACAGGCTAAATATTCTTAAGTCAATGACCGCCTAATCTTCCCCCCCTGCGGCTCGTATACTTTTGTCTCTTCCCGCTGATAACGACTTTCCGGAGACAACTATGCGAATTTTATGTCTGGATATCCCTGCCCCCGGCGCGACGCTGGAACACTATGCGCCGCACCTTACCGCAGAAGCCCTGCACGCCTGGGGACTGTACAAGTCAGGCTTTATTCGCGACATCTATTTCCGTCAGGATCGACCCGGCGTCGCTATTTTCCTCGAGTGCGACACCGTGGAAGAGGCGAATAATGTCATGGCCGAATTTCCGCTGGCAAAAGCGGGTCTATTAACCTTCGAGTGTATTCCACTCGGCTCGTTTATTAGCTGGGAAAATCTCTTCTCTGCTGAATTTAAACATCAGGAGTAACGTTGGGAATGGCTCATATTCTTGTCGTTTCCGGGCATCCGGATCTTAACCATTCCATCGCCAACGCCACCATCCTCGATGAGCTGGCGACCGCCCTGCCTGATGCGGAAATCCGTCGTCTGGACTGGCTCTATCCGGACGGCAAATTCAACATCGCCGCTGAGCAGGAAAGCCTGCTGCAGGCGGATGTGATTGTCTGGCAGTTTCCCTTTAGCTGGTATGGGCTGCCCGGGTTAATGAAACAGTGGCTGGACGAGGTATTTGTCCACGGCTTCGCCCATGGCTCAACGGCGAAACTGGGTGGTAAAAAGTTGATCCTCTCCTTCACCACGGGAGCGCCACAGGGGCTCTATACCGCTGACGGTTTCTTTGGCCATGCCGTTGAGGAGTATCTCCTTCCCTTCGAGACCACGGCCAGGCTGTGCAATCTTGAGCTGCTGGCGCCGGTTTATACCTGCGGTATTAGCTACGCCGACCGGGATGCCGACAAAATCGCTCAGCAAAAAACGCTTGCCCGGGAACACGCGGCCAGACTGATCGCGCGGCTTAATACTCTGGTGGAATAACCCAAAGGGAGAAAATAACGATGCAGTATACCCGGCTCGGGAAGAGTGACTTACTGGTCTCCCGTATCTGCATGGGATGTATGGGGTTTGGCGATCCGTCAACGGATCAGCATCGCTGGACGCTGGACGAAACAGCCAGCCGGGACATCATCCGCCACGCTCTGGAACAGGGCATCAATTTTTACGATACCGCCATCGCCTATCAGAACGGCTCCAGCGAACGGTACGTTGGCCGGGCGCTGCGGGAGATGGCAAAACGCGAGGAGGTGGTGCTGGCCACCAAGTTTCTGCCACGAACCGCTGCCCAGATTGCCGAGGGGATCAGCGGAAAACAGGCGATAGCCCGCTCGCTTGACCAGAGTCTGCGAAACCTCGGGATGGACTACATCGACCTCTACATCTACCACATCTGGGATTACAACACCCCGGTTATCGACGTGCTGGAGGCGCTGCACACCGCAGTGACCGCCGGCAAGGTGCGCGCGATTGGCATTTCCAATTGCTATGCCTGGCAGCTGGCGAAGGCGAACGCTCTTGCCGAACGCGAAGGGCTGACATCCTTTGTTTCTGTGCAGAGCCACTACAACCTGATTATGCGTGAAGATGAACGAGAGCTGTTCGGGCTGTGCGCGGAAGAGGGTATCGCCATGACTCCCTATAGCGCGCTGGCCAGCGGCCGTCTCTCCCGCTTAGAAGGCCACACGCGGCGAGCGGTGGAAGATGATTATGCCCGGGGCAAATACGACGGCACGGCAGAGCAGGACCGGATCATTATTGCCCGCGTCGCCGAACTTGCCGAACGGCATCAGGTCTCCATGACCGAAATTTCGCTGGCCTGGCTGCTGACTAAAGTCACCGCCCCGGTGATCGGCGCCACGCAAAAGCATCATGTTGACGGCGCGGTCAACGCTGTAGCCCTTCAACTGAGCCCGGAAGACATCCGTTATCTGGAAGAAGCCTACCAGCCGCACGTTCTCACAGGCGTGATGGCGCAAAACACGCCGCAAGCCAAAGACCATCATCAGGTGTGGACGCGGTAACCCTCTGTCCTGTTCAGCAGGGAGAATAAAACATGAAAAACGTGATTGCCGCGGCAGCCTTGTCGCTTGTGCTGTCTGATTTTACTTATGCCCACGAACAAAGAGATGAAGCTATGATGAAAATTACCCCTTCCACCCTTGCGGACGCTGATATTCAAGCGGTCTCCCCGGCGCTGGCGCGCTTCGGCCGCGAGGCCATCAGCAACGACCTCTGGCAACGTGACGCCCTGTCCGCCCGCGACCGTAGCATCGTGACCGTAGCGATGCTGATTGCCCGCAACCAGCCAGGCGAGCTGAAGCACTATATTGCCGTTGCGCTCGATAGCGGCGTGACGCCAGCGGAAGTGTCAGAGATCATTACTCACCTCGCCTTCTACGCTGGCTGGCCCAATGCGATGTCAGCCGTCAGCGTCGCTAAAACCATCTTTGAAGCCAGGGGCGTGACGGCAGAGGCCCTGCCCGCCGCCTCGCCAACGCTGCTGCCACTCAATGAACAGGTAGAGAAACAGCGTGCAGACACCGTGGAAAAAAATGTCGGCCCCATTTCGCCTGGCCTGGTTAAATTTACCGCCGACCCGCTGTTTCTCGACCTCTGGCAACGGCCCGCGCTTACGCCCCGCGACAGAAGTCTGGTGACGGTCAGCGCGTTAATCGCCGCCGGACAGAGCGCGCAGATTGGCTACCACCTAAACAGAGCTATGGATAATGGGCTTTCGGCTGAAGAGGCCGGAGAAGTAGTCGCCCAGGCGGCGTTCTACGCGGGATGGCCAAATGCGTTTACCGCCGCCCCGGTGGTCGGTGAGGTATTGCGAGCGCGCGAGAGCAAAGCTGAATAAAAAAGAATAAAGGACAGGGAAGCTGTCCTTTATTTATCGTTAATTGTTAATTTAAAGGTACCACGAGGGCTTTCGATTAGGTCTCGCGGAAAGAACATAAACGGTCTATCGAAGTATGGAGACTTCGATCGTGAGTCTGTTCACATCGCTCATTGAGAAAATTGCCGTTCCGTATGCCGTCATGAGTCTCATCCTTTGAAAGCAGCGATCGCTGTGGCGAGACGATAGCGCGGACATGTCTATTTGGTCCAGAGATGGACATCTCAATTTAGCTACTACACCGCTACTTCGATTGATGTATTTTATATTAAATATCAATGAATTGAATTATTCATTTAATATAAATTGATGTTATAGCAATCGCTATACAGGCTCCTTAGTCATGACTGACCTCCCCACACCGCATATCGCAAGAATTTGCTCTCTCAGCCAGCGGTGACCGGGGTCGCGTTCCATTCTTGGGTGCCACATCTGCGATACCGTAATACGACGGCTTTTGAACGGCAGCTCGAAAAGGTGTACCTGGTCCGTTACCTGCTGATTGAGTAAATAGAGTGCGGGTATCATGGCGATAAGATCCGATTCCAGCGCCACGGAAAGTGCTGTCGGAAATCCCGGTACGACGCTTGCAATTTTACGTTTTGTCCCCAGTTCGGCCAGCGCATCGTCAACGGATCCGTGCAACGCGCCCTCGGGTGACGCTACCACATGGCCCCAGGCGACATAATCACTCACGCCTATTTCAGCCTGCTTAGCCAGCGGGTGCCCTTTACGGACGACGCCAACAAACCGATCCTCAAACAGTCGTTGCAGCCGTATTTCTGGCCCCATATTACTCTGAACGCCAATCTCCAGATCAACCAGCCCTTCCCGAAGATAGCGCGACGTTTGTTCCGGCTTAGGCGCGAAGCGTATACAGACGTCCGGCGCGGCGTCGGCAACCGCTGCTATAAGCGCAGGCCCAAACGCCACCACAAAACCATCGTTTGCCCTGATGGTAAAAAGACGCGCCAGATTTTGCGCGCTGAACGTTTCAGTTGAGGGCTGTAATACCGCCCTGGCATCGTGCACTGCACGCCTGGCGCGATCCCGGGTCGCTTCGGCCCACGGGGTCAGTACCATGTTACGCCCGGCGCGTACCAGGATCGGGTCTCCTGTGACATCGCGTAACCTGCTTAATGTCCGGCTCATGGCCGAAGTGCTGAGGTTCAGACGACGAGCCGCACCTGCGACACTCGCTTCACTCAGCAATACGTCGAGAGCTACCAGCAAATTAAAATCGGGATCAGACATTACCCTTCCTCCCAGCACATTAAGATAAGGCGTTTGATGCAACAATAAAGTGAAAATAGTGCGCCTTCCGCCTGGTAAAAGCCATCTTTATAGTTTTGTCATCCATACACTCTTCTCAGAGGACAAATGATGACGCTCTTTTCCAGTCAACCCGGCGACGAAGGACTGCCTGGCCCGGCGCGCGCACGGGTGATGGCCGCAATAATGACCACCACCTTAATGGGCGTGTTTGATGGCACCATGATCAACATTGCCCTGCCCTCCATGGCTCAGGAGATGCAGGTACCTGCCAGTATTGCCGTCTGGTTCGCCAACGGGTATCTGCTGGCAGCTGCGATGACGCTGGCGATATTCGCGGCGCTTGCGGCCCGTCTGGGTTATCGCCCCGTATTTCTGGCGGGCCTGACGACCTTTACCCTGACATCACTGGGTTGTGCGCTGGCGAATAAGCCCGAAGTGCTTATCGGTATGCGCGTGCTTCAGGGGATCGGCGGCGCGGCGACGCTGAGTATTGCCCCCGCAATACTCAGGTCCGTATTTCCCGGACGCTTACTTGGCCGCATTCTGGGGTTCCATGCCCTGCTCATTGCCTCGAGCTCCGCTATCGGCCCGGTATTGGGCGGTACGATCCTTCACACCCTTAGCTGGCAATGGCTGTTTGCGATAAACGTTCTTCCCGGCACCCTCGCCTTACTGCTGGCGGTCAGAGCGCTGCCGCGGGATGCGATCCGTATGCAGGCGCCCTTCGACACCGTGGGCGCCATATTGTCGGCGCTGCTGTTGGGTTCGACGATCATGGCGGCGAACAGCCTACAGAACGCTACTTCTCAATTCGGCAGCCTTTGCTGGATGGCTCTCGCTGCGCTGAGCGGCATGGCTTTTATCTGGCAAATCCGCCGCACGGGTCATCCCTTACTGCCGCCGAGCATGTTTAAAAATGAACGTTTTACCCTCGCGGCCTTCACGTCGATGGTTGCTTTCGTCAGCCAGGGGATCACCTTTATTGCGCTACCCTTCCTGTTTCAGAGCGAATACGGCTACAGTCCGGTAGTGTCTGCCCTGCTGTTTACGCCGTGGCCATTAGGGATCGTGCTGATTGCGCCGCATGCAGGCCGTTGGGCGGACACGATATCAGCCCCGGCGATATCCACCCTGGGGCTGGTGATATTTGTCGGCGGTTTGATCCTGCTGGCGACGTTACCCGCCAGACCTTCAATGTGGGATATCTGCCTGCGAAGTCTGGTATGCGGAATAGGGTTTGGCTGCTTTCAGAGTCCCAATAACCGGGAAATGCTCTCAAACGTTAATCGTGAGCACGCGAGTTATGCGTCCGGTGTTTTATCCATTATGCGCACTTTCGGGCAGTGCCTGGGAGCCGCCGCCGTAGCCGTTCTGCTGGCAGCAGATGAAAGGTCAATTCATGTTGCGCTGTGGAGCGCCGCCGCGGCCTCTGCGGTATCGGTCGTCGTCAGCGCGAGCCGGTTGCGTAAAATCACTCATCCTGCGGAAACAGGATAAGCGCGAAAATATCACTAAACGCTACGACTCCAGCGCCAGCAGCGCAAAACGCCGATCCCGCAACCAAAGTGGAGTCCTCCGTCGGAGTTCAATAGACTAACAGAATGCTATAACCGCTGATTTATCAAGGGAAAATTGAGTTAGGTAGACTTCAGGAGACTTGAATTTGGAGCGGGCGAAGGGAATCGAAGTATCGAAGACAATCACCAACTAACCATTTGATTCTTAAAGACAGGTGAATCCGTCTGGTTACACTTATGGTTACACACTGAGTGATCTCTGGTCAATACCCACAGTTAGATTCCCATGGCGGGAATAGAACCTGAGGTATACGCTGTGCTATCTCGATAGCTACGGGGGGAGCTGCCCACAAGGGAACTATTACATATCCCCTCAAATTTTTGTGGTAATTTCTTAAAGCTCCTTCACTACGTAATACACCAGAAGGAGGACCAGATAGAGCATCATCAGGTTTGACATAGCGCCTCCTTGAGTTGTGATGTGTACTGACAGGTGTACTCGTGTACTGTTTTGCTAGTACAAAATAAACCCCAGAGTTTTACCTCCGGGGGAATCTTAACGGTTAGTCTTCAAACTTCAGGACGTGGACCAGCGGATAACTAGCAGCCGCCTCAGTGTCGAACGCTCCAGCCTTAACCTTAACGGTGCCCGTTGCCATGACATCTAGTGCGCCTACCAGTTCGACGTCATAGCCTGCACGGTTAGCGTCACGAGTAACCAACACGTTAACGAGGTCGCCGCTGCGGGTTGAACGGAAAGATAACATAGCGTACTTCTTCGGCAGAATGATAACGCCACGGTCATCACCACTGTAAGGCGCAACGGCAGTGCCTACCAGTTCGCTAATCTCGGTCATACCCGCTTTCTGGGCTGCACGATTGAGGATAGCTTCGTACTTCTCTGGGACCAGTAGAGTGTAATCGGTCAGTGAGGAGCCAAGGTAGAAAGGCAGGTTCACCGCTACAGCATCCAGAATGTCATCGGCTTGTGCTGACGCTTTGCCAGACAATGCGCCCACTTTGGTTGACTGAAGGTCTGGAGCATCCAGCAGCACATCGACAACTTTAGAGGTCATATTACGTAGATACTGGTCAACCATATCGGTAGCCGTAGCCATCAGACCAGCGCCAGTCCAGCCGCCCATCATTGCAAAGTCGGACACGTGGGTAATAGCTGAACACAGGACACCTGTTTCTTTGGCGTCCTTGTCGGCAATCACAGGGCCAACCATCAGGGTCTGACCGCCTTTCACCTTAGTGGTCGGGGCGTTCTTCGCTGGGTTATACACGCCGTTGGACAGGAAGCGGACGGTGCGATCGGTCAGAGTCTCACGGTTAATCGGAGTCGGTAGAGTGGCAAATGGGCGCTGCTCACAAGGGAATACTTCGGTATTCAACCCATCGATAAAATCACCATCGTTAAGCGTCTCATCAAGTGCAGACTCAAGGGCCTGTACATAATCAGTCACGTCATTACCGAATGCCTGCGGGCGGCCTGAGCGGTCAGTGAAGCCAACATTCATGATCTCGCCTGTACCGTCAGCCTGAGAGATAATCTCGGTGCGCGTCGTATCAGTACCAAAGACGCTATGCGGAATCTTGTTGCCTTCTTTATCCAGCAGGTGAGCGCGGAGTTCGTCGGTGTGTTTAATCTTTGAATTGTTCGAGTCGATACGTTTTACTTCTGGCATGGGATGCCTCCTTGTATTTAATTTGAATGAGATTGATATTGGTATGGCACCATGAGTTCTGACCCACAGTGCCATTAGTCCGTTGAACTTACAGACCGAATGCAGCGCCTTTACGGCTGAAGCGACGCTCAAGGTCTGCCTTACGTTCTTTACGCTCTGCGGCCTCTTTAGCGATTTCTTCAGGGGTTGCAAACATAGCGGCGATGCGCTGACGGTCTTTCTCGTTTTCAATGCGCTGACGCTCGGCCTCTCGGCGTGCCTCTGCGTTGCTCTCAGCCCACGCTCGGGAATACGCCCCGTAGTCATTAGCGTTAAGACCAGCAGCGTGTAGAGCTGTCAGGATGGCGTGTGCGCCTGTGCTCAGGGCAGGCAGACCGTTCAGCATTGAGGTCACTACAATCTCGGTGAAATACTTGGTGGACATCTCTTGCCCGAAGACCAGCACGGTCTCCTTGTCGGCGCTCAGGTTGATGTCGAGTTTACGGTATGAAATAGCCATATAATTTGATTCTCCTTTGAAATGGTTGAACTTATCGGTCTCGCAGGCACGGCTAGCCCTACGGTCTCCCCGCATCGGTCAGTTCAAAAGAGTGTTGTTTGCGGTGGTGTGGTGGCTTACTTGAAGTCCATCGGGGTCAACCCTTCGGCGGTCGCCATGAGACACAGCGCACCTTTCGAGTAATACATATCGGGCCGGGTGTGCTTCGGTGGGAGACCCAGCGCGGCTACGAGTATGGCTGTAGGCACATCCAGTAGGCGCATAGCTTTACGGCCTTCAGGTGTCCGTGGGTCAATCTTCACGTCTACACTGTAAGTAGGCGGTAGGTCTGGCGGTAGGGTCTTCATGATTACAGACCCTCATTTTGAGGAGCTGTACTAGCGACATCCTGTAGGTGCTTCTGCTTCTCGGCGTCTGTACCGTGAATTTCGATAACCTTTCCGCGCATCTTTAGGACATGCTCAGGTTGACCAAAGAATTCCAGTCCCTTGGCGTTGAACCGAATGTTAATGCCGCTCGGGTTGAATCGCTGGTCAGTTGGCTTGATGACCCGGAAGTATTCCGCATATTTTGGATTGACTGACCATTCACCACTGACGGGGTGGACCTGAAAGAGCTTTCGTTCCCGCTTGAGGATGTTCATCAACTTCTGAGCAGGTAGACCATGCGTCTTGCAGTAATCGCCCCATGTTACACCACGGCGGTTAGCCGACTGTACGGCTGCGCGTTTCTGCTGGTCTTCCAATCGGAGGACTTTTTGTTCAAGCATCTGAATGTGGTCGTAGCATTTAGCGCGGAGTTGGACGGAATACCCAGCGACCAGAATAAAGGTATGCTTCCGGTCGAGTCGGTACATGCTATATGTTTCGCCATTCTGGGTATTAACGTAGGTGTCCTCAAAACTGAGGAGACCCCCGTCCGGATATATTTCATCAAGCATCTTACGAACATCGCGAATTACGTTGTCGTGTCGCTTACCCGTCAACTCCGCGATTTCTTTTGAGGTCATCGAGATAAGCTGGTCAAGATTGATAATGTTCATTTACGTGTACTCCTTATGTGACGCCTCTATGTTCGCACCTACCGCCAGCCAACCAGACCCCACGTAAAGGAAACTGTCGGTAGCATAAAGGCGTTACATAAAGACTGGTTTTAATAACGGTCTGCGATGACCATGGATAGGTGAGGACCAATCGGATGAACTCAGGGGCGGCACGTCATGTGTGACCGGAGACCCTGTATAATGTTCAATGGCTGGCGCAGCTAGCACTGCTGGTGGTGGTGCGAGTAGCGGTGAATCCGCACCAGAAGCGTCTCTGGGTTCATGACCCAAAGCTGATACACACGATGTTGATTACTACCTAAAGATTTCACAATGAGGTACATCAGCGTATCGGCAAGGAGTCATGCCCAGAGTGGGCTTCGGGTGTTACTGGTGGTTGTACAGAAAGTGTACCATCTGTCGATAGCGAAGCGGTATTCTCACTGTCTCCCTATAGTGCTACCTAATTACCCAAGGGATGACCCAAGGGATGACCTGTGAGGAGACCCAAGGGATGACCTGTGAGGAGACCCAAGGGATGACCTGTGAGGAGACCTGTGAGTATGGTGATTGATTATGATTGATATCATCACCTCTTCAAGTTCACTTAAGGTTATTCTTTAAGTTCTTAGAGTAATCTTTTAATTAATCAATTATTTAAACTCTAAGTATCTTAAGGGTCTTTAAGTAAACTTTAAGTTAGCCCCTGTAGGTTCGTGTCTATTATTAATATAAAGACTATTTGCTATTCACTCATCGACTGACCTAGAAGAACCGGGAAGCAGTGACATAATGTCGCCGCTGTGTTCGTCTGTATGTGGTCATCCCGCCCCTGAAAGGATGCGATGAGTTACGGTTAAAGGAATGCTGATTTCCAGCGTGAAGTGTACATAGGGACAGTGAGTGTCATCATAAAATTAATTTCTCACTGTCTCCCTATAGTGTGCCCTAATTCAAAATGCTTGACATATAGTCAATTATCAAGGCGATTTGGCGTATCTCCCTATAGTGAGTCGTATTAGACTTCCCCCCCCTATAGTGTGCCCTAATTCCGAAGGACTATCCGCTAGCCTTGCCGTCCCGCTTTTCGATGCCTTGACGTGGACCTTCAGGCATACTCTGGAACATCGCTTCGATTTCTTTAGGTCTGGTGATGCGGTCATCAACAATGATATTCAATAACTTGAAGAGACCATGAGTTAACTGAGGGTCATCATCAAGGCTAATCTCTCCGGGATGCACGGCCTGATTACCAACGATACGGCAAATGTCAGCAGCTTGTTGGATACGGGGAGGAAGACCTTTCTCAACGAGAGACTTGATGTCTTTGTTTATATTCTCTCCCGGCTCACCCAAGTGAACCATTAACTTCTGGAGACACAGGCGGAGGAGTGCTGCGGCCCCTTTAGGAGACAGGTTAACGATGCTTCTGGCTTCCATGTAGTCGGACTTACAGTCTTCCGGCATGTCTGGATTTGGCATTTCAACATTCGCAGAAGCAGGAATCAGAAGGGACTTTTCGAACCAATATGAATATTCCCCACAGCGCTCACATTGTGATACATGCATAGGGAAACCCTTGTCTTCATAGTACGGATATAATCGCCCCCATGTTTGCTTAGCATAAGCCTGACAATACGGACAGTTAAAAGCCTCTTTATCAAACTCCGCTGGTTCGTATGGAACCGCCATTTACTTTACCTCCTTATAAACATCAGCCAGAACGTTAACCAATCGGTCTACCTCAACTTCTTTAGCGTAGCGGTCATAAGTAATAGACCCTGAGCTATGCCCCATAATAGCCTGAGCGTAAGCCAACTCGACGCCATGCTGTTTTAACTGAGTAGCGACCGTATGTCTAAACGAGTGGAACGCCAAGCCGTCACGGTCAGCCAGAACTTTAGGTAACAGCGTTCTGTTAAACCACTTGCTCACCTGCTCACCGTAACCGTTCTTCATGAGACGCAGGCCATCGAATACCATAGCATCTTCACCCCCCGCGTTCCTACGGGCTTCTAACAGGTCCATAAAGTCAGCCAATACAAAACCGTAGGCACCATCAACCAGAGGGACACAGCGATCACTGTGGGCGTTCTTGATGCTCTTACCGGGCAGGCTGCTGTCATCCTCATTGATATGAATATAAACGGTCCCGGCCTCAGTGACCCTAACGTCTTTTACCTGAAGTTGAGCTACTTCATTGAGTCGCGCACCAGTGATAGCCGCCAGCACCGTAACGTAATAGTGGTAAGGCTTGCCAGAGGTCTTCTGAGAGTATGCCTTAGCGGCAACCAGCAGTTGCCCTACCTGCTCCGTAGAGAAAGCGTTACGGGCCTCTGAGGCTTTACGCTGGGGAACCTTGAGTTCCAGCCCCTCAGTCATATTCTTTTTAATCAGGTCATTACGCACAGCCCACTTAAAGACAGCCGCCATCTTAATGAGATATTTATTGTTGATGGTGACTACGTCCAGACAATCTGTTTTCTCTTCACGGCCCAGCAAGTCAACCAACGGGGCATCCTTGAAGCGCTGCTTACGGTTCTTCGGTAACTGCTGGAGGACATCACGGACTCTAAGCACGTCAGCGCGTGTTACCGTATTGGCGTCAGCACCAAGACCCAGATAGTCAAAGATTTCGATTAACGCAGCGTGAGACGATTGGTTTTCCCTTAAGGTAGCAGGCTTCCAGTTCTGAGCGTTCTCCGCTTCATACTGCTCAAAGAGGCTAGCCACAGTGACGCTTGGTGTGACTGCTAGTGCAGCTAGCGCTGCTGGTTTTACCTCAGGAGCACTAACAGATAGGGACACAGAGGCTTGGTCATCCTGCCGATCAATACCATCAAAACGATCGACGTAATCTATCAGTGACTGACTGTCTCCCGCTTCGATACGCTTCATGCAAGCCTTGAGTACCTTCAGGGCCTCATTGATGTAGCGATGCTGGTCAATACTCAGCGGTTCACTAGCCAGAGCATCGGTAAGGTTCTCACCAAGTTCACCGTACTGGTCCCGATAGATGTCCCTCATGTCCGGCTCGAAGAGGTCAGAGCGTCCCGCTGAAAGTTCCCACTCCGCGATATCCCGTAAGTGTTTCCTCATATCCTCGTAGGAGGCTGTAGGGTTATCCGCATGGATTGCCTTGAGTGCTGCCTTAATGTGCCGGGAGTGAGCCATAGCGGTTCGTCTATCCTTGGTCCGTAATGAAACTGAGGCCATTCTATCATCGTTTGATTGTCTAACTCGAAGACGAAAATAGTAGACGCCGTTACGCTGGTAAAGGTAGGTGCAGGAATTGAGCATGTACTGAGACCTTAGGTCAGCTCACTGTGTCAACATAAGGACGTAGCTTGGTCGCTACAGGGTTACAGTGTTGGTTACAGTGAGTAAAACTATCGGAAGGCTTAAAGCCGTATCCCTTAGGATTCAGTAAGTTGGAATACTTTAAGAAAGGTCATGGAGCGGGCGAAGGGAATCGAACCCTCGTATAGAGCTTGGGAAGCTCTCGTTCTACCATTGAACTACGCCCGCGAAGAGGTGCGAGAAGCATTATAGCCCTTACGCACCCTGTGACAAGCCTGCTGGATGCTGACTGGCGATAAAATAACCTTTTAGCACTTAGGTTTACTTCCCTGCGGCGGCAGGTAACGCAGCGGATCGATGGCTGTCGCCCGGTAGCGGATCTGGAAATGCAGCCGCACTGAGTCGGCATCCGTACTGCCCATGGTGGCAATTTGCTGGCCGGCCTTCACGCTCTGGCCATTATTCACCATTAGCTTATCGTTGTGGGCATAGGCGGTGATGTAATCCTCGCTGTGCTTAATCATGATCAGATTGCCATAGCCGCGCAGCTGATTGCCGACGTAGACCACCTTGCCCGCCCCGGCGGCATACACCGGCTGGCCGCGGGTTCCGGCGATATCAATACCTTTATTGCCGCCATCGGCGGTGGAATAAGGCAGGACCACTTTGCCGCTGGTCGGCCAGCGCCAGCAGCGCTGTCCCACCGGCGGCCAGGAGGACTGAGGTACCGCGGACGAAGGCGTGACCGCCGCGGTGCGCGTAGAGGAAGATTTTTTCTTCGTTGTCTTCGTTGAACTGCTGCCGTTAAGCTTCAGCTTCTGCCCCACCTCAATGGTGTAAGGCGGGGAGATGTTATTCAGGCGGGCCAGATCGCGAACGCTGGTGCCGGTGGTGCGGGAGATGCCGTACAGGGTATCGCCGCGTTTAACGGTGTAGGTGCCACCGGAATCGGAGGTGCTGGAGCAGCCGGCCAGCACCAGGCTTGCCGCCAGCATCAGTGTCATATAAAAGCGTTTCATCATCAGGCATCCTGCACTTAACACAACCACTTACCTCGCAATCAGGGCGAATATCATACCAGTCCGCGGCGCAGGGCGTCATCCCTGATGGCGAAACCATTATCCCCCGTCCCTAGCGCGCGGTCTGCGGCAGGCAGAAATTCATATTTGCGCCACGCGGCGCGGCGGCCTCTCCTCTCCATTGCGCGTTGCCGTTCACAGAGCTGCCTCCAGGGCTTGTTTTGGTAATGCCTTTCTCCCATTTATGGGCTACCCTAGTGGCCTGAGTACATGACCCGGCGGGTTTGTGCCGGGTCATTTTTTATTTTCAGGAGTCGTCATGGCCGGGGAACACGTCATTTTGCTGGATGAGCAGGATCAGCCTGCCGGTATGCTGGAGAAGTATGCCGCCCATACGTTTGATACCCCTTTACATCTCGCGTTTTCCTGCTGGCTGTTTAACCAGCAGGGTCAGTTACTGGTCACTCGCCGTTCGTTGGGCAAAAAAGCCTGGCCCGGGGTATGGACCAACTCGGTCTGCGGACACCCCCAGCAGGGCGAGACCTTCGAGCAGGCCGTCACGCGCCGCTGTCGCTTCGAACTCGGTGTGGAGATCTCTGATATCGCGCCGGTTCACCCGGCCTTCCGCTACCGGGCGGTCGCCCCAAACGGTATCGTTGAGAACGAAGTGTGCCCGGTATATGCCGCGCGCGTGGTAAGCGAAGTGCAGCCTAACGACGATGAAGTCATGGACTATCAGTGGGTTGACCTGGCAACCATGTTAAGCGCGCTGGCCGCCACGCCGTGGGCGTTCAGCCCGTGGATGGTGCTGGAAGCGGAAAATCGGGACGCCCGCCAGGCGCTGACCGACTTTGTTGCGCGTCTGCGCGGGTAAGCTAACTATTCTCCAGGCCAGGCGCAGCCCTGTGCCTGTCATTAATGCCTGGCGGCGCTACGCTTGCACAGGCCTACGGTTCTGCGCCATTGCGTAGCCCGGATAAGGCGTTTACGCCGTCATCCGGGATCCCCGGCTTGCGCTGCGCTGAGCCAGGCTACGCCAGCCTTAGGACCTCACATCAGACATAAAAAAAACCCGGCAAGCCGGGTTTTTTGCTCTTCGCGAAGGGCGATTATTTCTGCGGACGCATCGCCGGGAACAGAATAACGTCGCGGATGGTGTGGCTGTTGGTGAACAGCATGACCATACGGTCGATACCGATACCCAGACCAGCGGTCGGCGGCAGGCCGTGTTCCAGCGCGGTGACATAGTCTTCGTCATAGAACATTGCTTCGTCGTCGCCTGCGGCTTTCGCATCAACCTGATCCTGGAAGCGCTGCGCCTGGTCTTCGGCGTCGTTCAGCTCGCTAAAGCCGTTACCGATCTCACGGCCGCCAATGAAGAATTCAAAGCGGTCTGTGATTTCCGGGTTGACGTCGTTACGGCGCGCCAGCGGAGAAACTTCCGCCGGGTATTCGGTGATGAAGGTCGGCTGGATCAGGTGCGCTTCCGCCACTTCTTCGAAGATCTCGGTCACGATACGGCCCAGACCCCAGCTCTTCTCCACTTTGATGCCGATAGATTCAGCGATCGCTTTCGCGGAATCAAAGTTATCCAGATCCGCCATCTCGGTTTCCGGACGGTATTTCTTGATCGCTTCGCGCATGGTCAGTTTTTCAAACGGCTTGCCGAAGTCGAACACCTGGTCGCCGTAAGGCACTTCGGTATTGCCGAGGATGTCCTGCGCCAGGGTGCGGAACAGAGATTCGGTCAGCTCGATCAGATCTTTATAATCCGCATAAGCCATGTAGAGTTCCATCATGGTGAACTCTGGGTTATGACGAACGGAGATCCCTTCGTTACGGAAGTTACGGTTGATCTCGAAGACGCGTTCGAAGCCGCCAACCACCAGACGCTTGAGGTACAGTTCCGGCGCGATACGCAGGTACATGTCCAGATCCAGCGCGTTATGATGGGTGATGAACGGACGCGCGGAAGCGCCGCCCGGGATCACCTGCATCATCGGGGTTTCTACTTCCATAAAGCCGCGGCCAACCATGAACTGACGGATGCCTGCCAGGATCTGCGAACGCACTTTGAAGGTCTTACGAGATTCATCGTTGGAGATCAGGTCAAGGTAACGCTGGCGGTAACGCGCTTCCTGATCCTGCAGGCCGTGGAATTTGTCCGGCAGCGGGCGCAGAGCTTTAGTCAACAGACGCAGCTCGGTGCAGTGGATAGAGAGCTCACCGGTTTTGGTCTTGAACAACTTACCGCGGGCGGCGATGATGTCGCCGAGGTCCCACTTTTTGAACTGGTCGTTATAAACGCCTTCCGCCAGGTCATCACGCGCCACGTATAGCTGGATGCGGCCGCCTACGTCCTGCAGGGTCACGAAGGACGCTTTACCCATGATACGACGGGTCATCATGCGGCCAGCAACGGCCACTTCAACGTTCAGCGCTTCCAGCTCTTCGTTTTCTTTGCCATCGAAGTCAGCGTGCAGTTGGTCAGAGGTATGGTCACGACGGAAATCGTTCGGGAAAGCGACGCCCTGCTCACGCAGCGCAGCCAGCTTCTCGCGACGGGTTTTCAGTTCATTATTAAGGTCAATTGCCGCGTCAGCGCCCTGTGCTTGTTGTTCAGACATGTTGGTTCCTCATAACCCTGCTTTCAAACTTGCTTCGATAAATTGGTCCAGGCTGCCGTCGAGCACCGCCTGAGTGTTGCGGGTTTCCACCCCGGTACGCAGATCTTTAATACGCGAGTCATCCAGCACGTAAGAGCGGATCTGGCTGCCCCAGCCGATATCGGACTTGTTGTCTTCCATCGCCTGCTTCTCGGCATTTTTCTTCTGCATCTCCAGTTCATAAAGCTTTGCTTTCATCTGCTTCATGGCCTGGTCTTTGTTCTTGTGCTGCGAACGGTCGTTCTGGCACTGCGTCACCAATCCGGTCGGGATATGGGTAATACGCACCGCGGATTCCGTACGGTTAACGTGCTGACCACCGGCGCCGGAGGCGCGGTATACGTCAATGCGCAGGTCGGCCGGGTTAATTTCGATATCGATATCGTCTTCCACTTCCGGGTAAACGAACGCGGAGCTGAAGGAGGTATGACGGCGGCCGCCGGAATCGAACGGGCTCTTACGCACCAGACGATGAACGCCGGTTTCCGTACGCAGCCAGCCGTAGGCGTAATCGCCAATGATCTTAATGGTCACGGATTTAATCCCCGCGACTTCACCTTCGGATTCTTCGATGATTTCGGTCTTAAAGCCGCGCGCTTCCGCCCAGCGCAGGTACATGCGCATCAGCATGCTGGCCCAGTCCTGGGCTTCGGTGCCGCCGGAACCGGCCTGAATGTCAAGGTAGCAATCGGCGCTGTCGTATTCGCCGGAGAACATGCGGCGGAACTCAAGCTGCGCCAGCTTCTCTTCCAGGGTATCCAGCTCGGCGACGGCTTCGTTAAAGGTCTCTTCGTCGTCCGCTTCCACGGCCAGATCCAGCAGGCCGGCAACGTCTTCCAGCCCCTGGGACATCTGATCCAGGGTATCTACGATGGCTTCCAGGGAAGAACGCTCTTTACCCAGCGCCTGGGCGCGTTCGGGTTCGTTCCACACGTCCGGCTGTTCCAGCTCGGCGTTTACTTCTTCGAGACGCTCTTTCTTGGCATCGTAGTCAAAGATACCCCCTAAGAACGTCGGAGCGCTCCGTGAGGTCCTGAATGCGGTTTTTTACCGGATTTATTTCAAACATGGTCGGTTTCTTTTAATGGATTTGTCAAAATGCGGTGATAAGAGCGGAATTCTACCGGATTCGCGCCCTTATTCCTACACTGTTGTCAATTTGGCCAGAGGTGATCGATGATCAGCTGCAGGCTACGGTTGCCGCGGAACTCGTTGATGTCGAGCTTGTAGGCTAACTGGACTTCACGCACGCCGTTATCCGGCCAGATGGAAGTATCAACGTTGAAGGCGATACCGTCCAGCAGCGGCCCGCCGTCAACCGGTTCGACCATCACCTTCAGGTGACGCTCGCCCACCAGCCGCTGCTGCAGCAGGCGAAAACGACCGTCAAATAGCGGTTCCGGGAACATCTGCCCCCACGGCCCGGCGTCGCGCAGCATCTGCGCCACTTCCATGCTCATCTCCGCCGCCGCCAGCGGGCCATCGGAAACCACCTCGCCCTGCAACAGCGCAGGATCCAGCCATTCGGTCACCAGCTCGCCGAAGCGCTGTTGAAACTCTTCAAAACGCGCCTCCTCCAGCGATAAGCCCGCCGCCATCGCGTGGCCGCCGAACTTCAGGATTAGCCCGGGATAAAGCGTATCAAGGCGCTCCAGCGCATCGCGCATATGCAACCCCTGAATGGAACGACCGGAGCCTTTCAGCGTGCCGTCGCCGGTAGGCGCAAAAGCGATAACCGGGCGATGGAAGCGCTCCTTAATCCGCGAGGCGAGAATGCCGACTACCCCTTGATGCCATTGCGGATGGTACATCGCCAGCCCGCCGGGCAGGGTATCGGCGCTGCGCTCCAGCTGCTGACAGAGCGTTAGCGCTTCCGCCTGCATCCCCTGCTCAATCTCTTTGCGCGTCTGATTAAGCGCATCGAGCTCGTTGGCCAGCACCCGCGCTTCGCCGATGTTGTCGCACAGCAGCAGCGCGACGCCGACCGACATGTCGTCCAGCCGTCCCGCCGCGTTCAGGCGCGGCCCGAGGGCGAAACCGAGGTCGCTGGCCGCCAGCTTTTGCGGATCGCGGTTGGCAATTTCCAACAGCGCCTTAATACCGGGCCGACATTTGCCGGCGCGAATGCGGCTTAACCCCTGCCAGGTGAGGATACGGTTGTTAGCATCCAGCGGCACGACGTCCGCGACGGTGCCAAGCGCCACCAGATCCAGCAGCTCGGCAAGGTTCGGCGCGGGGATGCCGCGAGCGTCGAACCAGCCTTTATCGCGCAGAAAAGTGCGCAGCGCCAGCATCAGATAAAACGCCACCCCCACCCCGGCCAGTGATTTTGACGGGAAGTCGCAATCGCGCAGGTTGGGATTAACGATAGCTTCCGCCGCCGGCAGCGTCTCGCCCGGCAGATGGTGATCGGTCACCAGCACCGGGATCCCCAGCGCATGGGCATGATCGACGCCGGCATGGGACGAGATCCCGTTGTCGACGGTCATGATCATCTGCGCGCCGCGAGCATGGGCCTGATCGACCACTTCCGGGCTTAAACCGTAGCCGTCTTCAAAGCGGTTCGGCACCAGATAGGAGACGTTGCCGTAACCCAGCGCGCGCAGGGCCAACACGCTGAGCGCGGTGCTGGTGGCGCCGTCGGCGTCAAAATCACCGACCACCACGATGTGCAACCCTTTCTGGAACGCGTCATGCAGCATCTCGACCGCTTTTTCAACGCCGGTGAGCTGCGTCCAGGGGAGCATGCCTTTGACGCTGCGCTCCAGCTCCTGCGCGCTGCGCACCCCGCGGCTGGCATATAGCCGCTGCAGCAGCGGCGGCAGGTCGGCGGGGAGTTCGACGCCGTCAACCGCCTCGCGGCGGCGTAGTTGTATCTGTTGTTTCACGCGAATCAGTTACCGCTTGTCTGTTTTTTGTGCTCATCGAGGAACGCCTTCAGCTCTTTCGGCCCCTGATAGCCCGGCAGCACCATGCCGTTACTGAGGACCATCGCCGGGGTGCCGTTGACGCCCATCTGCACGCCGAGGGTGTAATGTTTGGCGATATCTACGTTGCAGCTCGCCGGCTGCACGCCTTTACCATTCATGGCGTCATCCAGCGCTTTGTTGCGATCTTTCGCGCACCAGATGGCCTTCATGTCCTGCTCCGCCTGGCTTTGCAGACCCTGTCGCGGGAAAGCCAGATAGCGCACGGTGATCCCCAGCGCGTTGTAGTCGCTCATCTGCTCGTGCAGTTTATGACAGTAGCCGCAGGTAATATCGGTGAAGACGGTGATGACGTGCTGCTCCTTCGGCGCTTTGTAGACAATCATCTCATTGCTCAGCGCGTTCAGCTTACCCAGCAGCAGCTGGTTGGTGACGTTGACCGGCTGCGCGCCGCTCACGTCGTACATCGGCCCCTGGATGATATGTTTGCCGTCGTCGGTCACGTACAGCACGCCGCTGTCGGTCAGCACCGTGCTCATCCCGGAAACCGGCGATGGTTGAATATCGGTGCTCTGCACACCCAGCTTCGCCAGCGACTGTTTAATTGCCGCGCTATCGGCGTGCGCCGCTCCTGAAAGGGAGGCCGCCAGCAGGGTGAACATCAATAAACCTTTTTTCATACTCAGTCCTTTTGTTCAGCACTCACGCCCGCGGGTGGTGCTGTTGATGAAGTTGTCGCAGACGCTCGGTCGCCACGTGGGTGTATATCTGCGTGGTGGAGAGATCGCTGTGTCCTAACAGCATCTGCACCACGCGCAGATCGGCGCCATGATTGAGCAAATGCGTGGCGAACGCATGGCGTAACACGTGCGGGGAAAGCTTTTCGCTGTCGATCCCCGCCAGTACGGCATAGTGTTTAATCCGATGCCAGAAGGTCTGGCGCGTCATCTGCTGGGCGCGCTGGCTGGGAAATAAGACATCCGACGCCACGCCGTTCAGCAGCCAGGGGCGACCATACTCGAGGTAATTTTCCACCCACAGTACCGCCTCTTCCCCCAGCGGCACCAGCCGCTCTTTGTTGCCTTTTCCCACCACCCGCAGCACGCCCTGCCGCAGGCTGATGTCGCTCATCGTCAGCCCCACCAGCTCCGAGACGCGCAGGCCGGTGGCATACAGCACCTCCAGCATCGCTTTATCGCGCAATTCCAGCGGCTGCTCCACCAGCGGCGCCTGCAGCAGGCGCTCAACCTGCGCCTCACTGAGATCTTTTGGCAGCCGCTGCGGTAGCTTCGGCGAGGCCAGCAGCGCGCTGGGATCGTCCGGGCGAATTTTTTCCCGGTACAGATGCTGGAAAAAACGGCGCACGGCGCTCAGCAGGCGCGCGGTGCTGGTGGCTTTGTAGCCGCCGGACTGCCGCTCAGCCAGCAGCGCCTGCAGATCGTCGCTGCCAACGCTTGCCAGCGACAGGCCGCGATGGTGCAACCACTCAACTAACATCGTCAAATCGCGACGGTAGGCGCTGAGCGTATTCTCCGCCAGGTTGCGCTCCAGCCAAAGGGCATCGAGAAACTGTTCGATTAGTGCCAGATCCTGTTTCACATCGGCCTCTTTGTTCGTTAAACGCTCTCATTATGCCTTAAGAGGACGCCTTTCTGGTACACTGCCCGCCATTCACGGCAAGAATCGAGATGTTTACGCGATGAATATAGGTCTGTTTTACGGCTCCAGTACCTGCTACACCGAAATGGCCGCGGAGAAAATCCGCGATATCATCGGCCCCGAACTGGTGACGCTGCACAATCTGAAAGATGACTCCCCCGCGCTGATGAGCCAGTACGACGTACTGATCCTTGGCATCCCGACCTGGGATTTCGGCGAAATTCAGGAAGACTGGGAAGCGGTCTGGGATCAGCTGGACACCCTGAACCTCGAGGGAAAGATCGTCGCGCTGTACGGCATGGGCGATCAACTGGGCTACGGCGAATGGTTCCTTGACGCGCTCGGCATGCTGCATGACAAGCTGGCGACCAGGGGCGTGAAGTTTGTCGGCTACTGGCCAACCGAAGGCTATGAGTTCACCAGCCCGAAACCGGTGATCGCCGATGGCCAACTGTTCGTTGGCCTGGCGCTGGATGAAACCAACCAGTACGACCTGAGCGACGAGCGCATCCAGAGCTGGTGCGAGCAGATCCTCGGCGAAATGGCCGAACACTTTTCCTGACGCGGCTTACTCCTGCGCCGGTTTTTGCAGCACCAGCCGGCGCAGATCGCGCCACTCTCCGGCGTCCATGCTGTCCGCCGCCAGCCAAAGATGCTGTCCGCGCCGGGTATCGACATGGCGCAAACGCAGCAGCATACCGCTATTGATAACCCACGGCGTCCCGAGGATCTCCCATTCGGCGTTTTGCCAGCGAAGACGGGAATCGGTGAGCAGTTTTATCTCCCCGCGACGGGCATGGATCCGCCGCTGGCTGCGCACGCAGTCGAAGACCACCAGCGACAGCAGCAGCAGCCAGATCGGGGTATAGCTCAGCGGCCAGGGAACCAACAGCACCAGGGCCGCCACCACGCCGTGAAGCAGCAGGGAAAACCACTGCGCGCGCCAGGAGATACGGAGATCAGATTGCCACAGGACCACGTTCCCGATTCCGTGTCTGAATTAAGGTTACCATCCGCTGCAGCTCCGCATCGGCCGGTTTGCCGTGGTTCATCAGCCAGTTGAACAGATCCGGATCGTCATTTTCCAGCAGGCGAATGAACAGCTGTTTGTCAGCGTCGCTGAGGGTATCGTACTCATACTCAAAGAACGGCATGATGGAGATGTCGAGTTCGCGCATCCCGCGGCGGCATGCCCAGTGGATACGTGCTTTATTGTTAATGTCCATGTTGACCTTCCAGCAGCAAAATATAGGTTAGTTTAACCCGTTTTCTGCCGTAACTTTACAGGAATATCGCTGAATGCGAGCATCCTTCCATAAAAACCTTAAAATAATGATGGGTTTATTGATTCCCTGCGTCAGGCGGCTGTCTCACGCCAGCGCACAAATGGCCTGTTGAAAGCACTTGCAATGCACTATAGCTCTTTTACCATTGGTCACACACACTGCGTTAAGCGATTCAGGATATGACTATGGCTTTTACACCTTTTCCTCCGCGTCAGCCTTCCTCTTCCGCTCGTCTGCCGTTAACGCTGATGACCCTGGATGACTGGGCGCTGGCGACAATTAGCGGGCCGGACAGCGAAAAATATCTGCAGGGGCAGATTACCGCCGATGTGAGTCATCTCACCGATGCCCAGCATCTGCTTGCCGCCCACTGTGATGCCAAAGGCAAGATGTGGAGCAACCTGCGCGTATTCCGTCGCGAGGGCGGCTTCGCGTGGATTGAGCGCCGCAGCCTGCGCGACGCGCAGCTGACCGAGCTGAAAAAATATGCCGTCTTCTCCAAAGTCACCATCGCCGCCAACGACGATCTGGTTCTGCTGGGAGTAGCCGGCTTCCAGGCGCGCGCCGCGCTGGCGCCGCTGTTCGCCGCCTTGCCCGACGCTGCCACCCCGGTGGTCAGCGAAGGCGCCACCAGCCTGCTGTGGTTTGAACACCCGGGCGAGCGCTTCCTGCTGGTGACCGATGTCGACACCGCCAACCGCGTCACCGACGCGTTGCGCGGCGAAGCGCAGTTTAACAACAGCCAACAGTGGCTGGCGCTGAATATTGAAGCCGGTCTGCCGGTTATCGACAGCGCCAACAGCGGGCAGTTCATTCCGCAGGCCACCAACCTGCAGGCGCTGGGCGGCATCAGCTTCAAAAAAGGCTGCTACACCGGCCAGGAAATGGTCGCGAGGGCGAAATTCCGCGGCGCCAATAAGCGCGCGCTGTGGACGCTGTCAGGGACCGCCAGCCGGGTGCCGGAAGCCGGGGAAGACCTGGAGCTGAAGATGGGCGACAACTGGCGCCGCACCGGTACGGTGCTGGCAGCCGTACAGCTGGATGACGGAAGCCTGATGGTCCAGGTAGTGATGAATAACGACATGGAACCGGACAGCCTGTTCCGTGTACGCGACGATGCCGGCAGCCTGAGCATCAAACCATTGCCGTATTCGCTGGAAGAAAATTAAGGAAAAGTTCCCGGCTTGCGGCGCTTGCGCCTTAGCCGGGCTACCCGGCCGCAGAATATCGTAGCCACGGTAAGCGTAGCGCCACCGTGGAATTTCCAGGCCGTAGAGTATTGTAGCCACGGTAAGCGCAGCGCCACCGTGGGATGTTTATCAGGACTGGCCGATGTAAAGATAAATCGCCAGGAAGTGACACACGCTGCCGCCGAGCACGAAGCCGTGCCAGATAGCGTGGTTATAAGGAATACGTTTGCAGACGTAGAAGATGACCCCCAGCGAGTACACCACCCCGCCAACCGCCAGCAGCGTTACCCCGCCCACCGCCAGCTTCACCGCCAGCTGATAGACCACGATAAGCGACAGCCAGCCCATGGTCAGATAGGTCACCAGCGACAAAATTTTAAAGCGGTGCGCGATGGTCAGCTTAAACAGGATCCCCAGCAGCGCCAGGCTCCAGATGACGATCATCAGCCCCTTCGCCAGCGGTGAATTCAATCCCACCAGCAAAAACGGCGTGTAGGTCCCGGCAATCAACAGGTAGATAGCGCAGTGGTCGAATTTCTTCAGCCACTGTTTCGCCCGCTGATGCGGGATCGCGTGATAGAGCGTGGAAGCGAGGAACAGCATAATCATGCTGCCGCCGTACAGGCTGTAGCTGGCGATCGCCGTCGCGCTGGCGTTTGTATCCGCCGCCTGCACCAGCAGCAACACAAGGCCGACGATACCGAACACCAGCCCGATCCCGTGGCTGATGCTGTTGGCAACTTCCTCTGCCAGAGAATATCCCTGAGTGATTAATGGTTTGCGAACCATACTGGACTCCGTGAAAACAAGAACGCTTTCATTGCCCACTTAGGGTAACTGAGAATGATTCCAGTGAACACCTGTTAGCTAAAATAAAACGATGTATATTTGTAAATACATTAAAATCAAAAAGTTACATTTTTATTTCAACTCACAGCTGTTCCTGATTATCTTAAAGCGTTTTGAATTCAATGACATAAAACTGGCTCTCGCCAGGATAGATGTCGCTGATGACCTGCCGCAGCTGCCCGAGAGTCATATTCTCCTGTTGCGCATGCTGTTCGGTCAGCGTATCGAGCGTCACCGTCGAGGTCGCGGTCACGGCGATGGTGCAAAAATAGCCGTCATCTTCATAGCGCCCAACGCGCAGCACATCGCCGGGCTTAAAGTGCGACTCCGCTGCATCGCGAATGGTGATGGTTTTGCGCCCGGCGAGGATGTCGTCCTGAAAACGCTGAAAAAAGGTAATGTCATTGGCCTGCATGATATAATTCCGTCCTGGTCATTATGAATTGTGAGTTCGCCCTGTGAGTATGTTCTCCCACGCCGCTGTCGCCAGTCTCAATAATCTTGAGATGATGGTCTACCACTACGTCATTAAAAATCGTGACAAAGTGATGTACATGACCATCCGCGAACTGGCCGAGGCCGCCGGGGTCTCCACGACTACCGTGTTACGCTTCTGCCGCAAACTGCAGTGCGAGGGCTACTCTGAATTTCGCGTGCGCTTTAAATTATATCTCGAGCAGAATGAGCCTCAACAGGCAAATATCGGCGCCAGCGAAATAATGAGCTTTTTTAAAAGCGTCAATAATGACGAGTTCGATGAATTACTCGAGCAGGCCGTCGATATTATTCTCGCCTCCGAACGTATTATTTTTGTCGGCGCCGGCACCTCCGGCGCGCTGGCGAAATATGGCGCACGCTTCTTCTCCAACGTCGGTAAATTCAGCAACCATATTGACGACCCCTATTTTCCGGTAACCAACGATATGGCCCGCAACGCGCTGGCGATCGTGCTTTCCGTCTCTGGCGAGACGGAAGAGATCCTGCGCTTTGCCAGCCAGTTCAGCCTGCATCATTGCAAGGTGATGTCGATTACCAGCCATGAGCATTCGCGGCTGGCCAAACTGGCTGATTTCAATCTCTCCTGGCACGTGCCGCAGACGCGCATTGGCGGCGTCTACGATATTACAACGCAAATTCCAGTGATCTATATTCTCGAATCCCTCGGACGTAAATTAGCGAGCAAAATCAGCTAAAAATAACAGCCTGTTTTTTTGATGTAACATATTACCTTTGGCGGAATTTGTTATATCGTGACATTCACTTTCACTTTGCTAGACTCGAGAACAATAGTTATTAGAGAGATTAGCCAGGATGAAAAAATTAACCCTTCCGAAAGATTTTTTATGGGGCGGCGCGGTCGCCGCGCATCAGGTTGAAGGCGGCTGGGATCAGGGCGGCAAAGGCCCCAGCATCTGCGATGTGTTGACCGGCGGGGCGCACGGCGTGCCGCGCGAAATCACCCACCAGGTCGAAGCGGGAAAATACTACCCGAACCACGAAGCCGTCGACTTCTACGGTCGCTACAAAGAAGACATCAAACTGTTCGCCGAGATGGGCTTCAAATGCTTCCGCACCTCTATCGCCTGGACCCGCATCTTCCCGCAGGGTGACGAAACCCAGCCGAATGAAGAGGGGCTGAAGTTCTACGACGACATGTTCGACGAGCTGCTGAAATACAACATCGAACCGGTGATCACCCTCTCCCACTTCGAGATGCCCCTGCACCTGGTGCAGCAGTACGGCGGCTGGACCAACCGCAAAGTGGTCGATTTCTTTGTACGCTTCGCCGAAGTGGTCTTCGAGCGCTATAAGCACAAAGTGAAATACTGGATGACCTTTAACGAGATCAACAACCAGCGCAACTGGCGCGCGCCGCTGTTCGGCTACTGCTGCTCCGGGGTGGTCTATACCGAGCATGACAATCCGGAAGAGACCATGTACCAGGTGCTGCACCACCAGTTCGTGGCCAGCGCGCTGGCGGTGAAAGCGGCGCGGCGCATCAACCCGGACATGCAGGTCGGCTGCATGCTGGCGATGGTCGCCCTCTACCCTTACTCCTGCAAACCGGAAGATGTCATGTTCGCCCAGGAGTCGATGCGCGAGCGCTACGTCTTTACCGACGTCCAGCTGCGCGGTTACTACCCGAGCTATGTGTTGAATGAATGGGAACGCCGCGGCTTCAACATCAGGATGGAAGACGGCGACGCGCAGATCCTGCGCGAAGGTACCTGCGCCTATCTCGGCTTCAGCTACTACATGACCAACGCGGTGAAAGCTGAGGGCGGCACTGGCGACGCCATTTCCGGTTTCGAAGGCAGCGTGCCGAACCCGCACGTCAAAGCTTCCGACTGGGGCTGGCAGATTGACCCGGTCGGCCTGCGCTATTCTCTGTGTGAACTGTATGAGCGTTATCAGAAGCCGCTGTTTATCGTGGAAAACGGCTTTGGCGCCTACGACAAAGTAGAAGCTGACGGCAGCATCAACGATGACTACCGCATCGACTACCTGCGCGCCCACATCGAAGAGATGATCAAAGCGGTCACTTATGACGGCGTCGATCTGCTGGGCTATACCCCATGGGGCTGCATCGACTGCGTCTCCTTCACCACCGGGCAGTACAGCAAACGCTACGGCTTCATCTACGTCAACAAACACGACGATGGCACCGGCGACATGTCCCGCTCGCGCAAGAAGAGCTTTAACTGGTACAAAGAGGTCATCGCCAGCAACGGTGAGAACCTGTAACTAACCGCCCTCTCCCGGCCGGGGGAGGGCTAATTGCTTATCCGCCAGACACTTCTTTACAGCTTTACCATTGCCAAAACCCGTTCGCCCGTTAAGATAAGCCTCGTGAATATTTGAGGCAATCATGATTAAGCGACAACGCAAAGCCATTCTTTTTGTCCTCCTGGCCTGTCTGGTGGTGCTAACCTGCACCGCTCAACGGATGGCCGGGATGCACGCGCTGGTCATGAACCTCACCGCCGACAGCCCGTCGCTACAGCAAAACCAGGATCAGGCCGAGGCGCCGGTCACGCCGTGCGAGCTCAGCGCCAAGTCGCTGATGGCCGTTCCGCCGATGCTGTTTGAAGGGGCGCTGTTGGCTATCACCCTGCTGCTGGCGGTGCTGGCGGCGATCCCGCCGCGTATCGAACGCCAGTGGCCTCCCCGCGTTATCTCCTCACCCCGATTGCGGGTGCATCTGCGATTATGCGTCTTCCGTGAGTGATTGATTCTCCTGACAGTTCAGGTTAATTCATCACTTACGGAGCAAACTTATGTATATGGTATTCAGGCGACTACTGGTCTGCCTGCTTTGGCTATGGCTGCCCGTCAGCCAGGCCGCCGACAGCGGCTGGCTGCGCGCCGCCGACAATCAACACGCCAGCGTGCGCCTGCGGGCGCAAACCGAGAGCAATGGCGACACTCGCCTGCTTTTAGACGTAGCGCTGGAAAAGGGCTGGAAAACCTACTGGCGCTCGCCAGGGGAAGGCGGCATCGCGCCGGCTATCGCCTGGCACACGCCGCTGGAGGTGAACTGGCGCTGGCCGACGCCGCAGCGCTTCGACGTCGCGGGCATTTCCACTCAGGGCTATCACGGCGACGTCAGCTTCCCGATGACGCTGCGCGGGAAGATACCGCCGACGCTTAGCGGCGTCCTGACGCTCTCTACCTGCAGCAATGTCTGCATTCTCACTGACTACCCCTTTTCGCTGGATATGACGACTCCGGCGGGGGAGCGATTTAATTATGATTTTACCCGCGCGATGGGCACACTGCCGCTGCGCGATGGCCTGACTTCGCAGCTGACCGCCAGCTACGTCAGCGGCAAACTGACGGTGACCGCCCGCCGCGATGCCGGCTGGCAGCAGCCAGCGCTGTTTATCGACAGCATGGAGGATGTCGATTTCGGCAAGCCGAGCTTTACCACCCGCAGCGATACGCTGACCGCCACCGTACCGGTCACCGATAGCTGGGGCGAAGCGGCGCCGGATCTGCGCGGTAAAACCTTGTCGCTGGTGCTGGCCGATAGCGGTCAGGCGCAGGAAAGCCAAGTCGCCGTCGCCGCCGGCAGCGCCGCGCCGGGGCTGGCGTTAGGCTGGGTGCTGCTGATGGCGCTGGCCGGCGGGCTAATTCTCAACGTCATGCCCTGCGTGCTGCCGGTGCTGGCGATGAAGCTCGGCTCGCTGGTGCAAACCGAAGGTCGCGAACGCGGCGCGGTGCGGCGGCAGTTCCTCGCCTCGGTATTTGGGATCGTCGTCTCGTTCCTGGCGCTGGCGCTGATGATGACCGCGCTACGCCTGGGGAATCAGGCGCTCGGCTGGGGCATCCAGTTCCAGAACCCGTGGTTTATCGGCGCGATGGCGCTGGTGATGGTGCTGTTCAGCGCCAGTTTATTGGGGCTGTTCGAAATCCGCCTATCCTCCAGCGCCAGCACCTTCCTCGCCACCCGCGGCGGCAACGGCTTAATGGGCCATTTCTGGCAGGGCGCCTTCGCCACCCTGCTGGCGACGCCCTGCACCGCGCCGTTCCTCGGCACCGCCGTGTCGGTGGCGCTGGTGGCGCCCCTGCCGCTGCTGTGGGGCATTTTCTTCGCCATGGGGATCGGCATGAGCCTGCCGTGGCTGCTGATCGTTGCCTGGCCGGGTCTGGCGCAACGACTGCCACGCCCGGGCCGCTGGATGAATCATCTGCGGGTGGTGCTGGGGCTAATGATGCTTGGTTCAGCGCTATGGCTGGTCAGCCTGCTGACGATCCACATCGGCCGTACGCCGGTGCTTACCCTGCTGGTGATGCTGGCCATCGCCCTGCTAGTGGCCACCGCCTGGCGCTACCGCTGGCGGACGGCGCTGCGCGCGGGCGCCCTGGCCATCGTGGTGGCGGGCGCCGTCGCCTTTGTTGCCCAACAGGACGGCCAGGGCCCGCGCCGCGACCGGGTTAACTGGCAGCCGCTCAGCGAGCAGGCTATCGCCAGCGCCCTGGCGGAGCATAAACGGGTATTTATTGATGTCACCGCCGACTGGTGCGTGACCTGTAAAGCCAATAAATACAACGTGCTGCTGCGCGACGACGTCCAGCAGGCGCTGTTAGCGCCAGATGTGATCGCCTTACGCGGCGACTGGAGCCGCCCCTCCGCTGACATTAGTCAGTTTTTAACCGCACGCGGCAGCGCCGCGGTGCCGTTTAACCAGATTTACGGACCGGAATTGCCGCAGGGACAGATTCTGCCTGCGCTGTTAGACCGCGAACACCTTCTCGCCACCCTGTCCGCCGCTAAAGGAAAATAACATGAGAGCTATCACCGCCTTATTACTGCTGTGCGTATCGGCCTTCAGCTTCGCCGCCCCGGCGGAAGAACCACAATCGAACGGTAATGACCAGTTAGCCCAGCTGCTGTTTAACGATCCGAATAGCCCGCGCACCGGCGCGAAAGAGCCAAAACTCACAATCGTCTCGTTTACCGATTACAACTGCCCTTACTGCAAACAGTTTGATCCCCTGCTGGAAAAAATCGTGCACGATAATCCGGACATCCAGCTCATCGTTAAGCTGCTGCCGTTTAAAGGGCAGAGTTCGGTGAATGCCGCTAAAATCGCGCTCTCCACCTGGCGTCAGCAGCCCGATAAATTCTGGGCGCTGCATCAGCGGCTGATGGCGAAAAAAGGCTATCACGATGACGCCAGTATCGCCGCCGCGCAGAAGAAAACCGCTACCGATAGCGTAAATATCGATGACAAGACCATGGATTCGCTGAAGATGAACCTGATTTTGTCGCAGGTGCTGAATATACAGGGCACCCCGGCAACGATCATCGGCGATCAGATGGTGGCCGGCGCGATCCCTGCTGAAGACCTGGAGGGGCTGGTGAAAGAACAGCTGGCGAAAGCCCGTGGCCAGTAAAATCAGGCGCTGGCTGCGCGAGCTGGCGGTGTGGCTGCTGATTGGCGCGGCGGTGAGCCTGGCGGTGGATTATTTTCGCCAGCCCGCGCTGCCGCAAAACGTCAGCGCCACATCGCTGCAGACACTCGACGGCAGGACGCTGGATCTGCATGCCATAAGCCAGCAAAAGCCGCTGCTGCTGTACGTCTGGGCGACCTGGTGCGGAGTTTGTCGCTATACCACGCCGTCGGTGGCATCGCTTGCCGCGGACAGCGGCAATGTGCTGACGGTAGCCCTGCGTTCCGGCGATAACGTCACGCTGGAGAAGTGGCTGACCAGGAAGAAAATGACGCTGCCGACGGTGAATGATCCGAGCGGCCAGCTGGCGCGGCAGTGGGACATCCAGGTAACGCCAACGCTGGTGGTCATTTCTCAAGGCGAGGTGAAGTCGGTCACCACCGGCTGGACCAGCAGTTGGGGAATGCGCCTGCGGCTGTGGCTGGCCTCCTGGTAGACCGTCGGGCTTTAGCGGTTTTTATGCCGGGTAAGGCGTATCCGCCACCCGGCCTACCATTCGGCTTTGACCCCGTAGGCCCGGCAAGCGCAGCGCCGCCGGGCAATAGACATCTACGGGTTATTTCCCGCCCGCCAGTTCAAGGAAGCTACCCGTCACATACGACGCTTTGTCGCTCAGCAGCCAGGCAATGGCCTGAGCGACCTCTTCCGGCTGGCCGCCGCGCTGCATCGGTAGCGAACCTTTCACTCGATCCACGCGTCCCGGTTCACCGCCGGAGGCGTGCATCTCGGTATAAATCAGCCCCGGACGCACGCCGTTCACCCGGATCCCCTGCGCCGCCACCTCCAGCGCCAGCCCGGTAGTCAGGGTATCTACCGCCCCTTTCGACGCGGCATAGTCAACGTACTCCCCCGGCGCGCCAAGGCGCGACGCCGCCGACGACACGTTAACTATCGCCCCGCCCTTACCGCCATGTCGATGTGACATGCGCTTTACCGCCTCGCGACAGCAGAGGAAATAACCGGTGACGTTGGTGGCCAGCACGCGGTTAATACGCTCGGCGCTCAGGCTCTCCACCGTACACTGGGTAAACAGGATCCCGGCGTTGTTGACCAGCGCCGTCAGCGGCTCGCCCATGCGGTCGATCGCCTCAAACATCGCCATCACCTGCGCTTCATCGCTGATGTCCGCCCGCAGCGCCGTGGCTTTGCCGCCAGACGCCACAATGGTATTCACCACCTCGGTGGCGGCGTTAATGTTGTGATGGTAATTGACCGCCACGGTATATCCTTCCTGCGCCAACAGCAGCGCCGTCGCCCGGCCTATGCCGCGGCTCGCGCCGCTAATAAGAGCTATTCCCATACCTTCCCTCCAAAAAAATAAAGGCGCCGCAGCGCCTTTAAAAGTTTAGCTAAAACGCAAACTTACTGGTATTCGCTCATCGGCACGCAGGAGCAGAACAGGTTGCGGTCGCCGTAGACATCATCCAGACGTTTCACCGTCGGCCAGTACTTGTTGTGCAACCCTGCCGGGAATACCGCCAGCTCACGGCTGTACGGATGGTTCCACTCGCCCACCAGCTCGCCCTGGGTGTGCGGCGCGTTCACCAGAGGGTTATCCTCCAACGGCCATTCGCCGGCTTTGACGCGGTCGATTTCCGCGCGGATCGCCAGCATCGCGTCGATAAAGCGGTCCAGCTCGACCTTGCTTTCCGATTCCGTCGGCTCAACCATCAGCGTTCCCGCTACCGGGAAAGACATGGTCGGGGCATGGAAGCCAAAGTCGATCAGGCGCTTGGCGATATCCAGCTCGCTAATGCCGGTCTCTTCTTTCAGCGGACGAATATCGAGAATGCATTCGTGCGCTACGCGACCATCGCGACCGGTGTAGAGCACCGGGTAGGCGTCTTTCAGTCGGGTAGCGATGTAGTTGGCGTTAAGGATCGCGTTCTGGCTCGCCTGCTTCAGCCCTTCCGCACCCATCATGCGGATATACATCCAGCTGATCGGTAGAATGGACGCGCTGCCGAACGGCGCGGCGGAAACCGCGCCCTGGCGGGTCAGCATACCTTCAATCTGTACCACGCTGTGGCCCGGCACGAACGGCGCCAGGTGCGCTTTCACGCCGATTGGGCCCATGCCCGGGCCGCCGCCGCCGTGCGGAATGCAGAACGTTTTATGCAGGTTGAGGTGCGAAACGTCGGCGCCGATAAAGCCCGGAGAGGTGATCCCGACCTGGGCGTTCATGTTGGCGCCGTCGAGATAAACCTGGCCGCCAAACTGGTGCACGATCTCGCACACTTCGCGAATGGTCTCTTCATACACGCCGTGGGTCGACGGATAGGTGACCATGATGCAAGAGAGATTGGCCCCCGCCTGCTCTGCTTTTTCACGCAGATCGGCGAGATCGATGTTGCCGTTTTTATCACAGGCAACGACCACTACCTGCATACCCGCCATCTGCGCGGAAGCCGGGTTGGTGCCGTGCGCGGAGCTAGGGATCAGGCAGATATCGCGATGGCCTTCGTTGCGGCTCTCGTGATAATGGCGAATCGCCAGCAGGCCAGCATATTCACCCTGCGCGCCGGAGTTCGGCTGCATGCAGACGGCGTCATAGCCGGTCAGTTTCACCAGCCAGTCGGAAAGCTGGGCGATCATCTGCTGATACCCTTCCGCCTGCTCGACCGGGCAGAACGGGTGCAGCTCAGCGAATTCCGGCCAGGTGATCGGGATCATCTCCGCCGCGGCGTTCAGTTTCATGGTGCAGGAGCCCAGCGGGATCATCGCCTGGTTCAGCGCCAGATCTTTACGCTCCAGGGCGTGCATGTAGCGCATCATCTCGGTTTCGCTATGGTAGCGGTTAAACACCGGATGGGTGAGGATCGCATCGTCGCGCAGCATCGCCGCCGGGATCGAACGGCTATCCAGCGCCACGTCTTTATCCAGGGTATCGATATCCAGACCGTGATCGTCGCCGACGATGGCGCGGAACAGGTTCAGCACATCTTCGCGGGTGGTCGCTTCATCGAGCGTAATGCCCACCGCGCCGTGAATATCGCTGCGCAGGTTAATCTGCAGGTCTTCGGCACGCGCCAGCACCGCGGCTTTATCCGCCACTTCGACGCACAGGGTGTCGAAGTAGTGGGCATGGCGCAGCTTCAGCCCTTTCTTCTGCAGGCCGTCGGCCAGAATGTCGGTCAGACGATGAATGCGGCCAGCGATACGTTTCAGACCCGCCGGGCCGTGGAATACCGCGTACAGGCTGGCGATGTTGGCCAGCAGAACCTGCGAGGTACAAATGTTGGAGTTCGCTTTCTCACGGCGGATGTGCTGCTCGCGAGTCTGCATCGCCATGCGCAGCGCGGTATTCCCCGCCGCATCTTTCGATACGCCGATAATCCGGCCCGGCATGGAGCGTTTGAATTCATCTTTCGCCGCGAAGAAGGCCGCGTGCGGGCCGCCGTAGCCCATCGGCACGCCGAAGCGTTGGGCGGAACCGAAAACGATATCCGCGCCCTGCTTGCCCGGCGCCGTCAGCAGCACCAGCGCCATAAAGTCGGCAGCGACGCTGACAATCACTTTGCGCGCTTTCAGCTCGGCGATCAGTTTGCTGTAATCGTGGATTTCGCCGGTGGTGCCCACCTGCTGCAGCAGCACGCCGAAGACATCCTGGTGATCGAGCACTTTGTCGGCGTCATCGACGATGACGTCGAAGCCGAAGGTTTCCGCGCGGGTGCGCACCACGTCCAGGGTTTGCGGATGGACATCGGCGGCAACGAAGAAGCGGTTGGCGCTCTTCAGTTTACTGACGCGTTTGGCCATCGCCATCGCTTCGGCGGCGGCGGTGGCTTCATCAAGCAGCGAAGCGGAAGCGATATCCAACCCGGTCAGATCCAGAGTGACCTGCTGGAAGTTGAGCAGCGACTCCAGACGGCCCTGGGATACTTCCGGCTGGTAAGGGGTATAGGCGGTATACCAGCCCGGGTTTTCCAGCATGTTGCGCTGAATGACCGGCGGCAGCTGCACGGCGGTATAGCCCATGCCGATGTAAGACTTGAAGCGCTTGTTGCGACTGGCAATCGCCTTCAGCTCCGCCAGCGCGGCGAATTCGGTAGTCGCGTCGCCCACCTGCGGTGGGGTCGCCAGCTGGATATCCTGCGGCACAATCTGGCCGATCAGGGCGTTAAGCGAATCCGCGCCGACGGTCTTCAGCATCTCTTGCTGTTGCTGAGCGTCCGGGCCAATGTGACGTTCAATAAAGGCGTCGCGGTTTTCAAGCTGACTTAAAGTCTGAGTCATGAGCGATGGTTCCTGAAACGTGCGGTGAATCGTGGTTGTCTGACTGGTTTGCCCGGCAAGCGCTGATGCTTACCGGGCCAGAATACGCAAAATCATTCGCGTTGCAGGAAGGCGGCGACACAGCGACTCCCCGGGAGCTTACAAAAGTAAGTGACCGGGGGGAGCCAGGAAGCCAACGCCCCTGCAGCGTGAAGGATGAAGCGTATTTATTCGTCTTCCAGTAAAGCTTCATACGCGGCGGCATCCAGCAGCGCGGCAACCTGCGCTTCGTCGCTGGCTTTGATCTTGAAGATCCAGCCGTCGGTATACGGGTCGCTGTTGACCAGTTCCGGAGAGTCGTTCAGCTCTTCGTTGACGGCAACGATTTCACCGCTAATCGGCGCGTAGATATCGGAGGCCGCCTTCACGGATTCGGCAACCGCGCAATCGGCGCCCGCTTCAACGGTGGCACCCACTTCCGGCAGGTCAACGAAAACCATATCGCCAAGCAGCTCCTGCGCGTGCTCGGTGATCCCAACGGTATAGGTACCGTCCGCTTCTTTACGCAGCCACTCGTGTTCTTTGCTGTATTTCAGTTCTGCTGGTACGTTGCTCATCAATTCATCTCCAAAAAAGGGAAATCACACAATGGCTTTGCCATTGCGTACAAAACCAGGTTTAGTCACTTTTACCGGCATTTCACGGTTACGGATTTGCACCACCGCGGTGTCGCCAATCCCGGCCGGCACGCGAGCCAGCGCGATGCTGTAGCCCAGCGTCGGCGAGAAGGTGCCGCTGGTGATAATGCCTTCTTTTTGATTACCGTCGCTATCGGTAAAACGGACCGGCAGACCACCGCGCAGGACGCCTTTCTCGGTCATCACCAGGCCAACCAGCTGCTCGGTGCCTTTTTCGCGCTGCATCTCCAGCGCTTCGCGGCCGATGAAGTTACGATCGGCGGGCTCCCAGGCGATAGTCCAGCCCATGTTCGCCGCCAGCGGGGAAACGCCTTCGTCCATCTCCTGGCCGTACAAGTTCATCCCGGCCTCCAGGCGCAGGGTGTCGCGCGCGCCAAGACCGCACGGCTTAACGCCAGCGTCCAGCAGACCGCGCCAGAAATCAGCCGCCTGCTCGTTCGGCATCGCAATTTCATAACCCGCTTCGCCGGTATAGCCGGTGGTGGCGATAAACATGTCGCCGGCCTGCACGCCGAAGAACGGCTTCATGCCTTCCACGGCCTGACGTTGAGCGTCGGTAAACAGCGTCGCCGCCTTCGCTTTCGCCTGGGGGCCCTGGACCGCGATCAGCGACAGATCGTCGCGAACGGTAATTTCAAGGCCGTAAGGTTCAGCTTGTTCGGAGATCCAGGCGAGGTCTTTTTCGCGGGTGGCGGAGTTAACAACGAGGCGGAAATAATCTTCAGAAAGGAAATAGACAATCAGGTCATCGATGACGCCGGCGGAGGCGGTCAGCATGCCGGTGTAGAGCGCTTTGCCTGGGGTGGTGAGCTTCGCCACATCGTTGGCCAGCAAATAGCGCAAGAACTCGCGGATCCGGCTGCCGTGGAAATCGACGATGGTCATATGCGACACATCGAACATCCCTGCATCGCCGCGCACCGCATGGTGCTCATCAATCTGGGACCCGTAATGCAGCGGCATCATCCAGCCATGGAAATCCACCATGCGCGCGCCGCACAGCGTGTGTTGTTCATACAACGGAGTCTGTTGAGCCATCTTTTCCTCATCGAATAAAACGGAACCAGCCACGAAATTGTCGGCGATTTTGCGCCACGAAATTCGGCGTCGGCATCGCTGACGGACGCCGACGCAAACGTTATCTTTGGCCTGAACTTACCACCGAACCCGGCGCTAAACCATAAGCTCATTCAGGGCATCACATTAGCTTATGGCTAAAATCCGCCGAAAAGCCTACAGAGTTATTGACTGGAAAAAAGCGATTTACGCCACATAAAATTAACATTAACGGCGCGACAATTAGGTAATGATGGTGTTTTATGCGATTTTACGGCTCTAATTTCTTTAACAAAAAAAAGGACGCATTAATAAATCTAATGCGAAAAAAGAGGTGAAATTAGAATATTTCAAATGAGGGGGAAAACCCGGCGCCCAGGCCGGGTGAAAGAAGTGTGACGCGGTTAACGTAACCAGGCAGGCAGATCGTTGAGGCCCATCGCCTGGCGAATCAGCTGCGGTTTCACGCCCGGCAGCGTATCGGCCAGTTTGAGTCCCACATCGCGAAGAAGTTTCTTCGCCGGATGGCTCCCGGAGAACATTTCGCGGAAGCCCTGCATGCCCGCCAGCATCAGCGCCGCGCTGTGCTTGCGGCTGCGCTCGTAGCGGCGCAGATAAAGATGCTGGCCGATATCTTTGCCCTGGACGTGCAGGCGCTTCAGCTCGTCAATAAGCTCGGCGGCATCCATAAAACCGAGGTTGACCCCCTGCCCGGCCAGCGGATGGATGGTATGCGCGGCATCGCCGACCAGCGCCAGTCGGTGGGCGGCAAACTGACGGGCATAGCGGCCGGTCAGCGGGAAAACTTCACGTTCACTTGCCAGCTGGCAGAGGCCAAGGCGATTATCGAACGCGATATTCAGCGCCTGGTTGAAGGTGGTTTCATCAGCCTGCTGCATCCGCTGCGCTTCCCCCGGCGATAGCGACCAGACGATCGAGCACAGGTGCGGATCGCTGAGCGGCAGGAAGGCGAGGATCCCGTCGCCATGGAACGCCTGGCGGGCCACCGCCTGATGCGGCTCAGCGGTACGGATGGTCGCCACCAGCGCATGATGATGGTAATCCCAGAAGGTCAGCGGAATATCGGCTTTATTGCGCAGCCATGAATTGGCACCATCGGCGCCGATCACCAGCCGCGCGGTCAGCATGCTGCCGTCCTGCAGGCTGAGAAAGGCTTCATTCTCGCCCCACGCCACCTGCTGAAGTTCCGCCGGAGCCAGCAGGGTAACGTCAGCGCAACGCTGCGCCTTCTGCCACAATGCATGATGCACTACGGCATTTTCGATAATATAGCCAAGGTGGCTAAAGCCCATGCTCTGGTCATCGAAGCTAATGTGGCCAAAGCTGTCTTTATCCCACACTTCCATACCGTGATAGCAGCTGGCCCGCTGGGCGACGATCTCGCGCCAGACGTCCAGCTTTGTCAGCAGCTTTTCGCTGGCGGCATTAATTGCCGAAACGCGCAGCGCCGGCGGCGCATCGGCGGCCAGCGGTCGCGGCTCTGCTTTCTCCAGCACTGCGACGCGCAGGCCGCTACCCTGTAGACCGCAGGCTACCGCCAGCCCCACCATTCCACCGCCAACAATGGCAACATCAACACTTTGCACGTTCTACTCCTTAACGGGGAACCCAACCGAGGGTACGCTGCGCCAGCGCATCGCGCGCCGGGGTAAATAATTCCATCGCCATCAGACCGACGTTGCGCCCCGCCACCAGCGGCGCCCAACGGTTGGCAAACAGATGCACCAGCCCATCGGTCACGCCGATGGTGGCGGCTTTATCCCCTGCCCTGCGCGCCTGATAGCGGCACAGCAGTGGATAATGACCGACATCTTCGCCGCTGAGATGGGCGTCAGCGAGTAATTCCGCCAGGCTCATCACATCGCGCAGGCCGAGATTAAAGCCCTGCCCGGCGATCGGGTGTAGCGTCTGCGCCGCGTTGCCGACCAGCGCCAGGCGGTGCGACACCGCGCGGCTGGCGGTGGTGAGGGCCAGCGGATAAACGCTGCGCTTCCCGGCGTGGGTAATACGCCCCAGCCGCCAGCCGAATGCCTGCTGCAGCTCCTGACAAAAGCGTTCGTCAGACCAGCTCTGCACCTCATCGCGGCGCGACTGCGGATGACACCACACCAGCGAGCAGCGCCCTTGCGACATCGGCAGCATCGCCAGCGGGCCATGCTCGGTAAAGCGCTCGAAGGCGCGACCTTCGTGGGGCAACGCGGTGCTGACGTTAGCAATGATCGCTATCTGCTCATACGGCTGCTGCTGCCAGCTGATGCCGCAGCGGGCGCCCAGTGCCGAACGGGAACCGTCCGCCGCCACCAGCAGCTTACCGTTAATGATTTCGCCGCCCTCAAGCGTAAGGCTGACGCTCTCCTGGCTGCGACTGACCGCTTCCACTTTCGCCGGACAGTGCAGCGTGACGCCCGGCGCCTCGCGCAGCAGACCAAACAGCCGCTGGCCGACATCGTGGAGTTCAACCACCTGGCCCAGCGCCGACAGGCCATAATCCGCGGCCGCCAGATTCACAAACCCGGCATGACCGCGGTCGCTGACGTGTACTCGCTGGATGGGCGTCGCGCGTTCGGCGAGGCGTTGCCAGATACCGATACGCGCCAGCTGCTGGCAGGTGCCCGCAGCCAGGGCGATCGCCCGGTCGTCAAAGCCAGGGTGGCGTGACGAATGCGGATCCTGCGCTTCAATGAGGTGGACCGGCAGCGCGCCGCCGGTCAAACGGGAGATGGCCAGCGCGAGCGTCGCCCCGGTCATCCCCCCCCCGACGATCAGCACGCTCATGACTGGCGCGCCGCCGCCATCAGCGCCTCGATCTCATCCGCCTTCTTCACCACGCCGGCGGTGAGATTTTCGTTACCGTCTTCGGTAATCACGATGTCATCTTCAATACGGATGCCGATGCCGCGATACTGCGCCGGCACGTCGGCATCGGTGGCGATATACAGCCCCGGCTCGACGGTCAGCACCATTCCCGGCTCCAGGACGCGCGAACGGTCGGTGTCGTAATTACCGACATCGTGCACATCCAGACCCAGCCAGTGGCTCAGGCCATGCATAAAGTACGGGCGGTGGGCGTTGTTGGCGATAAGCTCGTCAATCTCGCCTTTCAGGATCCCCAGCCGCACCAGGCCGGTAATCATAATGCGCACCACTTCCTGGTTAACCTGACAGATCGAGGTGCCCGGCCGATAGAGTTTCAGCGCGGTCTCCAGCGATTCGAGCACAATGTCGTAGATCTCGCGCTGCGGCTGGGTAAATTTACCGTTTACCGGGAAGGTGCGGGTAATATCCCCGGCATAGCCGCGATACTCGCAGCCGGCGTCAATCAGGACTAAATCGCCGTCGCGCAGTTCAGATTCGTTTTCGGTGTAGTGCAGAATACAGCCGTTTTCGCCGCCGCCAACGATGGTGTTATAGGAGGGGAAACGTGCCCCGTGGCGGTTGAATTCATGGAGAATTTCACCTTCCAGCTGATATTCGAACATGCCAGGGCGGCATTTTTCCATCGCCCGGGTATGGGCCAGCGCGGTGATCTCCCCGGCGCGGCGCATCACGGCAAGCTCTTCCGCGGATTTAAACAGGCGCATCTCATGCACAATGGGCCGCCAGTCGATAACCGAGTTCGGCGCCTGCAGATTCTGGCGCGCGCCTTTGCGCAGTTTTTCGAGGGCGTTGAACACAATCTCATCGGCATAGGCATATTCACCCTGGGCGAAGTAGATCGCGTCCAGACCGTTGAGCAGCTGATACAGCTGCTGGTTGATTTCGCTGAACGCCAGCGCCCGGTCGACGCCAAGCTTCGCCGGCGCGGCCTCCTGGCCCAGACGGCGTCCAAACCAGATCTCAGCGGTCAGATCGCGAACCCGGTTGAACAGCACGCTATGGTTGTGGGTTTCATCGCTTTTAATCAACACCAGCAGCGCTTCCGGTTCGTTAAAGCCGGTGAAGTACCAGAAATCGCTGTTCTGCCGGTAGGGATATTCCGAATCTGCACTGCGCACCGCTTCCGGTGCGGCGAAAATCAGCGCCGCGCTGCCTGGCTGCATCTGCGCCAACAGCGTCTGGCGACGCGATAGAAATTCCTGCTGAGTCATGACGCCCCCTGAACGAATTTTAGTTAGTGTAATGTCGGTTTGCGGACTTCCGGTGCGGTTGGCTGCTGACGGGCAAAGGTGTCGTGGCACAGCAGTGCGGCAACGCGGACATACTCGATAATCTCCTCCAGAGACATCTCCAGCTCTTCCTGATCTTCGTCTTCATCGTAGCCCAGCTGGGCAATATTACGCAGATCGTCAATCGCTTCCCCGGTTTCATCCTTCACTTTATCCAGCTTCGGCTGGCTAACGCCAAGACCAAGCAGGAAGTGGTTGACCCAACCGGCGAGGGCGTCGGCACGGTCAAAGACGCTCACCGCATCGCCTTCCGGCAGATACAGTTGAAAGAGGAAACCGTCGTCATCCAGTGAATCGCTGATGGCGGAATGCATGTTACGCAGCGCCTGAGCCAGTTCATGGCCAAAGGCGAGACCTTCGTTGGTCAGGTCGTGCACCAGCGGCTGCCAGCTGCTGTCCGTGTTGCCGCCGCACAGCAATCCGCTGATCAAACCGTGCATTTCGGCCGGGGTGAGACCTACCCCTTGTTGGTTCAGTAACTGGTCTACATCGTTGTAACCAGGCATTTCGTTCTGTATAGACATGCGCATTCGTCATCGTTGGGAGGAATATTCATGGTATGCTACCACTTTGGACCCTGGTGAACCAGAATAGGGCTTGTATCTTCGCACCAGGGTAGCTATAGTGTCGCCCCTTCGCAGACCCGGGCCAGGGTGTGAAGGCAGCGCAGTCAATCAGCAGGAAGGTGGCATGTCTGCACAACCCGTAGATCTCCAAATTTTCGGCCGTTCACTGCGAGTGAATTGCCCGCCTGAACAAAGGGATGCCCTGAATCAGGCAGCTGAAGACCTTAATCAGCGGTTGCAAGATTTAAAAGAACGCACTAGAGTCACAAATACTGAGCAGCTGGTCTTCATCGCGGCGTTGAACATCAGCTATGAGTTGACTCAGGAAAAAGCGAAGACCCGCGACTACGCTTCCAGCATGGAGCAGCGCATTCGCATGCTTCAGCAGACCATCGAACAAGCATTGCTTGAGCAAGGTCGCATAAGCGAAAAGCCAGGGTCGAAGTTTGAATAACACTTTGCAGTTAACTGTGTTAGAGTAATCGCAAGAACAAAATTTCTCTGAGATGTTTGCAAGCGGGCCAGTCCCCTGAGCCGATATTTCATACCACAAGAATGTGGCGCTCCACGGTTGGTGAGCATGCTCGGTTCGTCCGAGAAGCCTTAAAACCGTGACGACACATTCACCTTGAACCAAGGGTTCAAGGGTTACAGCCTGCGGCGGCATCTCGGAGATTCCCTTCTTTACTTCGCATCATCCCCCATACGTGTTTTCGGCTGAAGCCGCCCTGTATTACACTTGCTCCTATTGTTTCGCCAGCTCGTAACGAGACCTGCATGACTATACAGCCCGATACCCTGCTCTCCCGTCAGCATATTCGCCAGCAGATCCGCGATCGTCGACGCGCACTCAGCCCGGAGCAACAGCGCCTGTTTGCCCAACAGGCCGCCGAGCGGATGATGGCCTGGCCGCCGATAGTTCTCGCCCACAACGTGGCGCTGTTTCTCTCCTTTGACGGCGAGCTGGACACCCAGCCGCTGATCGACCAGCTCTGGCGCGCCGGCAAGCGGGTATATCTCCCGGTGCTGCATCCCTTTAGCCCCGGCAATCTGCTGTTTTTACACTACCATCCGCAGAGCCAACTGATCGTGAATCGCCTGAAGATCCGCGAACCGAAGCTCGATGTGCGGGATGTGCTGCCGCTGGCTGAACTCGATGTGCTGGTGACCCCGCTGGTGGCCTTCGATGTCAGTGGCCAACGGCTGGGAATGGGCGGCGGTTTTTACGACCGGACGCTGCAAAACTGGCAGCAGTATCGCCTGCAGCCGGTGGGCTACGCGCACGACTGCCAGCAGGTGGATAGCCTGCCGAGCGAAGAGTGGGATATCCCGCTGCCGGCGGTCATCACCCCGGGAAAAACCTGGTGTTGGTAGGTACGCGGGGACGAGAAATTCAGCCTGGAAAGTATTAACAAAAAAACGGGCAGGTACGCGACCTGCCCGAGAGGCAAAAATGATTAGAACAACAGACGGGCGCGGATAGTCCCCGGGATCGCTTTCATTGCCTGCAGCGCCTGCTGGGCAACATCTTCTTCCGCTTCAATATCAATCACCACGTAGCCCATCTGCGGCGACGTTTGCAGATACTGGGCGGCAATGTTGATGCTCTGCGCGGCGAAGATTTGGTTGATTGCGGTCAGGACGCCCGGCCGGTTCTCATGGATATGCAGCAGACGGCGGCCGCCGTGCAGCGGTAGAGAAACTTCCGGGAAGTTAACTGCCGACAGGGTTGACCCGTTGTCAGAGTATTTCGCCAGCTTGCCAGCCACTTCCAGACCGATGTTCTCCTGCGCTTCCTGAGTGGAGCCACCGATATGCGGTGTGAGGATCACGTTATCAAACTCGCACAGCGGCGAAGTGAAGGGGTCGCTGTTGGTCGCAGGTTCAGTCGGGAAGACGTCGATAGCCGCCCCGGCCAGATGCTTACTGGCCAGCGCATCGCATAGCGCCGGAATGTCCACCACGGTACCGCGGGAGGCGTTGATCAGCAGCGCGCCCGGCTTCATCAGCGCCAGTTCTTCCGCGCCCATCATATTTTTGGTAGAGGCGTTTTCCGGCACGTGCAGGCTGACCACATCGCTCATGTTCAGCAGGTCGGAGAGATGCTGTACCTGAGTGGCGTTGCCGAGCGGCAGTTTGTTTTCAATATCATAGAAGAAGACGTGCATTCCCAGCGATTCCGCCAGAATGCCAAGCTGGGTACCGATGTGGCCGTAACCGATGATGCCCAGCTTTTTACCACGCGCTTCGAAGCTGCCGACCGCCTGCTTGTTCCATACCCCGCGGTGCGCTTTGGCGTTGGCTTCCGGCACGCCGCGCAGCATCAGCAGCAGTTCGCCGATCACCAACTCGGCCACCGAGCGGGTGTTAGAGAACGGCGCGTTAAACACCGGAATACCGCGCTTCGCAGCGGCGTTCAGATCGACCTGGTTGGTCCCGATGCAGAAGCAACCGACGGCAACCAGTTTTTCCGCTGCGGCGAAAATCTCTTCAGTCAGATGGGTACGGGAACGCAGGCCGATGAAATGGGCATCACGGATCGACGCTTTCAGCTGTTCTGAATCCAGCGCGCCTTTATGAAATTCAATGTTGGTGTAACCCGCTGCGCGAAGGCTATCGATTGCCTTTTGATGCACACCTTCAACCAGCAGAAATTTAATCTTGTCTTTTTCCAGTGATACCTTAGCCATTTCCCCGTCCTGTTTTGTCTTAACTGATGTCGTGCTGAACGAAAGTTCGTCTCAGCAACATATCAAAAAAAACTATCGCGGCAATATGAACGTTTGCGTCGCCGTCCTGAAGAAATGTCATCCAGAGGGAAATCGCAGGACAAAACACCAGAAAGAGAAGAAATGGTAGCGTGTAAATCAGAATGGTTGCATAAATGTGACAGAAGTCACCAAATTGCACCTGATGAAAAAATATTTGCGAGGGAGCCGGTCGGCTCCCTGCGGACAGACTATTTTACGATGGTCTTCACGCCGTCGGCAGTACCAATCAGCGCCACGTCGGCGCCACGGTTGGCGAACAGCCCCACGGTGACGACGCCAGGAATACCGTTGATCGCGTTTTCCAGCGCGATCGCATCTAGAATTTCCAGGCCGTGCACGTCAAGGATCACGTTGCCGTTATCGGTCACCACGCCCTGACGGTACTCTGGACGGCCGCCCAGCTTGACCAGCTGACGCGCCACGGCGCTGCGCGCCATCGGAATGACTTCCACCGGCAGCGGGAACTTGCCCAGAATATCGACCTGCTTGGAGGCGTCGGCGATGCAGATAAATTTATCCGCGACCGAGGCGATGATCTTTTCACGGGTCAGCGCCGCGCCGCCGCCTTTGATCATCTGCATATGGCCGTTGATCTCATCCGCGCCGTCAACATAGATCCCCAGGCGATCGACGCTGTTAAGATCGAAGACGGTGATCCCGAGGCTTTTCAGCTTCTCGGTGGAGGCGTCGGAGCTGGAAACCGCCCCTCCGATCTGCCCCTTCATGGTGCCCAGCGCGTCAATAAAATGGGCCGCCGTCGAGCCGGTGCCTACGCCGACAATAGTCCCTGGCTGTACATATTGCAGTGCTGCCCAACCTACCGCTTTTTTCAGTTCATCCTGCGTCATAATTCTGGTCCGAGATGTGAATGCCTGTGGCGCATTATAGAACATCGATAGTGGAAATGTCCCTGCGATGCAGATCACACAACTGAACAGACCAATTTCGTCTGTATCAAATAAAAATTTATGTCATAGTGCGAGATAACGATTAGTTATGGGGGCACGCCAGAATAATGAAACGACCGGACTACAGGACACTACAAGCGCTGGATGCGGTGATTAGGGAACGAGGATTTGAGCGCGCCGCGCAGAAGCTATGTATTACCCAGTCCGCCGTCTCACAGCGTATTAAGCAGCTGGAAAATATGTTCGGCCAGCCGCTGCTGGTGCGTACCGTGCCGCCGCGCCCCACCGAGCAAGGACAGAAACTGCTGGCTCTGTTGCGCCAGGTTGAACTGCTGGAGGAAGAGTGGCTGGGCGATGAACAAACCGGCTCGACGCCGCTGCTGCTGTCGCTGGCGGTGAACGCCGACAGTCTGGCGACCTGGCTGCTGCCGGCGCTGGCCAACGTTCTGTCAGACTCCCCTATTCGTCTCAACCTGCAGGTGGAAGATGAAACCCGCACCCAGGAGCGCCTGCGCCGTGGCGAAGTAGTGGGCGCAGTGAGTATCCAGCCGCAGGCGCTGCCAAGCTGCCTGGTGGATCAGCTGGGGGCGCTCGATTACCTGTTTGTCGCATCAAAAGAGTTTGCGCAACGCTATTTCCCGAATGGCGTGACGCGTTCGGCGCTGCTTAAGGCGCCGGTCGTCGCCTTCGACCATCTGGACGATATGCATCAGGCGTTCCTGCAGCAAAACTTCGACCTGCCGCCGGGCAGCGTCCCCTGCCACATCGTCAACTCGTCGGAAGCTTTCGTGCAGCTGGCGCGCCAGGGCACCACCTGCTGTATGATCCCGCATCTGCAGATCGAAAAAGAGCTCAACAGCGGCGAACTTATCGATCTCACCCCGGGCCTGTTCCAGCGCCGCATGCTCTACTGGCACCGCTTCGCCCCGGAAAGCCGCATGATGCGCCGGGTGACCGATGCGCTCATTGACTACGGACACAAGGTGCTGCGTCAGGATTAAACCGCGGGCATAAAAAAGCCACTTCGCTGAAGTGGCTTTTTTGTTTCTATCGCTTACTGGGCCGGTTTCGGCGTTTCCGCCGGTTTCGCCGGGGTGGCTGGAGCAGCGGCTTGCGCCGGCTGCAGCTCAAAGACTACATCGACCTGGTCGTCAAACTGGATAGTCGCCTGCTCGTAGGTTTCCTGGGCAGAAACCGGCGCAGCGTCAGCGGCCTTCATCATGCGAACCATCGGGCTCGGCTGATAGTTGGAGACATGGTAGCGCACGCTGTACACCGGACCCAGCTTGCTGTGGAAGCCTGCGGCCAGCTCCTGCGCCTGATGCACGGCATCGTCGATCGCCGCTTTACGCGCTTTATCTTTGTAGGCGTCCGGTTGCGCAACGCCCAGCGAGACGGAGCGAATTTCGTTGAGACCCGCTTTCAGGGCGCCATCCAGCAGACCGTTGAGTTTATCCAGCTGGCGCAAGGTCACTTCCACTGTGCGCACCGCGCGATAGCCTTTCAGAATGCTTTTCCCGTTCTGATAGTCGTAATCAGGCTGGGTACGCAGATTCGCCGAGTTGATGTCCTTTTTAGCAATACCGCTCTTTTCGAGGAAAGAGAGATATTGCGCAACGCGATCGTCAGCCTGTTTTTTTGCCGACGCGGCGTCTTTTGCCGACACGTTCACTTCGATCGCCAGGGTGGCGATGTCCGGAACCGCAGCAACGCTTGCTGTGCCTGAAGTCACAATATGCGGGCCATCCGGCAATTCGCTGGCCTGTGCCGCCATCGTGGTCAATCCGAGTGTTGCCGCCAGGGCTAAGACTTTTAACTTCACTGTCGTTTCTCCATGTTACTTAAATCGCCCTTACGGGACGCATGCCAGCAAGCTTAGCGCGTACAGCAGGAAAGTCCATCGGACAACGCTTAGTTAAGCAACGCCTGGATATGGCTGACGCCTTCTCTTGCCAGCTGAAACGCAATAAACCACATGACGGCGCCGACCACAATATTGATGATCCGCTGAGCTCTGGCGGTACGCAGTCGCGGCGCCAGCCAGGCGGCTAACAGCGCCAGGCCAAAGAACCACAGGAAAGAGGCGCTAATGGTCCCTAGCGCAAACCAGCGCTTCGGCTCCACCGCCAGCTGACCTCCCAGGCTGCCTAACACCACAAAGGTGTCCAGATAAACGTGCGGGTTAAGCCAGGTCACCGCCAGCATGGTGATAATGATTTTCCAGCGCCCCTGCTGCATTACCTCTGCATTGGCGAGTTCAAGACTCTGACTGAACGCCGTTTTCAATGCGCCGAAGCCATACCACAGCAAAAAGGCCACGCCGCCCCAGGTCACTAGCGCCAGCAGCCACGGGGATTGCATCAGCAGTGCGCTACCGCCGAAAATGCCAGCGCAGATTAACAGCAAGTCGCTGACCGCGCATAGCAGGGCAATCATCAGATGATACTGACGACGGATCCCCTGATTCATCACAAAGGCATTTTGTGGGCCAAGCGGCAATATCATAGCCGCTCCCAGGGCAAGCCCCTGAAAGTAATAAGTAAACATAAGGATTTATCCGCTGAGTTCGAGAGTGGCGCTGACTATAGCGCGAATGAATTATTAGCGGAAATTGAAAGAATTAATCATTAATTAGAACTACTAATGATGAGCTATTGAAAAAGGCCGGCATGGCCGGCCTAAGTTATTGAGAGGCGGTTTACTCTGCTTTTTCCGGCAGGCGCACCACATGAACATCCATCTGCGGGTAAGGGAAGCTGATGCCGTTGGCGTCAAATTCACGCTTGATACGCTCGAGGATATCCCAGTAGACGTTTTGCAGATCGCTGCTTTTGCTCCACACGCGCACCACGAAGTTCACCGACGAGGCGCCGAGTTCGTTCAGACGAACGGTCATTTCCCGATCGCGCAGAATTCGATCGTCAGATTCGATAATCGAGGTCAGCAGCTGCTTTACCTTGTCGATATCAGCATCGTAAGCGACGCCGATAATAAACTCATTGCGACGCGCCGGTTCGCGGGAGAAGTTAATGATATTGCCGGCGATGATTTTCCCGTTCGGGACCACCACTACTTTACCGTCCGCGGTACGCAGGGTGGTGGAGAAAATCTGCACGTTCAACACCGTACCTGCCACGCCGCCAAGGTCGACATACTCGCCAGCGCGGAACGGGCGGAACATCACCAGCAGTACGCCTGCGGCAAGGTTCGACAGCGATCCCTGCAGCGCTAAACCCACCGCCAAACCGGCAGCACCCAGCACCGCAATCACCGAGGCGGTCTGCACGCCTACCCGCCCCAGGGCGGCAATCAGCGTAAAAGCGATAACCGCATAGCGCACCAGCGCAGAGAGAAAATCGGCCACGGTAGCGTCAATTTTACGCGCCAGCATCAGGCGGTTGACGGTATTAGAGACGACGCGCGCCACGATCATCCCGACGATCAGGATAGCGATAGCCGCGACGATGTTGACGGCATAGCTCAGCAGCAGCTCCTGGTTGCGTGCCAGCCACGTCCCGGCGTGGTTGATGCTATCGACAACGTTCAAATCTTCCATTTAACATTCCTTATGAATCCCCTGGGGGGAAGTAAATAACTCAGCCTGCGACAGGGCAGTCAGGTTATAGGGTAAACAATAAGTGCACGTTTTGCCAAATGGATCACAGTTTTCTGCCGCGCTATCCTGTTGTTAAGATAATAAAAAAGCCCGCATTGCTGCGGGCTTCCGGGTAAGAAACAGATTTTTCTTACAGAACGTCGATCGCGTTCAGCTCTTTAAATGCCTGCTCCAGACGAGTCACCATGGAAGTCTGGGCAGCACGCAGCCATACGCGCGGGTCGTAGTATTTCTTATTCGGCTGATCTTCGCCTTTCGGGTTGCCCAGCTGGCCCTGCAAATAAGCTTCGTTCGCTTTGTAATACTGCAGGATACCGTCCCAGGTTGCCCATTGGGTGTCGGTATCGATGTTCATTTTCACCACGCCGTAGCTGACGGAGTCTTTAATTTCCTGAGCGGAAGAACCGGAACCGCCGTGGAACACGAAGTTCAGGCTGTTGTGCGGCAGGTTGTGTTTCTTGGAAACATATTCCTGAGAGTCGCGCAGGATGGTCGGGGTCAGAACTACGTTACCTGGTTTGTACACGCCGTGTACGTTACCGAAGGAAGCGGCGATGGTGAAGCGCGGGCTGATTTTGCTCAGCTCGGTGTAGGCGTAATCCACGTCTTCCGGCTGGGTGTACAGGGCGGAAGCGTCCATGTGGCTGTTATCCACGCCGTCTTCTTCACCGCCGGTGCAGCCCAGTTCGATTTCCAGGGTCATGCCCATTTTGGCCATGCGCGCCAGGTACTTAGAGCAGATCTCGATGTTTTCGTGCAGGGACTCTTCAGACAGGTCGATCATGTGGGAAGAGAACAGCGGTTTGCCAGTAGCGGCGAAGTGTTTTTCACCGGCGTCCAGCAGGCCGTCGATCCACGGCAGCAGTTTCTTCGCGCAGTGGTCAGTGTGCAGGATAACCGGCACGCCGTAGTGTTCAGCCATCTGGTGCACGTGGTGGGCGCCAGAGATAGCGCCGAGGATAGCAGCACCCTGAGGAACGTCAGTTTTCACGCCTTTACCTGCGATGAACGCTGCGCCGCCGTTAGAGAACTGAACGATAACCGGAGAGCGAACTTTCGCTGCAGCTTCCAGAACGGCGTTGATGGAATCAGTACCTACGCAGTTTACCGCCGGCAGTGCAAAGTTGTTTTCTTTCGCTACCTGGAACACTTTCTGAACGTCGTCGCCAGTGATGACGCCCGGTTTTACGAAATCAAAAATTTTAGACATGTTACTTAGTCCTGTATCTGTATCTTCGACCGTTGAAGAAGGTTCGCGAGCCCTTAAGCGCGCTGAAAAACAGGCGGGTTTCCCCGCCTGAACTGAATTACTGCTTAGCGCGCTCTTCGAGCATCGCTACTGCCGGCAGGACTTTGCCTTCGACGAATTCAAGGAATGCGCCGCCGCCAGTGGAGATGTAGGAAATTTTGTCAGCGATGCCGAACAGGTCGATCGCTGCCAGGGTGTCACCGCCGCCGGCGATGGAGAAACCTTCGCTGTCCGCGATAGCGTTAGCCACGATTTCAGTCCCTTTACGGAAGTTAGGGAATTCGAATACGCCAACCGGGCCGTTCCACAGGATGGTTTTGGCGTTCTTCAGGATTTCAGCCAGTTTCTGTGCGGAAACGTCGCCAAGGTCCAGAATCTGCTCGTCATCTTTGATGTCGTTAACAGACTTCAGGGTTGCCGTTGCGGTTTCGGAGAACTCGGTCGCTACGCGAACGTCGGTCGGAACCGGGATATCGCAGGTGCCCAGCAGGCGCTTGGCTTCATCAACCAGATCTGCTTCGTACAGGGATTTACCGACGTTGTGGCCCTGAGCGGCAACGAAGGTGTTAGCGATACCGCCGCCCACGATCAGCTGGTCAGCGATTTTAGACAGGGAATCCAGAACGGTCAGTTTGGTGGACACTTTAGAACCACCAACGATAGCGACCATCGGACGAGCTGGCTCTTTCAGCGCTTTACCCAGCGCGTCCAGTTCAGCGGCCAGCAGCGGGCCTGCGCACGCCACGTCAGCAAATTTGCCGATGCCGTGGGTGGAAGCCTGCGCGCGGTGCGCAGTACCGAAAGCGTCCATCACGAACACGTCGCACAGCGCAGCGTATTTCTTAGACAGTTCTTCGTCGTCTTTTTTCTCGCCTTTGTTGAAGCGAACGTTTTCCAGCACCACCAGTTCACCGGCAGCCACTTCCACGCCGTCCAGGTAGTCTTTAACCAGGCGTACCGGGTTGGACAGTTTGTCTTTCAGGTAATTAACAACCGGCAGCAGAGAGAATTCTTCGTTGTACTCGCCTTCGGTCGGACGACCCAGGTGAGAAGTAACCATGACTTTCGCGCCCTGCTTCAGCGCCAGTTCAATGGTCGGCAGAGATGCACGGATACGTGCGTCGCTGGTTACTTTCCCGTCTTTAACTGGTACGTTCAGATCCGCACGGATAAAAACGCGTTTACCAGCCAGATCCAGATCGGTCATCTTAATTACAGACATGGTGAATCCTCTCGTTGATTCATAAAGTTTTGTCGACGTTTACGCGTCGAACCTGAAACCAATAGCCGCCATCGCTAACGTCGTGTCGAGCATTCGGTTAGCAAAGCCCCATTCGTTATCGCACCAGACCAGCGTTTTGATCAGATGCGCGCCACTGACCCGGGTTTGCGTACCATCGACGATGGCGCTGTGCGGATCGTGGTTAAAATCTGTCGAGACCAACGGTAATTCCGTATAGTCAACTATACCATGAAATGCACCTTGTGCTGCTTTTTGCAGCAACTGGTTGACTTCACATGCTTTTACCGGTTTTTTCACCGTCACGCTCAGGTCAATTGCCGTCACGTTAATCGTCGGCACCCGCACGGCAATCGCTTCAAAACGGTCGTTAAATTGCGGAAAAATACGGGTGATCCCTGCCGCCAGTTTGGTATCCACCGGAATGATCGACTGGCTGGCCGCGCGGGTACGCCGCAGATCCGGATGATAAGCGTCAATCACCTGCTGGTCATGCATCGCCGAGTGAATGGTGGTGACGGTGCCGGACTCAATGCCATAGGCGTCATCGAGCAGTTTAATGATCGGAATAATGCAGTTGGTGGTGCAGGAGGCGTTGGAGACAATGCGATGCCCGGCGCGAAGTTCATCCTGATTTACGCCGTACACCACCGTCGCGTCGAGGTCGTTGCCGCCGGGGTGAGAAAAGAGCACTTTTTTCGCCCCCGCCTGAAGATGGGCTTCACCGTGTTCACGGCTCCCGTATACGCCGGTACAGTCAAGCACTACGTCCACCGCCAGTTCGCGCCAGGGCAGCGCCGCAATGGTCGGCTCATGCAGCAGACGGATGGCATCGTCGCCAACAAACAGCTGCTCGCGCTCCTGACGGACATCCCAGGCGAAACGGCCATGGCTGGTGTCATATTTCAATAAATGCGCGATGCCCGCGGCATCCGCCAGCTCATTGATTGCCACCACGGTGATTTCCGCACGACGCCCGGATTCATATAGAGCACGAACCACGTTGCGTCCAATGCGACCGAAGCCATTAATCGCGATGCGAATGGTCATAGATCTCCTGCAAGGCTGTCCCTGTTATGAGGTGGCTGACAGAGTAATCCAGCAACGCTCTGAGGGGAACCTTACCAGCTGCAAACTGCGACTGATTGATTAATTGTCGAACATTTAAACGACTGAAACGCTTCAGCTAGAATAAGCGAAATGAGGAATAAAAGGAATGTTTGTCCAGCGCAATAAACCAGCTATATGACTCACATCACATTTTTGCTGGAATAATTTACAACCGTATTACATGGTTCAGGAATAGCAGATACAAAAAATCCGGGTGGCGAGATAAAAGCAAAACGGTAACCCAGGGGTTACCGTTTTTGGTGTTTGCACCCTCTCCTGTGGGAGAGGGTTGGGGTGAGGGCATCAGCCCGCACCGTACCAGCGATTACAGCAGCGCTTTCGCTTTAGCGACCACGTTATCAACGGTGAAGCCGAACTCCTCGAACAGCTGCTCAGCCGGCGCAGACTCACCGAAGGTGGTCATGCCAACGATAGCGCCGTTCAGGCCAACGTATTTGAACCAGTAGTCAGCGATACCCGCTTCCACGGCAACGCGCGCGGTCACGGCTTTCGGCAGTACGGATTCGCGATAAGCCGCATCCTGCTTGTCGAACGCGTCGGTGGACGGCATGGAAACCACGCGCGCCTTCACGCCTTCGGCAGTCAGTTTGTCCCATGCGGCAACCGCCAGCTCCACTTCTGAACCGGTGGCGATGAAGATCAGCTCCGGCTGGCCTGCGCAATCTTTCAGCACATAACCGCCGCGGGCCACGTTCGCCAGCTGCTCTGCGGTACGCTCCTGCTGCGCCAGGTTCTGACGGGAGAGGATCAGCGCGGTCGGGCCGTCCTGACGCTCCACGCCATATTTCCACGCAATCGCGGATTCAACCTGGTCACACGGACGCCAGGTGGACATGTTCGGGGTCACGCGCAGGGAAGCCACCTGCTCTACCGGCTGGTGAGTCGGGCCGTCTTCGCCCAGACCGATCGAGTCGTGGGTGTAGACCATCACCTGACGCTGTTTCATCAGCGCGGCCATACGTACCGCGTTACGCGCGTATTCCACGAACATCAGGAAGGTGGAGGTGTACGGCAGGAAGCCGCCGTGCAGCGCGATACCGTTGGCGATAGCGGTCATACCGAACTCGCGCACGCCGTAGTGGATGTAGTTCCCGGCAGCGTCTTCGTTGATCGGCTTAGAGCCAGACCACAGGGTCAGGTTGGACGGCGCGAGATCTGCGGAGCCGCCGAGGAATTCCGGCAGCAGCGGGCCGAAGGCTTCGATGGCGTTCTGCGAGGCTTTACGGCTGGCGATTTTCGCCGGGTTGGCCTGCAGCTTCGCGATGAACTCGTTAGCTTTCGCGTCGAAGTCAGACGGCATCTCGCCTTTCATACGGCGGGTGAATTCGGCTGCTTCCTGCGGGAAGGCTTTGGCGTAAGCCGCAAACTTCTCGTTCCATGCGGCTTCTTTCGCCTGGCCGGCTTCTTTGGCATCCCACTGGGCATAGATGTCAGACGGGATGTCAAACGGCGCGTGTTTCCAGCCCAGCGCTTCGCGGGTCAGGGCGATTTCGGCGTCGCCCAGCGGCGCGCCGTGGGAGTCGTGGGTACCGGCTTTGTTCGGCGAACCGAAACCGATGATGGTTTTGCACATCAGCAGGGACGGTTTGTCGGTGACCGCCCGTGCTTCTTCTACCGCGCGTTTGATGGCGTCAGCGTCGTGACCGTCCACGCCGCGCACCACGTGCCAGCCGTAGGCTTCAAAGCGTTTGGCGGTATCGTCGGTGAACCAGCCTTCAACGTGGCCGTCGATGGAGATGCCGTTGTCATCATAGAACGCCACCAGTTTACCCAGTTTCAGGGTACCGGCCAGGGAGCACACTTCGTGAGAAATGCCTTCCATCATACAGCCGTCGCCCATGAAGGCGTAGGTGTAGTGGTCGACGATATCGTGTCCCGGACGGTTGAACTGCGCCGCCAGGGTTTTCTCGGCGATAGCCATCCCGACCGCGTTAGCGATACCCTGGCCCAGCGGACCGGTGGTGGTTTCCACGCCTGCGGTGTAGCCGACTTCCGGGTGACCCGGAGTTTTGGAGTGCAGCTGGCGGAAGTTTTTCAGCTCTTCAATCGGCAGATCGTAGCCAGTGAGGTGCAGCAGGCTGTAAATCAGCATCGAACCATGGCCATTTGACAACACAAAACGGTCACGGTCAGCCCAGGCCGGATTGTTCGGGTTATGGTTCAGGAAATCACGCCACAGCACTTCGGCAATGTCAGCCATACCCATCGGGGCCCCCGGGTGGCCGGATTTGGCTTTCTGTACAGCGTCCATGCTCAGCGCACGAATAGCGTTAGCAAGCTCTTTACGTGAGGACATTTTGACTCCAGTTCGGACTGTTGAAGGCCATGCCCTTAACGACTTGACGAGAGCGCGTTTTGGGCTACGCCGGAAAAAAGTGTGAACAATGTAACCCAAGCGACAAGTCATGTACATGGAGCATCCTTTTGCCCTTTAAGAAATCTCTGGAACAGGTTGTGCTACGCCGGAATCCGCTCGCCCGCATCCTGCGATACTCTTTATAATTTACGCAGAATACGGTTCCCTGCCGTCGCCGTATTTTCGGATAAACAACCATAAGATTGTGGAAGATAAAAATGAAAATTCGCTCAACCGTACTTGCTCTTGGGATCGCAGCAACCCTCACCGGATGTCAGAACATGGACTCCAACGGTCTGCTCAGCTCAGGCGCCGAAGCCTTCCAGGCATACTCTCTCAGCGACGCGCAGGTGAAAACCTTAAGCGACCAGGCCTGTAAAGAGATGGACGCCAAAGCGAAAATCGCCCCGGCCAACAGTGAATACAGCCAGCGGCTGAACAAAATCGCGGCTGCGCTGGGCGATAACATCAATGGTCAGCCCGTGAACTACAAGGTCTATGAGACCAAGGATGTCAACGCCTTCGCCATGGCCAACGGCTGCATCCGCGTCTACAGCGGGCTGATGGATCTGATGAACGATAATGAAGTCGAGGCGGTGATCGGCCACGAAATGGGCCACGTCGCGCTGGGCCACGTGAAGAAAGGCATGCAGGTCGCCCTGGGTACCAACGCCGTGCGTGCGGCGGCGGCCTCCGCGGGCGGTATCGTCGGTAGCCTGTCGCAGTCTCAGTTGGGCGATCTGGGCGAAAAACTGGTGAACTCGCAGTTCTCCCAGCGTCAGGAATCGGAAGCGGATGACTACTCTTACGACCTGCTGCGTAAGCGCGGTATCAATCCGTCGGGACTGGCCACCAGCTTCGAGAAACTGGCCAAGCTGGAAGCCGGTCGTCAGAGTTCGATGTTTGACGATCACCCGGCCTCAGAAGCGCGCGCGCAGCATATTCGCGATCGCATGAAGGCCGACGGCATTAAATAAGCGACAGCGGGAGGCGCTAGCGCCTCCTCACCAATCTTTGCCAGCCAACAATCAAATAGCCAGGGCTTTATTGAAGACAGCCACTTGGAACTCTTTTTACGTAACGCTTATACCCGTCATACTTCAAGCTGCATGTGCGTTGGCAATAACTCGGCCTATCCCTGGGCCTCGCCCCTACGGGGCCAGCGCAAGCGCTGTTCAAAACGGCTAGCCGTTTTGTCCGGCAACTCGAAATATTTAGGGTATATACCAAACGTGATTATCGCGATGGGTTGCCGGATAAAGCCGAATGGGGCCAGGGGATTATCGCCACCTTCAAATCGGGGTTTACCCAGGGACCGGTCGGCTTCGGTGTGGACTGTATCGCCCAGTATGCGGTGCGCCTTGACGGCGGTCGCGGGCCCAGCGGCCTGCGCCTTGATTAACCCCCTGTACCGTACGGCACAGGGGGTTACCGGGGTTATTCGCCCTTTTTCGCCGCCTGGATGTACAGCATCTCCAGCGCCAGGGTCGCCGCCGCCAGAGCGGTAATTTCGGACTGATCGTAGGCCGGGGCGACTTCCACCACGTCCATCCCGACGATGTTCAGGTCCTTCAGGCCGCGCACCAGCTTGATCGCGCGGTCGGAGGTCAGCCCACCGATAACCGGGGTACCGGTGCCTGGCGCAAACGCCGGATCCAGACAGTCGATATCAAAGGTCAGGTACACCGGCATGTCGCCGACGATCTGCTTCACCTGGGCAATCACGTCATCAACGCTGCGGTCGTTAACCTGGCCGGCGTCGAGCACCGTAAAGCCATTGTCTTTGTCGAACTCGGTGCGGATCCCGATCTGTACGGAGTGGTTCGGATCGATAAGCCCTTCGTTCGGCGCGGTATAGAACATGGTGCCGTGGTCGAACTCGCAGCCGTTGGCGTAGGTATCGGTGTGAGCATCGAAGTGCACCAGCGCCATTTTACCAAAGTGCTTGGCATGGGCGCGCAGCAGCGGCAGGGTAACGAAGTGGTCGCCGCCAAAGGAGAGCATACGTTTGCCGGCCGCCAGCAGCTTCTCGGCGTGAGCCTGCAGCTTCTCGCTCATTTCGCGCGCGTCGCCGAAGGCGTACACCAGATCCCCGCAGTCCACCACGTTCAGGCGCTCGCGCATATCGAAGTTCCACGGGAAACGGTTGTGCTCCCAGGCAAGGTTAGTGGAAACCTGACGGATCGCCGCCGGGCCATGACGGCCGCCCGCGCGCCCGGAGGTCGCCATATCGAACGGCACGCCGGTGATGACCCAGTCCGCATCGCTTTCATACGGCATAAAGTTCATTGGCAAACGCAGAAAGCCAAAGGCATTGGATACCAGGGAGTTATCGTATTGATGACCTAAAGTGCTCATGGATATGACCTCTTTTGACAGTCGTGGAACGTAAAAAATAAGTATAAAAAAACCCCTCCGCGTCGTTAGGCCCGACGAGGAAGGGTTTGATAGATAAATCGCTTATTGGCGTGAATTATCGCCGGTAATGCATACGGGTTCAAGTGAGTATCGCATGCTGCCGGATGACGGCTTCGCCTTATCCGGCCGACATACGCAGGCCCGGTCAGCGCAGCGCCACCGGGCATCAGCGGCTACTCGTCTTCCAGATAAGTATAGCCGTACAGTCCCGCCTCGAACTCCTCGAGGAACTGCTGCTGCAGCGCATCGTCCAGACCGGTATTTTTCACCTGATCGCGGAACTGGGTCAGCAGCGTGTTCGGATCCAGCTGCACATACTGCAGCATATCCGCTACGGTATCGCCCTCGTCGGACAGCTCAACCTCAACGCTGCCGTCAGGGAAGACGAACACGTCCACCGCCTCGGTATCGCCGAACAGGTTGTGCATGTTGCCGAGGATCTCCTGATAGGCGCCAACCATGAAGAAGCCCAGCATCGGCGGGTTCTCCGGGTCGTATTCCGGCATCGGCATGGTGGTGGCGATCCCGTCGCCGTCCACGTAGTGATCGATGGCGCCATCGGAATCGCAGGTGATGTCCAGCAGCACCGCGCGGCGCTCCGGCGACTTGTTCAGCCCTTCCAGCGGCATCACCGGGAACAGCTGATCGATCCCCCAGGCATCCGGCATCGACTGGAACAACGAGAAGTTGACGTAGATTTTATCCGCCATTCGCTCCTGCAGCTCATCGATGATGGGACGATGGGCGCGGTTGCTCGGGTCGAGCTGCTTCTGCACCTCATGGCACATGTTCAGATACAGCTGTTCCGCCCACGCGCGCTCCTGCAGGTTGAAGGTGCCTGAGGAGTAGCCGATGTGGATATCGTGCAGGTCCATCTGGCTGTCGTGCAGCCATTCGCGCAGCGAGCGGCGGTTGCCGGTCTCGTGCATCTCCAGCCAGGTTTCCCACATGCTCTGCAGCGGACGCGCAGCGTCTTCCGCCGGCGGGGTCGCCTCGGTGTATTCGTTACGCTCAACGCCGATGATGTTGGAAACCAGCACGGTATGGTGCGCGGTCACCGCGCGGCCGGACTCGGTGATCACCGTCGGGTGCGGCAGGCCATTCTCTTCGCAGGCATCGCCGATCGCCCAGATGATATTGTTGGCGTATTCGTTCAGACCGTAGTTCACCGAGCAATCGGACTGCGAGCGGGTGCCTTCATAGTCCACGCCCAGGCCGCCGCCGACGTCGAAGCACTGAATGTTGACGCCCAGCTTATGTAGTTCGACGTAGAAACGCGCCGATTCACGCACGCCGGTGGCGATATCGCGAATGTTAGCCATCTGCGAACCGAGGTGGAAGTGCAGCAGTTGCAGGCTCTCAAGATGGCCTGCCTCGCGCAGAATTTCGACCAGTTGCAGCACCTGGGTCGCTGCGAGGCCGAACTTGGACTTCTCGCCGCCGGAGGACTGCCATTTACCGGAGCCCTGCGAGGCCAGACGCGCACGTACGCCAAGGCGCGGCACCACGTTCAGGCGCTCGGCCTCTTCCAGTACGATAACGATCTCGGACATCTTCTCAATGACCAGATAGACCTTGTGGCCCATCTTCTCGCCCACCAGCGCCAGACGGATATATTCGCGGTCTTTATAACCATTACAGACGATGACGCTGCGGGTCATCCCGGCGTGCGCCAGCACGGCCATCAGTTCCGCTTTCGAACCGGCTTCCAGGCCCAGCGGCTCGCCGGAATGGATCAGCGATTCAATCACGCGACGGTGCTGGTTAACCTTGATCGGGTAGACGAGGAAGTAATCGCCGTTATAGCCATACGATTCACGCGCGCGTTTGAAGGCGGCGTTGATCGAGCGCAGGCGGTGCTGCAGGATCTGCGGGAAGCAGAACAGCGCCGGCAAGCGCTGCCCTTGCGCTTCACGCGCTTTGACTAATTCCGCGAGGTCAACGCGCGCTTCCGGGACGTCCGGATCCGGGCAAACGCTGATGTGGCCCAGTTCGTTGACGTCATAATAGTTATTGCCCCACCAGGCAATATTATAAGTACGCAGCATCTTGCTGGCTTCCTGGGAGCTCATCGCTACCTCCTGCATGGAACGTAGTACACCGTGTTCGCCTGCTGACGAAGGCGAAACCATAGACATGTCGTCAGACATAGCGAACCTCAATTTTTAATAATAAGTGTAAGACAGTTAACTACTATCGCAGTCCAAAGATGCGATAACAACCCATGAACAGTCCTAAAGCCCAGCACTATTTGCTGGTTTTGCGACTGCGCGACCGGTTTCTTATTCATATCATCGTAAAACACGTAGCCGAACAGAGTATGACAGTCCGGAGAAACCACGAGAAAACTCTTGCCAGGCAAGAGCGCCCTTGTTCAGTTTTCTGACGGCCGACCGGCCCTGGAATCCTGAGAAGCGCCGAGATGGGGTGAACATCGGCTGGTTTGCATGAGAGAGATGCAGGTTGCGGAGTGCTGACGCGCGACAGAACGACGCGACGAATCAAACGAAAAACATTGGTTCATTATCTGGTATCACCTCCACACCGCCCTGCGACAGGGTCGGCGACAAGCCAAAGCTATACATACCGGGCAACAGGCGCTACGCCGCTGCGAGATTCTGTAAATACAGACTGCTTAACCCGGCTGGAAGTGGCACCACAGGGCCATGCCCCGTGCGCTTTTTTAATGAGCCGCGCGCGGCGTTTTATACCGAGAAGCGGGGTAAAAAGCAAAATAAAAATGTGCCTGTTTGCGCGGTTGTCAGGAAATTTTGCCAGGCGGGTTTTCCCATAAATGCGACCGCCATCAAAAAAGGCTGGAAATGGGCTCAAGATTTGACCTAAAATGGCCGTCCAGAAGTTAATCCGTCTATACTGATTAACACTCAGACTGCTCGTGTCGCTACCTGCGCGGCTTTGCGCTGATTATCCACCAAAGCCACATTACACAACAGTATGAGCTATCCGAATCGTCCACAGGTGAAATAAAATATGGCAAAACACCTTTTTACGTCTGAGTCCGTATCAGAAGGGCATCCTGACAAAATTGCTGACCAAATCTCCGATGCCGTGCTGGATGCGATCCTCGAGCAGGATCCAAAAGCGCGTGTCGCATGTGAAACCTATGTCAAAACCGGCATGGTGCTGGTAGGCGGCGAAATCACCACCAGCGCATGGGTTGATATCGAAGAGATCACCCGCAACACCGTCCGCGAAATTGGCTACGTGCATTCCGATATGGGCTTTGACGCCAACTCGTGCGCCGTACTGAGCGCCATTGGTAAACAGTCTCCGGACATTAACCAGGGCGTTGACCGTGCCGATCCGCTGGAACAGGGCGCCGGCGACCAGGGACTGATGTTTGGCTACGCCACTAACGAAACCGACGTGCTGATGCCGGCGCCGGTGACTTACGCTCACCGTCTGGTGCAGCGTCAGGCTGAAGTGCGTAAAAACGGCACCCTGCCGTGGCTGCGCCCGGATGCGAAAAGCCAGGTGACCTTCCAGTATGACGACGGCAAAATCGTCGGCATCGACGCGGTCGTTCTGTCGACTCAGCACGCGGAAGATATCGATCAGAAATCCCTGCAGGAAGCAGTGATGGAAGAGATCATCAAGCCGATTCTGCCGACCGAATGGCTCAACGCGTCCACCAAATTCTTCATCAACCCGACCGGCCGTTTCGTTATTGGCGGCCCGATGGGCGACTGCGGTCTGACCGGTCGTAAGATCATCGTTGATACCTACGGCGGCATGGCTCGCCACGGCGGCGGCGCGTTCTCCGGTAAAGATCCATCTAAAGTTGACCGTTCCGCAGCCTACGCGGCGCGCTATGTGGCGAAGAACATCGTTGCCGCAGGCCTGGCCGATCGTTGCGAAATTCAGGTTTCCTACGCTATCGGCGTTGCAGAACCGACGTCCATCATGGTGGAAACCTTTGGCACCGAGAAAGTGCCTTCTGAACAGCTGACCCTGCTGGTGCGTGAGTTCTTCGACCTGCGTCCATACGGTCTGATTCAGATGCTGGATCTGCTGCACCCGATCTACAAAGAAACCGCAGCCTACGGTCACTTTGGTCGCGAACATTTCCCATGGGAAAAAACCGACAAAGCGGCGCTGCTGCGGGAAGCGGCCGGTCTGAAATAATCTCCGCGCTTCCTCTCTTCAAGGCCAGTCTCGCGCTGGCCTTTTTATTTACGCCCCCCCTTTTCTGCGCCCCCATTTCAACGCGCGGCCGCCAAAAAATGAAAGCGATTACATAGTAAAGACTGTCACCTTCTGCCCAAAGACGCTATCTCCTGTACCCATTTTTCACAATGTTACATATTGTTTCGGTCAACTCTGATTACCGTTTTTCAAAATGTCGTCTATCCTTGTTTATATTGCTGATTTAAAAAGCATTTAATGAATTACGTTTCTTTACCTTTGTGGAAACGATTACACAGCCGTGATTATAGTCACGTTTTTTTACCGACGAGTGTCCTACCCTAACCATCGACAGAATCAATAACTCAACTGGAGGGCGTTATGCCTGACAACAAAAAACAAGGGCGTTCGAACAAGACTATGACGTTCTTCGTCTGTTTCCTCGCCGCGCTGGCTGGCCTGCTGTTCGGCCTTGATATCGGTGTTATTGCGGGTGCCTTACCCTTTATTGCCAATGAGTTCCAGATTTCCGCCCACACCCAGGAGTGGGTGGTCAGCTCCATGATGTTCGGAGCTGCCGTCGGCGCGGTCGGCAGCGGCTGGCTCTCTTTCAAACTGGGCCGGAAAAAGAGCCTGATGATCGGCGCCATCCTCTTCGTCGCCGGTTCGCTGTTCTCTGCCGCCGCGCCAAACGTCGAGATCCTGCTGGTTTCCCGTGTGCTGCTCGGCCTGGCGGTGGGCGTCGCCTCATATACGGCTCCGCTGTATCTGTCGGAAATCGCGCCAGAAAAAATTCGCGGCAGTATGATTTCCATGTACCAGCTGATGATCACCATCGGGATCCTTGGCGCCTATCTCTCTGACACCGCTTTCAGCTACAGCGGCGCATGGCGCTGGATGCTCGGGGTTATCATCATTCCGGCGGTATTGCTGCTGATCGGTGTTATCTTCCTGCCGGACAGCCCGCGCTGGTTCGCCGCCAAACGTCGCTTTGTCGATGCGGAACGCGTGCTGCTGCGCCTGCGCGATACCAGCGCCGAAGCGAAACGCGAGCTCGATGAAATCCGTGAAAGCCTGAAGGTAAAACAGTCCGGCTGGTCGCTGTTTAAAGACAACAGCAACTTCCGCCGCGCGGTGTTCCTCGGCATCCTGCTGCAGGTGATGCAACAGTTCACCGGGATGAACGTCATCATGTACTACGCGCCGAAGATCTTTGAGCTGGCGGGTTATGCCAACACCACTGAGCAAATGTGGGGGACAGTGATCGTCGGTCTGACTAACGTGCTGGCCACCTTTATCGCCATCGGTCTGGTCGACCGCTGGGGCCGTAAACCGACGCTGATCCTTGGCTTTATCGTGATGGCCGCGGGTATGGGCGTCCTGGGTACCATGATGCACATCGGCATTCACTCCTCTACCGCCCAGTACATCGCCGTCCTGATGCTGCTGATGTTCATCGTCGGTTTCGCCATGAGCGCCGGCCCACTGATTTGGGTACTGTGCTCCGAAATCCAGCCGCTGAAAGGCCGCGACTTCGGTATCACCTGCTCCACAGCGACCAACTGGATTGCCAACATGATTGTCGGCGCCACCTTCCTGACCATGCTCAACTCGCTGGGCAGCGCCAATACCTTCTGGGTGTACGGCGGTCTGAACGTGCTGTTTATCCTGCTGACGCTGTGGCTGATCCCGGAAACCAAAAACGTCTCGCTGGAACATATTGAACGTAACCTGATGCAGGGTCGTCCACTGCGCGAGATCGGTGCCCGCGATTAACCTTCCTGAGCTTCCTCCCATCCCGGGAGGAAGCTTCCTCTTGCTCTCCCCCCTCCGCCGCACTATCCTCTGACGCTATGAAAACGCCCCGTATTCCCATCGCTATTCAGCAGGCCGTCATGCGCAGCCTGCGGGAGCATCTCGCCAATGCGAATCGCAAGCTGGAACGCCGCTATGCGGAACCGACGCTGGTCTACCAGCAGCGTGGTACTTCCGCCGGCACCGCCTGGCTGGAGAAAAACGAAATTCGTTTAAACCCGGTGCTGCTGCTGGAAAATCAGCGGGAGTTTATCGATGAAGTGGTGCCGCATGAGCTGGCGCACCTGCTGGTCTGGCAGCATTTCGGCCGCGTCGCGCCGCACGGGAAAGAGTGGAAATGGATGATGGAGAGCGTCCTTGGCGTTCCCGCGCGTCGCACCCACCGCTTTGAACTCGCTTCGGTCCGCCAGAACACCTTCCCCTATCGCTGTCGCTGTCAGCAGCACCAGCTCACCGTCCGTCGCCATAACCGGGTGGTTCGCGGCGAGGCCACCTACCGCTGCGTTCGCTGCGGCGATCTGCTGGTGGCTGAAAAATAACCATCGGAATTAATTAGAAACTTTCTGATCTGACTGATTGCATCCGGCACCCTCATTCGCTACGTTGCGGGCTCGTTTTGACACGGAGTTAACGATGTCCCGTATGCATGTTTTAGCCGTAGCGGTATTGAGCGCGGCAGTCAGTGGTCCGCTTGCGGCCGCTGGTATTAATAGTTTTTCCCAGGCCAAAGCCGCTGGCGTCAAAGTGAATGCCGACGTTCCGGGCGATTTTTATTGCGGCTGTAAAATCGACTGGCAGGGGAAAAAAGGCGTTATCGATTTGGAATCCTGCGGCTATAAAGTGCGTAAAAATGAGAACCGCGCCAGCCGGGTTGAATGGGAGCACGTAGTGCCGGCATGGCAGTTCGGCCATCAGCGTCAGTGCTGGCAGGAGGGTGGACGTAAAAACTGCGCCAAAGATCCGGAATACCGCAAGATGGAAAGCGATATGCACAACCTGCAGCCGGCGGTGGGAGAAGTGAATGGCGATCGCGGCAACTTTATGTACAGCCAGTGGAACGGCGGTGAAGGCCAGTACGGCCAGTGCACCATGAAGGTCGATTTTAAAGATAAAATCGCCGAGCCCCCTGCCCGCGCTCGCGGCGCCATCGCCCGCACCTACTTCTATATGCGCGACCGCTATCAGCTGAATCTTTCCCGCCAGCAAACTCAGCTGTTTACCGCCTGGAATAAACAGTACCCGGTCACCGCCTGGGAATGTGAACGTGATGAGCGCATCGCGAAAGTGCAGGGCAACCATAATCCGTATGTCCAGCAGGCTTGCCAGGCGCAAAAGAGCTAACCTACACTAGCGGCAATTGTTAATTTGCAGCCCTGTGCTTCCCGCCCGATGGCGGGAAGCTGGCATCTGCGCAACGAACGGAATATCAAGCATGCGCATTCCTCGCATCCATCATCCAGAACGCCTCATTGTCGGCAGCCAGATCGCGCTGAGCGATGACGCGGCCAACCACGTCGGCCGCGTCCTGCGCATGACCGCCGGTCAGCACCTACAGCTTTTTGACGGCAGTAACCAGGTGTTTGACGCGGTCATCACCGAGGCCGGTAAGAAAAACGTTACGGTTGAGGTGCTCAGTGGCGAACCTGACGATCGGGAATCGCCGCTGCATATCCATTTAGGCCAGGTGATGTCCCGCGGCGAAAAAATGGAATTCACCATCCAGAAATCGATCGAACTCGGGGTAAGCCTCATAACGCCACTGTTTTCCGAGCGCTGCGGCGTTAAACTGGATGCCGAACGTTTGCAGAAAAAGATCCAGCAGTGGCAGAAAATCGCTATTGCCGCCTGCGAACAGAGCGGTCGTAACGTGGTACCGGAAATACGTCCGGCGATGCAGCTGGAGGCGTGGTGCGCCGAGCAGGACAGCGGGCTGAAGCTCAACCTGCACCCGCGCGCCAGCGCCAGCATTAACACGCTGCCGCTGCCGGTTGAACGCGTCCGTCTGCTGATTGGCCCGGAAGGCGGGCTGTCGGCTGAAGAGATAGCGATGACCGCGCAATACCAGTTTACTGATATCCTGTTGGGACCGCGCGTTCTGCGTACAGAGACTACTGCGCTCACCGCCATCACCGCCCTACAGGTGCGTTTTGGCGACTTAGGTTGAGGCGTTAACGGAGAAGAACCATGATCAAGCTCGGCATCGTGATGGATCCCATCGCAACCATCAACATCAAGAAAGACACCAGCTTCGCTATGTTGCTGGAGGCGCAGCGTCGCGGCTATGAACTCCATTATATGGAGATGAACGACCTCTATTTGATCAACGGCGAAGCCCGCGCCCGGACGCGCACGCTGAGCGTCGAACAGAACTACGATAAATGGTATGACTTCACCGGCGAGCAGGATCTGCCGCTGGCGGACCTTGACGTCATCCTGATGCGTAAGGATCCGCCGTTTGATACCGAATTTATTTATGCCACCTACATCCTGGAGCGGGCGGAAGAGAAAGGCACGCTTATCGTCAACAAGCCGCAGAGTCTGCGCGACTGTAACGAGAAGCTGTTCACCGCCTGGTTCTCTGAACTGACTCCGGAAACGTTGGTCACCCGCAATAAAGCCCAGCTGAAAGCCTTCTGGGAAAAGCACGGCGATATCATCATGAAACCGCTCGACGGCATGGGCGGCGCCTCTATTTTCCGGGTTAAAGCCGGCGATCCAAACCTTGGGGTGATTGCCGAGACGCTGACCGAACTGGGCAGCCGCTACTGCATGGCGCAGAACTATCTGCCGGCCATTAAAGATGGCGACAAGCGCGTGTTGGTAGTGGATGGAGTGCCCGTGCCTTACTGCCTGGCGCGAATTCCGCAGGGTGGCGAGACCCGCGGCAATCTGGCCGCCGGCGGCCGCGGCGAAGCCCGCCCGTTGACCGAAAGCGACTGGGAAATCGCCCGCCGCGTCGGCCCGACGCTGAAGGCCAAAGGCCTTATCTTCGTCGGCCTGGATATCATCGGCGACCGTCTGACGGAAATTAACGTCACCAGCCCCACCTGCGTACGCGAAATCGAAGCCGCCTTCCCGGATATTTCGATCACCGGTATGCTGATGGACGCTATCGAAAGACGTATCGATAAATAAGCACGACGGCGGACCAACGTCCGCTTTTGGCGCAGCGAGCGCGGATTACCGCGCTCGTGAAACGTTGCCAGCCTGACGCCACTCGGGCGCCGGCCAGATAAAGTGCATCGACACCATTCTACTTTGCCCGCATACTGGGTGTTGCTTTTTTGAACCAGGAACGAACCTCTGACAATGAATTTACAGCATCACTTTCTGATTGCCATGCCCGCGCTTCAGGACCCCATTTTCCGCCGCTCCGTAGTCTATATCTGCGAGTACAACGACGAGGGTGCCATGGGCATTATTATCAATAAGCCGCTGGAAAATCTGCAGGTGGAAGGGATCCTTGAGAAGCTCAAAATTGTCCCGGAGCCGCGCAATCCAGAGATCCGTCTGGATAAACCGGTGATGCTGGGAGGCCCGCTGGCGGAAGACCGCGGCTTCATTTTGCATACCCCGCCCTCTGACTTTTCCTCGAGCATTCGCATCTCGGATAACACGGTGATTACCACCTCGCGGGATGTTCTTGAAACCTTAGGTACCGATCGGCAGCCGGGCAACGTGCTGGTTGCGTTGGGCTACTCTTCGTGGGAGAAAGGGCAGCTGGAGCAGGAGATTTTAGATAATGCCTGGCTCACCGCCCCGGCGGATCAGAATATTCTTTTCCGTACGCCGATCGCCGATCGCTGGCGCGAGGCGGCTAAACTGATTGGTATCGACATTGTGACGATGCCAGGCGTCGCGGGGCATGCGTGATGAGCGGAACCTTTCTCGGCTTTGACTTTGGCACCAAAAGCATCGGCGTGGCGGTGGGACAACGCATCACCGCGACCGCACGACCATTACCGGCGCTGAAGGCGCAGGACGGTAAACCGGACTGGAACGTCATCGAAAAACTGCTTAAAGAGTGGCAGCCTGAGGCGGTAATCGTCGGCCTGCCGCTCAATATGGACGGCACCGAGCAACCGCTGACGGCGCGCGCGCGTAATTTCGCCAATAAAATTCATGGCCGCTTTGGCGTCGCGATCCTTCTCCACGATGAACGACTGAGTACGGTTGAGGCCCGCGCGGGCCTGTTTGAACACGGCGGCTACCGGGCGCTGAATAAAGGCAGCGTCGATTCGGCCTCTGCCGTAGTCATACTGGAAAGCTACTTCGAGCAGAGCTTTTAAACTCTGCCCTCCTGCGCCGCCGGCGGACCGCTGACGGCGCACGTTTACCCGCTTAGTGGCGCAGATGTTCGTTAGCCCAGCTCACCGCCTGGGTGCGATTTTTCACGCTCAGTTTACGAAACACATTGTACAGGTGCGTCCGCACCGTGTTCTCGCTGATAAACAGCGCGCGGGCGATATCCAGGTTCGTCGCGCCGCAGCGCAGTTCGTTGAGGATCTCGCATTCCCGCTCGGTCAGCGGCGAGTTCTCTACTGGAGTCGATGCATGGTCCGCAGCGTACATCGCCGGGTGCATCACGCTCAATTCAGCCGTCTGCTCGCCGTTCAGCACGGCCTTAACGCCCTCAATTAAGCGCGATTCATCATCGTCATGACGGAACACGCCATATAAAGCCGGCCACTGCGCCATTTCGTATAGCTCATACTTTTGTGCGCTATTAATAATCAACAAACGAGGATTATCTGCCTGCAGGCGAATAATATCCCGCCACACCCCGTTTAATTTCTTATTTGACACTGCAATATCAAATAATATTACAGAATCTTTTGCCAAACGCTGCGCCAGCGGTTTATTAATATTTTGTAAAACCACCGGTGCCATCAGGGTTTCGCTCAGATAGCTGGCAAAGGCTTTGCTTTGAATAGACGGGTGGGTAATAAAGGTTACCTGACGAGAAGATGATGAATTTCCATTTAAATTAATCACTTAAAACTCTCCTTAGCTGTTACCCACCGCCATGGTGGTTAAATGAATAAAAAAAGATACAAACAGTCGTGAATTTATAAATCACCAAGGTAATTTACAAACTGAAACGTTATTCCATGAGAATCATCCTATTCCCACAAACAGCATAAATCGAATGACTCAAAGCTGTCAAAAGATAATCAAACTTTTTTCCTGGAAATGCGTATTCACTGTCGACATATCTAATCTGAATGTGTTATTTGAATTTATAATCAAAAGTTATTTGTATTACCAAATAATATTAATAAACAACAAATAAACATTCATCTAACATATCATTTAACCTGTCATATCAATCTCTTTCTCATCTTATAGCGCGCCTGCAGCGACACGTTGCTGAAAACTCTGGGTAAAGGTCAACATTCCGGCCTGCATCCCGGTCTGCATCACACCAGGCAATTGATGTACTTTTCCTTCACGGATCAAATTCGCCACCGCTGGCGTGTTGACCAGAAGCTCGTATAGCGCAACTCTCCCGCCCTGACGTGCAGGTAACAATTTTTGCGCCAGCACCGCGCACAGGCTTCCGGCAAGCTGGCTACGAACCTGATCTTTCTCCTCCGCCGGAAAGACATCGATCAATCTCTCCACCGCCGGCGCCGCGCCGCGGGTATGTAATGTCGCCATTACCAGGTGCCCGGTCTCCGCCGCGGTTAACGCCAGGCGAATGGTTTCGCTGTCGCGTAGCTCCCCGAGCAGGATCACATCCGGATCCTGGCGCAGCGCCACGCGGAGCGCCGCGGCGAACGAAGGACAGTGACGGCCAACTTCCCGCTGCTGGATCAGACAGCGCTCGCTGTGATGAATAAATTCCACCGGATCTTCAAGCGTCAGAATATGGCCATCAAGATGCTGATTGAGGTGCCCCACCATTGCCGCCAGGGTGGTCGACTTGCCGCTGCCCGTCGCTCCGGTGACCAACAGCAAACCACTCTCTTCCGCCAGCAGTTCGCTCAGCGCAGGCGGGGCGCCGAGCATATCCAGACGCGGGCACTGTTCAGGAAGGAGACGCAGCACCAGCGATATCCCACGCGTATGGGCGAAGGCGCTGGCGCGCAGCCGCGCACCGCAGGCCAGGTTCAGCGCAAAGTCAATCTGGCCGTGTTCCTGCCAGTGCAGTAACTGTGCGGCATCGAGCCAGTCGTTGAGTAAATTCGCAATATCCGGCGCGGGAAAGGGCGCGGGCTCCAGCCTGCCCTGCCGCCGCCAGCGCGGTGCGGCGGAATTGCACAGGTGTAGATCGGAGACATTATGCTTTACACTAAGGGCTACGATTTCTTCCAGCTTCATAACTCATCCTCGGAATATGAACGATATTGCGCATAACCTGGCACAGGTCCGGGACAAAATCTCCGGTGCTGCCGCCCGATGCGGGCGTGCGCCAGAAGAAGTGACATTGCTTGCAGTGAGTAAAACGAAACCTGCGAGCGCGATCGAAGAAGCCATTGCGGCAGGCCAGCGGGCATTTGGTGAAAACTACGTCCAGGAGGGCGTGGAGAAGATTAACCATTTCCAGCAGGCTGGCGTCAGCGGGCTGCAGTGGCACTTTATTGGCCCCCTGCAGTCCAACAAAAGCCGGTTGGTGGCAGAGCATTTTGACTGGTGCCACACCGTCGATCGGCTGAAAATCGCCACCCGCCTGAACGAGCAGCGCCCGGCGCATTTACCGCCGCTGAAGGTGCTGATTCAAATTAACATCAGCGATGAGCAGAGCAAATCCGGCATCCCGCTGGAAGCGCTCGACGGCTTAGCGGCGGAGATCGCTGAGTTACCTCATCTGGAACTGCGCGGCCTGATGGCCATCCCCGCGCCTGAGTCAGAATATGTAAGGCAGTTTGCCGTCGCCCGGCAAATGGCGGTAGCATTTGCGCGATTAAAAACGCGGTACCCCACGGTCGATACGTTGTCTCTGGGAATGTCGGACGATATGGAAGCCGCAATCGCGGCGGGAAGCACGATGGTGCGCATCGGTACAGCCATTTTTGGTGCGCGCGACTACAGCAAATAATAAGGAATCTGAGGAACGCCATGAAGACGTTGACTTTCCTGCTTTCAACGGTCATTGAGCTTTACACGATGGTCGTGTTGTTACGCGTCTGGATGCAGTGGGCGCGCTGCGACTTTTACAACCCGTTTTCGCAGTTTGTGGTGAAAGCCACGCAGCCGATTGTCGGACCGCTGCGCCGGATTATCCCGGCAATGGGGCCGATTGACAGCGCCTCGCTGCTGGTGGCATTTATTCTCTGCGTCATCAAAGCGATCGTGCTGTTTATGGTGATCACCTTCCAGCCGATCATCTGGATCTCCGCTCTGCTTATTCTGCTGAAAACCATCGGCTCGTTGATCTTCTGGGTACTGCTGTTGATGGCGATCATGAGCTGGGTCAGCCAGGGCCGTAGCCCGGTGGAGTATGTGCTGATGCAGCTGGCGGACCCGCTGCTGCGCCCTATCCGCAACCTGCTGCCGTCGATGGGCGGTATCGATTTCTCGCCGATGGTGCTGGTATTGCTGTTGTACGTAATCAATATGGGCATCGCCGAAGTGCTGCAGGCCACCGGTAATGTACTGCTGCCGGGGCTGTGGATGGCGCTATGAGTGCCGTTGAAACCTGCGCTGACGGGCTGGTGCTGAGGCTGTACATTCAGCCTAAGGCCAGCCGCGATAGCATCGTGGGCGTACATGGCGACGAGCTTAAAGTCGCCATTACCGCCCCGCCCGTTGATGGCCAGGCCAATGCCCACCTGGTGAAATTTCTCGCCAAACAGTTCCGCGTCGCCAAAAGCCAGGTACTGATTGAAAAAGGCGAGCTGGGCCGCCATAAGCAAGTTAAAATCATCGCCCCACAACAGATCCCGACTGCGGTCGCGGCGCTAACTGAATAAACAGGATTCATCATGCAAAAAGTCGTCCTCGCTACCGGCAACGCCGGCAAAGTGCGCGAACTGGCCTCGCTGCTGGAAGATTTTGGTCTCGATATCGTCGCTCAGACCGAGCTGGGCGTGGACTCTGCGGAAGAGACCGGCCTGACCTTCATTGAAAACGCGATTCTGAAAGCGCGCCACGCGGCGCAGATCACCGGCCTGCCGGCCATCGCCGACGATTCCGGTCTGGCCGTCGATGCTCTTGGCGGCGCGCCGGGTATTTACTCCGCACGCTATTCCGGCGTCGATGCCAGCGACCAGCAGAATCTTGAGAAGCTGCTCGACGCGTTAAAGGACGTGCCGGACGACCAGCGTCAGGCCCAGTTCCACTGCGTGCTGGTCTATCTGCGCCATGCCGAGGATCCCACGCCGCTTGTGTGCCACGGCAGCTGGCCTGGGGTAATCACCCGACAAGCCGCCGGTCATGGCGGCTTCGGTTACGACCCGATCTTCTTCGTCCCGTCAGAAGGGAAAACCGCGGCCGAACTGAGCCGTGAAGAAAAGAGCGCCATTTCCCATCGCGGGCAGGCGCTGAAACTGTTACTGGAAGCATTACGTAATGGCTAATTTGCCGCCGCTGAGTCTCTATATCCATATTCCCTGGTGCGTGCAGAAATGCCCGTACTGCGATTTTAATTCGCATGCGCTGAAAGGCGAGGTGCCGCATGATGACTACGTCCAGCATCTGCTGAACGATCTGCAGGCTGATGCGCACTATGCCCAGGGACGGGAAATAGGCACTATTTTTATCGGCGGCGGTACGCCGAGCCTGCTGTCCGGCCCGGCCATGCAAACCCTGCTCGATGGCGTCCGCGCCTGCCTGCCGCTGGCCGCCGGGGCGGAAATCACCATGGAAGCCAACCCGGGTACCGTGGAGGCCGATCGCTTCGTTGATTATCAGCGCGCCGGGGTGAACCGCATCTCCATCGGCGTACAAAGCTTTAGCGAACCGAAGCTGCAGCGCCTGGGGCGGATCCACGGCCCGGAGGAGGCCAAGCGCGCAGCACGTCTCGCCAGCGGCCTCGGCTTGCGCAGCTTCAACCTCGACCTGATGCACGGTCTGCCGGACCAGTCGCTGGAGGAGGCGCTGGACGATCTGCGTCAGGCGATTGCCCTCAACCCGCCGCACCTGTCGTGGTACCAGCTGACCATTGAGCCGAACACCTTGTTCGGCTCCCGGCCGCCGGTGCTGCCGGATGACGACGCGCTATGGGATATTTTCGAGCAGGGGCATCAGCTGCTGAGCGCCGCCGGCTATCAGCAGTACGAGACGTCCGCCTATGCTAAGCCAGGCTTCCAGTGTCAGCATAATCTCAACTACTGGCGCTTTGGCGACTACCTCGGCATCGGCTGCGGCGCGCACGGCAAGATCACCTTCCCTGACGGACGCATTCTGCGAACCGCCAAAACCCGCCACCCGCGCGGGTATATGGAAGGCCGTTACCTTGAGCGTCAGCATGATGTGGAAGAAGCGGATAAACCGTTTGAGTTCTTTATGAACCGTTTTCGCCTGCTGGAGGCCGCGCCGCGCGCGGAGTTCAGCTTGTATACCGGCCTTGATGAGCAGGTTATCCGTCAGCAAATCGATGCCGCTATCGCCGAAGGCTATCTGCTGGAAGATGCGCAAAACTGGCAAATTACCGAGCACGGTAAACTGTTTTTAAATTCGCTGCTGGAGCTGTTCCTCAGCGAAGAGTAATCCCTGCGGGCGGCACGTCGTCGCCCGTATCTTTCCCCTTACATCCTCTCCCGCTACGGTCAAATCGACTGGCGTTTTTTTGTTCACTTATTTGCAGCGAATCACAAAATCCGATCGACTTTTTTCCTTTTCTTGACTCATTTTTTGCGCAGTGGTAATCCTGCTTCATCGGTTGAGCAAATGTAAAACCGACGTATCCTACATGTGAATTATTGGTAACTCTGATTAAAAAAGTCTCTGTAACGTCGGCGCAACCCGGCGGGCTTAAGCCTATAAAAAAGAGGGTAACACAATGAATTACCGTAATATTTTTATCACACTCGCCGCACTATCCGGCACCGTCACGGCTTCAGCCTGGTCTGCAGAGTCCGCCACCGTGGCCTTTTTAATGCCCGATCAGGCCTCTACCCGCTATGAACAGCACGACTTCCCCGGTTTTAAGGCGGAAATGAGCAAGCTTTGCGCGGATTGTAAGGTCATCTATCAGAATGCCAACGCCAACGCGTCGCTCCAGCAGCAGCAGTTCAACTCGGTTATCGCCCAGGGGGCGAAAGTGATCGTCCTGGATCCGGTTGACTCTTCCGCCGCCGCCGCGCTGGTCGAAAACGCCCAAGCGCAGGGGGTCAAGGTCATTGCCTATGATCGCCCGGTACCAGACAAACCGGCTGATTTCTACGTCTCATTTGATAACGAGGGCATTGGCTACGCCATCGCAAAATCTCTTACCGACCATCTGAAAGCGAGCGGCGTGCCGCAGGATGCCGGCGTGCTGCAAATTAACGGTTCGCCAACCGATGCCGCCGCAGGGCTGATCCGCGACGGTATCCATCGCGGATTGAAAGAGTCCGGTTACAAAACGTTGGCCGAATTCGACACCCCGGAGTGGGCGCCGCCGAAAGCCCAGGAGTGGACCGCCGGGCAGGTTACCCGCTTTGGCGACAAAATTAAGGGCGTGGTCGCGGCAAACGACGGTACCGGCGGCGGCGCAATTGCCGCCTTTAAGGCTGCCGGCGTCCAGCCGCTGCCGCCGGTCACCGGCAATGACGCCACTATCGCCGCGCTGCAGCTGATCATCGCTGGCGATCAGTACAACACCATCTCCAAGCCATCGGAGATCGTCGCCGCGGCGGCGGCCAAAGTGGCGGTTGATTTTATCCAGGGCAAAAAACCGCAGGCCAGCACCACCCTGTACAACACCCCTTCCCAGCTATTTACCCCGGAAGTGGTGACGGCCAAAAACATCAAAGCGGAAATCTTCGATAAAAAAATCCAGACCTGGGATCAGGTGTGTAGCGGCGAGTACGCCGCCGCCTGCCAGAAGTTAGGCATCAGCAAGTAACTTTTGCCCCTGCGCCCGCCGCGGCGGGCGCGATTTCGCCATTATTGAGGTCGTTTTGTATGCCGCAACAACAACACAACTCCGCCGCCGGGCGGCCAATACTGCAACTGCGCAACGTCTCTAAACATTTTGGCGCGGTGTCCGCGCTGACGGATATCGAATTAGAAGTCCACGCCGGCGAGGTGGTCGCGCTGGTCGGCGACAACGGCGCGGGCAAATCCACGCTGGTGAAGATCCTCGCCGGCGTCCACCAGCCGACCTCCGGCACCATTGAGTTTGACGGCAACCCCGTCACCCTCGATAGCCCCGGCAAGGCGCTGGAATACGGTATTGCCACGGTGTTTCAGGATCTGGCGCTGTGTGAAAACCTTGATGTGGTGGCAAACCTGTTTCTGGGTCATGAAATTTCGCCGTTCCAGCTCGATGAAGTGGCGATGGAAGTGAAAGCCTGGACGCTGCTGCAGGAGCTGGCGGCACGTATTCCGTCGGTACGCGAACCGGTGGCATCGCTTTCCGGCGGCCAGCGGCAGACCGTCGCCATCGCCCGTTCGCTGCTGCTGAACCCTAAAATCATTATGCTCGATGAACCCACCGCGGCGCTGGGCGTCGCGCAGACCGCGGAAGTGCTCAACCTGATTGAGCGCGTTCGCGAGCGCGGGCTTGGCGTCATCATCATCAGTCACAACATGGAAGACGTTCGCGCCGTCGCCGACCGTATCGTGGTGCTGCGTCTCGGGCGCAACAAAGGGATCTTCACGCCCGATGCTTCTAATCAGGATCTGGTCGCCGCGATCACCGGCGCGACGGAAAACGCCGTCTCACGCCGGGTTGAACGTAAATCACAGCCAACGACTTCCGGAGCGATGTAATTTTATGAACAGTAAGACCGCATCCCACACCGCGCTGGATCGCAGCGATGAGCGCGTTCGTCACGACGAGGGGCTGTTCGGCGCCCTACGCGCGCAGATAACCCGCATCAAAACCGGCGATCTCGGCACCGCGCCGGTGATAGCCGGGCTGATTGTGATTTCCCTGGTTTTCACCTTCCTCAACCCGGTCTATATCGCGCCGAATAACCTGGTGAACCTGCTGTTTGACTGCGCGACGGTCGGGTTTATCTCGCTCGGCATCGTCTGCGTGCTAATGCTTGGTGAGATAGACCTGTCGGTCGGCTCCATGAGCGGCCTGGCATCGGCTATCGTCGGCGTGCTGTGGGTGAACGCAGGATGGCCGCTGGCGGGAGCCATCGCCGTGGCGCTGGCCTGCGGCGTGGCCGTCGGGCTGGTCTACGCGCTGCTGTATACCCGCGTCGGAATGCCGAGTTTCGTCGCCACTCTCGCCGGCCTGCTGGCGCTGCTGGGTATGCAGCTGTATATCCTCGGGCCGAGCGGCAGCATCAACCTGCCCTATACTTCGCCGCTGGTGCGCTTTGGCCAACTGCTGGTGATGCCCGGCTGGTTCTCACACCTGATGGCATTGCTGCCAGGGCTGGCGATCCTTATTTTTGGCCTGAAAAAACGCTCGCGGCGCCTGGCGGCCAATCTCTCCGCCGAGGGAGTCAGCTCGCTAGTGGCGCGCGCGATCGCGCTGACGATTATCTTCGAGGCCGCGGTGCTTTACCTCAATCAGGGGCGCGGTATTCCATGGATTTTCGGTCTCTTTGTCGCCTGCGTGATGATCCTCAACTACGCGCTGAAACGGACAAAATGGGGTCGCTCGATGTTCGCGGTTGGCGGCAACCGTGAAGCGGCGCGCCGTTCGGGCATTAACGTGCGGGCGATTTATGTGAGCGCTTTCGTCCTGTGTACCACGCTTGCGACCTTCGGGGGCATTCTCGCGGCGTCGCGACTGGCTTCCGCCAGCCAGCAGGCCGGCACCGGCGACGTCAACCTCAACGCCATCGCCGCGGCGGTGATCGGCGGCACCAGCCTGTTTGGCGGACGCGGCAGCGCCTGGTCCGCGCTATTGGGGATCATCGTGATTCAGTCGATTTCAAATGGGCTGACGCTGTTGAACCTGCCGTCTTCGCTGCGCTATATCATTACCGGCGCGGTACTGGCGATTGCGGTAATCATTGATTCTCTGGCTCGCCGTTCACGCGTGTCGCACGGCCGCGCCTGAGTGGCGAAGTGCGCGGCCCAAAGGTATGCGGGCCGCGAAATTTTGATTATTTTAACGAGCCAACCAGCGCTTTGCGGCTGTCCTCCAGCGATACCACCCGGCTGCAGACGTCCTTACCAAACTGCTGGAAATCGGCCTCCTGGTTTTTCCATTCCTCCTGAATCGCCGTTTGCAGGCCGCCGAGGCTGCCAAGAATGCCCTGTAACGGATTACCGCCGCCTTTGAGCACCGCTTTGGCGCCCATCTCGTTAATGCTGTCCTGCAGAATGCCGCCCATCGCCTGATTCACCAGCTGCTGGCCATCGGCGCGTACCTGGTCGATGGCTTTATAGTGGAAGGTCAGGCCATCGCTGCGGCGCTCAATTATGCGGTTCATCTGTTCTTTCAGCTGCGCGTCCAGTTTGGTCAGGCGACCGTGCATGCTGCTGTTGGCGCCAACCTGTTCGGTAATGATTTTATCCAGCGCCTTGCGGCTTTTTTCGACTCGCGAACGCGCGCCTTCGTCAATCCACGGCAGGCTGCTGCGCAGGCTGGCCTGATAATCCTGCGCCTGTTCGCGCTGGGCGGCGCTGAGCGCATAGGCCTTGCCGTTAAAGGTCAGATTGCCGTCCGGCTTTATCACCAGATCGCCGTTTTCCCCTTTCACCTGCACCTGCTGCGGGCTGAGGATCACATCGTCACGCGGCGTGACGCTACACTGGTAGTCCGCATGGGCAGACAAAGCGGTGATGGAGAGCGCCACCGCCAGCAGCGTTTTACGCATCATAAAACTCCCTTAAGACAAAACGGGCCGGCAATTGCCGACCCTTGTCAAACTTAGTCCCACCAGACGTCAAAAAGTTCGCTGGTGCGCACATCCTCTAACTTACGCGCTTCCAGCCATTTGCGTACGATAGCCTGATGCTCTTCAGTGCACTTACCAATCTCCTGCATGCAGATGAGCCCTTCCCAGGAGAGATAACCGCTGCCGTCGAAGGCCAGCTTGTTCGGCTCTATCACCTCTTCGATCAGATCGTTGACCGTCTGGTCGATCTGCTCTTCGCTGGTCCCTTCCGGGAAACGCCAGGCGACGGAGAAGCCTAACTCCTGAAACTCATCGATATGCATTTTTTTACGCAGACGACGGCTACGATTCTTGGCCATTATTTCACCCTCTCGAACATTAAGTCCCATACGCCGTGGCCGAGACGATGGCCACGCTGTTCAAATTTGGTTACCGGGCGCGATTCCGGGCGCGGTACGTAATCGTTGCTTGCCGACTGGTTACGATAGCCTTCCAGCGAGGACATGACTTCCAGCATATGCACGGCATAAGCTTCCCAGTCGGTCGCCATATGGAAGACGCCGCCGAGCTTCAACTTGCTTTTCACCAGCTCAGCGAAAGGCGGCTGCACGATACGACGTTTATTATGACGCGCTTTATGCCACGGATCAGGGAAAAACAGTTGCACCATATTCAGCGAGTTATCCGGGATCATGGTATGCAGCACTTCCACTGCATCGTGACACATTACGCGCAGGTTTTGTACGCCTTCTTCTTCCGCAGAAGCCAGACAAGCGCCAACGCCCGGGGAGTGTACTTCAATGCCGAGGAAATTCTGTTCCGGTTTGGCTTTCGCCATCGCCACCAGCGAGGCGCCCATCCCGAAGCCAATTTCTAAGGTGACCGGCGCGTCACGGCCAAACAGGGCGGCGAAATCGAGCGGCGCATCGTTGAATTCAACGCCCATCACCGGCCAAATGTTATCCAGCGCATGCTGCTGCCCTTTCGTCAGGCGGCCCTGGCGACGGACGAAGCTACGAATACGGCGCAGCGGGCGACCGTTTTCATCGAATTCCGGAGAGATGACGTCGTTTTTCATAAAAGTTTGGTCTGCTTGTGAATGTGTTCGGAAAACGGGCATTATCCAAAGTTACCCGGCGGATGCAAGGGTTTACAGCCACTCGCCCTTATGCTGCAATCTGCCCCCCTGTAATCGCGATCCCGGAGCCGTAGCTTTGACTTTTCTCGCCACGCAATTTTCAGCCCAGGTTCTGGACTGGTACGACAAATACGGGCGTAAAACCCTGCCCTGGCAAATCGCCAAGACGCCCTACAAAGTATGGCTCTCCGAAGTGATGTTGCAACAAACCCAGGTGACCACGGTAATCCCCTATTTTGAACGCTTTATGGCGCGTTTCCCCACGGTGGTGGATCTCGCCAACGCGCCGCTGGATGAAGTGCTGCATCTGTGGACCGGTCTGGGCTACTACGCGCGGGCGCGCAACTTACATAAAGCCGCGCAGCAAGTCGCCACACTACACGGCGGGGAATTCCCCCGGACCTTTGACGAAGTGGCGGCGCTACCCGGCGTCGGGCGCTCAACGGCGGGGGCGATTTTATCCCTTTCGCTCGGTCAGCATTATCCGATTCTCGACGGCAACGTGAAGCGCGTGCTCGCCCGCTGCTATGCTGTCAGCGGCTGGCCGGGGAAAAAAGAGGTGGAAAAACGGCTGTGGGACATCAGCGAAGAGCTCACCCCGGCAGAGGGCGTCGAGCGCTTCAACCAGGCGATGATGGATCTCGGGGCAATGGTTTGCACCCGCTCGAAGCCGAAGTGCGAGCTGTGTCCGCTGAGCAACGGCTGCGTGGCCTACGCGAACCATTCATGGGCGGAATACCCGGGCAAAAAACCGAAGCAGACCCTCCCGGAACGCACCGGCTACTTCCTGCTGATGCAGCACGGCGACGAGGTGTTTCTTTCCCAGCGTCCGCCGGTGGGTCTGTGGGGCGGGTTGTTCTGTTTTCCGCAGTTTGCAGACGAAGCGGAGCTACGCGAGTGGCTGGCGCAGCGCCAGATAAAGGCCGATAATCTGACGCAATTAACCGCTTTTCGCCACACTTTCAGCCATTTCCACCTGGATATTGTGCCGATGTGGCTTACAGTGCACTCATGTGGCGCATGCATGGATGAAGGCAACGCACTCTGGTATAACTTAGCGCAGCCGCCGTCGGTCGGTCTGGCGGCCCCCGTGGAGCGCTTGTTGCAACAGCTAAAAGCCGGAGCGCCGGTATAAATTTTTCGGCTATCAAAGAGGATTAATTATGAGCAGAACCATTTTTTGTACCTTCCTGCAGCGTGAAGCGGACGGCCAGGATTTCCAGCTGTATCCGGGCGAGCTCGGAAAGCGTATTTACAACGAAATCTCCAAAGAAGCCTGGGCGCAGTGGCAGCACAAGCAGACCATGCTGATCAACGAGAAAAAGCTCAGCATGATGAACCCGGAGCACCGCAAACTGCTTGAGCAGGAGATGGTGCAGTTCCTGTTTGAAGGGAAAGACGTGCACATCGAAGGCTACACGCCGCCGGAAAAACAGTAAGGGCCCTGCGGCCTTTAAAAAAACAAACACAACACGCACGCCCGGAATGATGAAAAAATACTTAGCGCTCGCGCTGATTGCGCCGTTGCTCGTTTCGTGTTCCAGCTCCAATAAAAAAGGCGCCGAATACAACGAGGCCTGGGTCAAGGACACGAACGGATTCGATATTTTGATGGGCCAGTTCGCCCACAACATCGAGAACATTTGGGGGTACAACGAAGTCCTGCTCGCCGGGCCAAAGGACTACGTCAAGTACACCGACCAGTATCAAACCCGCAGCCACATCAACTTCGATGAAGGGACGATCACCGTCGAGACCATTGCCGGCACCGACCCTCGCGGACGACTGCGCCAGGCTATCGTCAAAACCCTGTTGATGGGCGATGACCCCAACTCCATTGACCTCTATTCCGATGTCGATGACATCCAGATCTCCAAAGAGCCGTTCCTCTATGGCCAGGTGGTGGATAACACCGGGGCGTCGATTCGCTGGGAGTGGCGCGCCGCGCGCTTTGCCGACTATCTGCTGCAAACCCGTCTGAAGAGCCGCAACAACGGCCTGCGCGTGGTCTATAGCATCACCATTAACCTAGTGCCGAACCACCTCGACAAACGTGCGCATAAATACCTCGGCATGGTGCGTCAGGCCTCGCGTAAGTATGGGGTTGATGAGTCGCTGATCCTCGCGATTATGCAGACCGAATCCTCCTTTAACCCCTATGCGGTCAGCCATGCCGACGCCATGGGGCTGATGCAGGTGGTCCAGCACAGCGCCGGCAGAGACGTCTTCCGCTCCCAGGGTAAATCCGGCCTGCCAAGCCGCAGCTATCTGTTTGACCCGGCGAATAACATCGACACCGGTACCGCCTACCTGGCGATGCTGAACAATGTTTACCTCGCCGGCATCGATAACCCCACCTCGCGTCGCTACGCGGTGATCACTGCCTATAACGGCGGCGCCGGCAGCGTACTGCGGGTCTTCTCCAGCGATAAAGTGCAGGCGGCCAATATTATCAACAGCATGGCGCCAGGGGACGTCTACCAGACGCTGACCACCCGCCATCCGTCGGCGGAATCGCGCCGCTATCTGTACAAAGTTAATACGGCGCAGAAAAGCTACCGCCGTAAATAGCCCTCCTCCCGACTCCGGCCTCAGCCCCGCGCTGAGGCCGCGCTTATTCTCCGCCATACTCTGTAATATCTTTCGGTTTTCTGCGGCAGTTAACAGAAGCATTAAGCTGGTGAATGATAGAATCGCATCAAAATAACGGGATTAATGTTATTTTAAAAACATAACAAGCCCACATTCGTGAGGATAACTACATGAATCTTAAGCTGCAGCTCAAAATACTGTCGTTCCTGCAGTTCTGCCTTTGGGGGAGCTGGCTCACCACGCTTGGCTCGTACATGTTTGTCACGCTGAAGTTTGACGGCGCGGCAATCGGCGCAGTGTATAGCTCGCTCGGTATCGCCGCGGTGTTGATGCCGACGCTGCTCGGCATCGTCGCCGATAAGTGGATCAGCGCCAAATGGGTATACGCCATCTGCCACCTGGTCGGCGCGTTAACGCTGTACCTCGCGGCGCAGGTCACCACGCCGGGCGAGATGTTCCTCGTGATCCTGCTTAACTCGCTGGCCTATATGCCGACGCTTGGCTTGATCAATACCATCTCCTACTACCGCCTGCAGTCGGCGGGGCTGGATATTGTCACCGATTTCCCGCCAATTCGTATCTGGGGCACCATCGGCTTTATCCTCGCCATGTGGGGCGTGAGCTTCTCCGGCTTTGAACTGAGCCATATGCAGCTGTACATTGGCGCGACGCTGTCGGTCCTGCTGACTCTGTTCACCCTGACGCTGCCGCATATTCCGGTCGCCAACGCCCAGCGCAATCAAAGCTGGACGGAGATGCTCGGCCTGAACGCTTTTGCGCTGTTTAAAAACAAGCGTATGGCTATCTTCTTTATCTTCTCGATGATGCTCGGCGCCGAGCTGCAAATCACTAACATGTTCGGTAACACCTTCCTGCACAGCTTCGATAAAGATCCGCTGTTTGCCGGCAGCTTTATCGTCGAGCACGCGTCAGTGCTGATGTCGATTTCGCAGATTTCCGAAACGCTGTTTATCCTGACCATCCCATTCTTCCTTAGCCGCTACGGCATTAAGAACGTGATGCTTATCAGTATTGTGGCGTGGATGCTGCGCTTCGGCCTGTTCGCCTTTGGCGACCCGACGCCGTTCGGCACTGTACTGCTGGTGCTGTCGATGATCGTCTACGGCTGCGCCTTCGACTTCTTTAACATCTCCGGTTCGGTGTTCGTTGAGAAAGAGGTGCGCCCGGAAATCCGCGCCAGCGCTCAGGGGATGTTCCTGATGATGACCAACGGCTTCGGCTGTATTCTCGGCGGGATGGTGAGCGGCAAAGTCGTCGAACACTTTACCGTCGAGGGGATCACTGACTGGCAGAGCGTGTGGCTGATTTTCGCCGGCTATTCGCTGGTGCTGGCCTTTGCCTTCGTGGCGCTGTTCAAATACAAACACGTCAGACAACCGACCGCCGCCCAGCAGAGCGTGTGATCGGCAAAAGTAAAACGCCCCGCCTGTTCGGCGGGGCGTTTTTTTATCCCTTCAGCACGTAGCCATACAGCCGCTTAATGCCGTCCGGATCCGTCTCGCTGTAAACCCCCTGCAGCTCCGGCGAGAAGCCAGGCAGCATATTGACCCCCTCCTCCAGCGCGAGGAAATAGCGCAGCACGGCGCCGCCCCAGACCTCGCCGGGCACCACGCACAGCACGCCCGGCGGATACGGCAGCGCCCCCTCCGCCGCGACGCGGCCTTCCGCCTCGCTCAGACGCACCAGCTCAACGTTGCCGCGAATAAACTCGTGGTTGGCATCCTGGGGATTCATCACCACCCTTGGGAAGCTCCGTTTACGGAACATCTCTTTTTGCAGGCTCTTCACGTCAAAGCTAACGTACAGATCGTGCATCTCCTGGCACAGCTCGCGCAGGGTATAGTCGCGATAACGCACCGGATATTTGTTATAGATGGTCGGCAACACATCGGCCAGCGGCGTATCCGCTTCAATATGCTGTTCAAACTGCCCCAGCATCGCCACCAGCTGCGCCATTTTTTCGGCGCTCTCCGCCGGCGTCAGCAGGAACAGAATCGAGTTGAGATCGCACTTCTCCGGCACGATGCCGTTTTCACGCAGATAATGCGCCAGAATGGTTGCCGGGATGCCAAACTCACTGTACTCCCCACTTTCAGCGTCAATGCCCGGGGTGGTCAGCAACAGTTTGCACGGGTCGACAAAATACTGGTCGTCCGCGTAGCCTTCAAAACCATGCCAGCGCGCGTCGGGTTCGAAGCTGAAGAAGCGGCGCTCCCGGGCGATCGCCTCGGTCGGGTGATCCTGCCATGGGCGCCCCGCCACCACTGGCGGAATAAAGGGCTGGATCATCTTGCAGTTGGCGATGATCGCTTTGCGCGCCTCAATGCCCAGCGCCACGCACTCGGCCCACAGGCGACGGCCGCTCTCACCTTCATGGATTTTAGCGTTGACGTCCAGCGCGGCGAACAGCGGATAGAACGGGCTGGTGGAGGCATGCAGCATAAAGGCGTTATTCAGCCGCTTGTGCGGACAGAAGCGCGCCTGGCCGCGCAGATGGTTATCCTTTTTATGGATCTGCGACGTCTGTGAGAAGCCGGCCTGCTGCTTGTGCACGGACTGGGTGACAAAAATACCCGGATCGTCGGGGGTCAGCTCCAGCAGCAGTGGCGAGCAGTCGGCCATCATCGGGATAAACTGCTCATAGCCCACCCACGCCGAGTCGAACAGGATGTAATCGCAGAGGTGGCCTATTTTATCCACCACCTGGCGGGCGTTATAGACCGTGCCGTCGTAGGTTCCGAGTTGGATCACCGCCAGACGAAACGGGCGGGAGGCATTGGCTTTCTCAGGCGCCGCTTCGCGGATGAGATCCCGCAGGTAATGCTCATCAAAGCAGCGCTCGTCAATGCCGCCGATAAAGCCGAACGGATTGCGCGCGGCTTCCAGGTAAACAGGCGTCGCCCCCGCCTGGATCAGCGCCCCGTGATGGTTTGACTTGTGGTTGTTGCGATCGAACAGCACCAGATCGCCGCGGGTCAACAGCGCGTTGGTCACGACTTTGTTGGCCGCCGAGGTGCCGTTGAGGACGAAGTAGGTTTTATCCGCGTTGAACACCTTCGCAGCGAACTTCTGCGCGTGCTTGGCCGATCCTTCGTGGATCAGCAGATCGCCTAATTTCACATCGGCGTTGCACATGTCGGCGCGAAAGACATTTTCGCCAAAAAAGTCATAGAACTGACGGCCTGCAGGGTGCTTTTTGAAAAACGCCCCGTGCTGATGCCCCGGACAGGCAAAGGTGCTGTTATCCATCTCGACGTACTGGGTCAGGGTATTGAAAAACGGCGGCAGCAGACGCGCTTCATAATCACAGGCCGCCGCCTCCAGCTCCAGCCACTCCTGATCTTTACCGGCGATCACCGCCTGCACCCCCTCCGGCTTGTCGACCGCCGTCTCACTCAGCAGGTAGACCGGCAGGTTAAATCCGCTACGCCTGAGGAGAGTAAGGATGCCGCTGCGACTGTCGGCCACGGAGATGACGACTGCCGCCACATCGGTAAAATCGGTACTGTCCAGCGCCACAACGCGACGGTGGGTGGACAAGCGGGTGACCAGCTCGCAGCTGGCGGCAATGTGCATGGATTTCATAAGCGCAAATGCCCGTATCGGGAGTGTAAAAACCTCAGACAAGGGAGACCTTGCCCAACGATGTGTCCGGGTCTGACGGATTCAGCTCCGACCGCCGGACATCAGTAAAAGCAGACGCGTCCGATCTTACTGTTGCCCTACAGTGAGCATACGTGTCCTTCACCGCATGGTGAACAGAGGGGTAAGCGTAGCAAGATGAGGCAGCCCGCGCATCTGGGCGCGGCGTCGCTGGCGAGATAATGGCTGTGTCGTCATCGGCGGCCTCATATCAGGGAGGAGAAAATTCGCGCAATCATGGCACCTTTCCCGAACAGGCGCAAGATGAAAACCGTATGCACTTATATCACGGATACACAAGCTTTCCCGGTAAGTTAACGCCATAATAATGCGGTTATCAGGGATTTTTAACAGGAGTCAGCGTGGTTACAGGACCTTTTATTAACGCCAGCGCGGTGCTGGTCGGCGGTGTGCTGGGCGCCTTACTCAGCCAACGGTTGCCGGAACGGATCCGCACCGCAATGACCTCTATTTTTGGCCTGGCGTCATTGGGCATCGGCATTTTACTGGTCATTAAGTGCGCCAATCTGCCGGTGATGGTGCTGTCGACCCTGGTGGGGACGCTGCTCGGCGAAATATGCAATATGGAAAAAGGCATCAATACGCTGGTCAGTAAACTCCAGCAGTTGATGTCAGCGAAAGGCAAGAAAAAGGCTTCGGCTCATGAGTCTTATATTCAGAGCTATGTGGCGATTATCGTCCTGTTCTGCGCCAGCGGCACCGGCGTCTTCGGCGCCATGCGCGAAGGGATGACCGGCGACGCCAGCATTCTGATTGCCAAAGCGTTTCTCGACTTTTTCACCGCCACCATCTTCGCCTGCACCCTGGGCATTGCCGTCGCCGCCATCAGCGTACCGATGCTGCTTATCCAGCTGACTCTTGCAGCCTGCGCGGCGCTCATTATGCCGCTTACCACGCCGATGATGCTGGCGGATTTCAGCGCCGTCGGCGGCATGCTGCTGGTGGCCACCGGGCTGCGCATCTGCGGGATAAAAATGTTTGCCGTAGTGAATATGCTGCCTGCGCTGGTGCTGGCGATGCCAATTTCCGCGGCCTGGACACTGTTTTTTGCCTGAAAACGCGTGCTTTTAGCGCAATGTGGTGATAGATTGTTCAGTCTGCTGCAAAACAGATAAATTTCGTTGACGAGGCGCGGCGATTACGGTTTAATGCGCCCCGTTGCCCGGATAGCTCAGTCGGTAGAGCAGGGGATTGAAAATCCCCGTGTCCTTGGTTCGATTCCGAGTCCGGGCACCACTATTTAAAGAACCCGCCCAAAAGGCGGGTTTTTGCTTTTCTGCATCCGGACTCTCCATCGAACAACGCTAACCCGTGATTTCCATGCTGCGTTTTTCTCCTGGCCAGCCCGCTGCTAGTTAACGACAAGCGCAGGCCTATTCTCCATAGAATCTTTTCGCAAATACATTTTCAGACATCAGATAACGCACTGATTAAAATCGCCATTTTCCCGCTAAAAGCGGCTAGAAACGCCCTTTTCTGGAAATCGATCCGCCCAGGTGGCTGCCCTGCTTTCCCTCCAGATGGCCAAATAGCATCTTATATTCCATTTTGCGCTAAATGACAGAGAAATATTCTTTAAATAACCGTTTTCACAGTTCTAGCATGCAAAAATATCTTAAACGAGTGGGTAAATGGTTATGTCACTGTTTCATTCCGTGAGCGACCTGATCGGTCATACTCCCCTGCTCCAGTTGCACAAACTGGATACCGGGCCCTGCAGTCTGTTTTTAAAACTGGAAAATCAGAACCCCGGCGGGTCAATTAAAGATCGGGTTGCGCTGTCGATGATTAATGAAGCCGAGCGCCAGGGAAAACTGGCGCCCGGGGGAACGATTATCGAAGCCACCGCCGGCAATACCGGCCTCGGTCTGGCGCTGATTGCGGCGCAGAAAAATTACCGCCTGATCCTGGTGGTGCCGGACAAAATGAGCCGCGAGAAAATCTTTCACCTGCGGGCGCTGGGCGCGACGGTGCTGCTCACCCGCTCCGACGTCAATAAAGGCCACCCGGCCTACTACCAGGATTATGCCCGCCGCCTTGCCGATGAAACGCCGGGCGCCTTTTATATCGACCAGTTTAATAACGACGCCAATCCGCTGGCCCATGCCACCTCCACTGCGCCGGAGCTTTATCAGCAGCTGGAGGGCGACATCGACGCCATCGTCGTCGGCGTCGGCTCCGGCGGCACGCTGGGTGGGCTTCAGGCCTGGTTTGCTGAGCACTCGCCGAAAACGGAATTTATTCTCGCCGATCCGGCGGGTTCCATCCTTGCCGATCAGGTCGATACCGGACGCTACGGCGAAACGGGATCCTGGCTGGTCGAAGGGATCGGCGAAGATTTTATCCCGCCGCTGGCCAGGCTGGAGGGGGTACATACCGCGTATCGCGTCAGCGACCGCGAAGCGTTCCACACCGCGCGCCAGCTGCTGCAGGTTGAGGGCGTGCTGGCCGGCTCTTCCACCGGCACCCTGCTCAGCGCCGCGCTGCGCTACTGCCGGGCACAAAGCCGTCCGAAACGGGTAGTAACCTTCGCCTGCGACAGCGGCAATAAATACCTGTCCAAAATGTTCAACGACGACTGGATGCGCCAGCAAGGACTGATCGCCCGCCCCGAACAGGGCGATCTCAGTGATTTTATCGCCCTGCGCCATGACGAAGGCGCTACCGTCACGGCCGCGCCGGACGACACCCTGGCCGCGGTCTTTACCCGCATGCGGCTGTATGACATCTCCCAGCTGCCGGTTCTGGAGGATGGCCGCGTGGTCGGCATCGTCGATGAGTGGGATTTGATCCGCCACGTACAGGGCGATCGCCAACGCTTCTCCCTACCGGTTAGCGAAGCGATGAGTCGCCATGTTGAAACCCTCGATAAGCATGCGCCCGAGAGCGAACTGCAGGCCATTCTCGATCGCGGTCTGGTGGCGGTGATCGCTGACAACGCGCGTTTTCTTGGCCTGGTCACCCGCAGCGATGTATTGACCGCCTGGCGTAACCGAGTCGCACAATAAGGAATTTTTTATGTCATCTATCCACACCCTGAGTGTACATAGCGGAACCTTCACCGACAGCCACGGCGCAGTGATGCCGCCGATTTATGCCACCTCCACTTTTGCTCAGCCAGCGCCGGGGCAGCATACCGGTTATGAATATTCCCGCAGCGGGAATCCCACCCGCCACGCGCTGGAGACGGCGATCGCCGACCTGGAAAACGGCACGCGCGGCTACGCGTTCGCCTCCGGGCTGGCCGCCATCTCCACCGTGCTGGAGCTGCTGGATAAGGACAGTCACCTGGTGGCGGTCGATGATGTGTATGGCGGCACTTACCGCCTGCTGGAAAACGTTCGCCGCCGTAGCGCGGGTCTGCAGGTGAGCTGGGTGAAACCCGACGACCTGGCGGGAATTGAAGCGGCGATCCGCCCCGACACCCGCATGATCTGGGTGGAAACGCCCACCAACCCGCTGCTGAAGCTCGCGGATCTCAGCGCCATCGCCGCCATCGCGCGCCGCCATAACCTGATCAGCGTCGCCGATAACACCTTTGCTTCGCCGGCGATCCATCGCCCGCTGGAGCATGGGTTTGATATTGTGGTGCACTCCGCGACCAAGTACCTCAACGGCCATTCCGATGTCGTCGCCGGCCTGGCGGTGGTTGGCGATAACTCCGGGCTCGCGGAAAAGCTTGGCTATCTGCAGAATGCGGTAGGCGGCGTGCTTGACCCGTTCAGCAGCTTCCTGACGCTGCGCGGCATCCGTACCCTGGCGCTGCGGATGGAGCGCCACAGCGCGAACGCGCTGCAGCTCGCCGAATGGCTGGAACAGCAGCCGGAAGTGGAGCGAGTCTGGTTTCCCTGGCTGGCTTCGCACCCGCATTATCAGCTGGCGCGCCAGCAAATGGCCCTGCCCGGCGGCATGATTTCGGTGGTGGTGAAGGGCGATGAAGGTTACGCCGAGCGCATCATCAGCAAGCTGCGCTGGTTTACGCTTGCGGAGAGCCTGGGCGGCGTGGAGAGTCTGGTGAGCCAGCCCTTCAGCATGACCCATGCCTCGATCCCGCTGGAGAAACGCCTGGCGAACGGTATCACACCGCAGCTGATCCGCCTGTCGGTGGGGATCGAAGATCCCAACGATCTGATTGCCGACTGGCAGCAGGCGCTGCGGGCGGAGTGATTATTCCGACGCGCGGGTCGTTGTCAGCGCGTCGGCCATTCCCTGCTGAAGGTGGGCGATAAACTGCGTCAGCTTCGGCAGGGGCCGACGATCCTGGCGCCAGAGCAGATGCACAGGCCGCGGCTGCGGAGTCCACGCCTCCAGCACCCGAACCAGGCTGCCGCTGGCCAGCGCATCGGCCAGCAGCACCTCCGGCTGCATCAGCAGCCCGGCCCCGGCGATCGCCGCCTGGCGCAGCGCGTAGCCATCGTTGCAGCGCAAAACCGCATCGCGTTTCCAGCGCACTTCTCCCTCTACGCCCGGCAGCCGCCACTCGTTGCGGGCGGTCCAGACCGTATGGGACAGGCAGAGATGATCGGCGAGATCCTCTGGCGTCCCGGGGGTCCCGTAACGCGCCAGATAAGCCGGCGCGGCGCAGATCACCATCCGATACGGCGCCAGGTAGCGAGCCACCAGATCCTCCTGATGGATCTCGCCGATACGGATCGCCAGATCGAACCCCTCATCCACCAGATCGACCATCCGGTTAGTCAGATCCAGTTCCACCCGGACCGCAGGCCAGGCCTGCAGGAAGGTGGCGGTCAGGGGCGCGATCACGCTGGCGCCGAACGAGGTGGGAGCGCTCACCCGCAGGGTGCCGGCCGGCGCCAGCCGCAGCCGCTCGACCGCGCTTTCGGCGATGGAGACCTGCTCCATCACCCGTTTCGCTTCGTCAAAATAGACTCGCCCGGCGTCGGTGAGGCTCTGGCGTCGGGTGTTACGCTCCAGCAGACGCGTCGCCAGCTGGCTTTCCAACTGGGCGATATATTTCCCAACCATCACCGCCGACAGCCCCAGGCGCGACGCCGCCCCGGTAAAGCTGCCGCACTCCACCACGGCAATAAACGTCTCCATCCCTCGTAATTTGTCCATATTGCTAACCTCTGGTTAGTAATGTTCTAACTTTTAGCCAGTTTATCCGAGATTACTTTTATTAAAAAATAGCCTCTCACCTCATCAGGAGTCTGCCATGAAAATTATCGTTATCGGTGCCAGCGGCACCATCGGTCGCGCGGTCAGCGAAGAACTGAGTCAGAGACATGAGGTTATCCGCGTCGGCCGCACCCGGGGAGATTATCAGGTGGATATCACCTCCCAGGAGAGCGTCGAGGCGCTATTTGCCCAAACGGGTGAAGTAGATGCCATCGTCTCCACCACCGGCAATCTGCACTTTGGGCCGTTAAGCACCATGACCGACAGCCAGTTCAACCTCGGTCTGCAGGACAAGCTGCTGGGGCAAATTCGCCTGGCGCTGGTCGGCCAGCATTTTCTGCGCGACGGCGGGTCGATTACCCTGGTCAGCGGTATTGTCGCGCAGGAACCCATTGCTCAGGGGGTCAATGCCACGACGGTCAACGCCGGTCTGGAAGGCTTTGTCCGCGCCGCCGCCTGCGAACTACCGCGCGGGATCCGCATCAATCTCATCAGCCCCACCGTGCTCAGCGAGTCGCTGGCGGCCTACGGCGACTTTTTCCCGGGCTTCCCCAGCGTTCCCGCCGCCGCCGTGGCGCAGGCCTATCGCCGCAGCATTGAAGGCGTTCAGACCGGCCGCATCTACCCGGTCGGCTACTAGCCTGTGCCGGCCCGCCGGGGCCGGCGCTTACATCAGGCCGTCGTTGCAGGTACACTGACGGCTGATTGTCTCCGGCCGAAAAACTGATGTTGAAAAAATTATCCTTAATTATCCCGCTGCTGGCGCTTATCGCGCTGCTGGTCTGGTGGTTCACCCCGCATTACACCGAGGAAGATGAAGCTTACTACCGGGCGGTATTTTGCATAATCGATCATGACGACAGCCGCCAGTTCCTCCACGATATGCAGAATATCGTCGAGGGGGGAAATTCTGACTACGCGCTGCATAAAACCCATTACCTTCCGGCGCTGGGGCAGCGGATGCTGGATACCTGGCGCCAGCTCAGCCCGCAGGAACAGCAGGCGCTGCGTCAGGACAAGCAGCGCTGCGGCGAGATATTGCGCGAAAAACAACAGGGGAAATCATCCTGACGAGTTGGCAAAATTGCAGCATATCGCCAGCGTCGAATAAGATTGTGCTGTTGATGACCGGATCGCTGTCACAAAATATCCGGTCGTCGTCGCGTCACAGTACGACGTTTTTTCTGCGGCGGAATACGATAAAAAGTAGTTGATCTGGTACGAACTAACTCTTATTTTGCTTCACAGTTTTCAAAATGAGATAAAACTGATGCCTGTCATTATTGCCAGTAGTGTTAAAGAAGCCAAAGCGTTAATTAACGGTGGAAAATACAGGGAAATTATTCTTAACTTCGATATTGATGCCGATGACTTTTTCTCTCTCGCCAGCCATTCCGCCGGAACTAAAATCTCCATCGCCGACCGCAACGATCGCTCTCCGGTAGAATCAGCAAAATAATTAACCCGCGAGGGACGTCTATGTGGTTGTTTATTGGAACCTTTGCGCTGGCTTTTCTCGCAGCGCTGATGCTGGTCTGGCTCGATGACCGGATCGCCGAAACGGATTGACCCTGCGCTGGACGTTAACGTCACGCAGGGCTGCGCGCCGCCGAAAAGCGGCGCACAGCAGAGACGTTACAGGGAGGCCGCCAGCCGCTCAACGGCCGTCAGCAATCCGGCTTCTGACACCGTGGAGTAAGAAAGACGCAGGGTACGGGTATCCGGCTTATCGTGATAAAACGCTTCACCCGGGACGTACACCACGCCGTTTTCCAGCGTTTTCTTCATCCATTCCATGGTATCGAACGGATAGCGGAAACGCGCCCACAGGAACATCCCCCCCTGCGGGCGGCTGAATTCCAGGTGCTCGCCAAGGCGGCTTTCCAGCGCATCGGCCAGCGCCACGCACTTCTTGCGGTAGTCTTCGCGAATCAACGCAATCTGGTTATCCAGCCGGTTCAGACTGAGGTATTCCGCAGTGATCACCTGCGACAGCATATTGGTATGGAGATCCGCCGCCTGCTTCACAATCACCGTCTGCTGCGCCAGCCAGTCCGGCATGACGATCCAGCCGATACGCATCCCTGGCGCGAGGATTTTCGAAAAAGTCGAGGTGTAAACCACCTGATCTTCACAGCCCAGCTCGACAGCATGCTGATAGAGCGGGCGTCTAACGGCGTCTGTAAAGCTAATTTCGCCGTAGGGATCGTCTTCCAGAATGACGAAATCATATTTTTTCGCCAGCCCAACCAACCGGCGACGACGCGCCTCGCTCAGCGTTTTGCCGCCGGGATTGCCGAACGTCGGCACCAGGTAAACAGCTTTGACGCGGGTGGTCTCCAGCAGGTCGGCCAGCTGCTCCACCAGCATCCCGTCATCGTCGGTGTCAACGCTGAGAATATTGGCCTGCGCCAGCTGAAATACCTGCAGCGCCGCCAGATAGGTGGGACGCTCAACGACGATAGTATCGCCCGGATCGAGCAGCGTACGGGCAACGATATCCAGCGATTGCTGGGAGCCGGAGGTGATATAGACCTGGGCGGCTGAACAGGCGACGCCACGGGAGTGGCAAATTTCACTCACCGCCTGGCGCAGCGGCGGGTAGCCTTCCGTCAGACCGTACTGGAATGCGTCATTAAAACGCTCGCTCATCACCTTCTGCACCGCCAGCTCCAGGCCTTCGGTATCAAACAGTTCCGGGGCCGGAATGCCGCCGCCAAGCGAAATCACGCCGGGCAGTTTACTGTGCTTGAGAAGTTCGCGGACGGCGGAGGGCTTGAGTTCACCCGCGCGGGCGGCGAGACGCCGATCGTGCATACTATTTTCCTTTTCTGTCTTGTTGTTGTGTTAATTATCTTGGCTTTGTTGCAGGTGCTCCCCGGCGGCGCTTACCATGCCGGGGCTATCCTTTTCAGTACGTTGTCACCCGGACAGGGGTATGCCGCTACCCGGGTTTCGTACGTCATGCTTTGTCTTTCAAAACGATTAACGGCTCGATATCGCTCTCTTTTTTTACCACCAGCGACGAATCGCCGCGCAGGCAGGTACCGCCGTAGTTACCGCCGACGGTAAATGTGCACACCTGAATGTACTTACCGTCCACTTTCGGCAGGCACCACAGCTGCTGGTAGATATTCTTGCGATCGACAAACTGGCCGCTGGTCTTATCCAGAAGTTCATCCTGAGGGCCGATCAGGTCGATATTGTTACCGCAGCGCCCGGAAATAGGCTTCACCGCATAGCCGGTTTTCGCCAGCTCGTCGTTAACCTCAAAATCGGTATCCAGCAGATAGCGATGATGCGGGAACAGCGACCACAGCACCGGCAGAATGGCTTTGTTGCCGGGGATCACCGTCCACAGGGGTTCGAATACCAATACTTCAGGACGCAGCAGGACGTCAATCAGCCGCACCTCATTCTGCGGATGTCCGGTACGAATCGGTACCGCCGCGTACTCCTCGGCGCTGACTTCGCGCACCTGCTCAATGGCGGTTTCCCATGCCCAGGTTTTCCAGACGCAGTTGACCAGCCGCCCGTCGGCGTCGATCAGCTGACCGGCAGCGTCCCAGCGCAGCTCATCAAGGCCAAAGAGAATTTTGCTCTCAAAACCGGCCTGGGTCAGCGAACGCTGAATAAACTGCGCGTGGTAGTTCTCTTCCAGATCCTTGTCCTGCATGATGTGGACGAAGGGCCGCGCCCGGCTGTGTTTCCACGCCCCCGCCAGCTCATCGAGCAGACCTTCCGCCGGATTGTGGCCGGTGCCGTAGTAGCCCTGCTTCAGCCACTGTTCGAGGATCAGCCCGCCTTCGGTATGGCAGGAAGCGGAATCGGCATTGTACTCGTACACCTTCAGCCCGCGCTCGTCCATGCAAAAATCCATGCGCCCGGTGATCATATGATGACGGCGGCGCTGCCACGAGAGGCGCAGACGAGGCCAGAGAATTTTCGGAATATCGAACAGCGCCAGCAGGTTGTCATCCTTCATCACCTTATCGGTGGCGTGCAGATACATCAGGTGCAGCTCGTTGGTGGCTTTGATCAGCTCCTGTTCGGCACTTTCGCTGATGGTGAAATACTGATAGGGATCCTGATTGATGAAATGACCGTTGGCTGCCACGTAGGCTTTCTGCAGCGGGTCTTTCTCGTTCAGCCATTTACCGCGAAACTGGCCGTTGTTTGGCAGCCGCGCGCCTTTGATGGCCATCGCCTCGCCCGGCAGCACCGGCTGCGGCAGGCTGTGTTCGGTATCGGCGGTCTGGATCATCCAGCCTAAAATTTCGGTATCGGCAAAGGTATCTTTGATGGTGTACCGGCCGTCGTTGACCTCGAGGGTCAGCTCGCGGGTCCACTGCTGGCCCTGCGGCAGCGGCGAGTGAATCACGTTCTGCTCGGCGATACGCACCTTATTGCCGACAAGCTGGGTGATCACCGCCACATGGCCGGTGTGCTTAAACTCGCCCCCCTTCTGCCAGATCAGCAGCGAACCAGCGATAGGCGGACGGCGGGAGCTGTTGGCGAAGGCCTGCAGCGGCAGAATATTGTCATTGACCACTTCGCGCAGGAAACGCAGGGAGAAGATTTCATAAGCCATCCCCACATCGGTGAAGACAAAGCCATAGGTCAGGAACAGAAAGCGGCGCGCAAACTCCACGCACTGCCATTTATGCCCCATATACTCATTACCGATGTAGCTGCGAAACGTCGCGTCATCCGGGTAGTCCTGCGGATTTAAGCTACTGTAATTCGATGAATAAATCGCTACGCCACCGGGTGCATAGCCTAACAATGTCCCAAACGGGGCGTCACTGCTTGTCGATCCTTTGCTCATTTAGCCTGACCTCAAATTAATGCAGCCCGGGCAGTTGGCGAAACAAAACTCCCTCTTCTTATCCTGCCGCAGGCACTTACCAGACAGAGGTGTAACGATGATACCACTCATTCGTTTCGCTAATCGTGCCGTTAAGGAAAATAACCCTGCAGCCGGAAACAAAAGTGATATCGTTATCGGTGATATAACAAAAAAACAACGCAACATCAGGAGTCGACAATGAGCACACCCTCGCATCTGAATGCCCAACCGCTGGTCTGGGGACACGGCCCGCGGACGTTTGAGGTGTTCCTTGAGCCCACCTGCCCCTACTCTGTCCGCGCGTTTAATAAACTCGACGATCTGCTCGATGAGGTCGGCGCCGATAACGTGACCATCAAGATACGCCTGCAGTCGCAGCCGTGGCATCTGTTCTCCGGGGTTATCGTCCGCTGCATCCTCGCCGCGTCCACCCTGCCGCACGGCAGAGAGCAGGCGCATAAGGTGATGCAGGCCGTGGCCGACCATCGGGAAGAGTTTGAGTTTACCGATCACTGCAGCGGGCCGAATATGAACGCCACGCCGCAGCAAATCATTGAGCGCATTGAACGCTACAGTCACGTGCTGCTGGGGGCCGCCTTTGCCCGCCCGGAGCTGCAGGACGTGATCAAGTGGCACAGTAAATACGCCCGTCAGAACGGCATCCATGTCTCGCCGACCTTTATGGTCAACGGCCTGGTGCAGCCGGATCTGGGCAGCGGCGATGATGTCAGCGTGTGGGCCGCGCGGATTATGGCCTGAGGTCACCTGCTACACTTTTTGTACATCCACGAAAAAGGCAAACCAGCATGTCAGAGCAAAACTACCAGCCACCAAAAGTGTGGGAATGGAAGCAAAACAGCGGCGGCGCGTTCGCCAACATCAACCGTCCCGTTTCCGGCGCGACTCATGAACGCGTCCTGCCGGTGGGAACCCATCCGCTCCAGCTATACTCACTCGGCACGCCCAACGGCCAGAAGGTGACGATCATGCTGGAAGAGCTGCTGGCGCTGGGCGTCAGCGGCGCGGAGTACGACGCCTGGCTGATACGCATTGGCGAAGGGGATCAGTTTTCCAGCGGCTTTGTCGAGATCAACCCGAACTCGAAGATCCCGGCCCTCAGCGACCATTCCACCACGCCGCCGACCCGGGTATTTGAGTCCGGCAACATTCTTCTCTATCTGGCGGAAAAATTTGGTTTCTTCCTGCCGAAAGATCCTGCCGGTCGCACCGAAACCCTCAACTGGCTGTTCTGGCTGCAGGGCGCGGCGCCGTTCCTCGGCGGCGGCTTCGGCCACTTCTATAACTATGCGCCAGTGAAGATCGAGTACGCGATCGACCGCTTTACGATGGAAGCCAAACGCCAGCTCGACGTGCTGGACAAACAGCTCGCCCGCGGTCGCTATGTGGCCGGCGAGGAGTACACCATCGCCGATATGGCTGTCTGGCCGTGGTATGGCAACGTAGTGCTGGGCAATGTCTATAACGCGGCGGAGTTCCTCGACGCCGGGAGCTATAAAAACGTGCTGCGCTGGGCGCAGGATGTCGGCAACCGCCCGGCCGTCAAGCGCGGACGCATCGTCAACCGCACCAACGGCCCGCTCAATGAGCAGCTGCATGAGCGCCATGACGCCCGAGACTTTGACACCCAAACGGAAGATAAGCGCCAGGCGTAAGGTCCTCACCCTTTCCCGTTGACGGGAAAGGGTTCCCACCACAGGACGGTTCCGCCTGCGAAGCCGTCCTGTTTAGCTTTCCAGCCGATAGCCCGCCAGAAAATAGCGCATCGCCATACCCGACCCACCTTCTTTGAAGAAATCCATCACCATATCCCTGTCCAGGCCATAGCGACGGGTGAGGATCCCCGCTTCCCAGGCGCTGAGCTGGCGGTCGCCGGTTTTTTCAAACATGCGGTGCGAGTAGCCGAGCACAAACCCGCGTTTATAGTCGGCGCAAAAATTCGCCGCATGCGCGGCGGTGTCAGCATAGGATGCCTGTAGCCCCGCCATTAAGCCTTTGCCAAAATGATTTTCCATCGCGCCCTCCCAATCGTTATATAATAAATTATATAGCGTTTTTTTGAGCGAGCGGTAGCGCTATTTATGACGGTTGCGCTAGCGTAAATACTTCTCAAACCATGCCAGCGTGCGTTGCCAGGCCAGATCAGCCGCAGCCCGATCGTAGCGCGGCGTGGAATCATTATGAAAGCCGTGATTCACGCCCTGATAGAGATAGGCCTCGTAGACTTTATGGTGTTCCTTCAACGCCTGTTCATAGGCAGGCCAGCCTTCATTAATGCCGCTATCGAGGCCGGCATAGTGCAGCAGCAGCGGTGCTTTAATTTTATCAACCTCCTTCAGCGGCGGCTGGCGACCGTAAAACGGCACCGCGCAGGCCAGCTCCGGGATCGCCACCGCCGCCGCGTTGCTGACGCCGCCGCCGTAGCAAAAACCGGTGATACCGACCTTCCCCGTCGCCTGTGGATAGTTCGCCATAAACGCGACCGCCGCAAAAAAATCATTCATCAGCTTCACGGGATCGACTTTCTGCTGTAGCGCGCGGCCTTCATCATCATTCCCCGGATAGCCGCCGACAGCGCTCAGGCCATCCGGCGCCAGCGCGATGTACCCCGCTTTCGCTACCCGCCGGGCTACATCTTCAATATAGGGGTTCAGGCCGCGGTTCTCATGCACCACCACCACAGCGGGCGCTTTGTCGGCTATTTTTGTCGGCGTCACCAGGTAAGCCCGCACTTCGCCGTGACCGTCAGGAGAGGGATAATGAATATACTCCGGGCGGATATCCGGGTCGGTGAACGGTACCTGCTCTGCCAGGGCATAGTCGGGCTTCAGCAGATTAAACAGCGCCAGCGCGGTCATCCCGCCGACAGTATATTTCCCCGCCAGCTGGAGAAACTCGCGTTTACTGATTTTGCCGTGGGCATAGTAGTCATAATACTCGAGCAACTGCTGCGGGAAATCTTTGGCCGTTAATCGCGTCATCACCCTGCCTCCGTTGTTAAGCGCTCTTTAAGCAAAGCAGAAGCCCGGACATACGCCAGCCCAGAAAAGCATAAAACAGGGAGGAACAGCCCAGCGGCTAACACCGCCGGGAGAGAAGGGATCAGTGTTTCACTTTGGTCAGACGATCAAGGTAGCCCATCACAAAGGCCGAAAGCACGAAGGTCAGGTGGATAATCACGTACCACATCAGCTTATTGTCCGGGACGTTTTTCGCATCCATAAACACCCGCAGCAGGTGAATAGAGGAGATCGCCACGATGGAGGCGGCAACCTTATTTTTCAGCGAAGTCGCGTCCATTTTGCCCAGCCAGCTGAGTTTTTCTTTACCCTCGTTAATATCCAGTTGCGAGACAAAATTTTCATACCCGGAGAACATCACCATCACCAGCAAACCGCCCACCAGGGTCATATCCACCAGCGACAGCAGGGTCAGAATCATATCCGACTCGCTGACGCTAAAAATATGCGGCAGTATGTGGAAGATCTCCTGAAAAAATTTGATGGTCAGCGCAATCAGACCGAGCGAGAGGCCAAAATAAACCGGCGCCAGCAGCCAGCGCGAGGCGTACATAGCATTTTCCAGAAAGCGTTCCATAAGATCCTGTCAGTTAACATAAACGGCCGCCATTATATCGCAACAGGGTAACGCTTATGCAACATCAGCCGCCCGCGTCATCTGCAGGCGGCCAGAAACGGTTTCTTTAAAGTATGACCTCAAAGTCCTGCAAAGCGGAATAGCCCTCGCTTTGTAGGCCAACCATTGAAGCAGCCAGCAGGCCAAATTTCGCGCCGACCCATTTTCCCTTCCCGGCAGCAAAACAAAGAGGAACTTTCCGCCACTCCTCCTCGGCTCGCCAGGAAAATTGACACAGGCCGCCTTCGCCTACGGCCACCTGCAGCTGACACTTGCCGCACTTAAGCTCAGCAAGAACCTGACGAGTTTCGCGCACCACACCCGCATCGCTCATCCAACCGTGTCGCCACACGAGCCGGTAACCCCCTTGCCCAAACTCCACCAGCAAAGCGGCGTAGCGTTCGCCGTATACGATCAGGCCTCCGGCATCACCGTCCTGAGCGGCATATAACGTTACGCTTGTTTTCGCGCTAAAAGTTAGCGCCGGGAATTTCTGCAGCAACAGCTGCGGCGCCCAGTATAACGCTCTCTGTCCATCGACTTCGGATAATGGGACGCAGCGTAATCGAAGTTCGCCTTTCGCTGGCAGCAGCCACTCAGGGCTGGGGTTAGCCTGCCACTGCCACTGTATTCCCGGTTGGCCTTGCGCAAAATAGTCGCTGGTTTGCGGCGCCAATGCCGGTGAAGGCGTTAACCCTTTAGGACGCTGCCAACGTAAAACCGGCTGTCCGACGCCGCAGTTGCCAATCTGCTCACCGATACGCGGCCAGCCATCGTTACCCCAGGACATCGGCTGGAGGTGAACCACGCGGCCATAGAGGTGTAAGTCCTGGAAATGAACAAACCAGCATTCGCCCTCCTCACCCTCCACCCAGCCGCCCTGATGTGGTCCATTTATCGAGGTGTTTCCCTGGAAAAGCACGTTTTTGGCTTCCCAGGGCCCCGTCATCTGGCGCGCGCGCAGTACCGTCTGCCAGCCATTTTCAACCCCGCCCGCAGGAGCAAAGATGTAGTACCAACCGGCGCGTTGATAAACCTTTGGACCCTCAAGGGTAGGTAAATCGCAGCAGCCGTCATAGATAATCTGCCCTTCGCCCAGCAATTCGCTGGCGTCCGGCGCCATCGCAAACAACTGCAGTTTATGCTTGATGCCGCTGCGGCTATGGGCGAAGGCATGTACCAACCAGGCCTGACCATTGTCGTCCCAGAACGGGCAGGGATCTATCCAACCTCTGGCCTCGCGCAGGCAGTGCGGAGCGCTCCATTTCCCCCACGGATCCTCGGTATGGCAGATAAAAATACCTTCATCTGGCGTGCTGAAGCAGACCCACAGCTTGCCATCGTGCCAGCGAATCGACGGCGCCCATACGCCCTTACCCGGCTGATACCGGTCATAACCAGGTAGCGGCAGTTCATCCATAACGTGGTTGATGATAGTCCAATTAACCAGGTCCGTTGAATGCAGGATCGGTAAAGCGGGCACATGGTTAAAACTGGAAGAGACCATAAAGAAATCATCGCCTACGCGCACGATATCCGGGTCGGAATAATCGGCGCATAAGATAGGATTCTGGTATTCAGAAGGGGTCATATTTCGCATCTCCTCAGGCCTTTTCCGGAACGGCGTTTAGCGGCAAATGCGTCTCTGAATGCCCCTGCTGCTGACGCATGGACAGCTCGCGCTGAATTGTCTGCATCATTTTGTCATCCAGTTTATAGAAACGCGCCAGCCACCACAGGAGCAGGTAAGATAGTGATGGACCGAGGGTTAACAGCCCCACAATTCCCATTGTCGCCAGCGGAGTCTGCGCCGTTACGCCCGCCTGATAGCCAAATAGCCCAAGCGAAAAACCTACGGCGGCGCCAGCAACCGCCATGCCCATTTTCAAAGCAAACAGATTACCGGAATAGGATAATCCCGTGATGCGACGGCCAAACTTCCATTCGCCATAATCGGCAGCGTTGGCCATCATGTTCCATTTAAACGGCTGGTACATCTGATGGAAGAAGCCGACCAGGAAGTATAAAGGGAACACCACCGGCAGCCAGGTCGGCGGCACAAAGAACATTACGACGCCAACCAGGACCAGCAGGAGGTTGATATTTTTAAACAGCGATACCGCGCGATAGCGCTTGGCCAGCCATCCGGCGGCGATGCTGCCGATAATCGTGCCAACGACGCTGGTGGAAACAAATGCTGATTTCATGGCCGTTCCCGCCGCTGACTCCACACCGCCTAACATCAGGTAGGTTGCATAATAGAGCGTGGCGGCGCTGCGCATAACCCCGGCCATACTGGAGAAAAAAGTAATTATCGCCACAATACGCCACTGGTCATTCGCCAGCAGCTGACGGAGGTCTTCGCGTATGCTCCCCTGCTGTTCAACAGCTGGAGCCACGCGTTCTTTGGTAGAGAAGAAGCAAAAAGCCAGCATTACAATAGCGATCGCGCCCATGATTCCCATTGTCGCCTGAAAACCAAACTGCTTATTTTCTTTACCGAAAAAATCCACCAGGAACAGGGTTGCGACAGAAACCATCAGACCGGCCAGAGATGAGATCGTAAAACGATATGACTGGGCTGAAAGGCGATCCTTCTCATCACGCGTAATGACTCCGCCCAATGCGCAGTAGGGAATATTGATAAAGGTGTAACACAGCATGAGTAAGGTGTAGGTCAGGTAGGCATAAACCAGTTTACTCGATGCGCCAAATTCCGGAGTCGTGAAGGTCATTACCGCCAGCACGGCATAAGGTACGGCAAACCAGATAAGCCACGGGCGAAAATGGCCCCAGCGGGTCTTTACACGGTCTGCAACAATGCCGGTTAGCGGATCGGTAATCGCATCCAGAACCCGCGTCACCAGGAACATCACACCGACTGCGGCAGCAGAAAGCCCGTAAATATCCGTATAAAACCATGTCAGAAACATGGTTACCGAAGAGTAAACGATACCGCAGGCTGCATCCCCCATGCCATATCCCAGCTTCTCCGCAAATGACAGTTTATTATCGTGATTCACAATATAATCCCTCTCAGATGAAGTGGTATTCACTGTAGAGGCAGGATAAAAACTATCCTATTGTCATTTTTCGCATCGGGTTTATGTTTTCTGTTAACTGAGAAAGTTGTCACACATCTATAAGATTGGTCTTACAAGTTATTGCGTCACCTATTAAAAAGCTGGCGCAAGGCCAGCCTGAGGAGAAAAGTGGAAAGGGGGAGGTTACTTCGCTTTGACGGTCTCTTCGCCCACCAGCCCGATCTTGAGATAGCCCGCCTGATGCAGGGTATCCATCACTTTCATCATCGTCTCGTAATCAACGGTTTTATCCGCGCGGAAGAAGACGGTGGTATCTTTTTTGCCGGCGGTCAGGCTATCCAGGGCGTTAATCATATTCGCTTCGGTAACCGGGTCGTTGCCGAGGAACATGCTCTTATCCGCCTTCACCGACAGGTAGATGGGTTTTTCCGGTCGCGGTTGCGGCTGGCTGGAGGAGGCTGGCAGATTGACCTTCACGTCGACCGTCGCCAGCGGCGCGGCCACCATAAAGATAATCAGCAGAACCAGCATGACGTCGATAAACGGCGTCACGTTGATCTCATGCATTTCGCCGTTATCGTCCAGGTTTTCATTAAGACGCATCGCCATAGCCGATCAACCTACCCGTAATTTCTGCGCGCTGCGCACCGGCTTCACGCCGCTGGCGCTGAGGTCCAGATCGCGGCTTTGCAGCAGGAGTACCTGAGCGGCGACATCGCCGAGCGAGGCCTTGTAGCTGCCGATCATGCGGGCGAAGATGTTATAGATGACCACCGCCGGGATGGCGGCGAACAGGCCGATGGCCGTCGCCAGCAGCGCTTCTGCGATGCCCGGCGCTACCACCGCAAGATTGGTGGTCTGGGTCTGGGCGATGCCGATAAAGCTGTTCATGATGCCCCAGACGGTACCAAACAGGCCCACAAACGGGGAAATGGCGCCGATGGTCGCCAGATAGCCGTTACCGCGCCCCATATGGCGACCAACCGCCGCAACGCGGCGCTCAAGGCGAAAACCGGTTCGTTCCTTGATGCCTTCATTGTCTTCGGCACCGGCAGAGAGTTCGAGTTCGTTCTGCGCTTCATTGATAAGCTGGGTGGTGAGGCTTTTCGCCTCAAAGGCGCTGGCGATATCGCTGGCCTGATCGAGAGAGCGGGCTTCCGCCAGCTGCTGCTGTTCACGTTTGAGGCGACGCTTGCTGGCGAGGATTTCCGCCCCTTTACCGAAGAAGATGGCCCATGTGACGACCGACGCCAGAATCAGGCCAATCATCACCACCTTAACGACAATATCGGCATGATGATACATACCCCAAACGGAGAGATCCGCCTGCATCAAATTATTACCCACGCTCTATCTCCACGACGATAATCACAAAATCTGCCCACAATAATATCAAAACGACATCGAATTGATAGTGGTTCTCATTAGTATTTACACTGTGCAGCAAATCACGTTTATTTTCCTTGCGCTTACGCAGTAAAAAAGCGGCTAACTGCGGGCCTGGTAAAATTTTCGCCTGTATCGGCGGTGCGCTGGTACAGAAAAGCAGATTCATGTTAGTTTAGACGTCCAGACGTATAAAAACAGGTTCGTCAACATGGCTGATAAACATCTTGATACCGCGCTGGTCAACGCCGGGCGGAGCAAAAAGTACACCCAGGGCTCAGTGAACAGCGTTATCCAGCGCGCGTCATCGCTGGTTTTCGACACCGTCGAGGCCAAAAAGCACGCCACCCGCAATCGGGCCAACGGCGAGCTGTTCTACGGTCGTCGCGGCACCCTGACCCATTTCTCGCTGCAGGAAGCGATGTGCGAGCTGGAAGGCGGCGCCGGCTGCGCCCTCTTCCCCTGCGGCGCCGCGGCGGTGGCTAACACTATCCTGGCGTTTGTCGAGCAAGGCGACCATGTGCTGATGACCAATACCGCCTATGAGCCAAGCCAGGACTTTTGTACCAAAATTCTCGCCAAACTCGGCGTCACCACCAGCTGGTTCGATCCCTTAATCGGCGCCGATATCGCCCGTCTGGTTCGCCCTGAGACCCGCGTGGTGTTCCTCGAATCGCCCGGCTCGATCACCATGGAAGTGCACGATGTGCCGGCGATAGTCGCCGCCGTGCGTCAGGTCGCCCCGGAAGCGATTATCATGCTCGATAACACCTGGGCGGCGGGGATCCTGTTTAAAGCCCTGGATTTTGGCATTGATATTTCCATTCAGGCAGGCACCAAATACCTGATCGGCCATTCCGACGCCATGGTGGGCACCGCGGTGGCGAACGCGCGCTGCTGGCCGCAGCTGCGTGAAAATGCCTACCTGATGGGGCAAATGCTGGACGCCGATACTGCCTATATGACCAGCCGCGGCCTGCGCACCCTGGGCGTGCGCCTGCGTCAGCATCATGAAAGCAGCCTGCGCATCGCCGAGTGGCTGGCGCAGCACCCGCAGGTGGCGCGGGTAAACCACCCCGCCCTTCCCGGCAGTAAAGGTCATGAGTTCTGGAAACGTGATTTCACCGGCAGCAGCGGGCTATTCTCGTTTGTGCTCAGCAAGCGCCTCAATGATGCCGAACTGGCGGAGTACCTCGACAATTTCAGCCTGTTCAGTATGGCCTATTCGTGGGGCGGCTTTGAGTCACTGATTCTCGCCAACCAGCCGGAGCAAATCGCCCACATTCGACCGGATGCTGAAGTCGACTTCAGCGGCACGCTGATCCGCCTGCACATTGGTCTCGAAAATGTTGACGATCTGCAGGCGGATTTAGCAGCGGGCTTCGCGCGTATCGTGTAAAGTGACAGTCAGTGGCAACAATAGCGGACGCTTTTTAGCAAAGCGGCCGCTTTTGTTGCGCCCGGGATCAAGGTGCTCGGGCCTCTTCAGGAGTACACTAGTCAACAATACGGTACCACTTAGGAAAGTCCATGGTTGTCATTCAAGAGATTGTCGCCGCGCTGTGGCAACATGATTTTGCCGCATTGGCGAACCCTCACGTTGTGGGCGTTGTATATCTGGTTATGTTCGCGACCCTGTTTCTGGAAAACGGGCTGCTGCCCGCCTCCTTTTTACCGGGAGACAGCCTGCTGCTGCTCGCCGGCGCGCTGATTGCTAAAGGCGTCATGGACTTTGTGCCCACTATCGCCATTCTGACCGCCGCCGCCAGCCTCGGCTGCTGGCTGAGCTATGTGCAAGGGCGCTGGCTGGGCAATACGCAAACGGTGAAAGGCTGGCTGGCGCATCTGCCGCATAAGTACCATCAGCGCGCCACCTGCATGTTTGACCGCCACGGCCTGCTGGCGCTGCTCGCGGGCCGTTTTCTGGCGTTTGTCCGCACCCTGCTGCCAACCATGGCCGGGATTTCTGGCCTGCCGAACCGCCGCTTCCAGTTCTTCAACTGGCTGAGCGCCCTGCTGTGGGTCTGTGTGGTGACGGGTCTTGGCTATGCGCTGAGCATGATCCCGTTTGTGAAGCGCCATGAAGATCAGGTGATGACCTGTCTGATGATCCTGCCGATTGCCCTGCTGCTGGCTGGCCTGCTCGGCACGCTGTTCGTGGTCATTAAAAAGAAATATTGCAGCGCCTGACGCTTATCTGCCGGGGGGCCTGCGCCCGCCCGGCCGCCCTTTCCCGGTATTACATCCCCTGCATCGTGCGAATACGCGCGGCGTCTTCTCCCGGCGTCAAACCGAAGTAGCGCTTAAACTCGCGGCTGAACTGCGAAGGGCTTTCATATCCCACGCGCATCGCCGCCGCGCTGGCCTTCATGCCGTCATGGATCATCAGCATTCGTGCTTTGTGCAAACGGTAGTTTTTCAGATACTGCAAAGGAGAAGTGCTGGTCACCGCTTTAAAATTATGGTGAAACGCTGACACACTCATATTCGCTTCCGCCGCCAGCCGATCGACGCTGAGGTTTTCGGTGTACTGGCTTTCGATATGCTTGAGCACGCGACTTATCAGGCTGAAGTGGGTCTGCCGGCTGACCAGCGCCAACAGCGCGCCGCCGCAGGGCCCCGTCAGCACATAATACAGAATTTCGCGGACGATTTGCTTGCCAAGGATCCGTGCGTCCAGCGGCCGCTCCATCACGTCAAGCAGCCGTTCGGCAGCGCACAGAATATCCTCCGAGAGTACCGCGGAGTTTATCCCGCTGGAGGCGACCGCGGGCTGAAACAGTGGATCTTCGCCAATATCCATCAGCAGCTCTTGCAGTTGCAGGATATCGACGTTCAGGCGCATCCCGGCGAGGGGTACCTCCGGGGCGGCAAAGGTTTCGCACTCGAAAGGTAGCGGCACGGTCAGCAGTAAATATTCGTTTGTATCGTAGCGAAAAGTCCGCTCATTGATATAACCAATTTTATGGCCCGAAAAGAGAAAAACGATCCCCGGCTGATACATCACCGGCGTCCGGGGCCCCGGTTGCGTTCCGTACAGCAAACGGACGTCAGGCAGCAACGAACTTAACATTTCGTGCTTATCTTTCAGCAGGTTAATCTTCTCCGTTAATGTCCGACATATCTCTGAGTGTTGCATTGCCACCGTCTCTCCCGATGTTTCTTCACCTGTACATTGTGCGCAGGCCGCTACAAATTCTCCAGCCATATGGAGAAATAGGCAAGACATCGGCAGGAATGTGCATTGAGGGTCAACGGCGCCAGGACCACAATAACCTTCATCGGGCAGCGGTATCGTCCCTGTCGACGGTTTTACTCTTTGGAGGACTTAAGCAATGAATAATTTCGACCTGCATACCCCAACCCGCATTCTGTTTGGCAAAGGCGCGATTGAAAAGCTGCGTGAACAGATCCCGGCGGAAGCCCGCGTACTGATCACCTACGGCGGCGGCAGCGTCAAAAAAACAGGCGTCCTGGATCAGGTCCTCACCGCTCTGAATGGCCTGGATGTCCTTGAATTTGGCGGCATCGAGCCGAACCCGTCTTACGAAACCCTGATGAATGCGGTGAAACTCGCCCGGGAAGAGAAAGTGACCTTCCTGCTGGCGGTCGGCGGCGGTTCGGTGCTGGATGGCACCAAGTTTATCGCTGCAGCAGCCCACTACGACGCGGATATCGATCCGTGGGAAATTCTGGAAACCTATGGCAGCAAAATTGCCAGCGCCATTCCAATGGGCTCGGTACTGACTCTGCCAGCGACCGGTTCTGAATCCAACAAAGGCGCGGTCATATCGCGGAAAACCACCGGCGACAAACGCGCGTTTATGTCTTCGCACGTCCAGCCGCAGTTCGCGATCCTCGATCCGGTTTATACCTATACCCTGCCGCCGCGCCAGGTCGCGAACGGCGTGGTTGACGCCTTCGTCCATACCGTCGAGCAGTACGTGACCTACCCGGTAGACGGCAAAATCCAGGACCGTTTCGCCGAAGGCATTCTCTTGACCCTGATCGAGGATGGCCCGAAAGCCCTGCAGGAACCGGAGAACTATAACGTGCGCGCCAACATTATGTGGGCGGCGACGCAGGCGCTGAACGGCCTGATCGGCGCAGGCGTGCCACAGGACTGGGCGACGCATATGCTCGGCCACGAGCTGACGGCGATGCACGGCCTGGATCACGCCCAGACGCTGGCTATCGTGCTGCCGGCGCTGTGGAATGAGAAACGCGATGCCAAGCGCGAGAAGCTGCTGCAGTATGCCGAGCGCGTGTGGAATATTACCGAAGGCTCTGACGACCAACGTATCGATGCCGCCATCGCCGCAACGCGTCAGTTCTTCGAGCAGATGGGCGTGCCGACCCGCCTTTCCGATTACGGTCTCGACGGTAGCTCCATCCCGGCGCTGCTGGCGAAACTGGAAGAGCACGGCATGACTAAACTTGGCGAACATCAGGATATCACCCTGGACGTCAGCCGCCGTATTTACGAGGCTGCACGCTAAGCGCTCCCCGCCTGATTCACCTCTCCTTACGTTAAACAAACGCCGGGGAGAGGTGTTTTTACTACCGTTTTTAGCTATTTCGTCCAGACTTAATGCTACCCCTCGGCGGATCCTGCTTCGCCGAGTTCATTAACAGGAGGAAGGCATGACACATCCAACCGTTATAAAACTGCACGACGGCAACCTGATGCCGCAGCTGGGTCTCGGCGTGTGGAAAGCTGGCAACGAGGAAGTCGTCTCCGCCATTCATAAGGCGCTGGAAGTCGGTTATCGCTCTTTTGACACCGCCGCCGCGTACCAAAATGAGACCGGCGTCGGCAATGCGCTGCACAGCGCTGGCGTCAACCGCGATGAGCTCTTCATCACCACCAAGCTGTGGAACGACGATCAAAAACGGCCGCACGAGGCGCTGAAAGAGAGCCTCAGCAAACTGAAGCTGGACTATGTGGATCTCTATTTAATCCACTGGCCGGTACCGGCTATCGGCCATTACGTCGAGGCCTGGCAGGCGTTGATCGAGCTGCAGCAGCAGGGGCTGACCAAAAGCATTGGCGTGTGTAATTTCCAGGTACCGCATCTGCAGAAGCTGATTGATGAAACCGGCGTCGCCCCGGTGATCAATCAGATAGAACTCCATCCACTTATGCAGCAGCGTCAGCTGCACGCGTGGAACGCCACCCACAAGATCCAGACCGAATCCTGGAGCCCGCTGGCCCAGGGCGGCGAAGGCGTCTTCGATCAAAAAGTCATCCACCAGCTCGCCGATAAGTACGGCAAAACGCCGGCGCAAATCGTCATCCGCTGGCATCTTGATAGCGGTCTGGTGGTGATCCCGAAATCCGTCACGCCGTCGCGTATCGCGGAAAACTTTGACGTCTGGGACTTCCGTCTCGACAAAGATGAGCTGGGAGCGATCGCGAAGCTGGACCAGGGTAAACGTCTCGGTCCTGACCCGGATCAGTTCGGCGGATAATGCTCTCTCTTGCCATCGCCTTTAGCGCCTCGGCGTTAAAGGCGATCGCAGACCAGATGAATATCCTCTGGCTCCAGCGCAAACAGCGCCGGGTCGGGCTTATCCGCTAAGCGACATCCCTGAGCCAGATAAAAATCGACGGTGTTTTTGTTGGGGATCGACGAGATATAGAGGCCGGACGCCCCCATTTCTGGCAGCTGGTGCAGGGCATACTGAAACAGTCGCCGCCCCCAGCCCTGGCCGCGCTTTCCCGCCCCGACATAAAAGAATAATAGCTGGCGCAGCTCGCCATTCATGCCGCGAGGCAGCGTATCCAGCGCCGCTGCGGCAATCATCTGCTCATCGTCAAAAAAGGCGAAAAAAATACCGCCGCGATCGTAACAGGCCTCGTGAATCGGAGTATAAACCTGACGATCGTGAGGGTCCCAGCCACGCACGTCATAATATTCCCGATAAGCCCGCAGCTGACCGTTATCGAGACGGTAGAGCGTATCGATAATTTCGCTGCGGTCTATCTCCCAGAGCTGGTCCAGTTGTTGTCGCGACAGGATGACCGGCGTCATCACCTCTCTCCTTTTTTCACAGATGTTCCCGGCGAGCGATCCCGCCGGGCCAGCCGCTTAGCGTGATACGGCCTTCGGCTTAACGCGTTTTTTCGCGCCCGCAGCGGCAGGCGTCTGGCGCTGATGGGCGATCGGCGTGTGCTTGGTCAGCGCCGGACGAGTATGGCGGTTCTGGCGACGCGCTTCACGCATTTCGTCCAGGGTTGGCGCTGGCACCAGGCAGTCGCGACGGGAGCCAATCAGGTGCTTCTTGCCCATCGCCTCCAGCGCCTGACGGATCAGCGGCCAGTTTGCCGGATCGTGGTAGCGGAGCAGCGCTTTGTGCAGACGGCGCTGTTTATCGCCCTTCGGCACCACCACCTCTTCGCTCTTATAACCAATTTTACCCAGCGGGTTCTTGCCGGTGTAATACATGGTGGTCGAGTTCGCCAGCGGCGACGGATAGAAGTTCTGCACCTGGTCGAGACGGAAGCGATGCTTCTTCAGCCACAGCGCCAGGTTCACCATATCTTCATCACGGGTCCCCGGATGAGCGGAGATAAAGTACGGGATCAGATACTGCTCTTTACCCGCCTGCTTCGAATAGGTGTCGAACAGCTCTTTAAAGCGGTCGTAGCTGCCCATTCCCGGCTTCATCATCTTCGACAGCGGTCCCTCTTCGGTATGCTCCGGGGCGATCTTCAGATAGCCGCCGACGTGGTGGGTCGCCAGCTCTTTGATATAGCGCGGATCTTCGACCGCGATGTCATAGCGTACCCCGGAGGCGATAAGGATCTTCTTGATGCCCTTCAGTTCGCGAGCGCGGCGATAAAGATTGATCGTCGGCTCATGGTTGGTATCCATGTGCGGGCAAATATCCGGATAGACGCAGGAGAGACGGCGGCAGGTCTGCTCAGCGCGCGGCGATTTACAGCGCAGCATATACATGTTGGCCGTTGGCCCGCCGAGATCGGAGATCACCCCGGTAAAGCCGGGCACGGTGTCGCGAATGGCTTCGATCTCATTAATGATCGAATCCTCAGAACGGCTCTGGATTATGCGTCCTTCGTGCTCGGTGATCGAGCAGAACGAACAGCCGCCGAAGCAGCCGCGCATGATGTTGATTGAGAAGCGGATCATCTCATACGCCGGAATACGCGCATCGCCATAGGAAGGATGCGGCACCCGCTTGTACGGCAGCGCGAAGACGCTGTCCATCTCTTCGGTGGAGAGCGGGATTGCCGGCGGGTTGATCCAGATGTAGCGCTCGCCGTGCTTTTGCATCAGCGCCCGGGCGCAGCCGGGGTTGGTTTCGTGGTGCAAAATGCGCGAGGCGTGAGCGTACAGGACCTTATCGCCTTTCACCTTCTCGAAGGAAGGCAGCAGCACATAGGTTTTTTCCCACGGTTTGGGCCGCGGCGGTTGCACAGTAATGCTTTTCGCTTCCTGTTTTTTCGGCGCGACCGGTTTGTTATCGGCGCACGGCAGATCTTCACCGTACGGATGCGGGATGGGGTCAATTTTACCGGGCGTATCCAGACGGGTGGAGTCCACGCCGCTCCAGCCCGGCAGCGCCTCTTTCACCATGATGGCGGTATTGCGCACATCGCGGATCTGGTCGATGGTTTCGCCCATCGCCAGGCGATGAGCCACTTCCACCAGCGGACGCTCGCCGTTGCCGAACATCAGCATATCGGCCTTGGAGTCCACCAGCACCGAGCGGCGCACGGTGTCGGACCAGTAATCATAGTGGGCGGTACGACGCAGGCTGGCTTCGATGCCGCCGAGGATCACCGGCACATCTTTCCACGCCTCTTTACAGCGCTGGGTGTAGACGAGGGTAGCGCGGTCCGGACGTTTGCCCGCCACGTTACCCGCCGTATAGGCATCGTCATGACGTAGTTTACGGTCGGCGGTGTAACGGTTGATCATTGAGTCCATGTTGCCGGCGGTCACGCCGAAGAACAGGTTCGGTTTGCCCAGACGCATAAAGTCGTCTTTGCTGTTCCAGTCCGGCTGGGAGATGATCCCTACCCGGAAACCCTGCGCTTCCAGCATGCGGCCGCAGATAGCCATCCCGAAGCTCGGGTGGTCGACATAGGCGTCGCCGGTGACCAGAATAATGTCGCAGCTATCCCAGCCAAGTTGATCCATCTCTTCACGCGACATCGGTAAAAAGGGCGCAGGGCCAAAACAGGCAGCCCAGTATTGCGGCCAGGAAAAAAGGTCACGATCCGGTTGGATCAGGGATATTGCGCTCATATTGCTTCCGGGGAAAATGATAAAAAAATAACCAAAAGGGCGTGGATTATAAGCCGGAATGATAGTGGAAATGAAGGAGGATTTTCTCAAACCCTGACCGTGCGCCGGCCAGGGTCAAAGAGATTACGGCGCGGGATTCACCAGCATCTGGCCGATCGAGCCGCGATCGGCAAGCTCCAGCGTCTGACTCAGATACTGGAACGGGAAGTGCGGCCACGACGGTTGAGCGTAATAGACCAGCAGCTCAACCTGCCCGTCGACCCACACGGTGTCCTTCCAGCCGCGATCTTCCGGGAAAGGAGACGAGCCGTTGACATTACGGATCTGGAACATCACCCCTTCAATATGGAACGACTGCGGGCGGTCGGCGCGCACCGTCCAGCGCTCCCAGGTCCCCTGCTGCGCCGTGATATCGATACGCTGCGGATCCCACAGCTGGCCGTTGATGCCCGGATCGTCGCCAAGGGTGATATCCCGGCTGCGGATCGGCGTACCGGAGAGCAGCTCGGTCGGCAGCAGGCGCACCGGCAGACTGTCGGTCACCAGCGGCAGCAGCCCGGTCGGACGCAGCGTCAGCACCAGCGTGGAGACCAGGATGCTTGACGGTTCAAAAAAACCGCGGATACGGTCGACGATGCTCGCCGCTTCGCCGCAGGTAATGGATACTTCATCGCCGTTAGTCATATCGACCAGAATTTCACGCCGCTCCCCCGGGGCCAGCGATAGCTGCTTGAGCGAAACCGGCGCCGGCAGGAACCCCTGATCGCCGGAAATCACATGCAGCAGTCGGCCATCGCTCATCTGCAGCTGATAGCGCCGGGAGTTGGAAGCGTTCAGCAGGCGCAGGCGCACCCAGCCGCGCGACACTTCAACATACGGGCTCTGCACGCCGTTAACCAGCAGCGTGTCGCCCACAAAGCCGCCGCTGCCCGGTTCGCTATATTCCGGCGTGCCGAAGTTATCCAGCCGTTTATCCTGAATAATCACCGGGAAGTCATCGACGCCATAGTGGTTAGGGATCGGCAGGTTCTTGCTGACCTCGTCTTCCACCAGCCACATGCCCGCCAGACCGTTGTAAACCTGTTTCGCCATCCGGTTCGGCGTGTTGGCCTGATACCACAGCGTCGCCGCGCTCTGGCGGATAGGCAGCACCGGCGCCCAGTCGGCGTTCGGCGACATCATGCGCGCCGCGCCGCCAATCAGCGGGCCAGGCACCTGCAGACCGCGGATGGTCATCGCCACGTTCTCCGTCAGGCGGTTGCTGTAGATAAGCTTGACGTCGTCTCCGTTCCAGACGCGGATCGTCGGCCCCATATAGCGGCCATTGATCCCCCAGACGGGGGCGCGGGTGCCGGGGGTAAACGACCAGTGGGAACGCTGCAGCGTCAGAAACAGCGGCTGGCCGCGACGAGATTCCAGCAGCGGCGGAACCGGCAGCGCAGGCTGCTGGCCGGCGGCATGGGCCTTCAGCGGCGCGGCGCCAGCGCACAGCGCTACGCCGGAAGCCTTAATAAACTGACGCCGACTGAGTGACATATTAACTCCATGACATACTGACAAATGAAAAAGGGAATTCGTTTCCCGCCAGCAATACGCGCGCGTTGGCGGCGTTTCCTGTCTTATTGCTTTCCAGCCGCTTCGCGCTCGGCCACTTCGTTGTCCAGATCAGCGATTTTGGCGGCCATCAGCTCGCGGCAATGCGTCGCCAGCGCGCGCACGTTGTCTTTACCAAACTGCGTGGTATCTACCGGCGGCAGCATTTCCACAATCACCAGACCGTTGTTCCAGCGATTGAGCTTTATTTTATTCGATGTATTCGAGACACACACCGGAATAATCGGCACCCCAGCGGCAATAGCCGCGTGAAAAGCCCCGGTTTTAAACGGCAGCAGGCCGCGGCCGCGGCTACGGGTCCCTTCCGGGAACATCCAGAACGAAATTTTACGCTTTTTAAAAGCGTTGACGACTTCGGCAATAGTGCCGTGCGCTTTGGTTCGGTTATTACGGTCAATCAGCAAATTGCCCGTCAGCCAGTACAGTTGGCCAAAGAACGGGATCCACAGCAGGCTCTTTTTACCTACGGTGACCGTCGGAGCCTGCACGATATTCGACGCCGTCACCATATCATAGTTGTTCTGGTGGTTAGCGATGTAGATCGCGTTGCCATAGCTTTCCGCGTCGGCGGGTTTGCGTAGCTCTACCTTGAGGCCAAATACCGGAGATAAACGGCCAAACAGATGGCCGAAAGTGGCAACGTGTTTTGGATTACGTGGGCTGAACAAGCAGTACAGACAGCCAAGTACGCACACTACGATGCAATAAATGACCACGAAAATTACTCGAAAAATGAATAGCATAGCTACCTCTAAAACCCAAACCGCTTAGAATTATTCGCTGCTGGCAGAAGGCAGGCTCACAAGTTCTGCGCAGGCCGGGACCGTTCTTCCTGGGTCCCTGATGATGGACATTGTTAATCGCAACGCCTGAATAAACAACGATTTTGCGGCATTTTTTCGTCTCCTCCCGTCAAAGAGGGGAGGAGACGCGCTTACTCTTCGCTATCGCCTGCCGCGGCACGACGCGGCGAGTCAATTTCCACGCGGTCAATTTTCTGCAGCCCGCGCATCAGCGAACCGCGGCGGCCGCGCTCGCCGGTGACTTTTTGCAGCTCTTCCGGACGCAGTTTGATCTTCCGTTTGCCGACGTGAATGGTCAGCGTACTCTGCGGCGGCAGAACAAACAGATGTGCCAGACCGTCCTGGCCGGCTGCGGCTTCCGCCGCCGGAATGCTGATAATTTTGTTGCCCTTGCCTTTCGACAGCTGCGGCAGATCGCTGACCGGGAACATCAGCATCCGCCCGGCGGCGGTGATGGCCAGCAGCATATCGGACTCATCCTCAATCACCAGCGGCGGCATCACGTGCGCGTTGTCAGGCAGGGTGATTAGCGCTTTCCCGGCACGGTTGCGCGCCACCAGATCGTTGAAGGTACAGACGAAACCGTAGCCCGCGTCGGAAGCCATCAGCAGTTTCTGATCGTCGCTTTCCATTAGCATATGCTCCACGGTCGCGCCCGGCGGCAGGGTCAGTTTGCCGGTAAGCGGTTCACCCTGGCCACGCGCGGAAGGCAGAGTAATCGGATCGATGGCATAGCTGCGTCCGGTGGTATCGATAAACACCACCGGCTGGTTGCTCTTGCCCTTCGCCGAGGCTTTCCAGCTGTCGCCCGCCTTATAGCTCAAGCCCTGGGCGTCAATGTCGTGTCCTTTGGCGCTGCGCACCCAGCCCATCTGCGACAGAACGATAGTCACCGGCTCAGACGGCAGCATGTCATGTTCGCTCATCGCTTTCGCTTCTTCACGCTCGTGAAGCGGCGAGCGACGGTCGTCGCCGAAGGCATCGGCATCGGCCTGCAGCTCTTTTTTCAGCAGGTTGTTCATCTTACGTTCAGACGCCAGAATCGCCTGCAGCTGGTCGCGCTCTTTTTCCAGCTCGCTCTGCTCGCCGCGGATCTTCATCTCTTCCAGTTTGGCGAGGTGGCGCAGTTTTAATTCCAGAATCGCTTCCGCCTGGGTTTCGCTGATGCCAAAGCGCGACATCAGGGCCGGCTTCGGTTCATCTTCAGTGCGGATGATCTCAATCACTTCATCGATATTAAGAAACGCCACCAGCAAACCTTCGAGGATATGCAGGCGCTTCAGCACTTTCTCTAACCGATGGTTTAGACGGCGACGCACGGTATCGCGACGGAACACCAGCCACTCGCTGAGGATCTCCAGCAGGTTTTTCACCGCCGGGCGGCCGTCAAGGCCGATCATATTGAGGTTGATGCGGTAGCTCTTCTCCAGATCGGTGGTGGCGAACAGGTGGTTCATCACCTGTTCCATATCCACCCGGTTGGAGCGCGGGACAATCACCAGACGGGTCGGGTTTTCGTGGTCCGATTCGTCGCGCAGATCGTCAACCATCGGCAGCTTTTTATTGCGCATCTGCGCCGCAATCTGCTCCAGCACTTTGGCGCCGGAGACCTGATGCGGCAGCGCGCTGATCACCACCGCGCCGTCCTCTTTACTCCACACCGCGCGCATGCGCACTGAGCCGCGCCCGTTCTGGTAGATTTTGCGAATTTCCGCCCGCGAGGTGATGATCTCCGCCTCGGTCGGGAAATCCGGCCCCTGTACGATATCCAGCAGTTCGTCGAGGGTGGTTTTCGGCTGCTCAATCAGCGTAATCGCCGCTTTGGCCACTTCCCGCAGGTTGTGCGGAGGAATATCGGTCGCCATGCCTACCGCGATGCCGGTGGTGCCGTTCAGCAGGATGTTCGGCAGACGCGCTGGCAGCATTTTCGGCTCCTGCAGCGTGCCGTCAAAGTTTGGCACCCAGTCGACCGTCCCCTGCCCCAGCTCGCTGAGCAGCAGCTCGGCATACTTCGACAGGCGGGATTCGGTGTAACGCATGGCGGCGAAAGATTTGGGATCGTCCGGCGCCCCCCAGTTTCCCTGACCATCCACCAGCGGATAGCGGTAAGAGAACGGCTGCGCCATCAGCACCATCGCTTCATAGCAGGCGCTGTCGCCGTGCGGGTGATATTTACCCAACACGTCGCCGACGGTGCGGGCGGACTTTTTGAATTTCGCGCTGGCGTTCAGCCCCAGCTCGGACATCGCATAGACGATGCGACGCTGGACCGGTTTTAAGCCATCGCCAATAAACGGTAATGCCCTGTCCATGATCACGTACATGGAGTAGTTCAGGTAAGCATTTTCCGTAAATTCATGCAGCGCAAGGCGCTCTGCCATATCGCTCATTAATCGTGGATCCTCAATCTGGGTACCGACCGTTCGGACGGCAAAACTACCCGCGATAATACCCGATCTCACGCCCTGAGTCACAGGCCGTGAGATCGGCTGAGGATTCCGTCACGCTTAATCAGGCCAGCGGCAGATAAATATCGGTTTGCAGTTCATGCTCAGCCACCTCATGGACAAAATTGAGGTAACGGAAGTACACCGGAAAATCCCGTAACGTCTCGCCTGAAGCGGGTAACCAGTCGCGATAGAGAAACCAAACGCTGTTCGCCAGCGTGTCCAGCGAGCCGTGATGGCGCACGACGGCGCAGCGTCCGCCGGGGATTTCGCCGTTAATCACGCCAAAGGCGTTTTCACCAACCGGCCGATCGACCGTACCGCAGATATCAAAACGAAATGCCTCCTGCGGGGTGGTCTGCGGATCGTCCCAGGCGATCCCCCAGGTATCGCTGGTGGCGACGGGCGATAGTCCGCTCGTCTTACGCCAGGCGATAAAACGCGCGGCGGTGGCGTTGACAAGGTCCGGGCTACCGCGATGTTGCAGTACGGCTATCCGGGTGGAGGGGCACGAAATAATGTTGACGTCCATCGACGTTTGCTCCTGTAGCGTATGTTTCGGTACGCGTCGATGCCACTCGGCCCAGTCCGGTTGTTGACGGAATTGGGTCGGGCTTTGGTCAAACGCGGTACGGAAGGCACGACTGAACGACTCCGCATTCTGAAATCCGGCATCAAGGGCAATATCGATGACTTTATCGCGGGGGTTGAACGCCAGGCGCCAACAGGCGCGTCGCAGACGCAACCACTGAATATACCGGTACAATGGAATGCCGGTATAAGCGCTAAATTGCCGGTGAAAATGGTAAGGCGAACTGTGCGCTATCGCGCTCAGCGTCTCCAACGACAGCGGCTCATCAAGATGGCGCGCAATGTACTTACAGACGCGCTGGAAGCGCCCGACATACGCCGGGCTGGCCTTAATATCGTTCATCGTCTCCTCCTCGCGACATACTCTGACAGAGCGAGGATCGCGATTCCTGACCGATCTTGCGCTTATCCGACGGAGACTTATGGCGCGATTTTACGGATCTGTTTAACGTCGATTTCTACCGAGTTCCAGTCCTTATCGACTTCCCCCTGAATTTCTACTGTGTCCTGCGGGCCGACGGTCACGCCGTTCCAGCGCTTGTGGTCGATATCGACATTGATCACCCCGGAAGCATCCTGGAATTTATACAGGTCATCAGAGATGCGCTCGACGATTTTACCGCGCAGGGTCACCCAGGTGTCATCACGCAGCGACTTGGCGTTCGCCACGGTGGTCACCGCCCCGCTCGGCCCGGTGAAGCCGCCAGCCTGGGTGGTAGTGGTAGTCGACGGTCCGGTGAATCCTCCCTGCCCGGCGGCCAGTACCGGCATGGAAACCAAAGCAATAATCGCGGTCATCGCAGCAATTTTTTTCATCTTATATTCTCCCTTTTGTGTTGGTATGGCTCCTATTACGCCCGACAAAACTTAACGACTTCTTAAGCGGAAAAAAGAAATTTTAATGCTGTACATCACCCGCTTCAACGCGGTTTACTGCGCAAAGAAACGGGATCGTCGGAGGGAAACATGCGCATATTACTGGTGGAAGATGACAAGCTTATCGGCGACGGCATCAAAGCCGGGCTGAGCAAAATGGGCTTTAGCATTGACTGGTTTACCGCCGGGCTGGAGGGCAAAAATGCCTTATACAGCGCCCCCTACGACGCCGCAATCCTTGACCTCACCCTACCCGGCATCGATGGCCTCGATATTCTGCGCGAATGGCGCGATAAAGGCCGCCATGAGCCGGTGCTGATCCTCACCGCCCGCGATGCCCTCAGCCAGCGGGTGGAGGGCCTGCGCCTGGGCGCCGATGACTACCTGTGCAAACCTTTCGCCCTGATTGAGGTGGCAGCGCGCCTCGAAGCGTTGATCCGCCGCGCGCACGGCCAGAGCAGCAGCGAACTGCGCCACGGCAAGGTGATCCTCGATCCGAACCGCTTAACCGCCAGCCTCGACGGCGAAAGCCTTGCGCTGAAGCCGAAGGAGTTCGCCCTGCTGGAACTGCTTATGCGCAACGCCGGGCGCGTATTGCCGCGTAAGCTTATCGAGGAAAAGCTCTACACCTGGGACGACGAGGTCTCCAGCAACGCCGTGGAAGTTCACGTCCATCATCTGCGCCGCAAGCTCGGCAGCGACTTTATCCGTACCGTCCACGGCATCGGCTATACCCTGGGTGACGCATGAAACGACTTGCCCGCCTGAGCCTGCGCCTGCGCCTGACGCTGCTGTTTGCCGTACTGACCACCGCCGCCTGGGGGATGGCCAGCGTTATCGCCTGGCAGCAGACCAGCAAAAAGCTGGATAAGCTGTTCGATACCCAGCAGCTGCTGTTCGCTCGCCGCCTGAGCGTCATGCATTTCGATGAACTGCGCGCCCCGCCCGCCTTACTCGGGGAAAAGAAAAAGGTACGCCACGGGCACATCGACGACGACGCGCTGGCGTTCGCCATCTTCACCCGCGACGGCAAAATGGTGCTTAATGACGGCGAGAACGGAGAGGATATTCAGTGGAATTCGCAGCGCGAGGGATTCAGCGATGGCTATCTGCGTGACGACGATGACGAGTGGCGTTTCCTGTGGTTAACCACCGCCGACGGCCGCTACCGCATCGCCGTCGGCCAGGAGTGGGATTACCGGCGCGAAATGGCGATGGATATCGTGACCTCGCAGCTCACCCCGTGGATGGTTGCCCTGCCGCTGATGTTCGTGCTGCTCATCGTGCTGTTAAGCCGCGAGCTGGCGCCATTGAAAAATCTGGCGCGCACGCTGCGCCTGCGCGCGCCGGACTCGGCGGATTCGCTCAGCGTGGAGAAGATCCCCGCCGAAGTTCGCCCGCTGGTCGAAGCGCTGAATCAGCTGTTCCGACGCACTCACGACGCCATGCTGCGCGAGCGTCGGTTTACCTCTGATGCCGCCCATGAGCTACGCAGCCCGCTGGCGGCGCTGAAGGTGCAGACCGAAGTCGCCCAACTCTCCCTGGACGATCCCGAAGGGCGTGAGAAAGCGTTGGATCAGCTCCACCAGGGGATCGATCGCGCCACCCGACTGGTGGATCAGCTGCTGACGCTGTCGCGGCTGGACTCGCTCGCCCAACTGGATGATGTGCAGCAGGTCGCTATCGCCGATCTGCTGCAGTCGGCAGTGATGGAGATGTATCACCCGGCGCAGCAGTCCGGGATTGAGCTGCGCCTGCATCTTAATGCCAGCCACATCGTCCGCATCGGCCAGCCGCTGCTGCTCAGTCTGCTGGTGCGCAATCTGCTGGATAACGCCGTACGCTATAGCCCTCGCGGCAGCCAGGTCGATATCACGCTCAACGCCCGCGAGTTCCGGGTGCGCGATAACGGCCCAGGCATTAGCCCGCAGGCGCTCTCGCGCATTGGCGAGCGTTTTTATCGTCCGCCGGGGCAGGAGGCGCCGGGCAGCGGCCTGGGCTTGTCGATCGTCCGGCGCATCGCCTCGCTGCACGGCATGCAGGTTGATTTTGCCAACGCGCGCGACGGCGGCTTCGAGGCCCGCGTGTACTGGTAGCGAGATTATTGCTCATTTGGCAAAAGACTTTGCACATTTTGCTCATTTTACTGCCCCGCTTCGCGGGGTAAGATCGTCGGCAAATTTTCATATATGAGGGTAAAAAATGAGCAACATCCTGATTATCAATGGGGCGAAAAAGTTCGCGCACTCTAATGGTCAACTGAACGACACCCTGACCGAGGTCGCGGAGAGTTATCTGCGCGACGCCGGGCACGATGTTAAAAGCGTTCGCGCCGAAAGCGAGTACGACGTAAAAGAAGAAGTACAGAATTTCCTGTGGGCCGATGTGGTGATCTGGCAGATGCCGGGCTGGTGGATGGGCGCTCCGTGGACGGTGAAAAAATATATGGATGACGTCTTTACCGAAGGCCACGGCTCGCTGTACGCCAGCGATGGCCGTACCCGCTCCGACGCCAGCAAAAAATATGGCTCCGGCGGCCTGGTGCAGGGGAAAAAATATATGCTTTCTCTGACCTGGAACGCGCCGATGGAAGCCTTCACCGACAAAGACCAGTTCTTCCACGGCGTCGGCGTTGACGGCGTTTACCTGCCGTTCCATAAAGCCAATCAGTTCCTCGGCATGGAGGCATTGCCGACCTTTATCGCCAACGACGTGATTAAAATGCCTGATGTCCCACGGTATATCGCAGAATATCGCAAGCATCTGGCGGAAATTTTTGGTTAACTAGGGGTCTATGCTCTACATATTTCGAGTTATTGGAACCTGGAGTATGACAAGATCCACACAGAAGGAGTTGAGTTAACCATGTTAACAGTGATTGCAGAAATCCGTACCCGCCCGGGCCAGCACCACCGCCAGGCGGTTCTCGATCAGTTCGCGAAAATTATTCCGACCGTTTTGCAGGAGGCCGGCTGCCACGGCTATGCCCCGCTGGTGGATCATGCCGCCGGCGTCAGCTTCCAGACCACAGCGCCCGACTCTATCGTCATGGTCGAGCAGTGGGAAAGCGTCGCGCATCTTGAAGCACACCTGCAAACCCCGCACATGAAAGCCTGGTCGGAAGCGGTCAAAGGCGATGTGCTGGAGACCAGCATCCGTATTCTGCAGGCTGGCGTTTAAGTCCGCCGACTCAGTAATGCCATGAAAAAGGGAGCCTGAGGCTCCCTTTTACGTCTGGCGCAGCGTACAGACTTACACTTCCAGATCCGCCATATCGCCCTTCTCCTGCAGCCAGTTGCGACGATCTTCCGAACGCTTTTTGGCCAGCAGCATATCCATTATCGCCGTGGTCTGCTGCTCGTCCTCATCGCTGATCACCAGCTGCACCAGGCGGCGGGTATTCGGGTCAAGGGTGGTTTCGCGCAGCTGCATCGGGTTCATCTCACCGAGCCCTTTAAAGCGCTGGACGTTTGGCTTGCCCTTCTTGCGCTTTAGCTGCTCCAGCACGCCGGTTTTTTCTTCTTCCGTCAGTGCGTAGTAAACCTCTTTACCGAGGTCGATACGGTACAGCGGCGGTAGCGCCACATAGACGTGCCCCTCTTTCACGAGGGTACGGAAATGTCTTACGAACAGCGCGCACAGCAGGGTGGCAATGTGCAGACCATCGGAGTCCGCATCCGCCAGAATACAAATTTTACCGTAGCGCAGCTGGCTTAAATCATCGCTATCCGGGTCAATACCAATCGCCACCGAAATGTCGTGCACTTCTTGCGAAGCTAACACTTCATCGGAAGAGACTTCCCAGGTATTAAGGATCTTGCCCTTCAGCGGCATGATCGCCTGATATTCGCGATCGCGCGCCTGCTTGGCTGAGCCGCCCGCCGAATCCCCCTCGACAAGGAACAGCTCGGTACGGTTCAGATCCTGGGCGGTACAGTCCGCCAGCTTACCCGGCAGCGCCGGACCGCTGGTCAGCTTTTTGCGCACCACTTTTTTGGCCGCGCGCAGACGGCGCTGGGCGCTGGAGATGGCCATCTCCGCCAGCAGCTCCGCGGCCTGCACGTTCTGATTCAGCCACAGGCTGAAGGCGTCCTTCACCACGCCGGAGACGAACGCCGCGCACTGGCGCGACGACAGGCGCTCTTTGGTTTGCCCGGCGAACTGCGGATCCTGCATCTTCACCGACAGCACGTAGGCGCAGCGATCCCAGATATCTTCCGCTGACAGCTTCACGCCGCGCGGCAGGATATTACGGTACTCGCAGAACTCACGCATCGCGTCCAGCAGCCCCTGACGCAGACCGTTAACGTGCGTCCCGCCCTGCATAGTCGGGATCAGGTTCACGTAGCTTTCGGTCAGCAGTTCGCCGCCTTCCGGCAGCCACAGCAGCGCCCAGTCCACCGCCTCCGTCTCGCCGGAGAAGGCGCCGACGAATGGTTTTTCCGGCAGCAGCGGCAAGCCGTTCACCGCTTCGCTCAGGTAATCGTTCAGGCCATCGGCATAGCACCAGCTCTGCTCGCTGTTGTTCACCTGGTCGCGGAAAACAATTTCCACGCCCGGGCACAGCACCGCTTTCGCTTTTAACAGGTGGGTCAGACGTGAAACTGAAAAGCGCGGGCTGTCGAAGAAGCTTTCGTCCGGCCAGAAATGGACGCTGGTCCCGGTATTGCGTTTGCCGCAGGTGCCGGTGACGTGCAGGTCTTCCACTTTTTCACCATTTTCAAAGGCGATGCTGTAGACCTGACCGTCGCGACGCACGTTGACCTCCACGCGTTTTGACAGGGCGTTGACCACCGAGATCCCCACCCCGTGCAGGCCGCCGGAAAACTGATAGTTTTTATTGGAAAACTTACCGCCCGCATGCAGCCGGCAGAGGATCAGCTCAACCGCCGGCACGCCCTCTTCCGGGTGGATGTCGACCGGCATCCCACGACCATCGTCAATGACCTCCAGGGACTGGTCGGCATGAAGGATAACTTCCACGCGTTTGGCGTGGCCTGCCAGCGCTTCATCCACACTGTTATCAATAACTTCCTGACCAAGATGGTTAGGACGAGTGGTGTCGGTATACATGCCCGGACGGCGGCGCACCGGCTCTAGCCCGGTGAGTACCTCAATGGCATCAGCATTATATGAAGATTGCGTCATGGTGTGTATTCGTAGGTCGTTCAGGGCCGTTTAGCGCAGGCCGAGAAATTCGATAATCTGAGTGAAATGATCGTCAAAGCCGACAAATGCGTGATTACCGCCCTCCTCTACCGTCTGCCGGCAAGAGGCGTAGTAATGCACGGCCTGGCGGTAATCAAGCACTTCATCCCCGGTCTGCTGCAGCAGCCAGAGTAAATCCGGCGCTTCGAGCGGGTCGATTTGCATGACTTTGAGATCGTAAATATGGCGAGACTCTAGCACATATTGCTGCCCGGTGTATGGATTCTCATTGTGGCCGAGAAAATTGTTTAGTAGTTCAAACGGCCGCACCGCCGGGTTAACCACCACCGCCGGCAGCATAAAGCACTGCGAAAGCCAGGTCGCGTAGTAGCCGCCCAGCGACGACCCTACGACCCCCAGCGGCTCGCCGCCGTGCTCCAGCACGATGGACTCCAACAGCTCCGCCGTTTCCGCCGGGTAAGGCGGCAACTCCGGCACCACCATGGTGATCTCAGGATAGTGCTGCGCCAGCCAGGTCTTTAACGCCGTCGCCTTCGCCGAGCGCGGAGAACTGTTAAAGCCATGCAGATAAAGGAGCGTCGCCATCAGTAGCCTTCTGAAGCAATATCCGGATGAAACGCGGCGCCTTCCAGGCGGCACACTTCGGTGGTCAGCGTCCCGTCAGGGTGAAGCTCCAGCCAGCGCCAGCCCGGTGACACCGTATCCAGAGTGAAATTGGCACAGTGCGGTTTAAACTGGACGCAGGTCGACGGCGTCGCCATCATGCGCCGGCCATTCCAGTCGAGATCCAGTTCCTGATGAATATGGCCGCACAAAAGATGCTTCACCCGCGGCCAGGCGCTCAACGCGCTGTCCAGCGCGCCGGCATTGCGCAGACTATGCTGATCCAGCCAGCTGCAGCCGGCCGGCAGCGGATGATGGTGCAGCAGGAGTAAGGTATAGCGCTCCGGCGCCTCCGCCAGCTTATGTTCGAGCCACTCCAGCTGGAAGTCGCTCAGCTCGCCATGGGGAACGCCAAACACCTGGCTGTCGAGCAGCAGGATCTGCCAGCGATCGCCGAGAAACACGCGCTTGGCAGGGGAAATGCCCGCCTCCTGCAGGGTGCTGTACATCGCCGGCTGGAAATCATGGTTGCCCGGTAGCCAGACGCAGGGTGCAGCAAAACTCGCGATGCCCTCAGCAAAATGCTGATAGGCCGCGGAGGAGTGGTCCTGCGCCAGATCGCCTGTTGCGACAATCAGATCGCATGGACGCTGTGAGGCATGAATGGCCGACAGTACGGCCTGATAGCTATCCCAGGTATTGATGCCTAACAACGTTTCATGCTTTTCAGCAAACAGGTGAGTATCAGTAATTTGTAATATCCTGACTCTGGCCTCACCAGCCAGAGGTAGGTTTAACAGGCTTTCCAAATGGTGTCCTTAGGTTTAACGACGCTAACAAACCGGAATCGCCATCGCTCCATGTGCTAAACAGTAACGCAGCCAGTCGGCCAAAAACTGGTTAATTTGATGCTTTTCGTCGCGTTGATGCAACTTTTTATTAGGATAATCATATCGCGCTTTGAAGCGAAAGATCTGCTGACTCGAACACACTTCGGCCACCATGGCGTCATGGTAGAGGCGGACGGTCATCGATGGCAGGCTCCAGTAGCTCACTGCAGGCAGAGTCTGCTCTATTGCCACCAGAGTAGTGTAGCGGGTCGATTCAACTATCGTTAACCGATACTGCGCGCTTCCCACCTGATAGCTTACCTTCTCACCCGCTGCATCCGTTCGCGGCAACAGGCGGCGCAACTGCGCGAAGTTGGTCTCGCACAGGCGCATCATCTCAGGGAAGTCAGGTGTATAACGCTTCATTTTGTCCACTCATTTCGTAAATTGTGATAATGCAATTGCAGCCATTGCAAGGCGATGACAGAGGCTGCGTTGTCGATTTTCCCCTCTTCTACCCACTGGTAAGCCTGCTCCCGACTCACCACATGCACCCGAATATCCTCGTTTTCCTCGGCCAGGCCGTGAATGCCTTTTGCCGTCGATGCATCAACTTCTCCCACCAGGATCGATAACCGTTCGCTGGTGCCGCCGGGACTGGCCAGATAGCTTAATATTGGTTTCGTCCGCCCAACTTCAAGCCCGGCCTCCTCCAGCGCTTCCCGACGGGCAACATCTTCCACCGTTTCACCCGCTTCAATCATGCCGGCGACCATCTCCAGCAGCCACGGGCTCTCGCTGGTATCATAGGCGGCGATACGGATTTGTTCGACCAGCACCACTTCGTCGCGCACCGGGTCAAAGGGTAGCAAGACGGCGGCGTGCCCGCGCTCAAAAATTTCACGGGTGATTTCGCCACTCATGCCGCCGTTAAACAGGCGGTGGCGAAAACGGTATAAATCGAGCGAAAAAAAACCACGATATAGCGTTTCGCGTGCAATAATTTCTACATCATTTTTGGAGAAGGTAATTCCCTGCTGCGTGGGTTTGCTCATTGTCATGTCCTGCGAATCTGAAATTAGGGATTTCCAAACCGTTTGGCTACCGTTTTACGGTCCGTATGTTAGATTGGTGCAAATTACCGCCGGATGGCACGTAACGCCAACTTTTTACGGCGGCAGAATCGATACAATCAGCGGAATTTTTCTTAGAATTAGACCAGCGCTAAATGCTTCACAACAAGGAATGCAAATGAAGAAATTGCTCCCCATTCTTATCGGCCTGAGCCTGACCGGGTTCAGCGCCATGAGCCAGGCGGAAAACCTGCTTCAGGTTTACCAGCAGGCACGCATCAGCAACCCCGATCTGCGTAAATCGGCAGCCGATCGTGACGCCGCGTTCGAAAAGATCAACGAAGCGCGCAGTCCATTACTGCCTCAGCTTGGGCTGGGAGCGGATTATACCTATAACAATGGCTATCGCGACAGCAACGGCATCAATTCAAACGTCACCAGCGGCTCGCTGCAGTTAACGCAGGTTCTGTTTGATATGTCGAAATGGCGCGCCCTGACGCTGCAGGAAAAAACGGCAGGGATTCAGGATGTCACGTATCAGACCGATCAGCAAACACTGATTCTGAATACCGCGACGGCCTATTTTAAAGTGCTGGCCGCCATCGACACGCTCTCCTATACCGAAGCGCAGAAACAGGCTATTTATCGCCAGTTGGATCAAACCACGCAGCGCTTTAACGTAGGCCTGGTGGCGATCACCGACGTACAGAACGCCCGTTCACAATACGATGCCGTGCTGGCGAACGAAGTCACCGCGCGTAACGATCTCGACAACGCCGTCGAAGAACTGCGTCAGGTCACCGGTAACTACTATCCGGAGCTGGCCTCCCTGAACGTGAATGGCTTCAAAACCAACAAGCCGCAGGCGGTCAACGCCCTGCTGAAGGAAGCGGAGAACCGCAACCTGTCGCTGCTGCAGGCGCGTCTGAACCAGGACCTGGCTCGCGAGCAGATTCGCCAGGCGCAGGACGGCCATTTGCCGACGCTCAGCCTATCCGCGTCGAGTGGGATATCGAATACTAGCTACAGTGGTTCAAAAACCCATAATAATCCTCAGCAATACCAGGATAACGATGCCGGGCAGAACCAAATCGGCCTGAACTTCTCTCTGCCACTGTACCAGGGCGGCGCGGTGACCTCGCAGGTCAAGCAGGCGCAATACAACTTCGTCGGCGCCAGCGAGCAGCTGGAAAGCGCCCACCGCAGCGTCGTGCAGACTGTGCGTTCATCGTTTAACAACGTGAACGCCTCCATCAGCAGCATCAACGCCTACAAACAGGCGGTGGTCTCTGCGCAAAGCTCCCTGGATGCCATGGAAGCTGGCTACTCGGTGGGTACGCGTACTATCGTTGACGTCCTCGACGCCACCACTACGCTGTATAACGCTAAGCAGCAGCTCTCGAATGCGCGCTACAACTACCTGATCAACGAGCTGAACATTAAGTCGGCGTTAGGTACCCTGAACGAGCAGGATCTGGTCGCCCTGAACAACACGCTGGGTAAACCCATCTCCACCTCCGCAGATAGCGTCGCGCCGGAAAATCCGCAACAGGATGCCACCGCTGATGGCTACGGCAACACTACCGCGGCGGTGAAGCCGGCGTCCGCACGGACCACCCAGAGCAGCGGCAGCAATCCGTTCCGTCAGTAATTCTCATATTGTGATGCGCATCGCCTGTCCGTCGGACAGGCGATGCGTTAAACGTAAGGCAACGTAAAGATCCCCCGCTTAGCGCCCCTCTTCGCTTCATTTTCCACCACTCATCCTCTATCCTGAGCGTTAACACACGCCATACCACTGGGTCCTGGAAGACAAATATGAAACGGACAAAAAATATTAATCATTCGTCGTTCCGCAAAAGCTGGAGCGCACGCCATCTGACGCCGGTCGCGCTGGCCGTCACCGCGGTCTTTATGCTCGCCGGTTGTGAAAAAAGCGACGAAACGGTGTCGCTGTACCAGAACGCCGATGACTGCTCCGCCGCCAACCCTGGCAAAGCAGCCGAATGCACCACGGCCTACACCAACGCGGTAAAAGAGGCAGAGCGCACTGCGCCGAAGTATGCCACCCGCGAAGACTGCGTCGCCGAGTTTGGCGAAGGCCAGTGCCAGCAGACGCCAGCCCAGGCGGGCGTCGCCCCGGAAAACCAGGCGCAGGCGCAAAGCAGCGGCAGCTTCTGGATGCCGCTGATGGCCGGCTACATGATGGGCCGCCTGATGGGCGGCGGCATGGCGCAACAGCAGCCGCTGTTCAGCTCGAAAAATCCGGCCAGCCCGGCCTACGGTCAGTACACTGACGCCAGCGGCAAGAGCTATGGCGCCGCCCAGCCGGGCCGCACCATGAATGTGCCGAAAACCGCGATGGCGCCGAAGCCAGCCACCACCACCACCGTCACCCGCGGCGGCTTTGGCGAGTCGGTAGCGAAACAGTCGACCATGCAGCGTAGCGCCGCAGGCTCAACGTCCTCTTCTCGCTCAATGGGCGGCTAAGCAACATGGAAAGAGTCAGTATTACCGAGCGCCCGGACTGGCGCGAGAAAGCGACCGAGTACGGTTTCAACTTCCATACCATGTACGGCGAGCCCTACTGGAGCGAAGAGGCGTATTACAAGCTGACCCTCGCGCAGGTGGAAAAGCTGGAAGCGGTCACCGCTGAGCTACATCAGATGTGCCTCCAGGTGGTGGAAAAAGTGATCGCCAGCGATGAGCTGATGACCAAATTCCGCATCCCTAAACACACCTGGGGTTTTGTACGCCAGTCGTGGAAAACCAACCAGCCGTCGCTCTACTCACGTCTCGACCTGGCCTGGGATGGCGTCGGCGAACCGAAGCTGCTGGAGAACAATGCCGACACCCCGACCTCGCTGTATGAAGCGGCCTTCTTCCAGTGGATCTGGCTGGAAGATCAGCTCAACGCCGGCAAGCTGCCGGCGGGCAGCGACCAGTTCAACAGTTTGCAGGAAAAGCTGATCGATCGCTTCGGCGAGCTGCGCGAGCAGTTTGGCTTTCAGCTGCTGCATATGGCCTGCTGCCGCGATACCGTTGAAGATCGCGGTACCGTGCAGTATCTGCAGGACTGCGCCGCTGAAGCGGGGCTGGCGACGGAATTCCTCTACGTTGAAGATATCGGCCTGGGCGAAAAAGGCCAGTTTACCGATCTGCAGGATCAGGTGATTGGCAATCTGTTCAAGCTCTATCCGTGGGAGTTTATGCTGCGGGAGATGTTCTCCACCAAGCTGGAAGACGCTGGCGTCCGCTGGCTGGAGCCGGCGTGGAAAAGCATTATCTCCAACAAGGCGCTGCTGCCGATGCTGTGGGAGATGTTCCCCAATCACCCTAATCTGCTGGCGGCCTACTTCAGCGAAGATACTCACCCGGAGATGGAGAAGTACGTCATTAAGCCAATCTTCTCCCGCGAAGGTGCTAACGTGTCGATCGTTGAAAATGGCAAAGTGGTGGAGGCAGTAGAAGGCCCGTACGGGGAAGAAGGCACCATCGTGCAGGCGTTTTACCCGCTGCCGAAGTTTGGCGATAGCTATACGCTGATTGGCAGCTGGCTCATCAACGACCAGCCTGCAGGGATCGGTATTCGCGAAGACCGGGCGCTGATCACCCAGGATCTGTCGCGCTTCTATCCGCACATTTTCGTCGAATAATGCCGCGCTCCGGCGACGGTAAATGCCGCCGGAGCGCGCTATCATCAGGCGCCAACCAACACCGACAGCATGCTCAGCGAGCCCATCTCGATACCATCGACCGGGATCGTCATCGCCTCAACGCCATCCCACGTCCCCAGGACATACAGCAGCGGCAGGAAATGCTCCGCCGTCGGATTGGAGAGCGAGCCCCCTTCGTGTGCCAGGTAGTTAACCAGCGGGTGCTGCTCGTCCAGCCCCTGCCATTGCAGATTCGCTTTCACGTAGTTATTGAAGGACTCTGCCCAAGGGTACGGCGTGTTCTCGCCATGCCAGCGGGCGGTGCGCAGGTTATGCACCACGTTGCCGCTGGCCACCAGCATAATGCCTTCATCACGCAGCGAGGCCAGTTTCCGCCCCATTTCGAGATGCCAGGCCGGCGGTTTGGTGCTGTCGATGCTCAACTGAACCATCGGGATATCCGCCTGCGGATACATTTTAATCAGCACGCCCCACGAGCCATGGTCAAATCCCCAGGCTTCTGTATCGAGGGTGACCGGCACCGGCGAGAGCAGCTCCACCAGCCGTTGCGCCAGCGCCGGAGAGCCCGGCGCCGGATAATGCGTGTCATACAGCGCCTGCGGAAAACCGCCGAAGTCATGAATGGTCTTCGGCGCCTCCATCGCCGTTACGCCCGTACCGCGCGTAAACCAGTGCGCAGAGACCACCACGATCGCTTTCGGACGCGGCAGGGTTTCGCCCAGTTGAGCCCAGGCGCGGGTATAACGGTTGTCTTCCAGCACGTTCATTGGGCTGCCATGGCCGAGAAACAACGCGGGCATTCGGGTACGGGACATGATGATATCCTTAGGGTGTCAATGTGATGTGCTCACATTACGCGCTTTTGCGCCAGGATAAACTCAGATAACCATGATGATGATCGTCAGAAAATTTGAATGTAATTCGCGGTAAAGGGACGTGTCCCGTACGCGCATCCTCAGGCAATATACTCGTATGTAATTATTTTCACAGGGAGAGAAGCGATGTCATCACCCTTAATATTGACGCTGTTAGCCGGTAGCGCAACCTTCATTGGCGCCATATTCGGCGTGATTGGCCAGAAACCCTCTAACCGCCTGCTTGGCTTCTCCCTCGGCTTTGCCGCCGGGATTATGCTATTAATTTCGTTGATGGAAATGCTGCCTGCCGCGCTGGCCGCCGAGGGCATGTCGCCGCTGCTCGGCTACGGAATGTTTGTTGTCGGCCTGCTGGGTTACTTTGGTCTTGACCGCCTGCTGCCGCACGCCCACCCGCAGGATCTGATGACTCCCGCCATGCCGCGCCCGCGCAACTTACGCCGCACCGCTATTCTTCTGACGCTGGGGATCAGCCTGCATAACTTTCCGGAAGGGATCGCCACCTATGTCACGGCCAGCAACAACCTCGAGCTTGGCATGGGCGTCGCCCTTGCCGTCGCCCTGCACAATATTCCGGAAGGACTGGCGGTTGCCGGACCGGTGTATGCCGCCACCGGCTCGCGCAGCAAAGCGGTGCTCTGGGCCGGGCTTTCCGGCATGGCGGAAATTTTGGGCGGCGTGCTGGCGTGGTTGATTCTGGGGAGCCTGGTCTCGCCGCTGGTGATGGGCGCGATCATGGCTGCCGTCGCCGGGATTATGGTGGCGCTGTCGGTCGATGAACTGATGCCGCTGGCGAAAGAGATCGATCCGCAAAGCAATCCAAGCTACGGCGTCCTGTGCGGGATGTCGGTCATGGGGCTGAGCCTGGTGGTACTCCAGACGATGGGCATCGGTTAAAGCGCAGAAACAACACAGCCCACTAACAAGTGGGCTGTGCTCGGGCATAGCGAACCGCTATTTAGCTGGCTTTACGCTCATGTTCGCGACGATAGGCCACCAGATCTTCAATCGTGACTACCGCCATATTGTGCTGCTGAGCGAACTTGATGCACTCCGGCGCGCGGGCCATGGTGCCATCGTCATTGGTCAGCTCGCACAGCACGCCTGCCGGTTTAAAGCCAGCCAGGGTCACGAGGTCGATAGTGGCTTCGGTGTGGCCGCCGCGGGTCAGTACGCCGCCCGGCTGCGCACGCAGCGGGAAGACGTGACCTGGACGGTTGAGATCGGAAGGTTTCGCGCCGTCGGCGATGGCCGCGCGGACGGTGGTCACGCGGTCGGCAGCGGAGACGCCGGTGGTCACACCTTCGGCCGCTTCGATGGTCACGGTGAAGCCAGTGCCGTAGGCGCTGGTGTTGTTCTCTACCATCATCGGCAGATCCAGCTGTTTGCGGCGTTCTTCGGTCAGGCACAGGCACACAATGCCGCTGCCGTGACGAATGGTCAGCGCCATCTGCTCAACGGTCATGGTTTCGGCGGCGAAGATCATATCGCCTTCGTTTTCACGGTCTTCATCATCAAGCACCATCACGCCGCGGCCTTCGCGCAGGGCGTCCAAAGCGTGTTCCACACGTTCAAAAGCGGTACCAAAAGAAGAAAGGAGCGTCTGATTCATGGTAAAAAAACCTCATTAAAATTATGGTTACCAGAATCAGGGCAGTCTTAGGAGCGCCGGTTTAGCGGCAAAAGTCAACGCGAGCGGGCCTGGGCCCGACTGTGCCGTTACTCTCTCCCATCCGGACTTTAACCGTCGGCCCCGGAATTACACCGGATCTGCTGACCTTCCCGTAGTCACGGGAAGCGCTCGCGGGCTTTCAACGCCATGGTTGATTTACCGCCGGTGGGGAATTTCGCCCCGCCCTGAGAATAAGCGAGATAACTATAACGCTATTGACTATCCTCGGCAATGCATAAGCTTCAAACATTTCTGGTTTATAGGCGGCCTGGTTCGCACTACAATGATCAATCATCCGACCCGAGCAGGAAACCACCATGATTGACCCGAAAAAAATTGAACAAATCGCCCGCCAGGTCCATGAGTCGATGCCAAAAGGACTTCGCGATCTGGGTGAGGATGTTGAGAAGAAAATCCGCCAGGCGCTGCAGTCGCAGCTGACCCGTCTGGATCTGGTTAGCCGCGAAGAGTTTGACGTGCAGACTCAGGTGCTGCTGCGGACCCGGGAAAAACTGGCGCTGCTGGAGCAGCGCCTGAATGACCTCGAAAACCGCCCGGCGACGACGCCGGGCAGCGAAGAGCAGCAGTAAAAAACGGGCCCCTGGGGGCCCGTTTTGCGTTTGGCTTAATGGGCGGCTTCCGCCTGACTACTCACCTGGCGACAGTACAGTTCATAGCGCTGGCAAAACCATTCACGATGTTCTTCATCCATATTGCCGACAATGGCCTGAAGATCAATTGGCTGGCCCTGGGCGTGCATTCTGGCGAAACTCCGCGCCAAAAAATCAAAATTCTTCATTGAATACATATCGTTATGGTTCATGCGCATACTCCTTCAGCGGTGGATGTTCTGATCAGTCATATGCCTTTTACTCACTTCAGTATTTACGCTTACCTTAACGCGATTTGTACGAAAAATGCGCTTAACATGATTATTTATTGCGCTAAATCATTTTCCACATGATTAAATAAAAACGGCCCGCGATACGTCTATCGCAGGCCGTGATGCTTCACCGTACAAACCGGTGAATAGCGAAAAGCTTATTTGTCGCTATCTTTTTGTATTTTCTTAATAATATTGGTAGTTGAGCAGCCATCTTCAAAGTTGAGCACCAGCACTTCGCCACCGTTCGCCCAGACCTCTTCGCTGCCGGCGATCTGCTCCGGTTTGTAGTCGCCGCCCTTGACCAGCAGATCCGGCAGGATGCCAGCGATCAGGCGCTGCGGAGTATCTTCTTCGAAGGAGACCACCCAGTCGACGGCTTCCAGCGCCCCCAGCACGATCATCCGCTGTTCCAGCGGGTTCACCGGGCGGGTTTCGCCTTTCAGACGTTTGGTGGAGGCATCGCTGTTGACCGCCACGATCAGACGGTCGCCCAGCTTGCGCGCATTCGCCAGATAGGAGACATGACCGGCATGCAGAATGTCGAAGACGCCGTTGGTCATCACCACTTTCTCGCCGCGCTTGCGCGCCGCCGCAACCGCCTGTTTGAGCTCCTCTTCGCTCATCACGCCAAAGCCGGTCTCAGCCCGGCCGCGGACCGCGTTTTCCAGCTCGACAGGGGAAACGGTGGATGTACCCAGCTTACCGACCACCACGCCCGCCGCGGCGTTAGCGAAATAGCAGGCCTCTTCCAGGGTGTTGCCGGACGCCAGGGTCGCCGCCAGCACGCCAATCACCGTGTCGCCGGCGCCGGTCACGTCGTACACTTCCTGGGCCTGGGTCGGCATATGCAGCGGCGGACGCCCCGGCTGCAGCAGCGTCATCCCCTGCTCAGAGCGCGTCACCAGCAGCGCCGACAGTTCGAATTCGGCGATGAGCTTCATGCCGCGCTCAACGATCTGCGCTTCATCCTGGCACTTGCCCACCACCGCTTCAAACTCAGAGAGGTTCGGGGTGAGCAACGTCGCGCCGCGATAGCGTTCGAAATCGGTGCCTTTCGGATCGATCAGCACCGGCACGCCCGCTTCACGTGCGAGTCGGATCATGGTCTGGACGCTGGTCAGCGCCCCTTTGGCATAGTCCGAAAGGACCAGCGCGCCAATAGAGCCCAGCGCCTGCTGAATGCGCTCGTGCATCGGCTGCGGATCGACGCCGGAGAAGCCCTCTTCAAAGTCGAGGCGGATCAGCTGTTGATTGCGCGACAGCACCCGCAGCTTGGTGATAGTCGGGTGAGTCGGGACGGAGACGAAGTCGCACTTCACATTGACGTTGGCCAGCGCCTGGCTCAGCGCGCGGGCGGCGTCATCAATCCCGGTCAATCCCACCAGGCGCGAGGTTGCCCCCAGCGAGGCAATGTTCATCGCTACGTTTGCCGCGCCGCCAGGACGTTCTTCGATATTTTCCACCTTCACCACCGGCACCGGGGCTTCCGGGGAAATACGACTGGTGGGGCCGTACCAGTAGCGGTCCAGCATCACATCACCCACCACCAACACTCCTGCACGTTCAAACTCCGGCAGCGTTACTTTCATGACTCTCTCCTGCGAGACGCAAACTTTGCGCGCGATAATAGCACACCCGATTTTATAGTTAAGCCATCAGCCATTTCTGCCAGCTGGCGCTGACCTGCTCGCGCTCCCGGCTGAAGGCCTCTGGCGCCACGTGTCCCGGCAGCTCCTGCAGGGCCAGGTGATGGAGCGCGTCACGCAAGGTGGTGTACGCGTGCGTTAAGGCGCGCGCTTCCTCCTCGTCCATGATGTCGTTCTGCGCCAGCAGCTCGAGAATACGCACATTATCAGACCAGCGGGTCAGCTTCGGCTTGTCGCTGGCATAGCGTAGGACCAGATACTGGGTAATAAATTCAATATCCGTGATCCCGCCGGCATCGGCTTTGATATCAAAACGATTGGGATGCTTGTTGCCGAGGTGGGCGCGCATCTTCTCACGCATCTCGCGAACCTCGGTCTGCAGGGTTGCGCCCTCCCGCGGGGTGGTCAGGATATCGCGACGAATGGCGTCAAAGCGCGCCTGCAACGCCGGGTCGCCATAGACCACGCGGGCGCGCACCAGCGCCTGATGCTCCCACGTCCAGGCCTCGTTCTGCTGATAGTCGGCAAACGCGTCAGCGGTGGTAACCAGCATCCCCGCCGCGCCGGAAGGGCGCAGCCGGGCGTCCACTTCGTAGAGAATACCGGACGAGGTGCGGGTGCTGAACAGATGCATGATCCGCTGGGCCAGCCGCAGGTAGAACTGACGGCCGTCAATCTCCCGCTCGCCGTCGGTCATCACCTCCGCCGGACAGTCATGGAGGAACACCAGGTCGAGATCGGAGCTGTAGCCCAGCTCCCAACCGCCGAGCTTACCGTAGCCGACGACGGCGAAGCCGCGCCCCTGGCGATCGTGCAGATGGGTCGGCAGGCCGTAGCGAGCCACCATCTGCCCCCATGCCTGCTGCACCACCGCATCGAGGATCGCTTCGGCAAGCCAGGTTAAATGATCGCTGACCTTCATCACCGGCAGGGTGCCGGCGATATCCGCCGCCGCGATATGCAGCTGCTGCGCCTGCTTGAACTGGCGCAACGCCTCCAGCTGCTGCTCTTCATCCTCTTCCGGCACCCGCAGCAGATACTGACGCAGCTCGTCGCGATAGGCATCGGTCGCCGTCGGCTGATAGAGGGTGTTGGGATCCAGCAGCTCATCCAGCAGCAGCGGGTGGCGCGCCAGCTGGCTGGCGACCATCGGCGATGCCGCGCAGAGCGTAATCAGGTGTTTCAGCGCGCCGGGGAATTCGCTCAGCAGTTCAAGATAGGTGGTGCGGGTGACGATCCCGGTCAACAGCGGCGTGATCCGCGCCAGAGGCAGCGGCGCATCGGCGCGCGAGCAGATTTCGCTCAACAGATGCGGCATCAGCTGATCCAGCACCTGGCGGCCGCGCGGGCCGATGGTGCGCCGATCCAGCTCTTTGCGGAAATCGGCAATCAGCGCCAGCACGCTGCGGCGGTCGGCGTCGTTTAAATGCGCCAGCGCCGGACTGGCGTCATCTTCTTCCAGCGCATCCTGCCACAGCTCGCGCCAGTACTCGGCCAGCTGCTCATCTGGCGACTGAGCCTCGTCATCGCCGATCAGTTCATTAAACACCCGCCGTACGTTGGCCATATGGTTCGCCAGCTGCGCGCTCAGCGTCTCCCAGTCATCGGTATGCATCCCCCACGCCAGTCTGGCGCGGTTCAGTTCATCCTGCGGCAGGGTCTGGGTCTGTTCATCGTTGATACTTTGCAGCAGGTTTTCCAGCCGGCGCAGGAACAGATAGGCCGCGCGCAGCAGGGTCGCGTCGCCTTCCGGCAGCAGATGCAGCTCATCAATCGCCGCCAGTGTCGGCAATAGCGCGCGCTGCTGCAGCGCAGGTTCGCGACCGCCGCGGATCAGCTGAAAGACTTGAACGATAAATTCAATTTCACGAATGCCGCCGGCGCCGAGCTTGATGTTGTCTTTCAGCCCGCGACGCCGCACTTCACGGGCGATCATGCCTTTCATGTTACGCAGCGACTGGATCACGCTGAAGTCGATATAGCGGCGGAAGACGAAGGGGCGAAGCATCGCGCGCAGTTCGCTGGCGTAGGCGCCGTCGTTATCGCCCATGATCCGCGCTTTCACCATCGCGTAGCGTTCCCAGTCCCGCCCCTGCTCCTGGTAATAATCTTCCAGCGCCGCAAAGCTGAGCACCAGCGGCCCGCTGTCGCCAAACGGCCGCAGGCGCATGTCCACCCGATAAACAAAGCCGTCCTGCGTCGGCTGATCCAGCGCCTTGATAAGCCGCTGCCCCAGGCGGGTAAAGAACTGGGCGTTATCCAGCTCGCGGCGGCCGCCGCGGGTGGCGCCATGCTCCGGCCAGGCAAAGATCAGATCGATATCGGAAGAGAAGTTCAGCTCGCCGCCGCCCAGCTTTCCCATCCCGAGGATCAGCAGCGGCTGCGGCTGACCCTCGGCGTTGCATGGCGTTCCCCACTCTTTACAGCAGGCGGCGTACAGCCAGTCGCGGGCGGCGACAATCAGGGTCTCCGCCAGGACGCTCAGCTGCTGCAGCGTCTCTTCTTCGCGCACCAGCGACAAGGCCTGCGCCCAGGCGATGCGGACCATCATCTGGCGGCGGAAGAGACGCAGCTCTCGCATCAACCCCGCTTCGTCAGTGACGGCCTGCAGGCGCTCCTGCAGCCAGGCTTCGTAATGCCGCCACTCTTCCGCCGCCGGCGCGGAGTCCGCAAGCTCATTCAGCCAGCCCGGCTGAGCGATCACACTCTGTTCGACAAAATCGCTGAACGCCATCACCGACCTGGCCTGTGGGCTCAGTTCGGCAACGGGAAAATCCGTTGGCAGACGGTCAGCGACCGTCTGCCAGTGCTGCTGTAACTGCGGAGAAAGCGGCATCATAAGGGCTCCCTGGCCTGTAATTATCGTTTTCCACTATGCAGCCAGAACGGCTCGGCAGCCAGCGCCTTGCGACGGAAATATTCAAACACGCTGCGGTCGTCATGCTCTATCGCACGCTGAAGTTCCTGCCAGTTCTCCAGCCAGGGCGCGACGGCGTCGCCATAGGCGCCCGCCAGCAGTTGGACGCTGTCGATGTCGCGGGACAGCTTCGGCAACTGGTCAGCGGCATCTTCTATCGCCAGATGCTGCACGGCGCTGCGCAGCTCGGCCGCCACCCGCGAGAGGTGAATATCGGCAAACCGTTTGAACGATCCGGCTATTTTTTTCTCTCCCGCCTCGTTGAGGAACGAACGCCACCCGCGCTGGACCAGCCATTCGGTCAGGGCCAGTTTGGCGCCAACGACCTCGGTGCGGAATAACGCTTCGTCGGCGGTGTCCGCAGCCAGCAGAACGGCGTCGGCGTCGTTCAGCAACGCGCGGAGGTGGGTGGTCGCCTTACGCGGCACGATGCCGCCAAACAGCACGAGGGCATGGCGCACGCGGGCTATCGCCAGCAGAATTTCCGCTTTGGCTTTTGCGTTGCCGCGCAGCCAGATCTCGTCGTGATATAGCCAGTGCGCCAGGGCGCTCTCCAGCGCCGCCTCCAGCCCCTGCTCCACGCTGGCCTTCGCTGCCACCGGCAGCACCGCCAGCCGGGTCACCGGACGCTCATTGTTACCTTGCGCCAGATGATACCCGCGCGCGGCTTTGCTCAGGCTCCCCTGACGCAGGACGCCGCTCTCCAGCAAACGATGCGCGAGGCGTAGCAGATCGGCGGTCTCCCCGGCGAGCAGCTCCAGCTCCAGTTCGCAGATCGGCTCCTGATGTTCGCCCGCCTTTACTTCGCCGCGATCGAGGGCAATCTCAATCTCACTCTTTCCTTCCTGGATCACCCAGCGTTCACGGGCAAAATCGGTGCTGAACAGCGGCTGGACATGCTCCGCCAGCGCGGCCGGAAGTTCCCCTTGCGGCCAGACCTCCGCCGGCAGGCGCTCAAGCGCCAGCTCCGGTTTAGCCAATGGAATATTATATTCCGGGCGCTGGTGCAGGCCGCCGACCACCCGACCGGCGATTTTCAGCGTCATCTCATAACGCCCCTGATCGCCGCGGATGCGCAGCCCCATATCGTGACGACGCAGCCAGTTATCGGCGGTTTCGTAATAAATGTTCAGCAACTGGCCCGCGGGCGTATGTTTCGCCTCGAGCGCATTGAGCTGCTCGCGCAGCGTCTCTACCCCATCCTGAGCGACGATAAACTTGAGTTCGATTTCTTGAGCCATGACTGAATTCTTCCGCTTCTGTGCTGCGCCGACAAATTGCGGCGAACTTACGACAATATTTTTTGTCAGTAGATAGTATTTTGCGGTGAATCGCCATGCAACGCGCTTTTTGCCGGGCCACCTCCTGGATGATTCCGATTGTGGCGGAAAACTTTGCGTCGCTCTAGCGATGCCTCTACTATCGTTCCACTTTTTATGACCAAACGATGACCTGATGCCAAAATTACGCCTGATTACTTTTACTTTGCTCGCGCTTAGCGCCGCCACGGCGGTTCACGCAGAAGAAAAGCGCTACGTTTCCGATGAGCTGAACACCTGGGTTCGCAGCGGCCCGGGCGATAATTATCGTCTGGTCGGCACCATCAACGCCGGGGAAGAAGTGTCGGTACTGCAAACGAACGACAGCACCAGTTACGCGCAAATTCGCGACAGCAACGGCCGTACCGCCTGGATCCCGCTGAAAGAGCTGAGCAACGAGCCCAGCCTGCGCACCCGCGTCCCGGATCTGGAAAACCAGGTCAAAACGCTGACCGATAAGCTGAATAACATCGATGCCACCTGGAACCAGCGCACGGCGGATATGCAGAAGAAAGTCGCCGGCAGCGACAGCGTGATTAACGCGCTGAAGGACGAGAACCAAAAGTTGAAAAACGAGCTGGTTGTCGCGCAGAAGAAGGTGAATGCGGCAAATCTGCAGCTTGATGATAAACAGCGCACCATTATCATGCAGTGGTTTATGTACGGCGGCGGTGTGCTGGGCGTCGGTCTGCTGCTCGGTCTGGTGCTGCCGCATCTGGTGCCAAGCCGCAAACGCAAAGACCGGTGGATGAACTAATTCGTCTTCTCTGCCAGACTTACGTATCATCTTGCGAAAAACGGATACGGGAGAATCAGGCGTGAAGAGTTATCTGGTCGGTGGCGCGGTGCGTGACGCGCTGTTAGGGCTGCCGGTCAAAGACCGAGACTGGGTGGTGGTGGGCGCCACCCCGCAACAGATGCTAGACGCGGGCTATCAACAGGTAGGCCGCGATTTTCCCGTGTTCCTCCATCCGCAAAGCCGGGAAGAGTATGCCCTGGCCCGCACCGAGCGCAAATCCGGCGCGGGCTATACCGGTTTTACCTGCTATGCCGCCCCGGACGTCACCCTCGAAGCCGATCTGCTGCGCCGCGACCTGACGGTCAATGCCCTCGCCCAGGATGCCGACGGCGCAATTATCGACCCCTACGGCGGACAGAACGATCTCCGTAAGCGCCTGCTGCGCCATGTCTCTCCCGCGTTTAGTGAAGATCCGCTGCGCGTGCTGCGCGTCGCGCGCTTTGCCGCCCGCTACGCCCACCTCGGTTTTCGCATTGCCGAAGAGACCCAGGCCCTGATGGCCGCGATGGTTGAGGCCGGCGAGCTGGCGCATTTAACGCCGGAGCGGGTGTGGAAAGAGACGGAAAGCGCATTAACTACTCGCAACCCGCAGGTCTTTTTCCAGACGCTGCGCGACTGTCAGGCCCTCAAGGTGCTGTTCCCGGAGATTGACGCCCTGTACGGCGTGCCGGCCCCGGCGAAATGGCATCCGGAAATCGATACCGGCCTGCACACCCTGATGACCGTCACGATGGCCGCGATGCTGTCGCCGGATGTCGACGTACGTTTCGCCACCCTGTGCCATGACCTCGGCAAAGGGCTGACGCCGAAGGCGCTCTGGCCGCGTCACCACGGCCATGGTCCAGCGGGAGTCAAGCTGGTGGAGCAGCTCTGCGCGCGTCTGCGGGTGCCGAACGATATCCGCGATCTCGCGAAACTGGTGGCGGAGTACCATGACCTAATCCACACCCTGCCGATTCTGCAGCCGAAAACCCTCGTCAAACTCTTCGACAGCATTGACGCGTGGCGCAAACCGCAGCGCGTGCAGCAGATCGCGCTCACCAGCGAAGCCGACGTCCGCGGACGCACCGGTTTCGAGGCCAGCGATTACCCGCAGGGGCGCCTGCTGCTGGAGGCCTGGGAAGTGGCGCAGTCGGTCTCCACTAAAGAGGTCGTGGCGGCGGGCTTTAAAGGGGCGGAAATTCGCGAGGAGCTGACGCGGCGGAGAATTGCGGCGGTAGCGCAGTGGAAGGAACAGCGTTGCCCCCAGCCGCAAGGCTGAGGGCGCAGGCCTTAGAAGAAGACCACGTACACCGCTGCCGCGACGATAAAGCGGTAGATAGCGAACGGAATGAACGAGATCCGTTTGATCAGCTGCAGGAAGGTTTTAATCGCAATCAGCGCCACGATAAACGCCATCACGAAGCCGACGGCGAACATCGGGACATCGCCCATGTTCAGGAAGCCGATGCTCTTGTAGACGTCCAGCACGGTGGCGCCCATCATCATCGGTACCGCCAGCAGGAAAGAGAACTCCGAGGCCGCATAGCGGCTGACGCCCATCAGCATGCCGCCGGAGATAGTCGCCCCCGAGCGGGAGAAACCTGGCCACAGCGCCAGGCACTGAAAGCAGCCGATGACGAACGCCTGACGGTAGGTCATATCGTCAATCCCGACCGCGCGCGGCTGTTTCGGCTTCAGCACTTCCGCTGCAATCAGCAATACGCCGCCGACAATCAGGGCGTACATCACGTTCACCGGGTTAAACAAGGATTTAATGGTGTCATGGAAAATCAGCCCCATCACCACCGCGGGGATCATGCCGAGAAGGATATGGATAAGCGACAAACGGCCGCTGCCCTGGCCTTCATGCGCCGGCGGTTTCCCGAAATGGATGCCGATCAGGCCGAACAGGCGACGCCAGAACATCACCACCACGGCGAGTATCGAACCTAACTGAATCACCACTTCAAAGGTATTTGCGGTATCACCTTCAAACCCCAGCAGGTGACCAACAATAATCATATGACCGGTACTGGAAACAGGTAAAAACTCTGTCAAACCCTCAACCACACCCAATATTGCCGCCACCAGCAGCGAGTGTATATCGCTCATCCAATTAAACCCTTTAAAAAAGTAAAATGAAAAAAACCAGGAACACGGTATCGTTCAACAGGCACAACCCGGCTGCCAGAGCGCGCGTAATCCGCAGCGTACAGTAAGTACACACGGATTCGTCCACCGTTCTGGAAGGACATCGCCAGTAAAATTGCCTGATGACCGGATGCTATGACCGGTATAAACGCAATTTGTTTAACAAGTATGACCTGAAAAGTTTTGTTTCAGATTAAGGCCACGTTCAATAATCACCCCGACGTTTGCCGCGCGAGCCACGGCGCCAGGTTTGCTGACTTTTATGCGCACCCATGGCGACTGGAATGTTTCCAGCAGCAGGTCGGCCACCTCTTCCGCCACCCGCTCCACTAACGCAAATTTCCCCCCCTCCACATGCGCGATCACGCGCTCGCTGATATCAGCATAGCTGAGGCAATCGCTGACATCATCGCTGGCGGCCGCCTTGCGGTTATCCCATGCAATTTCGATATCGAACACCAGCTTCTGCTCAATGGTTTGTTCCCAGTCATAAACACCGATGGTGGTGATTACCGAAAGTTGCTCTATAAATACAATATCCATCACGCCCTGCCTGCTTTTTAGCTAAACCGGATACCACTTCCGGCGAATTATGCGTATTATCCACAGATGCAGAGAATACAACGACATTTTCAAAACGGAACAGCGTTATGAGTGCAATCGCGCCTGGACTGGTACTCCTCGCCTACCTCTGCGGCTCCATTTCCAGCGCCATTCTGGTATGTCGCCTTGCTGGCCTGCCCGACCCACGCGACAGCGGCTCAGGCAACCCCGGGGCCACTAACGTACTACGAATTGGCGGAAAAGGGGCGGCCGTAGCGGTACTTATTTTTGATGTGCTGAAGGGCATGCTCCCGGTGTGGGGCGCCTGGGCGCTGGGCCTTACGCCGTTCTGGCTGGGGTTAGTGGCGATTGCCGCCTGCGTGGGCCATATCTGGCCAGTCTTCTTTCATTTCCGCGGCGGTAAAGGCGTCGCCACGGCCTTCGGCGCTATCGCCCCCATCGGGCTCGATCTCACCGGGGTGATGGCCGGGACCTGGCTGCTGACCATCCTGCTCAGCGGTTACTCTTCCCTGGGCGCTATCGTCAGCGCGCTGATCGCCCCGTTCTACGTCTGGTGGTTCAAACCGCAGTACACCTTTCCGGTGTCGATGCTCTCCTGCCTGATCCTCCTGCGCCATCACGACAACATTCAGCGTCTGTGGCGCCGCCAGGAGAGCAAAATCTGGACCCGCGAGAAGAAGAAAAAAACGCCAGAGCAGAAGTAATCTCCCCTCCCGGCTCCGCCAGCCGGGGAACTCCCCTGCGCTAATCGCGCCTTTCATCCGCCCTTTTACGCTTCCTCGCCATCAAAGGCGATCATCGCCACATCCTCCTTTTGTAACAATACGTTAGCAGCATGGAAAGGCAAAAGTTGCGCTGGCGGCTGGCGGCGCGGCGCAACCCGATCCGCCGCCTTTTCCGCCGCGCCCAGGCTGCGGATCAGGATATTGACGGCAAAGATTATCCGGGTGAATAATCCGGAGCGGTTATGCCGCTTTCCCCTCGCGCCCGTCGCGACGCTCCGGGTTACGGATGACATAAGCGTTTCGTATGACCGGGATAAACTCCCGCCGATCAATACTCATTGCTGCTGTTTTATCTTGATTTTGCAGGGGCGCAACATTGCACGGCACCGTGTTACCACCACTCAAAAAAGGCTGGCAGGCCACGCTGGATCTCCGCTTTCACCAGGCCGGCGGCAAGACCGTTCTCGCCAGCGCCCAACACGTCGGCCCGCTGACCGTCCAGCGCCCGTTTTACCCGGAAGAAGAGACCTGTCACCTCTATCTGCTTCACCCGCCCGGCGGCATCGTCGGCGGTGATGAGCTGACAATTAGCGCGCACCTTGCCCCCGGCTGCCATACGCTGATAACCATGCCTGGCGCCAGCAAGTTTTACCGCAGCAGCGGCGCGCAAGCGCTAGTTCGCCAGCAGTTGACCCTTGCCCCACAGGCAACCCTGGAGTGGCTCCCGCAGGATGCCATCTTCTTTCCCGGGGCGAATGCCCGGCTGTTCACTACCTTTCATCTTTGCGCCTCCAGCAGGCTGCTGGCCTGGGATCTGCTCTGCCTTGGCCGCCCGGTGATTGGCGAAACCTTCAGCCACGGCACCCTCAGCAACCGGCTGGAGGTATGGGTGGACGATGAGCCGCTGCTGGTCGAGCGCCTGCAGCTGCAGGAGGGAGAGCTCTCCAGCGTCGCCGAACGTCCCTGGGTCGGCACTTTGCTGTGCTATCCGGCTACCGATGCCCTGCTCGACGGGGTGCGCGACGCGCTGGCGCCGCTCGGTCTCTACGCCGGCGCCAGCCTGACCGACCGCCTGCTGACGGTGCGTTTCCTCAGTGACGATAATCTGATTTGCCAGCGGGTGATGCGCGACGTATGGCAGTTTCTGCGCCCTCATCTCACCGGTAAATCTCCCGTACTTCCCCGAATCTGGCTGACTTAAGAGAACGTTATGGAACTGACCCCCCGAGAAAAAGACAAGCTGTTGCTGTTTACCGCCGCGCTGGTGGCGGAGCGTCGCCTGGCCCGCGGCCTGAAGCTCAACTATCCGGAGTCCGTGGCCCTCATCAGCGCCTTTATTATGGAAGGCGCTCGGGACGGCAAAAGCGTGGCCTCGCTGATGGAGGAAGGCCGTCACGTCCTGACCCGCGAGCAGGTGATGGAGGGCGTCCCGGAAATGATCCCGGATATCCAGGTCGAAGCCACCTTCCCGGACGGCTCGAAGCTGGTCACCGTTCACAACCCGATTATCTGAGGTAGCGCCATGATCCCCGGTGAATATCACGTTAAGCCCGGTCAGATAGCCCTGAATACCGGCCGGGCAACCTGTCGCGTGGTCGTTGAGAACCACGGCGATCGGCCGATTCAGGTCGGTTCGCACTACCATTTCGCCGAGGTTAACCCGGCGCTGAAGTTCGACCGTCAGCAGGCCGCCGGCTATCGCCTGAATATCCCGGCGGGCACGGCGGTACGCTTTGAACCCGGCCAGAAACGCGAGGTCGAGCTGGTGGCCTTCGCCGGTCACCGCGCCGTCTTCGGCTTCCGCGGCGAGGTTATGGGCCCTCTGGAGGTAAACGATGAGTAATATTTCACGCCAGGCCTATGCCGATATGTTCGGCCCAACCGTCGGCGACAAGGTGCGCCTGGCGGATACCGAGCTGTGGATCGAGGTGGAGGACGATTTGACCACCTACGGGGAAGAGGTCAAATTCGGCGGCGGCAAAGTGATCCGCGACGGCATGGGCCAGGGACAGATGCTGGCCGCCGACTGTGTCGACCTGGTGCTCACCAACGCGTTGATCGTCGATCACTGGGGGATCGTTAAGGCCGATATCGGCGTGAAGGACGGCCGGATCTTCGCCATCGGCAAAGCCGGCAACCCCGACATCCAGCCCAACGTCACCATCCCCATCGGCGCCGCGACGGAAGTGATCGCCGCCGAAGGAAAAATTGTCACCGCCGGCGGGATCGATACCCATATTCACTGGATCTGTCCGCAACAGGCGGAAGAGGCGCTGGTCTCCGGCGTGACCACCATGGTCGGCGGCGGCACCGGCCCGGCCGCGGGCACCCATGCCACCACCTGCACCCCGGGCCCGTGGTATATCTCACGCATGCTGCAGGCGGCCGACAGCCTGCCGGTCAATATCGGCCTGCTGGGCAAGGGCAACGTTTCTCAGCCGGATGCCCTGCGCGAGCAGGTGGCGGCGGGCGTTATTGGCCTGAAGATCCATGAGGACTGGGGCGCCACCCCGGCGGCGATCGACTGTGCGTTAACCGTCGCCGATGAAATGGACGTCCAGGTCGCCCTGCACAGCGACACCCTGAATGAATCCGGTTTTGTGGAAGACACCCTCGCCGCCATCGGCGGGCGCCCCCTCCACACCCATCTCACCCAAAGGAGCG
>NZ_MJDM01000005.1:2355703-2594599 GCF_008452795.1 Klebsiella sp. AqSCr
GGGGGGCCACACCATCCACACCTTCCATACCGAAGGGGCCGGCGGCGGCCATGCGCCGGACATCATCACCGCCTGCGCCCACCCGAACATTTTGCCGTCGTCCACCAACCCAACGCTGCCCTACACCCTCAACACCATCGATGAACATCTCGATATGCTGATGGTCTGCCACCATCTGGACCCGGACATCGCCGAGGACGTGGCCTTTGCCGAGTCGCGCATTCGCCGGGAAACCATCGCTGCGGAAGACGTGCTGCACGATCTCGGCGCCTTCTCGCTCACCTCCTCCGATTCGCAGGCCATGGGCCGCGTCGGAGAAGTGATTCTCCGCACCTGGCAGGTGGCGCATCGCATGAAGGTGCAGCGCGGCGCGCTGGCGGAGGAGACCGGGGATAACGACAACTTCCGCGTGAAGCGCTACATCGCCAAATACACCATCAACCCAGCGCTGACCCACGGCATCGCACACGAAGTCGGATCCATTGAGGTGGGTAAGCTGGCTGACCTCGTGGTCTGGTCACCAGCCTTCTTCGGCGTGAAACCGGCCACCGTGATCAAAGGCGGCATGATCGCCATCGCGCCGATGGGCGATATCAATGCCTCTATTCCGACCCCGCAGCCGGTGCACTACCGCCCGATGTTTGGCGCGCTGGGCAGCGCCCGCCATCACTGCCGCCTCACCTTCCTGTCGCAGGCGGCGGCAGCCAATGGCGTTGCCGAGCGGCTGAACCTGCGCAGCGCGATCGCCGTGGTGAAAGGCTGCCGTACGGTGCAGAAAGCCGACATGGTGCACAACAGCCTGCAGCCTAACATCACCGTCGACGCCCAGACCTATGAGGTGCGGGTGGATGGCGAACTTATCACCAGCGAGCCGGCAGACGTTCTGCCGATGGCGCAACGATATTTTCTGTTTTAAGGAGAGCGGATGCTTTATTTAACTCAACGTCTGGAGATCCCCAGCGCCGCGACCGCCAGCGTTACGCTGCCGATTGATGTTCGCGTCAAAAGCCGGGTTAAGGTCACCCTCAACGATGGCCGGGAAGCCGGCCTGCTGCTGCCCCGCGGCCTGCTGCTGCGCGGCGGCGATGTGCTCAGCAACGAAGAAGGCACCGAGTTTGTGCAGGTGATTGCCGCTGATGAAGGGGTGTCGGTAGTGCGCTGCGACGATCCCTTTATGCTGGCGAAGGCCTGCTACCACCTCGGCAACCGTCACGTGCCGCTGCAGATCATGCCGGGCGAGCTGCGCTACCATCACGATCACGTGCTGGACGATATGCTGCGCCAGTTCGGCCTGACGGTGACCTTTGGCCAGCTGCCGTTCGAGCCGGAAGCCGGCGCTTACGCCAGCGAGAGCCACGGTCATCATCATGCTCATCATGACCACCACGCTCACAGCCACTAGCATGTCGACAGCGGAACAACGCCTGCGGCTGATGCAGCTGGCCAGCAGCAACCTGCCGGTAGGGGGTTACAGCTGGTCCCAGGGGCTGGAGTGGGCTGTGGAAGCCGGCTGGGTGCTGGACGTCGCGGCCTTCGAGCGCTGGCAGCGACGCCAGATGACGGAAGGCTTTTTTACCGTTGACCTGCCGCTGTTCGCCCGCCTGTACCGCGCCTGCGAACAAGGCGATATCGCTGCGGCCCAGCGCTGGACCGCCTATCTGCTGGCCTGCCGGGAAACTCGTGAACTGCGGGAGGAAGAGCGCAACCGCGGCGCGGCGTTTGCCCGTCTGCTGAGCGACTGGCAGCCGGACTGTCCGCCGCCGTGGCGCTCCCTGTGCCAGCAAAGTCAGCTCGCCGGGATGGCCTGGCTCGGCGTGCGCTGGCGTATCGCCCTGCCCGAGATGGCCCTCAGCCTGGGCTATAGCTGGATTGAGAGCGCCGTGATGGCCGGCGTCAAGCTGGTCCCCTTCGGCCAGCAGGCCGCCCAGCAGCTGATTTTACGTCTTTGTGACCACTACGCGGCCGAGATGCCCCGCGCGCTGGCCGCGCCGGACGGCGATATCGGATCGGCCACCCCGCTCGCCGCTATCGCCTCTGCCCGGCATGAAACCCAATACTCTCGATTATTCCGTTCCTAGGAGAAGCCATGAACTCTTATAAACACCCGCTGCGCGTCGGCGTCGGCGGCCCGGTCGGCTCCGGTAAAACCGCTCTGCTGGAAGCACTGTGTAAAGCGATGCGCGATACCTGGCAGCTGGCGGTGGTCACTAACGACATCTATACCAAAGAAGATCAGCGCATCCTCACCGAAGCGGGCGCGCTGGCGCCTGAACGCATCGTCGGTGTGGAAACCGGCGGCTGCCCGCATACGGCGATCCGCGAAGATGCCTCAATGAACCTCGCCGCCGTGGAAGCGCTGAGTGAAAAGTTCGGTAACCTCGACCTTATCTTCGTGGAAAGCGGCGGCGATAACCTGAGCGCCACCTTCAGCCCGGAGCTGGCGGATCTGACCATCTACGTCATCGATGTGGCCGAAGGGGAGAAGATCCCGCGCAAAGGCGGACCGGGGATCACCAAATCCGATTTCCTAGTGATCAATAAAACCGACCTTGCCCCCTATGTGGGCGCGTCGCTGGAGGTGATGGCGAGCGATACCCAGCGTATGCGCGGCGATCGCCCATGGACCTTCACCAATCTGAAGCAGGGCGACGGCCTGAGCACCATTATCGCCTTCCTCGAAGACAAAGGCATGCTTGGCAAATAGGCCTGTTGCACCAGCCGGGCGCAAGCGCGTCCGGATGGTGCAGCCTCTGCTCTCTCTTTATATCATCCTGCCTCCACCTCCGCGCCACGCCTGCCCTGCAATATGGCATAAGGTTTGCTAATTCAAGTCATGCCTAACCATTAAGGAATGACTATGTCATCACTGGATCTTAACCCTGAATTACCCGCGACAACGCGGACTTCCGGTACCCGGGAAACCTTAGAAGATTACACCTTACGTTACGCCCCGCTGAGCTTTCGCCGCTGGGGTCCGGGCGTCGTCGCGGTCACCGCGCTGGGCGGCATCGCCTATCTGGCCGACTTTTCCATCGGCGCCAGCATCGGTATGGCCTGGGGCACCAGCAACGCCATCTATTCGATCCTGGTGGCGGCGCTGGTGATCTTCCTCACCGGCATTCCGCTGGCGATCACCGCCGCGCGCTACAACATTGACCTTGACCTGATCACCCGCAGCGCCGGCTTCGGCTATTTCGGCTCGGTGATCACCAGCATTATTTTTGCCGGCTTCACCTTTATCTTCTTCGCCCTCGAAGGCTCGATCATGGCCCAGGGGCTGCTGGTGGGCCTCGGGATCCCGCTGTGGATGGGGTATCTGATCGCCACCCTGATGGTGCTCCCGCTGGTGGTCTATGGCATGAAAGCTCTGACCCGACTGCAGGTGTGGACCACGCCGCTGTGGCTGGTGCTGATGGTGGTGCCGGTGGTGTGGCTGATTGTCAAAGATCCGCAGCTGGTGGACGGCTTCCTGCATTTCGCCGGTAAAAACAGCGCGTCGACGGTGGATATCACCGCCATCATGCTCGGCGCCGGGGTATGCCTGTCGCTGATCATGCAGATTGGCGAGCAAATTGATTACCTGCGCTTTATGCCGCCTAAGACCGCGGAGAACCGTAAAAGCTGGTGGCTGGCGGTCTTTTCCGCCGGCCCGGGCTGGGTGGTGTTAGGGGCGATCAAACAGATCATCGGCGCCTTCCTCGGCTTCTATCTGTTGACCCGTTTCCCGGCGGTGCACAATACCGAACCGGTGCAGCAGTTCGTCAGCGTCTTCGATAACCTGGTGCCCGGCTGGCTGGCCCTGACGCTGGCGGTGGTGCTGGTGGTGATCTCGCAGATCAAAATTAACGTCACCAATGCCTACTCCGGCTCGCTGGCGTGGACCAGCGCCTGGACCCGCACCACCAAACGCTATCCGGGACGGATTATTTTTGTGGTGGTCAACCTGGCGATTGCCCTGGCGCTGATGGAGGGCGATATGTTCAGCGCCCTGTCGTGGATCCTCGGCTTTTACTCCAACTTCGCCATCGCCTGGGTCGTGGTGGTGGCGACCGACATCACCTTTAATAAAGGCTTGCTCAAGCTGGCGCCGGCGCAGCCGGAGTATCGTCGCGGCATGATCTACAACGTTAACCCGGTGGGCGTGGTCTCCTTTGGTCTGGCCGCCGGGCTGTCGATCTGCGCCTTCTTCGGTCTGTTAGGGGCGACGCTGGCGCCGTTCTCGCCGCTGATTGCGCTGGTCGTTGCCTTTGTCATGACCCCGCTGATGGGGCTCCTTACCCGCGGGCGCTACTATATTAAGCAGGTGGATGACGGCATCGCCGAGCCGCGCTATGACGCGGCGGGGAACGCCTCCAGCACCGTGTATCAATGCGTTAGCTGTGAGGAAGAGTACGAGCGCCCGGACGTGATGCACTCGCACAAGCATCAGGGAGCCATCTGCTCGCTGTGTAAAAGTATGGAGTAGTCAGGAAGGCAGGCCGACGTGACGTCGGCCTGTTTCAGGATGCGTTAGGCGGCAGGCAGCTCGGCCAGCGGCCAGCGCGGGCGAACCGTCACGCCGAGCTCGGCTTTGGCGCCGGTTTGCAGACGCACCATGCCGGCGTAGGCGATCATCGCGCCGTTGTCAGTACAGAACTCAGGGCGGGCGTAGAACACCTCGCCGCCGCGTTTTTGCATCATCTCCGCCAGCTTCGCCCGCAGGGTACGGTTGGCGCTCACGCCTCCCGCCATCACCAGACGCTTAAAGCCGGTTTGCTCCAGCGCGCGGCGACATTTAATCATCAGCGTATCGACGACCGCATCCTCAAACGCCCGGGCGATGTCGGCGCGGGTTTGCTCATCGTCGCCGTTGCTGCGAATGGTGTTGGCGGCGAAGGTCTTCAGGCCGGAGAAGCTAAAGTCCAGCCCCGGACGGTCGGTCATCGGCCGCGGGAAGACAAAGCGGCCTTCGGTGCCCTGGGACGCCATTTTCGACAGCATCGGCCCGCCGGGATAATCCAATCCCAGCAGCTTCGCCGTCTTATCAAAGGCTTCGCCCGCCGCATCGTCAATCGACTCGCCCAGCAGTTCATACTGACCAATACCGGTGACGCTAATCAACTGGGTGTGGCCGCCGGAAACCAGCAGCGCGACGAACGGGAACGCCGGCGGATTATCTTCCAGCATCGGCGCCAGCAGATGCCCTTCCATATGGTGTACCGGGATCGCCGGCACGTTCCAGGCGAAGGCCAGCGCCCGGCCAACGGTCGCCCCGACCAGCAGCGCGCCGACCAGGCCTGGACCCGCCGTATAGGCGACGGCGTCGATATCTTTCGCCGTCAGACCGGCTTCTTTCAGCGCCGCCTGGATCAGCGGCACCGTTTTGCGCACGTGGTCGCGCGATGCCAGCTCCGGCACCACGCCTCCGTAATCCGCATGCAGTTTCACCTGACTATACAATTGGTTGGCTAACAGACCTTGCTGGTCGTCATAAATCGCGATGCCGGTTTCATCGCAGGATGTTTCAATGCCCAGTACACGCATGAGTTGTTTTACCTCGCTTCAATACCGCGCAGTGTAGGTCCAATGACCGGCGATGTAAAACTTTGCTCACCCCTGGTGCTCTCTTCGTGTATACTCCTCACCCTTATAAAAGTCCCTTTCAAAAAAGGCGCCGGTGCTTTACAAAGCAGCAGTAGTTGCAGTAAAATTCCGCACCATTTTGAAATAAGCTGGCATTGCGGCCAGCGGCAAACCGAATTAATCAAAGGTGAGAGGCACATGCCGGTAATTAAAGTACGTGAAAACGAGCCGTTCGACGTAGCTCTGCGTCGCTTCAAGCGTTCCTGCGAAAAAGCAGGTGTTCTGGCGGAAGTTCGTCGTCGTGAGTTCTATGAAAAACCGACTACCGAACGTAAGCGCGCTAAAGCTTCTGCAGTGAAACGTCACGCGAAGAAACTGGCTCGCGAAAACGCACGCCGTACTCGTCTGTACTAATCTGTTGAGAGCGACGCTCTCAATTCAGACCGAGTTGTAGTTGTAAGGCCGTGCTTCCGAAAGGAATGCGCGGCTTATTTTCGTTTATAGTCATCAGAAATAACGGGGCTTATGGCTGGACGAATTCCACGTGTATTTATTAGCGATCTGCTTGCCAGAACCGACATCGTCGATCTGATCGATGCGCGGGTAAAGCTGAAAAAGCAGGGCAAAAATTTTCACGCGTGCTGTCCGTTCCATAACGAAAAAACCCCCTCTTTCACCGTCAACGGTGAAAAACAGTTTTACCACTGCTTCGGCTGCGGGGCGCACGGCAATGCTATCGACTTCCTGATGAACTACGACAAGCTCGAGTTCGTGGAAACGGTCGAAGAGCTGGCCGCCATGCACAACCTCGAAGTACCTTATGAAGCAGGCAACGGACCCAGCCAGATAGAGCGCCATCAACGGCAGAACCTCTACCAGTTACTGGATGGTCTGAATGCGTTTTATCAACAGTCTCTGATGCAGCCCGCCGCCGATCCTGCGCGCCAGTACCTGGCGAAACGGGGGTTAAGCAGCGAGGTGATTACGCGCTTTGCCATCGGCTATGCTCCCCCAGGTTGGGATAACGTTTTAAAACGGTTTGGCGGCAATCAGGAAAACCGCCAGTCGCTTATTGATGCCGGCATGCTGGTCACCAACGATCAGGGACGCAGTTACGACCGCTTCCGCGAACGGGTGATGTTCCCCATCCGCGATAAGCGAGGCCGGGTGATTGGGTTTGGCGGACGGGTGCTGGGCGATGCCCTGCCGAAGTATCTGAACTCCCCGGAAACCGACATATTCCATAAAGGCCGCCAGCTGTATGGCCTGTATGAAGCGCAGCAGGATAACCCCGAACCACCGCGTTTGCTGGTTGTCGAAGGGTATATGGACGTCGTGGCGCTGGCGCAGTACGACATTAATTATGCCGTGGCCTCGCTGGGTACCTCGACCACGGCCGACCATATCCAGCTGCTGTTCCGGGTGACGAATAACGTCATCTGCTGCTACGACGGCGACCGGGCCGGCCGCGATGCCGCCTGGCGCGCGCTGGAGACGGCGCTGCCGTACATGACCGATGGTCGCCAGCTACGCTTTATGTTTCTGCCTGACGGCGAAGACCCGGATACGCTGGTGCGTAAAGAGGGCAAAGCGGCGTTCGAGGCGCGGATGGAGCAGGCTCAGCCGCTCTCCACGTTCTTGTTTAACAGCCTGCTGCCGCAGGTCGATCTGAGTACTCCGGACGGGCGCGCGCAGTTGAGCACGCTGGCGCTGCCGCTGATAACCCAGGTCCCGGGCGAAACGCTGCGCATCTATTTGCGTCAGGAGTTGGGCAATAAGCTGGGCATTTTAGATGACGCGCAGCTTGAACGATTAATGCCAAAACAGGCGGAAAATGGCGCGCCGCGTCCCGCACCGCAGCTAAAACGCACGACCATGCGTATACTGATAGGACTGCTGGTGCAAAACCCGGATCTGGCGCCGTTAGTCCCGCCGCTGGAGGGACTGGACTCGCGCAAAATACCGGGACTGAGCCTGTTCAGCGAACTGGTGAAGAGCTGTCTGGCGCAGCCTGGTCTGACAACCGGGCAACTTTTAGAGCAATATCGCGGCACAAAAGAGGCGGCAACCCTTGAAAAACTGTCGATGTGGGACGATATAGCAGATAAAGACATCGCTGAACAAACCTTCACCGACTCGCTCAACCATATGTTTGATTCACTGCTGGAACTGCGACAGGAAGAGTTGATAGCTCGCGATCGCACACACGGTTTAAGCAGTGAAGAACGCCGGGAGCTCTGGACCATCAGCCAGGAGCTGGCGAAAAAATAAATGACAGACAATATCCTTCACGTTGTATCAAAGCAGTAAGAAAGCGCAGAACAACGTGAAGGAAAAGTATTTAACGGCTTAAGTGCCGAGTATCGATCGGGAAGCCCCCGACAGCCGCGCAGAGGCGCAGCGGCAATAATATAAGTACGCCCTCGCTTTAAATGTCGACAGCCCGTCTGCCGACACCAATCAAACGAATTAAGTGTGGATACCGTCTTATGGAGCAAAACCCGCAGTCACAGCTGAAGCTTCTTGTCCAACGTGGTAAGGAGCAAGGCTATCTGACCTATGCCGAGGTCAATGACCATCTGCCGGAAGATATCGTCGATTCCGATCAGATCGAAGACATCATCCAAATGATCAACGACATGGGTATTCAGGTGATGGAAGAAGCACCGGATGCCGATGATCTGATGCTTGCCGAAAACACCGCGGATGAAGATGCTGCCGAAGCCGCCGCGCAGGTGCTCTCCAGCGTGGAATCCGAAATCGGGCGCACGACCGACCCGGTGCGTATGTACATGCGTGAAATGGGTACCGTAGAGCTGCTGACCCGTGAAGGCGAAATTGACATCGCCAAACGCATCGAAGACGGCATCAATCAGGTGCAGTGCTCCGTTGCCGAATATCCGGAAGCGATCACCTACCTGCTTGAGCAGTACGACCGCGTTGAAGCGGAAGAAGCCCGTCTGTCCGATCTGATCACCGGTTTCGTCGATCCGAACGCCGAAGAAGATATGGCGCCAACCGCCACCCACGTTGGCTCCGAGCTGTCTCAGGAAGAGATGGATGACGACGAAGACGAAGACGAAGATGAAGACGCCGACGACAACAGCGATGACGACAACAGCATCGACCCAGAGCTGGCCCGTGAGAAATTCGCCGAGCTGCGTACCCAGTACGAGCTGACGCGCGACACCATCAAAGCCAAAGGTCGTAGCCATGCCGCCGCCCAGGAAGAGATCCTGAAGCTGTCTGAAGTTTTCAAGCAGTTCCGCCTGGTGCCGAAGCAGTTCGATTACCTGGTCAACAGCATGCGCAGCATGATGGATCGCGTTCGTACTCAGGAACGTATCATCATGAAGCTGTGCGTTGAGCAGTGCAAAATGCCGAAGAAAAACTTCATCACCCTGTTCACCGGCAACGAAACCAGCGAAACCTGGTTCAACGCCGCGGTGGCAATGAACAAGCCGTGGTCTGAGAAGCTGCTGGAAGTGAAAGAAGATGTGCAGCGCGGCCTGCAGAAACTGCAGCAGATTGAAGAAGAGACCGGCCTGACCATCGAGCAGGTTAAAGATATCAACCGTCGCATGTCCATCGGCGAAGCGAAAGCCCGTCGTGCGAAGAAAGAGATGGTTGAAGCGAACCTGCGTCTGGTTATCTCTATCGCCAAGAAATACACCAACCGCGGTCTGCAGTTCCTCGACCTGATTCAGGAAGGCAACATCGGTCTGATGAAAGCGGTCGATAAGTTCGAATACCGTCGCGGCTACAAGTTCTCGACCTACGCCACCTGGTGGATCCGTCAGGCCATCACCCGCTCTATCGCGGATCAGGCGCGCACCATCCGTATTCCGGTGCATATGATTGAGACTATCAACAAGCTCAACCGTATCTCCCGTCAGATGCTGCAGGAGATGGGCCGTGAACCGACCCCGGAAGAGCTGGCTGAGCGTATGCTGATGCCGGAAGACAAAATCCGTAAAGTGCTGAAGATCGCCAAAGAGCCTATCTCCATGGAAACGCCGATCGGCGACGATGAAGATTCGCATCTGGGGGATTTCATCGAGGATACCACCCTCGAGCTGCCGCTGGATTCTGCGACCACCGAGAGCCTGCGCGCGGCAACGCATGACGTGCTGGCCGGCCTCACCGCTCGTGAAGCGAAAGTGCTGCGTATGCGTTTCGGTATCGACATGAACACCGACCACACGCTGGAAGAAGTGGGTAAACAGTTCGACGTTACCCGCGAACGTATCCGTCAGATCGAAGCGAAGGCGCTGCGTAAACTGCGCCACCCGAGCCGTTCTGAAGTGCTGCGTAGCTTCCTCGACGATTAATCGTCGCGGGGCATCGTCTACAGCCTGTTAAAAAGCTCCCTGCGGGGAGCTTTTTTATGGCGTTCAGGTGGCCATCCCGGGAAAGTCGCCTCTCTCCGCTACTGGCCGCGGGTTGCCAGGGCATCGTCCAGTTCACGATAGGCCGCCACCAGCTTATCGAGCGTCGCCCGGTTTAAGCCGCTGGGATTAGGCAGCACCCACACCTGGGTCGTCCCGATGGTCATGGCCTGTTTCCCCCACTTCGCGCCGCGCTGGTTAAAGGCCAGCTCGAAGGCCTGCTTGCCGAGCACCGCCAGCGCCTGCGGCTGATACTCTTCAATTTTCCGCACCAGCTCACGGCCGCCGCTGCGCAGCTCCTGCAAGGCGACCTCGCTGGCCTGCACCGTCGGACGCTCTACCAGCATGGTGATGCCGCAGCGCGTATCCAGCAGCTGCAGCTCCTCTTCCGGCCTGAGCTGCCGATCGGTGAACCCGGCCTGATGGATGACCTTCCAGAAGCGATTGCCAGGATGGGCAAAATGAAAGCCGGTATGGGCGGAGGACTTCCCCGGGTTGATACCGCAAAAGACAACGCGCAGGCCCGGCGCAAGGATATCGCTAATCATGTTTTCTCCGGCTGTATGGCTAAAACATGATTATAAAGGATTGAAAATGCATTGTTTATAAAAACAGCAGCTGCGCGCTTTACGCTGGATTGCAATCGCCAGTTACTTTATAATCCCTCGCCACGGCCCCTTAGCTCAGTGGTTAGAGCAGGCGACTCATAATCGCTTGGTCGCTGGTTCAAACCCAGCAGGGGCCACCAAATTTTAGCTTTATAATCATATGATTAAGCCACTCTAGCGAGTGGCTTTTTTGTTTGGTGCCATCCTTGTGTCGCAAAAGTGTCGCGTTGTTTTATGATTATGGCTTTGTATAGAACCTACCCGCTCTTTTTCACCTATAAAAAAACCCGCACTAAGCGGGTCATATCTACAGCCACAATGTTCTTTGCCCTCCAGTTGAGGGGTGTGGAGGTGCGGGTATAATCACCCCAGGAGTTACAATAAATCGCTCAACTGATTCCATTGTCACAAATGTGCAACTGCAATTGATGTTAGTGCATTGATGGTAACGCTCTTTGGTATTCTCACTTAGATAGCGACTGGTGCGCGCATGTGCCGCGTGCTGGCATTTTGGACAATGGAACATTTCACACCCCAACAATTCACATAAAGTGAGTAAATGATACTCACGTTTTCACCATTTGAGAATATTTTTATTCTTCCTCCTCTTCAGAACCGTACTCTACATCCAACAATTTCACCTCAAGCTCTAAACTCGTCGTGAAGCCGCTATTGCTCATAGAGTGCATCACCTTAGTGATTGTCCATGATTGCTCGTCTATGACGCGCTTAAAGCCTGAAACCTGCACTGGTGTCTCCGGGTAGAGGTCGGCGCGCCCTGTCGCAAGCCTGATAGAAAACTCAGCAACACCACGTTGCAGTTTGTCCCATTTAGCCTGGGCGGCTCGCATGGCCTGCGCTTTGGTTGAAAAAATTGTAGTCAGGGCAAACACGTTGTCATCCTCGCCGACCATGTATTCACCCTCCCTGGCTTCCGGCGTCTTCACCGTTTTTTTCCTCGTTACCGGTTTTGCTTTCGGGTGCTGTAGTGCGCGTAAATGCTGTTCTTTGGGTTTGCGTTTTAACGCAACCTTTTGCTTTTGTGGTTTCGGGTCTTTGGTGTGCAACCATTTTGCCGTAACGCCGGTATATGCCCCACGGTCAGCAATGGAAAACTGATGGCGGTCGCCATCGCTGCGGGTGATCGTGACCTGCGGAATGGCTTTTCCGCTGGCTGTAACCCCGCGACCGGCTTTGAGGAACAGCAATTTTCCCGCTTTTACAGAAACCTCACCGCCGTTTCGCTCGGCGAGGCGTGTCAAGAATTTTGCGTCCGATTCCTGTGACTGGTCGATATGTGGAATTTTTATTCCGGCCAGCTCCGGTAAAACGCTCGACGCCAGTTTGTTACGGGTCGCTATCGCTGCCACGATTTCGCCGAGCGTCTTGTCATGCCAGGACTCTTCCCGACGTGAGTTAAGCGTCCCCCGAAAATCGGCGCTACGGGCGCGGATTGTAACCGTGTCCGGCGTGCCATGATGTTCAACCTCATCGACGGTAAAACTTCCCTTACCAATCAACGCAAAGCCTTTCCACCCGAGGTAAAGCGTCAGTACGGCACCGCGTAACGGCAGCTCGACCAGCCCGTCAGCATCATCAAGCTCGATGTCGAGCTGGTCGGCTTCGAATCCGCGATTGTCTGTCATGGTCAGGCTCATCAACCGATTACTGATGTTGCCGGTAATATCTTTGCTGTCGAGCATCAGCATAAAATCGGGCGTCAGTACACCACCCGCATTCAGATTCAGCATATCAAGCATCAGCTAATCCCCACCATGCTAGCCACTGACGAGGCCATATTTCCCGCCTTGCCAATCAGCGATTTGGCCTGTTCGCCGATATCGCCATACAGCGCCGCCAGAGATTCATCCACGCGGGTGAGCGTCAACGTAAAATCAATTTTGCGTGCCGTTCCGTCGGCAAAAAACAGGCTTCCTATCTCGCTGATATTATTGATGACGTACATACCGTAAATCGTGCCGGTACCATCCAGTAACGGCCAGGCGCGCCCCTCGTCAGCCATTAAACGAATGGCCGTCATCGTCAACTTTCCGCCGGTGAGCTCCGGGTACAACACACCGGCCAGGGTAATTTTTTCATCCCCCGGCCCCAGATACTGGAAAGAATCCCGCTTACCTACGCGGGAGTTTGATGGCCACCGATATTCGGCGTCGCGTTGCATCGTCTGGTGTGGCAATGTCTGGCGCATAAAAACAAACATACCGAGTGCGAGCATCATTTTTCTTCACCTCCTATCCATCGTGGTTCATGCTGGCACGCTGGCGGGCGCGTTTTTCACGCTCAAATTTTTCGAGCGCATCCTGTAACTGACGATCGAGCTGCGTGCCGTTACCGCCACCATCAACGGAAATGTGATACTCGCTTTTACTCTGATCGATGTAAGAACGTCCGGCGGGTGCAGTGACGGGTTGATATGCCTGATAGCCGCTATAAGTACTGGTAGCCGGGATATAAGAGTTACCCCGGGTGGCTGCATTTGCTTTTGCGGCAGTCTGGTCAAGCGTGCTGGACTCTTTGTTGATAATGCCGAGCTTTTCAAGCACCCAATCAATACCGCTGCGCAGCTTATTGAATGCTGTAAGCGGTAACGTAAGAGCGTCAGCCAGGCGCTGACCAAACAACACACCGGCATCACGAAAACTGTTTAAGGTTTCCTGCGATGATTTGACCGGCGCAATCAGGTTGCTGAACCAGTCCCATGCGGCTTTAAGCTTTCCGCCCAGCCAGTCAAACATCGGTTTAAGCGGCGCAAACAGTTCAGCTACTGGCGCAAATGCGGCCCGCATCCCTTCAATCACTCCGCCGAAAAATGCGCTGATGGGCTCCCAATATTTACGGATGAGCAATGCCCCGGCCACTATTGCAGCCACGACAGCAACAACCGGCCAGGAGATCGCGCCAATTGCAGTAACGACGCCACCGGCCACCGTAGTAAATACGGTACCGAGCGCCGTCGCAGCGGCGATGATGGCATTTACACCGGTTATCACCGGCCAGGCAATCAGCCCAATAGCACCAATCATCCCCACGACCCCGATCGCCACAGCGGTAATCACCCCCAGCGTCTGCGCGAGCTCTTTATTTTGCTGGATCCATTTATCAAGTTTGAGCACGTAGCCGGTAGCTGTTTGCACCAGTTTTCGTAAGGAGGATTCCTGCTGGTCAAAAAGGTCAGTACCTACAGCCTCATATGCCGACTGAAACTCTTTAAAGTCGCCGCCGAGATTGTCCTGCATAACCTTAACTAGTTCCTCCGTCTTACCGTCAGAGGCTTTAAATGCAGCAGTGAGATTGTCCAGCTTTCCTGATTGAGCCGCGTTCATCAAAACAGCGGCGGCAGAGCTGGCCTCTTCACCGAAGATCGTTTTCATGTATTCAGCGCGCTGACCGGTACCCAGCTTATTTTTTTCAAAACTGGCCTGCATTTCCTTCAGGATGGTAAATATCGGGCGGGTATTCCCCTTACTGTCTGCCGTTTTAACCCCAAGCTCTTTAATCGCCGCGTAGGCTTGCCCGGTCGGTGCCTGTAATCGACTTAAAATAGCGCGGCTACCCGTACCAGCCATTGACCCCGTAATTTTCGCATCATGTAGGGCGCCAACCATTGCAGCGGCTTCCTCAATACTGACACCGGCATTTTTCGCCACCGGCGCAGCATATGTCAGCGCATCACTAAGCCCGTCAAAATCTGCGGCGGTTTTATTCATTGTCATCGACAGGACATCACCGATGTGAGAGACCTGATCGTTAGTGAGCTGGAAAGCTGATTTCATCCCCATCAGCAAACCGGCGTTCTCTTCCATTGTTCGACGGTTAGCAAGCGCCATATTAAGTGTGACGGGCGTCGCCGCCTGAATCGCCGCCGCGTCTCCGCCTGCTTTTGCAATGATAATCTGAGCACCGGCCGCATCATCGGCAGAGGCGGCTGTATTGTCACCCAGCAGTCGGGCCTGCTTTCGCAAAGCCGTCATTTCTGCGGAGTCTTTCGCCACGCCGAGTACAGCCTGTAACTCGGAATTTTTCTGCGCAAAATCATAACCCGGTTTCATCAGCGCCACACCGGCCAGCGTGCCGGTCGTCGCCATACCGACACCGGCGGCACCCATTGCGGCCGCATTTCCGGCCAGCTCCTTACCGGCCTGATATCGTTGCTTAACCGCGTTGAGCTTTGCCTGTTGCGCGCTGACGCGCGCCAGTGCTTCACGCTGGCGATTGAGCTGCGCAGTCGTTTCGCTGATGCTGGTTTTTAACCGGCGCTCGTCTGCCGCCAGGGTGCGGGTATTAATTCCCGCCTGACTGAGCTCCTGCCTCTGGCGTTGTACTGCCTGCCGCAAGCTGTTGTGTTTGAGCTGGAGCGCGGCGGCACTTTTACGGGCGGCATCCATTGCCTGCGCCTGCGCGCGCGTCGGCTGTTCGGTATTTCTAAACTGGATCGCCAGCGCAGCGGCTTCCTGTTTCGCTTTCTTCAGCTCCTGACCGGTAACGGCAAGTTGCGCGCTGGCCTTGCGAAACCCGTCAATACGGGATGCCTGGCCGTTCAGTTCACGCAGTGATTTTTGAGTGTCCCGGATATCACCAGACAGCGTTTTGCTCGCTGTCTGGATGGATTTAAACGGGCGGGTCGCCTGGTCAACAGCCTTGAGTAATACCTGCAATTTAACGTCGTTACTCATTCGTGTTTCCGCTTCGCTGTAGCGCCTTTTCGCGCCAGGTGGTGAGCTCGGTCAGGCTCATGGGATATAACTCTGATGGCGGCCAGTGAAAAATCACCGCGATATCCGCCATCAGGTCATCGACCGACAGGTCTTTCGGGAAATTTAATCCGCCAAATTCGGCGACAAAAAACCGATCACCTTTGTTGCCAGCGCCATCAGGTCGGGTAAATCCATCATGACGACATCTGATTCGGTGAGTGATGGGCTGGTCATACGCGGCAGCACTTTAATCAGGGCATCCACTTCAGAGCGCGCAACGTCGGCCAGGCTGACACCGCGCAGGGTTCCGGCGTTGGGCTTCATCAGGGTGATTTTTTCGATGACCTGATCGCCGCGTTTAATGGGGTTTTCCAGGGTGACGATGTTTTCTTTGCTCATGAGTTTCTCGCTGTTTACGGATTCGGGGTTAACCGGCCAGGCGTGCTGGCCGGGGAAAAATTACAGGCCGATATTGCGGCGGTGCTGGTCGAGTCGGTCGACGCCGTTCACCTTCTCAATCATGTTGAGGACGTCGATTTCTACCAGCTCTTTACCGTTCATGGTCAGCTTGTAGTACGAGCAGACCAGCGATAATTTGCTGCTGGTATCCTCGCCCTGTTTGCTCTCGCCGTTATCGACTTCCTTCACCTTGAAACGGGTCTCAACTTCCACCGCCACGGTTTCGCCGGTATCGTCCCGCTGGTAAGAGCCTGCATAGCGCAGTAGCGTCCCGGTACCGACGGCACCATAAAGCGACCAGATCGCATCATCAGGGAAGCCGCCGAGGGAAATCTCCATCGCCAGCGCGTCATCGTCGAGGCCGAAATCGACCGGGGCCGAGCCTGACATCCCGCCGCCCCGGTAGTTTTCCAGCTTACGGGTCAGCTTTGGCAGGGTGACGGACTCGATAACGCCGAGATAGCTGACGCCATCTAAAAACGTGTTCAGGTATTTGAGCTTGCGCGGCATTGCCATTGGTCAGGGCTCCTTAATTGCTGTTAACCGATGACACCAGATTCGCCAGGTATTTATCGGTAATGCGCTGGCGTAGCGTCAGGTTTTCGAGAGGGGGAACCGGCGTATAGTCGTAATCGATATACAGTTTCCCGGCTTTGAGGGTCGCCGCGTCGTTGGCCGATTCATCAAACCAGCAGGTCGCATCGACGATATAGCCCGCCGTTTTCATCTCGCGGAATTTCGCATTGATACCCGCAACGATGTCCCGAATCAGAGTGGCGGTGATGGGCTTATCGACCGCCCACATGTGACCAGCGGCCATTGTGTCAGCGATAACCTGCGCGGTGCGGGTGTAGTTCTCAAACAGGAACAGGGGGTCATCTGAACAGCAGCGGTTACCCCAAAATCGAAACCCGTCTTTGCGAATCAGCGTGGTGACGCCAGCCTCGTTAAGCAGGTCGGCATCGGTGCCGGATTCCTGCAAATCCCAGAAGACCGACGCGCTGATGCCGGTGACGCCATTCACGCCAACGTTTGACAGGGTTTTATGCCAGCCGGTGTCCTGGTCGATTTTGGCGCGCAGGCCCAGCGCGCGGGCAGTCGCCCAGGCGGTTTCGGTCGCGTTCGCCGTGGTATCCCATGCCAGAAAATCGGGCCAGATAACCATCAGCTCACGCTGGCTGAAATTCTCGCGATAGAGCATCGCCTCGGAAATGTTCTGGCAATCCCAGGCGCTGACGTAGCCAAAGGCGCGCAGCTTCTGGCAAATCGGCGCGAGCGCGGTCGCAACCTCAAGGGAATCGAGACCTGGCACGCCGAGGATGCGCGGTTTTACGCCGGTGACGGCCTCCGCCGTGAGCAGCGCTTTCAGCCCGGTGTAATTGCCGCTTTCGTCGGTGCCGCCGATGATGTTGGAAATAGTCTGCGCTTCGGCATCATCGCCGGTACCTTCGGCAACGCGCACAACGACAATGACCGGTTTCGACTGGTCGGCGATTGCCTGGAGGGATGCGGCCAGGGTGCCTTTTGTACCCGCTTTCGCAATGGCGCTTTGCACGCTGGTAATCAGTACGGGCTTATTGAGTGGGAAGGTGGCGGCATCGGCATCGCTGGCCGTACAGACCATGCCGATAATCGCTGTTGATACGGTGGAAATGACGCGGGTGCCGTCGTTAATCTCGACAACCTGGACGCCGTGATGAAAATCGCTCATCCGTTTAACTCCGTGGTTAAGGGTGAGCATTATTTTCAATCGTGGGGGAAGGGGTGACGAGTCATCCCCGCTGTAACAGGGACAGTACAACAGGAATGACCGTCACAGGTCAGGCAACGCGGCTCCAGCACATCAGCATGGTGTGGGCTTCCACCACGCTGAACGATTTACCTTCGCCGAGGTTGGCGGTTTTGCCGCTTGTCGTGTGTTTGTGCGCCGGTACCGTGACTTCGTGGTCGTGCTCTCCGGCGTCATCGGTCACGCCCAGCTCTTTCGGGTTAAAGAGCTGCCGCACATCGCCGCCAATCTCCCAGGGGTCATCCTTACCGGCCACGCCACCATGATTGTGTTCACCGTTTTTCGTGGTTGTCAGCTTTTGCTCTATCTGCTCGCTGGTTTCACCGCTCACATCAATCTGAACGGCGGGCAGGTTGGCCTGCTGGAGCGTGACGGTATCGCTGCCGCCGGTCACGCCTACGTTTGAGCCATCGGATTTTGCTACCCTAATCGTTTTATTTTCGCCGGTGTATACCCATTGCGACCATGGCCAGCGCTCATTAGGGTTAATATTCTGATTAAAAAATCGCGTGGTGCCGACTGGATTATCCAGCTCCCAGGCATCGCTTACCGCCGTTTTGACGGCTTCGGCAATAATCTGCTTAATGTTCGTATCGAGGTCGCCTAACACCTCATCGGTATAATCTTTTGCCTCATTTTTTGCGCGTTCCACCTCATCCACGCTGGCAATCATCACTGTCGGGTCAGTCATTAACTGCACATCGGCGGTATTACTGACCGCTATCCACAGATTGATTGCCTGCAACCGGCCCGCGCCCTCCGCAAGCATCGGTTTATAAGAGGGCGGCAGGTTCGCTACTGCCAGACAGTCGCCTGCATCATCGTATAATCCGGCTTCCCGCAACCAGAACCCGCCGACCTGCGGCTGCATGACCATTTCAGCACGGATCACATTTGCGGCCTGGTCAGCGATGACCAGCCGGTTTAATGATGCGCGGTACAGCTCGTTAATCAGCGAGTCCTGCGCGGAGAATGGCACAGCAGATTGCCCGCCACCATCCCCCACGCCCATCATGGTAAACCCGACCTGTTCACCAGTGATAGCCGCAGCCGCCAGTTTGTCGCGGCCTTTTTCGGTCAGAATGGCCTGATATACTTTTTCCATACTCTCCCCCTGGCTTAAACGACTGGCAGACCGATCGCGCGGGTAATCGCACCGGCAATCGCGTAACCGCCGGTATTCGGGTCAGGGTGAAGCCCGTCGCCAATCATCCACGGTCTCGCTGAACCGGCTGCATAATCCTCATGCCTTTCACCAAATGATGCCTGCATATTTAAAAACGCCACATCCCTGTCATCACGTGCGATTTTGTACATCACCTCCGCGTAAGTGGTCATGGGAATACTGTTTCCGCCGTCGCGGTTATTTTCCGCCGGACAAATCAGCAAAATATCAGCCGTGGGGCGAACTGAACGGACGTTATCAATCATCGTCAGAATGTTATCCCTGAACGTCGATGCAGACAGCTTCGCCCCCTGGTCATTCGTACCCAGCATGATGGTAACCAGATCCGCCCCAAGACTTTCAAATGCCGCAAGCCAGCGTGCATCCATCGCCGTCACCCAGTGACGGGAGTTCGAACCGCTACCGCCCATTTTGTGGATAAGCACACCCGATGCGGTTTTATTGAGGATGTTGACGCCGTAAAGCGTTACCGGCGCGGTGATGACCGTATACGTCACAGTACCGTTTCCGGTAATCGGAAGCGCGAGCGGAAAAATCTGCATCCCGGCCGGATAGGTCGAAAGGTCAATTGTGACCGGCTCTCCCCCCGTAGCCTGATACTGAATCACACCTGAACCACCCTCCGCGAACAGGAACGAATCAAATCCCTGCGAAAAATCCTGGCTATATGAAATCGTCGCGCCGCTGGCCGCTGCCGTCACTGACGAAATATCCGGGCCGTGGCCGGTGTTATAAGCGCAGGTGAAGCCGCTGCGGTTGACCTTCGTCCCGATAACATCAGTGTTATCGCCGTTAGGGTCAAAACCAAACGAGCGCCAGCCGTACCCGATGGGTGGCACTATGGCGGCCGTGCCTGCATTGTTGAAATAGCGCCATAATATCTGCGCCACTTTCAGCACATAACGCGCTGACGTTCTGGTGTAGCTATCGCCCAGCATCGCCACGACCAGCCGAACCGCCTGGGCGAAGGTCATTTTAGTCATTCGCATACGGGTTTCACGCAGTCGCTCCATCCCGTAAACGTCCGGGACAATCACCGTTTCCGGCTCCGGCTGGCTTCCTCCACCGGCTACCGGCGTGCCATCGGGCATAGCGGAAAGTAGCGAATATGCAAACGGTTCGTAAGCCGTCGATACATCACCTTCCTCCATCTGGAACGTGTCACTAAATGCCACGCTGACTGTTACGCGGACAAAATAACAATCGGCGTCCGGCGTAATTGATTTAATATTCTGACTGGAATCCGCCACCGCTCTGATAAACGCTTTATTCTTTGCATACAGCGCGACAAATCTGGCCCCCGGATTTAATGCGTAGGTTTCACCCGGGGTCACAGGAATATAATCAGAATAGTCATAACGCTCATCCGGCTCACGAATGACCCCGCCTTCATCGATATACCCTGATTTTCGCGTGTATCTGTTGTAAATATTTTTACCGGATACCAGCAGGCCATGCTGCACAAAATTAATATCCAGCCCATCCGCAAGCACCATTTCACCCGGAATACGTACCGGCGTGCCGTCGCTGGCTTTCGGTGCCATCACATGAACGTAATCAGCTTGTTGAGTCAGCTGGTCTCCCTCGGCCAGAAACAGTGACGCCGCGCTGGTCTGAGCTACCGTGACACGCACATATTCCGCCCCGGCGGGTGGGGTGAAATCAGTCACCCGGACAACCGTCGATATAAATTTCTTTTCCGCGTCGGAAAACTCCACAAATCGCAGCTGAAGATTTGATTTATATTTTACGCCTGTCTTTACAGGGATATATTCGGAATAGACATACGCCGTCCCGGATGAACCCTGTACCGGGTACAATGAACCGTACTCGTTTATATATCCCGTGCTGACCGTGTTTTTATTAAACAGATTAGTGCCCGCACCGAAAATCACCGGATTATCATTCCGGGGCTCGGGGGCATACTGCACCTTCCGGCCTGCATAATCCTCCGGGGATGCCAGGCAAAACGGTTCAAATTCCGTTGCAACAGTGCCACGCTCTACCATCGTCGCCGTGACAACCGCTTTAGGCACTTCAACGCGTAAAAATGCGGCATTTTCCGGGATGATAAATACGCCAATGGGTTTGGCCAAATAGGATTCATCATACTGCCTGCTGATGAATACACCGCTTTTGTCATACCATGTTGCTGCTTTCCACTGCTGATTAATACAAAGGTTTTCTCCTGGCGTAACGGCGATATACGCAGAAACAGACATGGTGTAATCACCATCGGTGAAAATCGTCCCGATGGATGACAGATGTACACCATCCATCACACCCGCCGGGTCAAACAGGTTTTTACCTGGCGCAAAGTCCAGCGCCTCAATCACGTTCATTCTGGCAGTCTGAACATTCGGCGGCAGCACCATCTGATAACGTTCGTAAGGAAGCACCCCGGCACCAAACGACAGCTGAAAAGTATCAATCAAGGGGAGCGAAACGGACAGGCGCACCAACGCGGCGTTAGCGGGTACAGTAAACGAATACACTTTAATAATATCGCTGAGATAATTGTAATTTTCATCGTAAAACGTAACGATTCGAATACGCTTATCTGAGCTGTATACACCACCGGTTTTTACACTAATATAATCTGAATAACAGTAATCCGGGTTAATCCGCGGCTCGCCAGTTCCTTCAAATAAATAATACCCGGCTGTTACCGCGTCTTTATTAAAAAGATTCTTGCCTGGCAGGTAGACATTTGTTTTTCGGATATCACTACCCAGCTGATTAATCGTTGACATACCCGGTACACGGTCAACCACTTCAGCTACACCATTGGCATTCAGGTAATACGTTATCGGATATTTACTGTCATCACGGCGCACCATGAAATACTGACCGGCGCGCGTTAGTGACAGCCCGGTAATCTCGCCGGTCGGGTCGGTTTCATTCGGCACTACAAACGGAATAATAGCCGAGGCATCCGGCAGGGATTTGCCAGTAGCGACAGGGACGCCGTTCACATTTCGGTATTCATCTACCCACGCCAGCCCGTTCTGGCTCCTTACAGAAAATAGCGCGCCTTCCTGGATGACACCCTGCTGAATGGCAGCCTTTGCCGCATCTTCAGACCAGTACGGCGACTCACCTGATTTAATTACATCCATACTGTCCATCAGATAACGGGTTCGGTTTGCCAGTTGTTTAGCCTGAATATTTGCGGAGCCTGTCAGACCACCTTCCACTTTTTCAGCACGCGATAACAGGTGAATGCTGCCTTCCCATACCGATTGTTCAATGATGTTTGTCATTTTTACTCACCTGAAAAATAATAATTACCGCTAAATTGCGCCATGCCGTCGTAAATAATTCCGTCATCTGGTTTATAATCCGGCGGATAAACCGCGATTACCTCACCATCAACCAACGCAGAACCCGTGTAAGCCGTCCCTCGTACAGATGCCGAGAGTGTCAGCTGTGATATATGGCGGCTGACCGGTTTTGCATCACCGATAATCCGCTCCAGCTCTTTAATCATTGGCTCAGTGATGCCAATATCATTGAGGTCAATCTCAAGGCGGAATGTCCCGGCAGGGTCGGCCACCTCCCACCACTCCTGGAGCGTCATGCTGTAGCCCAGCGTTTCAATCACCCGGCGAACGGCGGCAACGGTGCCTTTGCGTTGGTGGATCCAGAAAGCATCACTTACCGCCTGGCGTTTCTCTGTTTCCGACCAGGTTTCTTCCCAGCGGTCGACAGAAAACGCCCACGCCAGATACGGCAGAAATTTGACGGGGCATCGCCAGGGGTTCCACAAATCACGCAGCGGGACAGATAAATCGCTGATGACGGCGCACGCTGCGGCGGCTCGCTGCTCAAGCACCGACGACCCGGTCGCCATCAGCGAGTTACTCATCGGAGCCCCCGATCACGACACTGGTTTCGGTGCAGTACGCGGCCTGGGTTTTATCGAGCACGACGTCGGCCAGTGGCTCGCGCAGTTCGACGCGCTGGACACCCTGAACATGCAGAGCGGCATAGATTGCAGACATACGAATATCCCGACCGAGGCGGCGCTGTTCGGTGATATAGGCGGTTAACTGCGCTTTGGCAGCGGCAAGAATCGGCTCCGTCGCCGGGCCGGGGTATACGTACAACACCGCATCGACCGCATAACTGACAATTTCAGCGGAGACGACTGTCAGGCGGTCACCGACCGGTCGCACACTCTCATCATTCAGCGCGGTACTGACGGCCAGCAATAAATCATCCGATGCCGTGCCATCACCCTCACGCGACAGCACCGCGATGGTGACCTCTGCCGGGGCCGGGCTGTTCGCCGAAGCATCCGCGACACGTCCGTCGGCGCTCAGGGCGTGAAATTCATAGGCACCCGTTGGCCCGGCAACACTCATGCCCTCAAATGCGGCCGGGATGCGCTGGCGTAAATCGCTGTCGGATTCCATGACCGCCACCACCGGCGGGATTTGGATATCATCTGCGGGGGTAATAACCAGGCGCTCAACGTTATTATTTGCCGCGAGCTGGTCAAGGTCGTTTTTGATGGCATAGGCCACCATTCCGGCTTTTGCCGCCTCGTTGATACGCTGGCGTAAAATCACCTCCCGATAAGCATTCTCTTCCAGATATTTAACCAGTGGGTCTGACTCCAGCGTCAGCGTCCTGGCGATCGCTTCCTGCTCGTCTTCCGGGTACAGTGAAATCAGCGTCGCTTTGCGCTCGGCGAGGATGGCTTCAAAATCCAGCGTTTCCACCACATCAGGCGCGGGGAGCTGGCTCAGGTCGATAACTGCCATAGGTTCAACTCACAGGGATGGTTAAGGAAAGGCTCTCGCCGGTATCGGTGATTTGGCCGGTCACATCGACGACCATCTGCCCGTTAAACTGCCGCTCGGTGGTGATGCTGGTCAGCCTGACGCGCGGTTCCCACTTCAGGATCGCCATGTAGCACGCGGCCATAATTTGCAGCTCAAGCGCCGGGGTCTGAGGCTGGTCAATCATCTGCGACAACAGCGAGCCGTATTCACGACGCATGACGCGGGAGCCGACGGGCGTGCGCAGAATATCCCCGATGCTCTGGCTGATATGGTCAACATCTGAAATGCTTTCACCTGTCGTGCGGTTCATGCCGAGATAACGCGCCGTCATTTGGTTCCCTCCGTCCATTCATCGCCGCGCCTGATGCCGCCGTGGCCGTGCTCATCCACCTGAACACCGTTGGAAGTGAAAGCGCCGCCGCTGTGCTCGATATCACCTGACATCTTTCCGCCGTTCTTCACCTCCAGCGTGCCGGTCGTCAGCTTGTTGGTGCAGACCACCTCCGGCGTATCGAGGGTGACGCGGGTCTCGGCTTTTACCAGCACCACCGGCACGCTGACGGCAACCGAATCGGATGCGGTCACATCGGCGGTTTTAATGCCGGTGACGGTCAGCGCGCCGGTTTCCGGCTCATAACTCATAACGGCACCGTCGGGAAACTCACCGTGCCAGGCATCCGCCGAGGCCGACGGCGCGGGGTTGTCGTCGGAATAAATACCCGGCAGCACAAAGGCGGTATCGAGTTCACCGCCTACGGCCAGAATCATCACCTGCTCACCAACAGAGGGAGCCCACCAGGTGCGCGAGCGCCCGGCCCGGTGCGTCAGCCACTGGAGCCAGTCGGTATAAATGCCGCCTGTCTGCACGCGACAGCGCCCGGCGTCGAGGTCAGTTTCGACGACGATGCCGGTGCGTATCATGTTGCGTATCGCGCGGGCGAGTTCCTGGATAGATGCGAGAGTATTCATAGGAGAAAGGATGCCGCCGGGGTGTTCCGGCGGCAATCTGCGGGCGTTTTGCCTTGGCTGGCACAACGTTAACCGGCGAGGTAGTCGATAATGACGCTTTCCACAAGCTGCCGGTCATCTTCGGTAAATCCCATGAGCTGGCGCTGTGGGTACTCGACGGCGGCGCTTTTGGGGGATGGTTTATCCTTGAGCCCGAGCTGATGTACGCGGGCGATGCGCTGCACTTTCCCGGTAAATTCCACCACCGCCGCGCTGTCGCCACCGCTCGCTTTCATATAGCGGTTGGTTCGCAGTTTCGCGAACATCTCGCGCTTAATACGGCCTTTCTTTGCCCTGACGGGCTGGCGCTTACGCGGGGCAAAGGGCGAACCGTCCGGCGCTTTCTGCGATTTAATGCGCTGTTGTTGCCGCTGGCGCAGTTTCTTCGCAATGTCGGCGGTCATCCGACGTCGCCCGGCAGGGGAAAGGGCCGCTATCAATCCGGCGAGCTTGTCCTCAAAGGGTTTGAAGTCATTCATCCCATTTACTCACCAGTTCGCCATTACTCCACATCTCGACAGGCGGCGTCACCGGTTCCGGCGGTGGCGGCTCCGGGATGTTCTCAACATACATCGCGCCGTCGACTTCTTCGACCAGCGTGCGCTCGGTCAGCAACAGGCTGATGCTGACATCGAGGCTGCTGTCGTTATTGATGTCAGCGTACCAGGCAAATCCTTTTTTTCTCCCCTCGTCGGTTGTCATGATGTCCGGCTGATTGACCCGTAGCCAGGCCATAATCGGCACAAACAACAGGTCAATATCGTCGGTAAAATCCGTGACCACGATATTAAGCGTGTACCGCTTTTCAAACGACAGGGAGCGCGCCAGCGTCGCCGTATTGTTGCCATCATCCAGGCGAAGACAAAGCATATCGGGGTTGGTACGCAGTACCGGCACCGCATCAGTTAAGGCTTTTCGCAGACTGTTGGGCTTTAGCATCGATTTCATCCTGACATTGTCTCACCGTATCGACCTGGATTGCGCAGCTTGTCAGCGCGTTTTCGAGCTGGCGTATATCCGCACTCAGGTCGCCATTAGTCAGCGGGTCGCTGCCCGGCATCGGGCAGGGGCTGACCTTCGGGCAGGCGTTGTAAACAATCACCGGCGGCGGCGTTGGTACAGGCGGCGCGCTGGTGCAACCGGCGCACAGCATCAGGTAAATCAGCGCGATACCAGCGGCGAAACGCGTCATTTTCATTGAGTAACCTCGTGATGGTTTGTTCACGCCGGAAGGCCAGCAGGTTAGCGGCGGTGAGCTTATCCCTCATTGCAACCTGCGCCAGCTCTTTGCGCTGCGACTGCTCTGCGGCAACGTTGAGCTGATTTTTCAGCATGGCGATCGTGGTCTTCTGCGTACCGGCGACCCGGTTCGCACGTTCAAAAGAGGCGCGCAAATTGCTGTTATCGTGTCGCATCCACAGCAGACCCGCGCAAGCCAGTGCCAGCAGGATAATGACTATTTTCATGCGGATACCCCTCCGGCCTTGCGCCACACTGCGACCAGTTTGTCGAGGCTGTGCTCACGCTGACCATACCCCGCGCCCGGCAATGAGGCCCATATGTTGCGACAACGGGAAATAGCGCGCTCGATGCGCCCCTGCTGCAAATCTTCCAGCGCGCCGCGCTCACGAATCAGCTGAATGGCGAGCCTGTCCTGTGATGCCGGGCTGAAATCCGGCAAAGCGAGCTGCTTTTTGTAATGCGGCCAGAACAGATAAAGCTGCTGGTAACGCCCCGATGCCGTGGATTTTTCCCCGCGACGATTGAAGACCTTCGCCGGGCGTCCATCGGCAAACGGGTGATCGCGATAGTCGGTAAAAATCTCCGGCTTGCCATCGAGGCCGGTGACAATGACGTCGTACCCGTTGTTTTTCGTCAGCGGGTGCGTCGCGGTACCCTCTGAAAATGCCAGCGTGTCGAGGAATGCCGCGACGTTGGGGTGTGTCTTAATGACCGCCATCGTTTTCCCCTTTTTTAATCCTGCGCTGAATCGCAATTTCCACCGCCTGATAACCGGCGATACCCAGCATGGAGCCAAATCCGCACACGGCAGCGGGCGGCAGGTCAGGAAACTGCACCAGTGCCACCCCGGCTACCATCGAGACAAAGCCGCCCAACAGCATACGGCCAATAAAAAGCCGGGCGGTGATGGGCTCGCCACCGGCCAGCACTTTCCCGACGACAATCAGCACGCCGATCAAAAACAGTGACAGGACGCTTTTTTCACCTTCCGTCATGTGTTTACTCCCACAGATTAATTGTTTCAGTTACGGGGGATGACTGGACGTCGGGCAGTTCGACCACCGTGCCATGTGGCAGAACTGCGCCGAGCTCGGCCAACCCCGGATTGGCGGCGAGCACCGACTCGAATACCCCCTCAGTGCGCCCGTAATACCGGGCGCAAATCATGTCGAGCGTGTCGCCCTGTTGCGCGATGGCCTGCATCAGATTTGGCTCACGATGCAGCGGGGTTTGTCCTGGACGCGTGATACGGCCCAGCGCATGTCCCGCCACAGCTCGTCGACAGTGGTATCGATGCTGTCGGCTTTCTTGTCGCCTTTGGCGCTGGCATCCACACCGCGATAACGCTCATAGAGCGTGGCGGTCGCCATTGAGGTGACGGCGCGCAGGTAATAGAAAACGCGCACGCTTTCGCCGTCGAGATCGTCAGCCGGCACGTCGGCCAGCTTGCTAAAACCCCCGGCAATCTGCTGTTCCCGCCACAAAAAAAGCTCGGCATTGGTTTCGGCGATGCCGGTTTTGATGGCCTCTCGCAGCCGGGCCGGGGCGACGGTCTGCTCAAGGCGCATCCCTTCACGCACGCGTTTCGGGTCGATGTCAGGAAAGAAAAACGTATTTTTTATCACCGGCTCATCGCTGGCAGGCGGCGGGATGACCACCACGCCACCCGGCTGCGGCTCATCGTTCTTTTTAATAATCAGCGTCGTCATGACTACCTCTGAATAGGTGGGCGGTGGACGCCGGTCTCAGGTCGGGTAAAACACCCTCATCGACCGGCGTGCCGCCCTGGCGCGGGGCGCATTCTGTTAACCGACGGTCTTTTTCGGGCGGCCACGTTTAGCCGGTGCCGTGGTTTTCACGGCGCGCGGCGCTCTTACCGGGGCTTTAACGACCGTTGCCGGTTTGGGCTTCAGCTCACGCTCAAGCCGTTCAATGTCTTTTTTGACGCCTGCCTGACAATCGAGCTGCATCGCTCGCTTGAGGTGGGCCAGCGCGTCGGCGGGCTGTTTGTTGTCCCGTAACACCTGACCGGTGATTTTGTGCAGTTTTGCGCGCACTTCATCAGGCATATCGGCGGCGGCGGTCAGCGCCAGCGTGTCGAGCAGCTGGCTGATGACGACCGGTTCACCGGCGGCATGGGCGCGCATGGCGGCGAGCGCCACCTCTTCGGTAAACATGTACTGCGGCGGGCGGCGGTGTTTGCCTGGCATGGTCAGACCGTACTTAAACGCGTAGCGGGCAATATCCATCGCGCCGCCGATATCGCCGACATCGAGACGCCACAGCATGACGGTCATCACGATGTCATCCTGCGCACCTTTTCCCTGTTCCAGCACGCCACTGACCCACGGCAGATAGAACGGCAGCAGCTCGCGCTTTTTCGTGGCTTTCAGCTCTTTACCAAAGATGGCTTTTAACGTGCGTTGGTCTGCGGCCAGCTTAACCAGCATCTGCTCGTAGGCAGTGGCATGTCGCAGCGGGTTGTTTTCCCGCTGCGCGGTTTCAATGGCCGAGACCCGCATCATGTGACGCTGTGCGGGGCTCGTCATCGGTTAGCCCTCCGGTTGCGCGGCAGAGAAATCGCCCAGCTTGATATTTTCAATGAAGCACCCGGCGGCGTAGGTTTCGACCACGTAATCGATGTTCATCGATTCGTAGTTTTCCACCTGGTCGAGTTTCGGGTTTTCGATGATGGAGCGGCGGTGACTTTCATCCATGAAATAGATGGACAGGTTATCGAGACGCGTCACCATAATCGCGTTCGCCGGGAAGTACGGCACACGGACGGCGGGCAGGTTGCCGATGCGTTTCTGGCTGATGATGATGTCAGCCGCGAGCGCTTCGCTGTTCGGCTGGTCTTTGTTGACGATCGGGAAATATTTGTCGGCCAGCAGCTTACGGCCCACAATTGCGACGAGCTCCGAATCTTCCTGATAAATCTCGTCAATCAGGTTGTCGGTGGCATCCATGACCAGCGCATCGAGGTTAACGTAATCGCCGTTTTTACCCACGCGGATAACAGCGGAAACCACATTCCCTTCCTCGTCGACGATTTTGCTCATCACACGGGTCGGCGCTTCATTGCGGTATTTCTGCGGCCAGCCCACGGCGACATCCTGCAACATTGGATGAGTGGCGCGGTCAGAGGTTTCGGCGCGCTCAACGCCGTTGAACCCGGCCATGATGAAATCGAGCGCCTGCCGCTGGATGATGGCATCGCGAATACGGCGCTGGAAGTCCTGGAAGCGCGCCCACAAATCCAGCTTTTTATATTTGAAGTGGAAGTCAAAGTTGACCTGATCGCACTCGTATTTTTTGGACTCCAGCGCGGTAAAGTCGGCGGTTTTACGCTCCTGGCCGCTGTTGGTGTCCGTGGTGCTGGCGATGGTGCCATTGACGCCGACGCCAATTTTTTCACCTTTCAGCTCATCCACCGGCACGATATTAATTTTCTGCAAAAAGGCAGAGGACATCTGCACGGTGTTCATCATGGTTTGTGTGACGGACGGCTCGACGGAGAATTTTTTACTCACGTCGTCCGGGTCGATGCCGTTCAGCTCGGCAACGCGGGACAGGTAGGCATTGAATTTAAAACGGGTTTCCTGACGCATAGTCTTTCCTGTTGGGTTAAATCGGGTTGTCTGACCGGGCAAGCCTGTCGCCCGGCGATAAATTCACGACCGTTTAGCAGTCGGTCAGCAGCTCATCGCCACCGCCACCGGTGGAGAGCTTGCGGCGTGGCTGCGTGGTGCTTTCGGTTTTATCCAGCGACGTTTTTAACTGGCTGAATGCCTGGCTGGTCTGGTCGGCCTTCGTGGTGACGTCCTTTTTCAGGGTCGCAAAGGCATTTTCCAGCGTGGCAAGACGCTGCTCAGTGGCGGTGAGGTTTTCCTGCACATGTTCACTTACGGTCGTCACGGCCTCATGCACATCATGAAAGCGGGCGTCATCGCTGGCCTGTTTGCGGCTGAAGATCGCTTTCACTTTGTCGCTCAGGGCGGTAAAGACATTTTCTGTCTGGTCTTCAAACTCCAGCTCGGCGAGGGTGGCGACGGAAATCAGGTTGCCCGGCTCGGCTTTGAAGCGGTTGAGGGGGTTAAATTTGGCACCCCGGCAAAATTCGAGGTATTCGGTGCCGAGGCTGGCAGGGTCATCGGTCACCGCCAGGCCGACCAGGTAGCATTTGCCGGTATTGGCAAAATTCGGCTGAATTTCCATTGAGGTGTAGACCTTCTGCAATTTTTTATTCATTGCGATCAGGTCATCGGTCGGGGTGATTTTGGCGAACAGCGCCAGCTTACCTTTCAGTACCGAATCGTCGTCAATCTTTTCAGACTTCAGTTCGACTACATCGCCATAACGGCTGAACGGGCCATCCGGCAGGATGCCTTTCAGGTGTTCGAGGTTAATGCGGCAACCGTAGACGCGGGGGTCAAAGGTCTCGGCCATTTCCTGAATATCCGTCGCGCTGATAACGCGGCCGTCACAGGTATCGCCTTCGACGCCGATGCGAAACCATTTTGAAACTTTTTTTGCCATTGTCAGGAGTCCTGATATCGGGTTAACGGGTCGGGGTTAGTTTCCCGACGTCGCCGTCCACCCGCCATCTGTCCCGGATGGCTTATCCCTCACACAACAGCACCTTAGCGATTCGCATCACCCGTTTCTTTAGCCTTGCCCTGTATCAATCACGGCGAGGCATCCATGACCATCACCACCGACACCACTTTGTTAAACGACCCGCGACGCCAGGCGGCTTTGCTGTACTGGCAGGGGTTTTCCGTGCCGCAGATTGCCGAAATGTTGCAGACCAAACGCCCGACGGTGCAGAGCTGGAAACAGCGCGACCAGTGGGACGAAACGGCACCGCTGAATCGGGTCGAAAGCACCTTAGAGGCCCGGCTGATTCAGCTCTACGCAAAGCCCAACCTCACACCCCACGATTTCAAGGTGGCGGATTTTCTGGCCCGGCAGATGGAGCGCTTTGCACGCATTAATCGCTATGGCCAGACCGGAAACGAGGTTGACCTTAATCCCAACGTGGCCAACCGCAACAAAGGCGACCGCAAAAAGCCGACAAAGAACTTTTTCAGCGACGAGGCTATCGAGAAACTGGAAGAGATTTTCTTTGCAGAGTCTTTCGAGTATCAGCTCCGCTGGCACCGAGCCGGGCTTGAGCACCGTATTCGCGACATTCTGAAATCGCGCCAGATTGGGGCAACGTTCTACTTTTCCCGCGAGGCGCTGCTGCATGCGCTGAAAACCGGCCATAACCAAATTTTTCTGTCAGCGAGTAAGACGCAGGCGTATGTTTTTCGCGAGTACATCATCCAGTTTGCGCGCCTGGTCGATGTCGACCTGACCGGCGACCCGATTGTGATCGGCAACAACGGCGCAAAGCTGATTTTTCTCGGCACCAACTCAAACACCGCGCAGAGTCATAACGGCGACCTGTATGTCGATGAGATATTCTGGATCCCCAACTTCCAGAAACTGCGCAAAGTGTCGTCGGGCATGGCCTCACAAAGCCACCTGCGCAGCACCTATTTTTCGACGCCTTCCACCCTGGCGCACGGCGCTTACCCGTTCTGGTCGGGAGAGTTGTTCAACCGTGGGCGCGCCCGCGCCAGCGAGCGGGTCGACATCGATATCAGTCATGACGCGCTCGCCGCTGGCGTGGCGTGTCCTGATGGTCAGTGGCGGCAGATTGTCACCATTGAGGATGCGCTCGCCGGGGGCTGTACGCTGTTCAACCTGGAGCAGCTCCAGCGCGAAAACAGCGTCGACGACTTCCGCAATCTGTTTATGTGCGAGTTCGTTGACGACAAGGCGTCGGTGTTCCCGTTCGAGGATTTGCAACGCTGCATGGTCGACAGCCTGGAAGAGTGGGAAGACTTTGCGCCGTTCGCAGACAACCCGTTCGGCTCCCGCCCGGTGTGGGTGGGATACGACCCGTCTCACAGTGGCGACAGCGCCGGGTGTGTGGTGCTCGCGCCGCCGGTTGTCGCCGGTGGCAAGTTCCGCATTCTGGAGCGCCACCAGTGGAAAGGGATGGACTTTGCGACGCAGGCCGAATCCATTCGCCAGCTCACCGAAAAATACAACGTCGAGTACATCGGTATCGATGCGACCGGCCTCGGTATTGGCGTCTTCCAGCTGGTTCGCTCGTTTTATCCCGCCGCCCGCGATATCCGCTACACGCCGGAAATGAAAACCGCGATGGTGCTGAAGGCAAAAGACGTTATTCGCCGTGGCTGTCTCGAATACGACGTCAGCGCCACTGATATCACCACCTCGTTTATGGCTATCCGCAAGACCATGACCAGCAGCGGGCGCAGTGCCACCTATGAGGCCAGCCGCACCGAGGAGGCCAGTCATGCGGACGTCGCCTGGGCGACCATGCACGCGCTGTTAAACGAACCGCTGACCGCTGGCAGCGGCCAGGCCACATCATCTATTCTGGAGTTCAACTGATGAGTAAATACAAAGGCCGCAAGCCACAGCCACAAAAGCGCCCGCGCAACATGAAAGACAGCGCGCCCCAAAAAATGGAGGCGTTTACCTTTGGTGAACCGAGCGCCGTGCTCGACCGCCGCGATATTCTGGATTACGTGGAATGCGTCAATAATGGCCGCTGGTTCGAACCGCCGGTCAGCTTTAACGGGCTGGCGAAAAGCCTGCGCGCCGCCGTTCATCACAGCTCGCCGATTTACGTTAAGCGCAACATTCTGGCCTCAACGTTTATTCCGCACCCGCTACTGTCACAACAGGACTTCAGCCGCTTCGCGCTTGATTTTCTGGTGTTTGGCAACGCGTTTTTAGAGCTCCGAAAGAGTGTCACTGGTCGCCCACTGAAACTGGAAGCATCACCGGCGAAATACACGCGTCGTGGTATTGAGGAGGATGTCTACTGGTGGGTGCCGTCATTCGACCAGCCGCATCCGTTCGCGCCGGGATCCGTATTCCACCTGCTGGAGCCTGACATCAACCAGGAGCTGTACGGCATGCCGGAATATCTCAGCGCGCTAAACTCCGCCTGGCTGAATGAAGCGGCGACGCTGTTCCGTCGCAAGTATTACCAGAACGGGGCGCATGCTGGTTACATCATGTATGTGACGGACGCCGCGCAAAGCGGTACCGATGTTGAGGCGCTGCGCGATGCGATGCGCAGTTCGAAGGGGCTCGGTAACTTCAAAAATCTGTTTTTCTACGCACCGCACGGAAAACCAGACGGCATTAAAATTGTGCCGCTCAGCGAGGTGGCAACGAAAGACGATTTTTTCAATATCAAAAAAGTCAGCGCCGCCGACCTGCTCGACGCTCACCGCATCCCGTTCCAACTGATGGGCGGCAAGCCGGAAAACGTCGGTTCGCTCGGTGACATCGAGAAGGTGGCAAAGGTATTTGTGCGTAACGAGCTCATCCCGCTACAGGACAGAATGCGCGAGGTCAACGAGTGGGCCGGTCAGGAGGTGATCCGGTTCAAAAGTTACACCCTCGACACCGAAAGTGACTGATTTCCGCCGCCTCCGGGCGGCTTTTTCTTACCCCCACGCCTGACCGCCTCAGAAGCCCGCCACGCCCTCAAACACCCCCGCACCACCCACCGACACCCTCGCGAACCTGCGCGGCACAGCGACGCGCTCAGGCTGCGAAAATAAATGCGCAAAAGTACGCTGGCGCGCAGTGCTTTCCCCGCCTCGCCTGCCCGCTTTATGAATCGGTTTTAATGCAGTTGCATGACCACTCAGGATCCGCGCTAGCTCTGACGGCGCATGGCCAGAACGGGCAACCTAGGCGCATGCAAAACCATGCACCCGTTGCATGCACACTCTGCAAACGAACATGTTCTCTATCAGGTATGCTAGTTAGCAAGCTGATATGGGCTATTTAAACAGCGTGAGAAAGGCAGCAACCATGCTCCCCAATCCTCCCAAAGCTGCAAAACCAGTTGCCCATACCATGATTTTTTGAGTTCGTGCGTTCTCTTTATAACGCTCTTCAGACTTATTGAATGCCGCTAATGTATTAATGGCTTTACCTGTGGGCCTATAACCATCTACGCTCTTTGACAGATCTCCATTTTCTACTAGAGAGTCAAGGCATAAACGAAGCTCTTTTTCGAGCCTTGACCTGTCATCGTGGTAAATCCACAACTTACCGGCGATATCAGTTAATATAAGAAATTGACTAAACGGACCATCACCTTGCTGCTCCCGATAAAGTCTGACAACAGAAGCCAAAACAGTCATCACATCAGTAATTTCCTGTTTACTTTGCCGGTATAAATATTTTGCGCGACTAAATTTACGGTTTTCATTGTCGGCATCCCATCTAAATTTCAACCTTTTAAGAAATCTTAGGTCATCTAATGAATTGAATTTTAATTCGTGCGCATGATAATAATAAATACCAGAGAAAGACTCGTTCTTTAGCTGCGAAGGATTGAGCGTTGAATCAATGGAAAATCTATTATCTTGAGAATCCCATTTTCTTGCCTTTACTTCCCCGTTGGTGTACCTATCAAAAAGATAGTCATCACCATATTCATCTTTAATGTAAACAGAGTACATATCGTACTTTATAGCATTTTCATAAATTAAACTAATTCTGCCATTATCTGGAGTTCGTTTCTCTTCAAACAATTCAAGATATTTTGTGACAGCATTGCTGGTTTTGTTCATCATTCCTCCTTTGCGCTAGCCGCTCAATACTAAATGGCTAACGCCTCACGGGGCTCGTTGTTCAACCCCGCCAGCACTGAAAGCAAGTTTCAGCACCAGCGGCGTTTGTTGCTATACAGATTAATTGTCGAGTATCGAATCGACCTCGCCCGTTCGCACGTTGACGCGTGCCGCTACGGTCTGCTTGACCACGCCACCATAAGCATTTGCGCCTCGAAACGTTGTTTTTACAACGGCATGCGGGTCTTTATTCAAAATTAGATGGTAGACCGTTGAAACGTGTTTATAAGAGGAATCATCATTCATCCTGGCTTTTATCAGCTTCTCTAACGGGCGATACGAGCCATCCCAACCGCTAAAATTACCCTGAAATACGTCAAGGTTGATTTTATTATTCAGAGATTGCGGATCCTTCTCGAAGTCGTTGAAGCACCACCCCAACACATCACCGAGCTTTAACGCATCATCTTTAGTAAAAGTGTACTCGCTCATACAGGCATAAAAAGCATCAGCAGAGCTGGCCGGTGCACCTTTGTAGCCAACATAGCTTTTAACGATATCGTGCCGGGTTTCTTTAGGTTCATTGCGATATTCTTTGAGGGTTTTATCTGCATACTCAAAGGTTGGTTTAACCGGCTCTGCTGCAACTGCCGGTACGTCTGTTTTTACTTCTGTTTGGCTTTGTTCAGTCGGCCATAAAATTGAGCCAATGATAGCCAGTGCCAGACAGCCGCCGAGATAAATTGCGCTGGAGCGTTTACGGTTTGGCATCTTAACCAGCGACGGTTTGATTAGACCCACGATAAAGGCCAGAAATAGAGCCAGAGATAAAAATGCTATGACGGTATCCATGATTTTCCTTTTTGTGCAATCCCATAAAAAACAACCCCATGCTATCAAACATGAGGTCATGGCTTGTACATTTTTCAGCAGTTAACGCCAGCTCTCATCTTCCCATACTTCTTGGAGGATACTATCCAAAGCCTCCCGGTCTGAATCCTTATCAAACCCCATCAACTCAACACCCGTCATGGATCCCTTTTTAACAGTTACGCGCGTTGAGGGGAAAACACACCGTATTCGCCTCGTCAATTCACTTTGAAAAGCATCAATTACCGGTTGACCTATCTTTTGGTCTTTATCTAGCGTTATGTTCACCTTCACTTTGTTATCCCTTTCAAAAGGTTCGTCTAAAGGCGGCGCGGAAAAAACAACGGAAAAATTATTGTTTTTCATTAGGTTGCCTTTTGCTATTTCCGCTATCAAATTTAAGGCAATTTCGCGGTCTCGCTCTTGACAAGTACCCTCAGTCGTCAGACGCGCAATCATTTCGACACGTTCAATCATGACGTGCTCTCTCAACTCTCTATCCACACAACCCCCATAACGAGATACTGTACAAACATACAGTATCACGTATCGATAAATGGTGTGAAGAAAAAAATCGCAAAGAAATACACTGTATGTACATGATATGGATGAACATTGCCGCTTACAGTTTCGATGTCATTTCTGCTAAAACTGCAACACGATTGAGGATTTTCTTAGCTTTAGCTTGGTGCGATGGTGCTGCGGGGAATATTTCTCCCCTGACTGTTCCTCGCAACCACTTTCCATCAAAACAGCTTTTACCACCCGCCATCAGGTGCATGGCTTCGCCTCGGCTGATGGTGATGCCAGTTGTCAGATGTATCTCGTCGATAGTTTTCTCCATAGCGGCGCTTTGCTCATCCGTTCCGTGGGCGAATTTTCGCCGTATTGCTGGCTTTTGCTTTCTCAGTCGGTTCGTTAGCTCCCGTCTTTCACGTCGACTTAGAGGTTTTGTTAAATCGAGCGCCGGTGGATCGCTTTCGCTTCCCGTACAGTTATTGACAGAACTCCGAGAGGGCGCAGGAGCGCCCTTAATGTCAACGGCCAAATCAACGGCACGCTTCGGCACAATTTTCCACTGCGTTAGCCGGGTTAAAATCGGGGTGTCTACGCCTACAGTGGAATCGTATACGCCACGGATGCAGACGGTTTCCTCACCATACTGGTTAAACTCGGCGCGCGGTTCATACAGCGTGCGCACCTGCAAATCATCACGACGCACAAACGGGCCACCTTGCGCATTAACATAACCAGCCCAATCACCGGCGTCAGCGGCATCATGAACGGCGGCAAACTCGACGCTCAGGCCGTGCGCGGTCTCGGTATCAGCAAGACGACGTAACTCACGGTAGACCGTCACCGGTGCGCCACCGATAAACTGAAACTGACGAATATGCCAGCGCGCGGCCCAGGCAGAAACGGCAGGCGCGGTCTCTTTCAACAGTTCGCCGCTTTCGTCGTCGAGCTCGCCATCAAGTGCATAACCGTCAATATTTTTGGAAATGTATTTAGCGACATAGCCGGTAGCGCTGCCCTTTTCTGGGTCGATGGCCTCGGCATGAAAGCGCGCCTTTTTGGCTTTATCGCTTCTCAGTTCGTGGCGATCTTCCTCCCACGCATAATCACGGATGATGAGACGCACGCGCTCGACGTCTTCCGGCAACATGAACATAAGCATGTGCCAATGCGGCGTTCCGTCGTGATGGGGCTCGGCAACACGTATGCCGAAAATACGTATCTCTTCACGGTGCAGCTTCGCGCGGATGCGCGCCCATAAGCCAGTAAGGTAACTCTGCGTGTCCGACGGGCTGGAGCCGTTCCATTTGCTGTTACGGTAGCCCGCTTTGGTGGTGGCGTGGTATTTAGACGGCGCGGTCAGGGTGTAAAACTCCCCTACATAACCGAGTTCATTGCAGATATTTTCAAATCCACGGATGCGGGTCATCAGCTCACAGCGGCGTATTGCAGGGTTAGCGACTGAACCGTCATATTTTTCTATAAGGCTGATGCGGTTGCCGTCTTCGTCTTCGAGATCCAGTCCCTTGAGAAATTCACGCGTGCGGCGCTTCTGCTCGCGCCAGTCAGTCACGCAGTTTTTACTCGCGTAGGCGTGTCTTTTCTTGCTGACGTTGCCAACGGCAATTTGCAAGTGTTCGCGCCATGCAGCAGCAATACGACGCAAACGGCCACGCCACCAAACCTCATTAAACATACGGGTGATGGATGGGGCGATTTCATCCTCACCGACATATTTCTTTGTCACCCGCTCCCAATGCGGCGGGGTAACGTTGAATTGCAGGGAAATTAAACCAGCGCGCATGTACCAGGTGTACAACGTTTTAAGCTCGCTAAATCCGGTGTCATCAATGTCGGCCAGCTCAGAGCGAATGAAATTAGCGACATCAGCGGCCAAAAGGTCGATATCGGCGCGTGACATGTCCGGGAGTCGGTTATATCTGGCAACCATATTGACCATGCGTGACGCCAGATATTGCATAAGCCGGGTATCAAAATGACCACCAAAAACGGCGGCTGATACGTTGCTATTGATACCCACGCACTCGTATTTTTTTGCGACCAGTTCAAGACGTGGCAATGCCTTTTTGCAGAAGCTGATTAAAAAAGCATTGGCTCGTTGACTGCCCTGATTTTGCTCCAGCACCGCAGCGGTGCGATAGACGTCAAAGCGCACGCACTCGGGCTGGAGAGAAAGCACCTTTCTCGCATGCAGCAGAGCCGCGAACATACGGTCGCGGCGATGCTGTTGGTCATAGGTAAGATATGGGCTGGCTATTGCCGACCGTGGAGCGTTCCACGGGTAAGCATAGTTAACGCTTACCTGCATAGCTCCCCCATTTGCCTACGCTGTATGCTTAGCATCACATAGCCAGGAGCCCACTCGTTAAGGTCAGCTACATGAGTCACCAGTACGTAGACAAACGCGCCTGTAAACCCGACCTTTTGCGGTTCATACTCGCAGGGGCCGTACTCGTTTAAGCAAAGTAAGTCCCCTACAGCAAACGCACGGTCAGCAAGACGAAACTCTGCTTTTTTCGTTCCATTGATGACAGCCTGAAAAAACTCAGGCCGAATTTTTAGTTGATGTGTTTTTCTCATGCCGCCGCCTTGATTGAGGAGGCGCACATTTCTCCGATACGCTTAATCTCAGCGGCCATTTCCTCAATTGAGGTGATGGTCGACTGCTGGATGTGATGATGAATCAGGCCGGAAATAAGCTGTTCGATTTTCGGATAGTAGCCGATAGTATCAAGCCACTCCTCGCCAGCTTTACGGCCGCTTTTCGCGACCTTTTTCTCGCTCAAAATGAATTGATACTGGTCGCTGTTAATAATCCATTTGTCGCCGATTTCGATGCGGAGGCTCATGCTGCACCGCCTTGCGCTAAAGCTTTAATGACACCTAATGTCATTTTGCAATCTGCTAAAGCACGGTGTGCCCGCCCTTCAACCACAACCCCTTCATGCGCGGCTGCATCGACTAACTTATGCCATTTATAACCGTGATATCTCCCCGGCTCGCCACGATATTCTGCATATAACATCATGGCGCACAGGGAGTGATCTATAAATGAAGATAGCCCGTCAGTCCCTAATCCATTTAATTCCGCTGTTTGACGTATCAGGCGAGTATCATAATCAGCATTATAAATAACGAAACCATAATTAAAGAACAGATTGGCTACCGCACCGTGAACATCTTTCCAAGTTGGAGCATGAGCAACCATTTCATTGGTAATGCCGTGAATAGCAATAACCTCATCAGGGATAGGCTTAGTAGGTTTAATTAGCGTATTAAGCATAATAAAACCATTTTTATCTATAATGCAGATTTCAACGATTTCCGCATCGTCACCCAACCCAGTAGTTTCGGTATCAATAAATAAGTATCCATCATTAAGCCAACGTTTGGCATGCTGACTAATTGTCGTATTAATAATGCTCATACAGCACCTCCGTTATAGTGTTTACCTTTAAGATCTGCGATTTCCTTACAGGTGACACATAGCGCAACGCCCTGAATTGCAATGCGGCGTTCCTCCGGGATTGGGGCTTCACACTCTTCGCAGGTAAAACGAGAAGGCGCAGCGATATGGCTGCGCGCGTTGTTGATAAGGCGTTCGCGTTCTGCCTGCTCGCGCTGTTGTGCGATATCCATAGCGTCGGCCATTAGTGCAGCTCCTGAGATTCGTTTTCGTAGCGGGTGGCTTCGCGGCGCAGCAGTTCAGCCGCTTCTATGGCGCTCATACCCTTGTTAGCGATATGGGTTGCCAGCGCCTCAAGGCGAATGGAAACAGCGAGCGCTCGACCTTTACGCTCTTCACGTTTTGCAACACCGATAACCTCAAGAAGCAGGTCGGCATTTTCTTTAGGTACTGAAGATTGCTTATGCATTCTTAATCTCCTGATTTCGGGCAATAAGAAGCCCGGCGGGTTTACGCCATTAATTACGGGTTTGTTTAATTAGCTAAAAAGCATTCATGGATGGAAATATGCCGGGGCAAAATCCCACCCCAGCGGGAAATCTTATTCATTGACGCAATAATCAGCTTGCGGCGTTCCATATCAAAATACTCATATGGCTTACCGACTTCATCAGAGCGAAACACGCCCGGATTATTTCTGTTAGCAAGCGTTAAAACCACAAACTTAAAATCTTCATCAAGCTTATTGAAATTACGCAGCGCCTTATTTTCTGTTGCTTTCAGTTTTTGATGAAACCGTGCGAAACACTCTTCGCCGGTCATGGTCTTCGGTTGCTCAGTAGTACAATCAGCATTGCTAAAAAGCTTGCTCGCCTGGGTGTCATGAGCTGAAATTCTTTCGTTCATTTTGCCCCCATTAATGCATTTAAAATCCGCTTAACCGCAGAGACTTTTTTTGCTGTTAAGCTGTTCAACAATTCGGACTGAGAGCAGGAAGGGTGCCAGCGCTGGCCGTCGCTACCCATTATCCAGCCGTGCCCGTAGTGCATAGATGGGCTACGTTTTTTTAGCAGAGAGGCGAATGACGGTTCGTTAGTCAACATAAGCACCTCAAATCAAACCGAATGACGCGCCGATGCCGCTGACGGTATCGACGACACTCGTCATTGCCGGGTTAGCCTGGAGCCGGGCCTGCAATGCCATTGCCGACAGCGACAGCATGCGAATACCTGCGTTTACGCTCGCAATCATGTTTTGCTTACGGGCCGGGGTAAGGCGGTCGCCTGAAACGGCACCGCTCGCCAGCTCGCCGAGTTCACTCATGGCGCGCATGACGTAGGATTGCAGTTTCTCTTTTGCCAGTTCGTTGACCGGCACGCATGGCAGACAATGGATCTGCGCCAGAAAACCATCGACGAGGGTCGAATCTTCGGTCAGGTCTGTCAGCGTCCAGATTTCGCGCGGCGTTAACTGGTGTGGTTGTTCCGGGTTGAGCTTGTTGTAAAGCGTATGCGGCTTGATACCGGCTTTATCCGCCAGCTCTTTCACGTTATGCGTGGCCGCGAATTTTCTGCATGCATCATCAAAGTGTGCATGTGACGAAACGCGAAAATCTAACATGTTTAGACTCCCTCTAATCACTATGATGATTTACACGTTAAGTGAAATGTCGCATTCACTCAGAGCTTGAATAGTCAGAGCTGCCATGTTGACTTCAACCAGGCCCTTAGTCTGTTTACCCTTTGGTTTGATTGGTAACTTTCCGTATTCAATCAGGTTCTTAGCTGTTTCTTTGTTAGTGCCAGTACGGCGGCAATACTCATCAAGTGGCAGGTAAGGCTCAGGGATGACGATTGTAATGTTTGGTCGCATAAGGCAAACTCCGCTGGTTAACCTGTACGGCAATACAGGGCTATATAAGGCAATATTCGCTTAAATCTACAAAGCGAATCCTACACTCGACTTAGTGCGTGCTGCAAGAGGATTTTTACCTTGAGTCTACAAATAAACTTTACAGAAGGTGGCGGAGAAGTACTTGATAGGGTTATTGAGGCTTACGGATTTAAAACAAAAATAGCACTTGCTGATCATTTAGGCATCGCAAGTAGCAGCCTAGCCATGCGTTACCGTCGAGATTATTTCCCTTCTGACATTGTTGTCCGGTGCATGGCAGAGACAGGTGCAACTTTGGAATGGTTAGCCACTGGTTTCGGCTCAAAATTTAATGCCGATGAAATCGATATGCTTCGAATCCCCAGACAAAAGATTGTCGACGGTCTTTTATATGACTCCGACCATTTGAAGCTAGACAAAGCAACAATTTTGCCTGGTAGACCTTCACCCTCGAAGCCAAAATGTGTAATTGAGGGCTCCGTTACCTACGTTGTGGAATGCGATTTTCAAGAGATTTTTGATGGGGAGTGGCTGGTAGAGATTGAAGGCAAAACCAGCATCAAATCACTTACAAGAATCCCTGTTAAAAGAGTCCGAGTCAGCGGAAATGGCAGCGCTGCTTTTGATTGCGGAATCGATGACATCCGCGTAATCGGAAGAGTTATTTTAACCATAGCAAATGGATAAATAGCGATGGCAGTGCGTAAGCTGAGCGACGGGCAATGGGTCGCTGACTTTTATACAGTCAATCGTAGCGATGGTAAGCAGGGTAAAAGAGTCCGTAAAAAATTCTCTACTAAAGGGGAAGCTCTTGCATTCGAAAACTTCACAATGCAAAAGGTTGATGACTCCCCCTGGCTAGGTGATGGGAAAGATCGCCGTCGTCTTTCCGACCTCGTTCACCTTTGGTTTGACCGTCACGGGATTACCTTAAAAGATGGCGAGAAAAGAAAGAAATCCATGCTATGGGCGGCTGAGTGCATGGGCTCCCCACTTGCTAGCGAATTTAGCGCCCAGCTATTTACCGCATACCGCGCAAAAAGGCTTGAAGGGCATTTCGCTCGCACAAAGAGAATTAGCCAGGTATCGCCACGGACGATGAACCTTGAACACGCTTACTTTTTAGCTGTCTTTAATGAACTTAAACGATTAGGTGAGTGGGCGCCACCCAATCCCCTGGAAAATGTCAGGCAATTTCGTACTGAAGAAAGCGAGATGTCGTATCTCACAGCTGAGCAGATTGAATTGCTGTTAAAAGAGTGCCGCAACAGTTCTGCTGAAGACTTGGAGATAATCGTTAAGATTTGCCTTGCAACTGGAGCGAGATGGAGTGAAGCAGAAAGCCTAAAGCGTTCTCAGGTTTCCTCGGGGAAGATCACTTATATCAAGACTAAGGGTAAAAAGAATCGAACAATACCCATATCGGCCGAGCTAATGGGGGAACTTCCTAAAAAGAATGGCACACTATTTACCCCGTGCTACTACGCCTTTAGAAATGCCCTGGATCGCGCAGGGATAGAGCTTCCTCCAGGCCAGTTAACTCATGTCTTGCGGCATACGTTCGCCAGCCACTTTATGATGAACGGCGGGAACATCCTCGTATTGCAAAAGATACTGGGGCACACCGATATAAAAATGACAATGAGATATGCACACTTCGCCCCCAACCATCTTGAGGATGCAGTCAGACTCAACCCTTTAGATTGTCGCAAAAGTGTCGCAGCAACTTAGAATTATTGCCCTATATTGCCTTATATATTTTTATTAACGGTATGATTATTAAATAAGTTATTGTTTTTCGTTTGGCCTTCATGATTCTCATAATCGCTTGGTCGTTGGTTCAAACCCAACAGGGGCCACCAAATTTTAGATTTAAAATCATATAATTAAGCCACTCGAAAGAGTGGCTTTTTTGTTCCTGAATTTTAAAATGGCACCACAAACCGCTGAGCAGCGCGCATGGCTTAGCGTGTTGTCGCTATCCCATTAAGAGGATAAAAAGTCCGTTATAACGCAGGGAAAATTTGCGCTTACGCTAAAACAGATAGCATTCTGCCTTAGCAAAATATTGCTCAGAGCATCTCGGGCAGCCCATAACCGCCGCACTCCTGTTGACTTCTGTCTAACTACGCAACGTAGTCTTAAAATATCTTTCATTCCTGCAATGCTGGAATTCATACTACTCACGATAAATGTAACAACACAGGTCAATTTCCGAATAATAACCATAGCCTGCGCCAGCTGTTCGAAATCAACGCGTTCCTCCCCCCGCTCTTATATATAACCCGCTGACTTACAAAAAGGATGAAATGATGAAAATACGGGATATATCAATCAGTACCTGTCTGGCACTGTTATTAATGGGTTGCGTAGCTAAACCACCCATGGCGACGGAAAATGAAATGAAAGAGGCCGCCGCGTTTGCTTTTAATGTCGATGCTTCGCAGGTGACAATTTCCGATGCGAGGCAGCAGGATGTGAAAACCAACTTTGTGGCCACCATCGGCAAAACCAGCCATCGCTGCTATGTGACGAAGGCCGCCGAGCCGAAGCTTTACGGGCTGATCCCGCTGGGCGGCGGTAGCACCGTCTCAGATGCCATCTGCGCCGGCGCCAACCCGACGCTAGCGAGCAAAACCTGCGACGCCCTGTCGCAAAAAGCGGGCCGCTGCTGAGCCTTTGCGCAGAAGAAGGCCGCTAACTGCCCATTTAGTCACTTTTTCTGCCGTTTTACCGCGGTCGCTTAGTTCAGTGACCGCACCTGCTGATAAGAATTGAGCCGTTCCCGCAGCGAGGTGAGCCAGACATCCGGCTCCTGACGGCAGATTTCGGTGAGGATCGGCGTCAGCACCAGCTCGGCTTCATGGAAGTCGGTCCACTCCGGCGGCTCCAGTGAAAAAGGATCGTTCATCAGCCAAATCACCATCGGCGTCCAGGCGCGCGGATCCAGTTGCAGATAATCCTGACAGCGCATCATATCTCGGGTCCGCGCCTCATCGGGGACGACATCCTTTCCCACCGCGGCGCTACTCATTGCCAGTACTGTTATTCCTGCCAGCAGATGTTTCCAAACCCATTTTCGCCAGAAGGCGCGTTTTTCTTTCGCCATTGTTATTATTTTACCTGCCAGTTGTCGCCGGACGATATTCCGAGAACTCACCTTAATAAGAGCAGATTAATCGTTTGCATTTTTTTTAACAGCAGACCGCGCTGAAGCAAGTGAACGCCCGTTCCTACAGCTGTCATCCAGCTATGCAAATATATTCGTCTGGCTCAGCTCCACAATATTTCCCTGGCCCAAAACGATTTGTGTTACAATTACGCCTTATAACGGCATCGATAAAAATAACCCCCGCCGCACCTGCACCAGGCATCGCCCTTCTTTTTTCATATCAGGATTTACGCCCCCATGAATGCGATAATCATTGACGATCATCCATTGGCACGTATCGCCATTCGCAACCTACTCGACAGCAACGGTATTACCGTCGCGGCAGAGCTCGACAGCGGCGCTCATGCCGTGCAGACCGCGGAAAGCATGCAGCCTGACCTGCTCATCGTCGACGTCGATATTCCGGAGCTCAGCGGTATCGAGGTGCTGGAGCAGCTGCGCAAACGCCGCTACCAGAGAACAATCATCATCATTTCCGCTAAGAATGAACTGTTCTACGGCAAACGCAGCGCCGACTGCGGAGCAAATGGTTTTGTGAGTAAAAAAGAGGGAATGAATAATATCCTCGCCGCAATCGACGCAGCCAATAATGGCTACAGCTATTTCCCCTTTTCACTGGAACGCTTCTGCACCCACGGCATCACCGATCAGGACCGGCTGGATACGCTGTCAACGCAGGAGATGAAGGTGTTCCGCTATATTCTCAGCGGCGTCGACTACACCACCATCGGCAGCAAAATGAATATCAGCAATAAAACGGTAAGTACCTATAAGGTCCGTCTGATGGATAAATTAGGCTGCAGCACCCTGCTTGAGCTATATGACTTTGCGCAACGCAATAAAATAGGGTGATGGCATGGCGGTTCGTCTTATTTTATCCGTCGTTGTCGGGCTGGCGCTGAGCCTCTCGCCTGCCGCGTATGCCATGAAACAGCTGGAGCTGAAGAGCCATTCTCATATCGCGGCGATCGATATCCCGCTTAGCGGTAAGGAGAAAGCATGGCTGGCGGCGCAGCCTACGCTGACCGTCGGGACCTGGCTTCCCGAGAGGACACCCATCGTCTATGACGGCGACGAGAAAAGTTATCAGGGCATTAACGCCGACTATCTGGCGCTGATGGCGCACAGCCTCGGACTGAAGGTGATTATCCGCCAGTATGACACCGAGCAGCAGGCGCTCACCGCCCTGGCCGACCGCCAGGTGGATACCCTGCTCACTCAGGTGGCGCACCGGGATGCGCTCGCCCCGGGCCTGGATCAATCCGCGCCGCTGCTTAAAACCTGGCCGACGCTGGTCACCTCGCTGAAATCCCCTCTGCCGCCGCTGACCACTGACCGCCGCGTCACGCTGGCCTGCACCCGCGATTGCGCTTTTTTCGATATTATTCAGCAGGCGTTTCCCAACGCCAAAATCACCCTTTATGATAGCGACTATCAGGCTCTCGCCTCGGTGGTCAGCGGCGAGAATCAGTATTTTATCGGCAACAACATCACCACTGGCCACTGCATCTCGAAATATTTCTCGCAATCGCTGGTTATCGCGCACTATTTTCGTCAGCAGGAGCAACACAACCGCTTTGTCACCCGTGACGATCGGCCAGAGCTGCATCAACTCCTCGACCGTTTTATCCATGCCGTCGACAGCGACACCGCGATGCGGATCATGCAAAACTGGCTCAACCGTGGCGATCTGTCGTTTCTCAATACCCCGCTTACCTTTAGCCCCGAAGAGCAGCGCTGGCTGCAGAAGCATCGTCGCGTCCGCCTGCTGGTGAACCCCTATTTCCCGCCATTTACCCTGGTGGATAACGAGGATGAACTGCGCGGCATCATGGCCGATATGCTGAATATTGTCTCACTCCAGACCGGCCTGCAGTTTGACCCTATTCTGGTGCGCAACCGTCAGGCTCTGGCAAAGCGCATGGAAAAAGAGGACTGGGCGATCATGCCCGCCGCCACCCTGATCCCACAGCCGCAGGCCTACGTCACCCTCAGCGATCCGCTCATTAACGTGGCCTTTGTGCTGGTCGCCCGCGGCAGCGCCCCCGACCAGCATCTGCTGACGCGCTCGGCGCGGATCGCCCTGCCGGTCGGGCCTATCGCCGCCCATGATCTGAAAGCGCGTTTTCCGCTGATTAACTGGGTGGAAACGGATAACGTTGGCGTCGCCATGAAGATGGTAGAGGAAGGCGAAGTGGATGCCGCCGTAGCCTCGGAGCTTTCCGCCCGCTATATGATCGACCACTACTATCCACAGGGTCTGCACTACACCCGCATTGATGGACTCCCCGTCGCGGCCATTCGGCTGGCCATCCCGCGCGATGAACCGGTGCTGGCCGCCATTCTTAACAAAGCGCTGCAGGTTATTCCGCCACGGGATATTCTGCAGATGACCGAGAAGTGGTCGAAAATCTCCAGTCAGCAAATAGAGAACTGGAGCCAGTACAGCCGCCAGTTTTACCAGCTGATCGCCTTTGCGCTGGTGCTGATCGCCATCAGCCTCGGCTGGGGACTCTCTCTGTGTCGGGAAGTGCGCAAACGTAAAGACTCCCAGCAGCGGCTCGAGGAGGAGCTGGCGCAGAAGGAGGCCCTCTCCTGTGCGCTGGAGCGCGAAAAAGACAAAGCGATTCAGGCGACAAAAGCCAAGAGCCGCTTTCTGGCCAGCATGAGCCACGAGCTGCGCACGCCGGTGAGCGCCATCGTCGGCTTTCTGGAGCTGCTGGCGAAACCGGAGCTGAACGGCGGCCAGCGTAAAGAGGCGATCGAGCTGGCGGGATCGACGGCGCAAACCCTGCTGGGACTTATCGGCAATATTCTTGATATCGACAAGATTGAATCGGGAAAATACCAGGTTACCCCGCAGTGGAGCGATGTCGCACAGTTAGTGTCGCAGCAGTGTCATACCTTCGACGCACTGGCGCAGCAAAAGGGCATCGATCTGCACTACCATAACGCGCTGCAGGAAGGGACCATGCTGTGGGTCGACCCGCAGGCGCTACGGCAAATCCTCAATAATCTCATCGGCAATGCGCTGAAGTTTACCGTCGAAGGCGCAATTCAGGTCTCCTGCCGGCTGACGCCGGCGAATGAGACACAGGGAGAGTTGGCCCTCATGGTTAGCGACAGCGGCTGCGGGATCAGTGAAGCAGAGCAGGCCACCCTCTTCCACCGCTATGCCCAGGCGCGCCAGGGACGCCAGCAGACCGGCTCCGGACTGGGGCTGGTCATTTGCAAAGAGCTGGTTGCGCTGATGCAGGGTCGCCTGGAGATGGTCAGCCGTCCGGGCGTGGGGACCACTTTCACCATCACGCTGCCGGTCAAGGCGAGCCGCTGCGCGATCCACGCGCCGCAGTCGTCGCCCGCCAGACCGCAGGCTCTACCCGGGCTGGCGATACTGATAGCGGACGATCACCCCACCAACCGGCTACTGCTCAAGCGCCAGCTCAGCACTATCGGCTATAGCGTCGATGAAGCCTGCGACGGTGAAGAGGCAGAGAATAAGCTCGCCAGCAAACATTACGATCTGCTGATAACGGACCTCAATATGCCGAAGAAAGATGGCCTGGAGCTGGCGGCCTCGCTACGCCGTCGCTATCCGGGCCTGGTAATTTGGGGCGTGACTGCCAGCGCGCTGCCGCAGTCGCGGGAGGCGTGTCTGGCCAGCGGCATGAATATGTGTCTGTTTAAGCCGGTGTCGGTCCAGACGCTGAGTCATGAGCTCAGCCGTTTAGCGGTGGGCCGCGCATCACCTCACGCTACCCGGCACCTGAAGCTCAGCGTGCTGAGCGAGAATACGGGGGGAGACCAGGCGCTGATGAATGAGATGCTGGAGACGTTCCGCGATGCGTCGGCCGCGGATTTACAGGCTGCCGGACAGGCAATCGCCCGGCATGAGCCGCAGATCTTTCTGCGGGCGCTGCACCGTCTGCACGGTTCAGCACAAATTCTGGGGATTACTGCGCTACAACAACTGTGCGTCCCTTTTGAGGCAAAGCGGCCTGATTCGCTGACGCCGGCAAGCTGTCTGGAGGTGGTACAGCGCATCACCGGCGTCATGCGCGAGATCGATGGCGAAATCGACGCCCTGATCGGCCGCTAGCCGTTCCGCTCGGGCAGTCCGCCTGCCCGAGCGTTAAGGGGACATCCTTGTCAGTTTTTTCCTCTGCGCTCTCTCAGGGTGGAACAAGTATCAGTTGCCTGCCACCAGCATCTCGCTATCCACCACAATGCCCTCTTCAGCGCCCTTCAGCACCAGATTCGCTTCGTAATATTTACCGGCTTTCAGCAGTTCTTGCGCCTGCGCTACCGCCTTACGGGTCTGGTTAAGCGGCATCAGATACTGGTTCTCAATCACGCCAATACCGGCCAGGCGCAGGGTATCGATAGCCCCTTTCTGATCGCCTTTCGCCAGCTTTTCGTTGGCGGATTGGATAGCGCTCTCTTTTTCCGGCGTGGCCACATAGTCTTCAGACAGGGCGATAGAGGCGTTAATGATCACATAGCGATCGGCGATCATTTTGGCTTTAGCATCAGTTTTCACAAACTTCGCCCAGCTGGCATCATCGGCGGCCAGCAGCGCGGCGGCGTCGTCTGTCAGTTTTTTGGCGCTATCCGGCTGGCCATGGAACAGCGCCAGACGGGCGAACTGGATGTCGCGCATCGCATTCGCGCCCTGCACCGCCACCTGCAGCACATCGGCGGCTTCTTTCTGTACCTGCGTCGTGGCTGCCGCGGCTGGCGCTGCCGTCGCGCTATCTGTTGCCCATACCGGAGAGGTACTCATCATGGTTGCCAGCAGGCTCGCCAGAATGACTTTTTTCATCGTTGACTCCTGATTAAAATCGGTAAGCATCACCAAACGCAGCCAGCTTAAAAAATATCGCGGGCATTGAGAATCAGAGCCCGGAAGTAATATTGCGGGCCTGGTCTGACAGCTGTCAGACCAGGCGTATAAAGTGACCTCGGCGCTCTTATTTACGCCTGCCGATCGCGCGGCCTACTATTTTCCTCAGACCTTTCTTTTGGCCCGCTGAATAAACCCTCACGCTTTTTATTCAGCGTCAGGCCGCCAACCGGGATCTGCGGAGCAATTATGTTTATGTTTAGCCATTACACCTTAAATGCGTTTAGCCCACGCGTCTTCATTCGATATAAACGGCATGCCTGCCTGATGGCGGTATTGCTGTTTATCTGCGGAGCCTGTTGTCTGGCCTGGCCGTTGGTCGCCGGCTGGTATCTCGCCACAGTAACCGGCATGTTATTGATGATCTGCGGCTTCTATTCGCTGTACAGCCTGATTGTCTTCCGCCAGCAGCACTGGAAATCACACCTGGTGGCGCTGATCTTCGCCATCGCCTGGATCGTGCTCGGCCTGAGCTTTGTCGTCAATCCTCTCAACGGTATGAGCAGTCTGGCCATTTTATTTGGCTTTTTATTTGTTCTCGGCGGTATTTCCCGCATCGTTAACGGATGTCAAACCCGCAAACAAAGCGGCGCTGGCTGGAATATTTTTATCGGCCTGTTGGATTTACTTATCGCCTGCCTGTGGCTGGCCATGAACCCGCAGCAAAGCTGGTTATTTATTACCGCCTTTATCGGCGTTGAAATGATATTTAGCGCCATCGGCTTGTTGGTCCTGCGCAATAAAATGAAGCACGCTCAGGCTTAAGCCCTATTTTGTCACTGGAGAAGAAAATGAATTTACCTAAAGCACTCGTATTGACCGTGGCGGCTACCACATTCTGTCTGATGACCAGCCCGGCGTTCGCGGTTGAGGAAACCACGCCGCAGAATATGACCTGTCAGGAATTTATGGATATGAACCCAAAAAGCATGACCCCGGTGGCCTTCTGGGTAGTGAATCGCAACACCGACTTTAGCGGCGGCGACTATGTTGACTGGCATGAAGTCGAGACCGTTTCGGTACCGAAAATGCTGCAGGAGTGCCACAAGAACCCCGCCGCTAAACTTGGCGATCTCAGCGCGGTCATCAAAAAATAACCCCCCCGGCATCAGGCCGGGGAAACCCGCCGCGCTGCGGCGGGTCCCGCTTTACTCATCGATACCGCATTCGCACGGCAGATGGCGGCCGATAAGCTTGCGATACAAAAACGCCCCGATAATCGCCCCCACCACCGGCGCCAGCAGCGGCACCAGAAAGTAAGGGATCGCCAGCCCACCGGTAAAGGCGATCGAGCCCCACCCGGCCAGACTGGTAAACAGTTTTGGGCCGAAGTCGCGCGCCGGATTCAGCGCAAAGCCGGTTAGCGGCCCCATCGACGCGCCGATCACGGCGATCAGCAAGCCAATCAGCAACGGCGCCAGCGGCCCGCGCGGAATTCCGTTGCCGTCGTCGGTCAGGGCCATGATCATCGCCATCAGGATTGCCGTGATGGTGGTCTCCACGGCAAACGCTTGTATAAAAGTGATATGTGGATGCGGGTACGTGGAAAAGACCCCGGCCAGGTTAAGACTGGCGGCAGTGCCGCGCACGATATGCTGACTCTGTTCAAGATCGAGAAACAGCTGGCGATAGAGCCCATACACCAGCGCGGCGGCGCAGAAGGCCCCGGCCGTCTGGGCAACAATAAACGGCAGCACCTTGCGGCGTTCAAAACAGGCGAACAGCCACAGGGCAATGGTCACCGCCGGATTAAGGTGCGCGCCGGAGACACCGGCCGTCAGGTAGATGGCCATGGCGACGCCAAGGCCCCAGATAATACTGATCTCCCACTGACCAAAGCTGGCCCCGGCGACCCGCAGCGCAGCGACGCAGCCCGCGCCGAAGAAAATGAGCAATCCGGTGCCAAGAAACTCGGCCACGCACTGCCAGGTTAAGGTAGAAGTCTGGTTCATTATCGGCATCCTGAAATAGCACGTTAAAGAGAGAGGCTGGCGCGAGCGCCCGTTTAATTCGCCTGACCGGCCAGTAGCAGCCCGGTGGCGACCGCATTGCGCGGCCCTTCTGTTCCCCGAATATTGCCCTGCCCGGCGACCACGCCATAGTGCGACAAGGCTTCCGTGATAAGCTGCGGGATCTCAAAGTCCAGCGATGAGCCGCCCACCAGCACCACAAAGGCGATATCGCGAATGGAACCGCCGGGTGAGACCTGGCGCAGCGCGCGCAGGCAGTTGGTGACAAACACTTTCTCTTTCGCCTGCCGGCGCACGAGACGAATTTTTTCCAGCGGGCTGGCGTTATCGATCGGCACCAGTTCGCCCTCCTTGATGTACACCACTTTGGCGAACACCGCCGGGCTGAGGGCTTCCCGAAAGAACTCCACCGCGCCATTCTCGTGACGAATACTGAACAGGCTTTCCACTTTGGCCAGCGGGTATTTTTTTATCGCTTCCGCCAGCGAAAGATCCTCGAGGCCCAGCTCGGTTTTAATCAACAGGCTGACCATATTCCCCGCCCCGGCGAGATGGACCGCCGTTATCTGCCCCTCCGCGTTGACGATCGCCGCATCCGTCGAGCCGGCGCCGAGATCGAGGATCGCCAGCGGCGCCGCGCAGCCGGGAGTGGTTAACGCCCCGGCGATGGCCATGTTGGCCTCCACGCCGCCCACCACCACCTCGGTCTGCAGTCGGGCGCTCAGTTCGCGGGCGATAACCTGCATTTGCAGACGATCCGCTTTCACCATCGCCGCCATCCCGACGGCATTTTCCATGGCGCACTCGCCGGCCATCCCGCCCTGCACCTTGCGCGGAATAAACGTATCCACCGCCAGCAGATCCTGGATGTATATCGCGCTCATCTCATGGTCGGTCAGGGACGCCATTACCTTGCGCACCCGCTCAAGCATGCCGCCGGCGTGAGTGCCCGGTTCGCCGCGGATGTCGCGTACCGGAGCACAGGCGCTCATCGCCTGCATGATGGCTTCCGCGCCCTCGGCGACATCGGCCTCTCCGCGGCGCTTTTCGCCGCTAATGTAGAGGTTGCCCGCCGGGATCACCCGCGACTGCACGTCCCCCTGCGGGGTCTTGAGCACCACCGCGGAACGGTTGCCAATCAGGGCGCGGGCGATGGGGACGATGGCCTGGGTCTCTTCCGGGCTTAGCCCGAAGAAGGTGGCGATCCCGTAGGGATTCGACAGGATCCGCACCACCTGGCCCGGCGCGGCCACTTCCACCGCCGCCATCACCCCCTCGGGGACCTGCTCCAGCAGCGTCACTTCATCCACCACCGGCAGGGTTTTACGCAGGCGGTTGTTCACCAGCACGCCGTCGTCCTTTTTGAGGATCGCCGCCACCACGTTGATCCCCCGGTCGAGCGCCTCATTGAGCCACCACACGGCGTCAAGGAAATCGACGGCGTCGTCAATCAGTACGATCCACCCCTCGGCATACTGCGCCGCCGGCAGCGTCGCCAGCCGCCCGAGGGCGATAGTCGTCCCCACGCCAACGCCCACCCCGCCCGGCGTCTGCGGGTTATGACCGATCATGGTCGATTCGGTGATAATGGTCTCGGTGATGGTCTCCATCGCCACATCGCCAATCACCGGCGCGGCTTCGTTAAGATAGATGCGAGAGACATCGCTCATCGACCACGGTGTTTTCGCCAGGGCCTGCTCCAGCGCGGCGAGGGTCCCGGCGATATTGTCCCGCGTCCCTTTCATGCCCGTCGTCGCGACGATCCCGCTGGCAACAAACGCCCTCGCCTGCGGGTCGTCGGACGCCAGCGCCACCTCGGTGGTGGCGTTGCCGATATCAATCCCGGCTATTAACGGCATGCTGACCTCCGCTTAGCTTCCTTTACGCAGCTTATGCCGCTGCTGATACACTTCCGCCGACTCCCGGACAAAGGCGGCATTCACTGTCGCATGCCAGGTGTGCTCCAGCTCGTCGGCGATCGCCAGCAGCTCCGCCTGCGAGGAGCGGAACGGGCGCAGCGCGTTATAGATAGCCAGAATGCGCTCGTCAGGAATGGCGATAAGCTCCGCCGCGCGGCGGAAATTGCGCGCCACCGCATGGCGCTGCATCTGCTCGGCAATCTGCGCCTGGTACTCAAGGGTCTGGCGGGAGATCCGCACATCCTGCGGGCCCACCTCGCCAGAGAGCACCTTCTCGAGGGTAATATCGGTCAATGGTTTGCCGGTAGGCGTCAGGATATGCTCCGGGCAGCGGGTGGCTAACGGATAATCCTGCACACGCATGGTTTTCTCGCTCATGGTCACTCCCTTACTAAGTCGACGTGCAGGGTGACGGGCTCGGCGTCCTGCACCACATGTTTGGTCTCTTTGATATGAAATAGCGCGGCTTTGGCCATAAATTTCGGCCGCACCATCTGGTCGTTCACCACCGGCACCGGCGAAGGTGACTCTTTGCGCGCATAGCGCGCGGCGTTTTTGCCAATCTGCCGGTAGGTCTCCAGCGTCAGCAGCGGCGCCTGGGAGAACAGCTCCAGGTTGCTGAGCGGCAGCAGATCGCGCTGATGGATGACCGTGGTCCCCTTCGACTGGATACCGATGCCGATCCCCGAGCCGCTCAGGTTGGCCGCATCCCAGGCCATAAAGGAGACGTCGGACGTGCGCAGAATGCGCACCACCCGGGCGTGAAGCCCCTCTTCTTCCACCCCGGCAATCAGCTCTTTGAGGATCGCGCCATGGGGCATATCGATCAGAGTGTGATGCTGGTGTTTATCGAAGGCAGGGCCGACGCCGATCACCACTTCATCGGCACGTTCATCGGCAGAAGCTACCCCGCCCTCGCGGGTTTTCAGGGTAAAAGAGGGCTGAATTTGGGTTGTCTGTTGCACAGGAATACCGCCTTATTCAATGGTGTCAGGCTGAACCACGCCCGGAATATTTTTGATCTCCGCCCAGCGTTCGGCAGAGATGCGATAGCCGGTGCCCGGCCCCTGATAGTCATTGATGTCGTTGACCGCACTCACCACCTCGAACTGCCGATCGAGAATGGCCGAGGTCTGCAGGTAATCGCCGGTGACCCGCTGGCGCAGCATATTGAGAATATTGCTGGCGATATCCTCAAAGCCGCTGCGGCTCAGCGCGCCGACAATATCGAGGCCGGTGATGTTGCGCTTCATCATCTCTTCCACCGCACTCAGATCCTCCACCACGTTACGCGGCGGCATCTCGTTGCTGCCGTGCGCGTAGGTGGCGGCCTCCACCTCCTCGTCGGCGATTGGCGGCAGCCCCAGCTCGCGGAAAACCGCCTGGATCGCCCGCGCCGCTTTCTGGCGAATGGCAATGGTTTCCGCCTCGGTCACCGGACGCAGGCCGCCGTCAACCATCAGGTCACGCTGCAGGATGTTGTAATCATCAAAATCTTCCGCATCGAAGTTCGAGCCGGCGAACATGTTGTCGTAGTTCGGCACCGCGCTGTAGCCGGAGAAAATAAAGTCGGTGCCCGGCAGCATCTGCATCAGGGTGCGCGCGGTGCGGCGAATATCCGAGTGGGAGAAAGTCTGGTCGTTGGCGGACGCCACTTCGAGGTCGAGCATAGAGGCGATCAGGTTTTCCGCCAGCACCGCCCGAATGCCCGACGGCACAGCGCCGGTCATGCCGATACAGCTCACCGCGCCGTTTTGCAGTCCCTGAACCCCGGCGCCTTTGGTAATGAAGATGCAGCGCGATTCGAGGTAGAGCATCGACTTGCTCTCCGAATAGCCCATCAGCGCTTCGGATCCGGTGCCGGAGGTGTAGCGCATTTTCAACCCGCGGGAGGCGTAAGCCGAGGCGAGGAACGCCTTTGACCACGGCGTATCATCGCCATCGGTAAATACCGCTTCCGTGCCGTAGACCGACACCGTCTCGGCGTAGCTGGTTAAGCCACGCATGCCCAGCTCCAGCTCGGTGGCCTCTTCCACCGAGCACTGCGTCAACACGCCGGGGCGGCCGCACTGCGAACCGACCAACAGCGCCAGGGCGTTAAACGGCGCGTAGCGCGCGATACCGACCGTGGTCTCCTGTTCTGAGAAGCCGCGGATCCCGGCCTCGGCGGCGTCAGCGGCAATCTGCACCGGATTATCTTTGAGATTGGTGACGTGGCACTGGTTGGAGGGGGTCCGGCGGGCACGCATCTTCTGCAGCGCCATCATCATCTCCACCACGTTCATCTGCGCCATCACCTCGACCGCTTTGGCCGGCGTGATGGCGGTAGTGATGGCAATGATCTCCTCCCGGCTGACGTGAATATCCACCAGCATGCGGGCTATTTCCACCGCCTCCAGGCGCATTGCCTGCTCTGTGCGCTCAACGTTGATCGCGTAATCGGCGATAAACCGGTCGATCATGTCAAACTGGTCCCGGCGTTTGCCGTCCAGCTCGACGATCAGATCGTTGTCCACTTTTACTGAAGAGACCGGGTCAAAGGGGCTGTCCATGGCGATCAGCCCCTCTTCAGGCCACTCGCCAATCAGCCCGTCCTGATTGACGGGGCGCTGGGCCAGTACTGCAAATCGTTTTGATCTTTTCATTGTTCATCGGCTCAAAAGGTGAAATCCGCAGACGGTAGCGAATACGCCGGGCGAGCGTCGTTGCCGCCCGGCCATTACCGGCAATAGCGGAACTTTAAATGAGCCAGTGGTGAAAAAAATAAATTTAATTTCGTTTCAATTTGGCACACGAAATCTACCGACAGTTTCACTATGAAACTTTACTCCGCCGGCAAAAATAAAAAATGTGATCGCCCGCAATGATATAAATCAATTAATAAAAAACGCCCTTAATTACGTTTTGCCGACGCTATTTTAACCCTATTGACTAAATCATGGCGGGCGACAAAATAACGCTGACAAAAATAAAGCAAGCCAACCGAATGGTAATAGTTTTTTACTATCGCCCCCTACTGACTATTCGCGCCAGCGTTATCCTGGTGCGGGAGAGAATGATGAACAAGAGCCAACAAGTTCAGACAATCACCCTGGCTGCCGCCCAGCAAATGGCGGCGGCGGTGGAAAAAAAAGCCACTGAGATCAAGGTGGCGGTAGTGTTTTCCGTGGTTGACCACGGAGGCAACACGCTGCTTATTCAGCGGATGGACGAGGCCTTCGTCTCCAGCTGCGATATTTCCCTGAATAAAGCCTGGAGCGCCTGCAGCCTGAAGCAAGGTACCCATGAAATTACGTCAGCGGTCCAGCCAGGACAATCTCTGTACGGTCTGCAGCTTACCAACCAACAGCGAATTATTATTTTTGGCGGCGGCCTGCCAGTTATTTTTAATGAGCAGGTAATTGGCGCCGTCGGCGTTAGCGGCGGTACGGTCGAGCAGGATCAATTATTAGCCCAGTGCGCCCTGGATTGTTTTTCCGCATTATAACCTGAAGCGAGAAGGTATATTATGAGCTATCGTATGTTTGATTATCTGGTGCCAAACGTTAACTTTTTTGGCCCCAACGCCATTTCCGTAGTCGGCGAACGCTGCCAGCTGCTGGGGGGGAAAAAAGCCCTGCTGGTCACCGACAAAGGCCTGCGGGCAATTAAAGATGGCGCGGTGGACAAAACCCTGCATTATCTGCGGGAGGCCGGGATCGAGGTGGCGATCTTTGACGGCGTCGAGCCGAACCCGAAAGACACCAACGTGCGCGACGGCCTCGCCGTGTTTCGCCGCGAACAGTGCGACATCATCGTCACCGTGGGCGGCGGCAGCCCGCACGATTGCGGCAAAGGCATCGGCATCGCCGCCACCCATGAGGGCGATCTGTACCAGTATGCCGGAATCGAGACCCTGACCAACCCGCTGCCGCCTATCGTCGCGGTCAATACCACCGCCGGCACCGCCAGCGAGGTCACCCGCCACTGCGTCCTGACCAACACCGAAACCAAAGTGAAGTTTGTGATCGTCAGCTGGCGCAACCTGCCGTCGGTCTCTATCAACGATCCGCTGCTGATGATCGGTAAACCGGCCGCCCTGACCGCGGCGACCGGGATGGATGCCCTGACCCACGCCGTAGAGGCCTATATCTCCAAAGACGCTAACCCGGTGACGGACGCCGCCGCCATGCAGGCGATCCGCCTCATCGCCCGCAACCTGCGCCAGGCCGTGGCCCTCGGCAGCAATCTGCAGGCGCGGGAAAACATGGCCTATGCCTCTCTGCTGGCCGGGATGGCTTTCAATAACGCCAACCTCGGCTACGTGCACGCCATGGCGCACCAGCTGGGCGGCCTGTATGACATGCCGCACGGCGTGGCCAACGCTGTCCTGCTGCCGCATGTGGCGCGCTACAACCTGATCGCCAACCCGGAGAAATTCGCCGATATCGCTGAACTGATGGGCGAAAATATCACCGGTCTGTCCACCCTCGACGCGGCAGAAATAGCCATCGCCGCTATCACGCGTCTGTCGATGGATATCGGTATTCCGCAGCATCTGCGCGATCTGGGGGTAAAAGAGGCCGACTTCCCCTACATGGCGGAGATGGCTCTGAAAGACGGCAATGCGTTCTCGAACCCGCGTAAAGGCAACGAGCAGGAGATTGCCGCGATTTTCCGCCAGGCATTCTGAGTGTTAACGAGGGGACCGTCATGTCGCTTTCACCGCCAGGCGTACGCCTGTTTTACGATCCGCGCGGGCACCATGCCGGCGCCATCAATGAGCTGTGCTGGGGGCTGGAGGAGCAGGGGGTCCCCTGCCAGACCATAACCTATGACGGAGGCGGTGACGCCGCTGCGCTGGGCGCCCTGGCGGCCAGAAGCTCGCCCCTGCGGGTGGGTATCGGGCTCAGCGCGTCCGGCGAGATAGCCCTCACTCATGCCCAGCTGCCGGCGGACGCGCCGCTGGCTACCGGACACGTCACCGATAGCGACGATCATCTGCGTACGCTCGGCGCCAACGCCGGGCAGCTGGTTAAAGTCCTGCCGTTAAGTGAGAGAAACTGAATGTATCGTATCTATACCCGCACCGGGGATAAAGGCACCACCGCCCTGTACGGCGGCAGCCGCATCGAGAAAGACCATATTCGCGTCGAGGCCTACGGCACCGTCGATGAACTGATATCCCAACTGGGCGTCTGCTACGCCACGACCCGCGACGCCGGGCTGCGGGAAAGCCTGCACCATATTCAGCAGACGCTGTTCGTGCTGGGGGCTGAACTGGCCAGCGATGCGCGGGGCCTGACCCGCCTGAGCCAGACGGTCGGCGAAGAGGAGATCACCGCCCTGGAGCGGCTTATCGACCGCAATATGGCCGAGAGCGGCCCGTTAAAACAGTTCGTGATCCCGGGGAGGAATCTCGCCTCTGCCCAGCTGCACGTGGCGCGCACCCAGTCCCGTCGGCTCGAACGCCTGCTGACGGCCATGGACCGCGCGCATCCGCTGCGCGACGCGCTCAAACGCTACAGCAATCGCCTGTCGGATGCCCTGTTCTCCATGGCGCGTATCGAGGAGACTAGGCCTGATGCTTGCGCTTGAACTGGCTGGCGTCAATATCGTACTGCTTCATTTTGCGCCACAGGGTGGTGCGGCCGATATTGAGCAGCTGCGACATCTCCTGCACCCGCCCGCTGGTCACCCGGGCGGCGTGAATAATAGCTTCCTTTTCGATGGCGCTAAAAGTCAGGCTGGCCGGCAGCAGCGATGACGCGCTATCCCCGCCCGGCCGCTCGGAAAAGAGATATTCCGGCAGATTACTCAGGCGAATGTGGCCGTTGTCGCTGCTGATGGCGATATTCTCAATGACGCTGTTGAGCTCAAAATCATTCCCCGGCCACGAGTAGGCCACCAGCTGCGCCAGCGCGTCATCGTCCACTTTCAGTCGCGAAGAGAAACGCTTCTCCAGGCTCTTCAACCGGTTATGCACCAGCGACGGAATACTGTTGCGTCGGGCGCGCAGCGGCGGGATGACGATCTCAAAGGAGTGCAGCGCATAGTACAGCTGGCGGCTAAAGCGGTTCTGTTCCACCAGATTGGCCAGATCGACGGTGGTGGTGGCAATCACCTTCACATCCACCGGGATCAGGCGCCGGGCGTCGAGGCGGGTGAGCACGCCCTGCTTAATTACCTGCAGCAGGGCCGACTGCAGCTCCGGCGCCAGATACTCGATCTTTTCCAGAAACAGGGTGCCGCCGTTGGCCAGCTCAAGGCGGCTCAGGCGACCATTTTCATCGTCGGTAGGGGCGCTGCCCATAAAATCCTGGCCCAGCACGCTGTCGGCATATAGCTGGCAGTTGACGGCGATGTAGGGGCCGCCCGCCCGTTCGCTTTCATTGTGAATAGCCTGGCTCAGCAGCTCTTTCCCGACCCCCTCTTCGCCGCACAGTAGCACCGGGAAGCCGCCGCGCGCCGCCTGGCGGCCAAAGTGGATCAGGCGTCGGGTTTCCGGATCGTCGGCAGACATCTGTTCAAAGGTGTGGCTGACTTTACCGAGCTGGCTGGTCATCAGCTGCCGCATCTGCTCCACCGGGTGCAGCAGCAGAATAAAACTGTTGCCTTGCGCCTCGACAATCGGTTTTAAGGTGATCACCGCGTCGACAAACTGATGCTGACTTTCAAAGGTGACTTCGACGTGATTCAGGCCGCGGGCGTGTTTGATGGCGCGGCGCAGCAGCGCCGGGAGGGTCACCAGATCGGCGATATTTTTCCCCTGGCTGGCCTGAGCATCAAGATGCAGCAGTCTCGCCGCCTGAACATTGAGAAACTGCAGCACGCCCTGTTCGTTCCACGCCATCACCCCATCGTCCATGCTCTCCAGCAGGCCGTACATCTGATTAAGGTGACGGTTGGATTCCGCCAGCAGGCTGTCGGTAAGCAGGGAGTTACCCACCTCGCGGGCGATGGCCAGCGTCAGGGAGAGGTCGGCGCTGGACTGGTGCTCGACCAGACAGCAAAGCGAGATAGAGCCGAACAGCCGCCCGTGGTTATCAAACACCGGCGTCGAGCAAAAACTCCATGGCTGTAGCGCCTGCTTAAAATGCCGATCGCCGGCGGTGTTGATCGGCTGGCCCTGCATCGCGGCCAGCGACAGCGCGCAGGTGCCGATAATGCTTTCCGCACAATAGCTGCCGTCGCGAAATCCCAGGGCAGCCAGCTGGGCCAGGGTTTGCGGCTCGCCGCAACGGCTCAGGATGCAGGCGGACTCATCAAGAATAAACAGCGCGCAGGGGCGACCGTCCATAAACTCCCAGGCGTCTTCCAGAGCCGCCTGGCCGATGGTCAGCAGCGCGGTTTTACGCCGACAGATGGAGTCGAAGGTCAGGCCCTGGGCCTGGTGCGGCGTTTGCCAGGTTTCGCGCTGCATAAACTTGCTGCAGCGGTGCCATGACTGGGCAATGACGGAAGAGACCGCCTTCCCGGTATCCTGAGTCTGAACAGTCATATCCTTTTCCGCGTTGTACCATAGAGAACCCCTCCGGCAGCGACTGCCGGAGGGGAGAAAGAAAAACCGCTGACCTGGGCCAGCGGTTTAGCCACCGCGAATTAACGCGCCAGCCACTGCTGGCCTAACAGATCGGCGGTGAGGATAGCGGCATGGACGCTCTCCGGGGTCACCGCAAACGGCATATTATGGATGGTTTCCCCTTCCGCGCAGGTAGCTTTCGCCACCGCGGCGATTTTCTCGTCGATCCCCTCTTTGACGCCCATCTGCGCGAGCGTCACCGGCAGGCCGACGCGCTGGCAGAAGCCCAGCACCGTTTCAATCTCGTCCATCGGGCTGTTCTGCAGCACCAGCTGCGCCAGGGTACCGAAGGCCACTTTCTCACCGTGATACAGGTGATGGCACTCTTCAAGAATGGTGAAACCGTTGTGGATTGCATGGGCAGCGGCCAGGCCACTGCTTTCAAAGCCAATGCCGCTGAGGTAAGTGTTCGCCTCGATGATGCGCTCCAGCGCTTCGGTCACTACCCCGGCCTGCGCCGCCAGACGGGCCTTTTCGCCCTCCGCCAGCAGCGTATCATAGCACAGGCGGGCGAGGCTCAGCGCCGCCTCGGTGGACTGTCCTCCGGCCATGCTGGTGGCGCGCGCATCGTAGCAAGCTTTGGCCTCGAACCAGGTGGAGAGCGCATCGCCCATGCCGGAGACCAGCAGGCGTACCGGCGCTTTGGCGATAATCGCCGTGTCCATCACCACCATATCCGGGTTTTTCGGATAGATCAGATACTCTTCAAACTCGCCCGCTTCGGTGTAGATCACCGACAGCGCGCTGGTCGGCGCATCGGTCGAGGCGATGGTCGGGATCACCACCACCGGCAGTTTCTGGTAGTAACCGATCGCCTTCGCGGTATCGAGAGTTTTACCACCGCCGATCCCGACCACGCCGCGGCAGCCCTGTTTTTGCAAAATCGCCATCAGACGGTTGATTTCCGCATGGCTGCATTCGCCGTTAAACCGTTCCGCATGGCAGCGAATATCGTGGCTCTGCAGGCCATTCACCACTTTCTCTCCCGCCAGCTTCATTACGAAATCGTCGGCGATGACGAAGAAGCTCTCCGCCAGGTTTTTGGCATATTGACCGAACAGAACAGCAGCATCAGGACCCTGAAGATATTTGGCTGGAGATTGAATAACTTTTAGCATTCCTTTCACCCTCAAATAAGTGCGCATGTAAACATGATGAGCCCTGGCGTTATCCGCGCCGGCCAGTGAAGCGCGGCCTGAACGGAGCGTACCGGAGCAGTGCGATCACTGTAGGGCCGGCAGGGAACAAAAAAATCTTTCGCCTTTTTGTTCTGATATGAAACACAGGTTAATTTTTTACGTTCCATATTGGAACAAAAAACCCTAGTCTCTGTCAGGATTGCGATCCCGATCCGCTCCTTTGCCGCATAATGCCCTTACAATCCTCCGTGTTTGACCGCCTTTTGTCCCGCAGTCGGCAGAAAATCAGCAAGAAATTTTTTCCCACCCGCTTCGCCAGCTGTCCTGACCGCCGCTTATGGCAGAAGAAAAAAAGCGCGCCAGCTCGCATTTTCACCATATCCTCAGCAAAAACGTTCCATAAAGAAACAAAACAAGGAGGCAATGTTTCGTAATGAAACCCGATCGTCGGGGCATTCTTTTTTTCGCCCGCTCAGCCAGAATCATCATATCGCCAGGCATGCTCCACCGTCAGACGATACCCCTACGCGATGACTGCCTCCGCCAGCAGAGAGGCGGCATCGAACCTTCTCCAACGGAGCACTGAATAATGAAAAAGCTGATTAACCGTGTTGAAGATGTACTGAATGAACAATTACAGGGGCTGGCTAAAGCCCATCCGCAGCTGACCCTGCATCAGGACCCGCTGTATGTGACCCGCACCGACGCGCCGGTGGCTGGCAAGGTGGCCCTGCTCTCCGGCGGCGGCAGCGGACATGAACCGATGCACTGCGGCTATATCGGCCAGGGCATGCTCTCCGGCGCCTGTCCGGGGGAAATCTTCACCTCGCCGACGCCGGACAAAATGTTTGAATGCGCGATGCAAATTGACGGCGGCGAAGGCGTCTTGCTGATTATCAAAAACTATACCGGCGACATCCTGAATTTTGAGACCGCCACCGAGCTGCTGCATGAGAGCGGCATTAAAGTCACCACCGTGGTGGTCGACGACGACGTGGCGGTGAAAGACAGCCTCTATACCGCCGGTCGTCGCGGCGTCGCCAACACCGTACTGATCGAAAAACTGGTCGGCGCCGCCGCCGAGCGCGGCGACTCGCTGGAAGCCTGCGCTGAACTGGGCCGCCGCCTGAACAATCTCGGCCACTCGATTGGTATCGCCCTCGGCGCCTGCACCGTACCGGCTGCCGGCCAGCCATCCTTTACGCTGAAAGATGACGAGATGGAGTTCGGCGTCGGCATTCACGGCGAGCCGGGCATCGACCGCCGCCGCTTCAGCTCGCTGGACCAAACCGTCGATGAGATGTTCGATACCCTGCTGGAAAACGGCGCTTACAGCCGCACGCTGCGCCAGTGGGATACCGTCAAGGGCGCGTGGCAGGAAGTGCAGCAGAGCAAAACCGCGCTGCAAAACGGCGACCGGGTTATCGCGCTGGTTAATAACCTCGGCGCCACTCCGCTTTCCGAACTGTATGGCGTGTATAACCGCCTTGCCCAGCGCTGCGAAGCGTCCGGCATCATCATCGAACGCAACCTCATCGGCAGCTACTGTACTTCGCTGGATATGGCGGGCTTCTCCATCACTCTGCTGAAAGTGGATGACGAGACGCTGACGCTATGGGACGCCCCGGTTCACACCCCGGCGCTGAACTGGGGAAACTAAGGAGCACGACATGTCACTGAACAGAACGCAAATCGTCGACTGGCTGTACCGCTGCGGCGATATTTTCACCAAAGAGAGCGATTTTCTCACCGGCCTCGATAAAGAGATTGGCGACGCCGACCACGGTCTCAATATGCACCGCGGTTTCAGTAAAGTGGTCGAAAAGCTGCCGTCGATTGCCGATAAAGATATTGGCTTTATCCTCAAAAACACCGGCATGACGCTGCTCTCCAACGTCGGCGGCGCCAGCGGCCCGCTGTTCGGCACCTTCTTCATTCGCGCCGCGCAGGTGACCCAGGCCCACCAGAGCCTGACGCTCGACGAGCTGTACCTGATGATCCGCGAAGGTGCGGACGGTGTCGTCAACCGCGGCAAAGCGGAGCCAGGGGATAAAACCATGTGCGACGTCTGGCTGCCGGTGGTGGACTCCCTGCGCCAGTCCAGCGAGCAGCACCTGTCGATCGCCGCCGCGCTGGATGCCGCCTGCGAAGTGGCCGAGCGTGCGGCCCACGCCACCATCACTATGCAGGCGCGTAAAGGCCGCGCCAGCTATCTCGGCGAGCGTAGCATCGGACATCAGGATCCCGGCGCGACCTCGGTGCTGTTTATGGTTCAGATGCTGGCCGCCGCCGCCAAAGAGTAAGGAAATCGCGATGGTAAACCTGGTTATTGTTTCTCATAGCGCCCGGCTGGGCGAAGGTGTCGGAGAACTGGCCCGGCAGATGTTAATCAACGATGGCTGCAAACTGGCGATCGCCGCCGGGATCGACGATCCCGACAGCCCGATCGGCACCGATCCGCTTAAAGTCATGGAGGCGATCGAATCCGTGGCCGATACCGATCACGTGCTGGTGATGATGGATATCGGCAGCGCGTTGCTCAGCGCCGAAACCGCCCTCGATCTGCTCGATCCGGCGATTGCCGCGAAGGTGCGACTGTGCGCCGCGCCGCTGGTGGAAGGGACGCTGGCGGCCACCGTCAGCGCTGCCTCCGGCGCCGGGATCGACAAGGTGATCGCCGACGCCATGAGCGCCCTGGAGGCCAAGCGGGTTCAGCTGGGTTTACCTTCGCCAACTTCTGACGCCGCGCCGGCGCCGATGCTTGCCGACGACGGCGACACAAAATCGGTGTCAGTCATTATTAACAATCATAACGGCCTGCACGTGCGTCCGGCGTCGAAGCTGGTCGCCGCGCTGGCGGGCTTTAACGCCGATCTGCTGCTGGAGAAAAACGGGAAGTGCGTCAAACCGGACAGCCTCAACCAAATCGCGCTATTGCAGGTCCGCCGCAACGATAAGCTGCGCCTGCTGGCCCGCGGTCCGGATGCCGACGCGGCGCTGGCGGCGTTTCAGGCGCTGGCCGCCGATAACTTCGGTGAATCGCCTGCGGCGAAACCGGCAGCGGCTCCGGCAACGCCCGAGCGCGTCGAAGGCGCTGCCCTGCGCTATCCGCTTGCCCTGATCCAGCCGCTCCGCCCGGCTGCCGCCGATGCCGCCCGCGAGCAGCAGCGCCTGCGCCAGGCCATTGACCAGACGCTGGCGGATCTTATCGCCCTGACCGAGCTGGCGGAAAATAAATTTCACGCCGATATCGCGGCGATCTTCGCCGGGCACCACACCCTGCTCGACGATGACGATCTGTTTGATGCCGCCAACGATCGTCTGCTCACCGAACAATGCACGGCGGAATGGGCATGGCATCAGGTGTTGATGGAGCTCAGCCAGCAGTATCGCCAGCTGGATGACCCCTACCTGCAGGCGCGCTATATCGATATCGAAGATATTTTGCAGCGCACCCTGCGCCATCTGCAGGGCGTTCAGGAGAGAGTGCCGACGCCCGGCGAGCCAACAATTATTATTGCCGACAACATTTATCCCTCAACCGTCTTACAGCTGGATGCCAGCTTCGTTAAAGGCCTGTGCCTGCGCGATGGCAGCGAACAGGCTCACGGCGCGATTATCGCCCGCGCGGCGGGGATCGCCTGGCTGAGCCAGCAGGGCGAGGCGCTGAACAGCGTGCAGCCTGGCGAGACTATCGTGCTCGATATGCGCCACCAGCGCCTTATCCGTGACTAAAATTCACGTTGACCGTTACCGCTCCGGGGGCCTGCCTCCGGAGGGTGAGTTTTCGCTTACTCTTCAGGAACCACTATGTCTCAATTCTTTTTTAACCAGCGCGCCAGCCTCGTCAACGATGTGATTGAGGGTACCATTATCGCCAGCCCGTGGAATAACCTCGCCCGTCTGGAGAGCGACCCGGCGATCCGGGTGGTGGTCCGTCGCGATCTGAATAAAAACAACGTGGCGGTGATCTCCGGCGGCGGCGCCGGCCATGAACCGGCGCACGTCGGCTTTATTGGTAAAGGCATGCTGACCGCCGCGGTCTGCGGCGATCTGTTCGCCTCGCCGAGCGTCGACGCGGTGCTCACCGCCATTCAGGCAGTGACCGGCGAGGCGGGCTGCCTGCTGATCGTCAAAAACTACACCGGCGATCGGCTTAACTTCGGTCTGGCGGCGGAGAAAGCGCGCCGACTCGGCTACAACGTGGAGATGCTGATCGTCGGCGACGATATTTCGCTGCCGGATAACAAACAGCCGCGCGGCATCGCCGGGACCATTCTGGTGCATAAAGTGGCTGGCTATTTCGCCGAGCGCGGCTTCAACCTCGCCACCGTCCTGCGCGAAGCGCAATACGCCGCCAGCCATACCGCCAGCATCGGGGTGGCGCTGGCCAGCTGCCACCTGCCGCAGGAAGCCGACAGCGCGCCGCGCCATCAGGCCGGTCACGCCGAGCTGGGAATGGGCATCCACGGTGAGCCGGGCGCCTCGACGATCGCCACGCAAAACAGTGCGGAGATCGTTAACCTGATGGTGGAAAAACTGACCGCCGCCCTACCGGAAACCGGCCGCCTGGCGGTGATGCTCAATAACCTCGGCGGCGTGTCGGTGGCTGAGATGGCGATTCTGACCCGCGAGCTGGCCAACACCCCGCTGCAGGCGCGCATTGACTGGTTAATAGGCCCGGCCTCGCTGGTGACGGCGCTGGATATGAAAGGCTTCTCGCTGACCGCCATCGTGCTGGAGGAGAGTATTGAGAAAGCGCTGCTTTCGGATGTGGAAACCGCCAGCTGGCAGAAGCCGGTGCAGCCGCGGACTATCAACGTCGTGCCGTCCACCCTCGACAGCGCCCGAGTGGATTTTACGCCCTCGGCCAACCCACAGGTGGGCGATTACGTGGCGCAGGTGACCGGCGCCCTCATCGATCTTGAAGAACATCTCAACGCGCTGGATGCCAAAGTAGGCGACGGCGATACCGGCTCCACCTTCGCCGCCGGGGCGCGCGAGATTGCCGAGCGGCTCGAGCGTCAGCAGCTGCCCCTGAACGATCTGCCAACGCTCTTCGCGCTGATCGGCGAACGCCTGACGGTGGTGATGGGCGGCTCCAGCGGGGTATTGATGTCTATCTTCTTCACCGCTGCCGGGCAGAAGCTGGGGCAAGGCGCCAGCGTGGCCGAGGCGCTGAACGCCGGTCTGGAACAGATGAAGTTTTACGGCGGCGCCGATGAGGGAGACCGGACGATGATCGACGCTCTGCAGCCGGCCCTGGCGGCGCTGCTGGCCGAACCGGAGAATCTGCAGGCCGCTTTCGCCGCGGCGCAGGCCGGGGCGGATCGCACCTGCCAGTCAAGCAAAGCCGGCGCCGGACGCGCGTCCTATCTCAACAGCGATAGCCTGCTCGGCAACATGGACCCCGGCGCCCACGCGGTGGCGATGGTGTTTAAGGCGCTGGCGGAACGCTAAGCCTTCCCCGGTGGCGCTGCGCTTACCGGGGCGATGTAACACCGCCGAATAGCAGGTCGGGTAAGGCGTAAGCCGCCACCCGACAAAAAACGGCACCGCCGGTAGCCCGGATAAGGCGCGACGCGCCGCTATCCGGGTTTTACCACGATGGCTTTTTACTTGCTGTGCCAGTACGCCTGGGAACGCACCAGCTGCTGATCGATGCTCTCGTCTTCAAAGCGCGCCAGCAGCGATTTCACCACCGCGCCTTCGCCGGTCAGCCAGATAAAATAATCCTCCGCCGGCACCTTCACCTGCGCCAGACGCTCGGCGACGAAGGCCGGATTGTGGCCCACCACCCACTCGATGTTAAAGCCGTCGAGATCCGCCAGATAATCTTTATACGACGCATCGGCGATAGTAACGATGGCCGTCACCTGCGGCCTCGCCGGCAGCTGGCGTAATCCCAGCAGACGACGGCGCAGCGCCGGCATGCCGGACTCATCGCAAACATACAGCTGCCAGGCATAATCTTCCGGCACCACCAGCGAGCCGCGCGGGCCGCCGATCACCAGCTTATCGCCCACTTTTGCTTCCAGCGCCCAACGGCTGGCGATACCGCCATCGTGGATATAGAAATCGTAAGCCAGCTCGTGACGTTCGGCATCGTACAGCGGCGTATAGTCGCGGGTGGCAGGCCGCACGCCTTCCCCCCAGTCAATCCCCTCCTCGGTCACCTGCGGCGGGGTAAATGCCGCGCCCGGCTCGGGGAAAAAAAGCTTGGTATGGTCGTCAAAGCCGTGAGAGGCGAAGCCTTCCAGCGCCTCGCCTCCCAGCACGATACGCTGGAACGCCGCGCCTGCGCGCTCCACGCGCAGCACCGTCAGCTCACGGAAACGCAGCTCATTGCGGACACGCTGCGGGTACTTGTCTGCTTTGGTTTTTGTCATCATCGATTGCCTTCGTGAACGGTAAATAGATATATCTAAACTTGATGCAAATGATAATGATTGCCAACTAAAAAGAATGCAAGTCTTTTTTTGATATAGTCAAAACAAACCGCATCAAAATCCACATCCAGAAAACAATCACATATATATCAACATCTTAAAAAATAAATAGCAACCAGCATTGCGAACATTCATTTTTTAGATATAAATTAGATATATCAAAAACAGCAGGAGGTAACCATGCGACATCATCATGAAGAAGGGCGTGGGCCACGCGGGCGCCACGGTGATCCCAGCGAACACGGCGACCATGGCCGCCGCGGCGGCGGACGTCGCCAGCGTTTCTTTGGCCACGGCGAACTGCGGCTGATCATTCTGGATATCCTCAGCCGCAGCGCCAGCCATGGCTATGAGCTGATCAAAGAGATCGAAACGCTTACCCAGGGGAACTACAGCCCCAGCCCGGGGGTGATCTATCCGACGCTGGATCTGCTCCAGGACCAGGGCCTTATCAGCGTGGAAGACGACAACGGACGCAAGAAAATCCTTATCAGCGAGGAAGGAAAACAGCTGCACGCCGAGAACCAGGAGCACCTGGCCCATATCCAGGAGCGCCTGCAGGCGCGGATGGTCGGCTGCGAGCTGCGCCGCGATCCGCAGATGAAGCGCGCGCTGGAAAACTTCAAAGCGGTCCTCGACCTGAAAGTGAACCAGCAGGCCAGCAGTGCCGCCCAGCTCAAGCAGATCATCGGCATTATTGACCGGGCGGCGATGGAGATCTCTCAGCTCGACTAAGCCTCTTTTTTCACCACCGGCTGCCCCGCGCTGGGGCAGCCCGCACCACGGCGGATCGCCCCGTCTATTGCCTCCAGGCAGAAAATCTCGTCAGCTCAGGAATAAAACGTGCCAATAGTGGCGCAATGAGATTAAATTTTACACAATTCGTCTTTTACTTTGCATTTATCCCGATTTTCACCGCTTCTGCCGAACTGGCGTAATCCCTGCAATACTTAATCCAGTATCGTGTGATACGTCCGCCCCAGGAGCACATTTTGAACAGGTTACCTTCCAGCGCATCGGCTCTGGCCTGCAGCGCACACGCACTGAATCTCATTGAAAAGCGCACGCTTGATCATGAGGAAATGAAAGCACTTAACCAGGAGGTGAGAGAATACTTTAAAGAGCATGTGAATCCGGGGTTTTTAGAGTATCGAAAATCGGTCACAGCCGGCGGGGATTACGGAGCCGTAGAGTGGCAAGCGGGAGGGTTAAATACGCTTGTCGACACCCAGGGACAGGAGTTTATCGACTGCCTTGGTGGGTTTGGCATCTTCAATGTAGGGCACCGTAATCCAGTTGTGGTATCCGCCGTCGAGAATCAACTCGCGAAACAACCGCTTCACAGTCAGGAGCTGCTGGACCCGCTACGCGCGATGCTGGCGAAAACCCTGGCAGCCTTAACGCCCGGGAAACTAAAGTACAGTTTCTTCTGCAACAGCGGTACCGAATCGGTAGAGGCGGCCATCAAGCTGGCGAAAGCCTATCAGTCGCCGCGCGGTAAATTTACCTTCATCGCCACCAGCGGCGCCTTCCACGGTAAATCGCTGGGCGCGCTGTCGGCCACCGCGAAATCGACCTTCCGCAAACCCTTTATGCCGCTGCTGCCGGGCTTCCGCCACGTGCCGTTCGGCGATATCAACGCCATGCGCACCATGCTGAGCGAGTGCAAGAAAACCGGCGACGACGTCGCGGCGGTGATCCTCGAGCCGATTCAGGGCGAAGGGGGCGTGATCCTCCCGCCAACGGGGTATTTGCCGGCGGTGCGTAAACTGTGCGACGAGTTTGGCGCGTTGCTGATCCTCGACGAAGTGCAGACCGGCATGGGCCGCACCGGCAAGATGTTCGCCTGCGAGCATGAGAACGTCCAGCCGGACATTCTGTGTCTGGCGAAAGCGCTCGGCGGCGGTGTGATGCCGATCGGCGCGACGGTGGCGACGGAAGAGGTCTTCTCGGTGCTCTTCGATAACCCGTTCCTGCACACCACCACCTTCGGCGGCAACCCGTTGGCCTGTGCGGCGGCGCTGGCGACGATCAACGTGCTGCTGACGCAAAACCTGCCGGCGCAGGCGGCGCAGAAAGGCGATATGCTGCTGGACGGTTTCCGCCTGCTGGCGCAGGAGTATCCGGACCTGGTGAATGAAGTGCGCGGGAAAGGCATGCTGATGGCTATCGAGTTTGTTGATAACGAGATTGGCTACGACTTTGCCAGCGAGATGTTCAGACAGCGGGTGCTGGTCGCCGGGACGTTAAACAACGCCAAGACGATCCGCATTGAACCGCCGCTGACGCTCACCCTTGAGCAGTGCGAACAGGTGCTGAAGGCGGCGCGCAAGGCGCTGGCGGCCCTGCGCGTTTCGGTCGAAGAAGCGTAATAAAGTGTCCTTCACCCTCTCCCTCTGAGAGGGTGAAGGATAACCCTCACACCTGCGGTAACAGGCCGATAAAGCTGCGCTTCTGCCGCGGCTGCGACATCATCTCCTCCAGCTTTTCGACGCAGGCTAAATAGTGCGGCGTCTTCTTATGCGCCAGCACCGCCTCATCGTCTTTATAGGCTTCGTAGATAAAAAAGCGGGTTTTCACCTCAGGATCCTGCAGGACATCAAAGCGCAGGTTGCCTGGCTCCTGCAGCGCGCCCTCGTGGTTGGCGCGAAACACCTCGAGAAACTCATCCACCCGCTCGGGTTTAATATTGATCTCCACTAGCGTGACGTTCATTTCAGCTCTCCCTGTTTCTCTTCCTGCCAGAACTGATACGCTTCCCGCGCGTTCAGATTCTCATGCACCACCTTTTTCACCGCCTTCAGCATCGCGCGCGGGGCGCTGGACTGGAAGATATTGCGCCCCATATCCACCCCGGAAGCCCCCTGGTCGATCGCCCGCCAGCACATCTCCAGCGCCTCATGCTCCGGCAGTTTTTTACCGCCGGCGATAACGATCGGCACCGGACAGCTGGCGGTCACTTTTTCAAAGCCTTCCTCAACGAAATAGGTCTTCACAAACTGCGCCCCCATTTCGGCGGCAATCCGGCTGGCCAGCGAGAAGTAGCGCGCATCGCGGGTCATCTCTTTGCCGACGCCGGTAACCGCCAGGACCGGCATACCGTAGCGATTGCCGGCGTCCACCAGTTTGATGATGTTATTGATCGACTGATGTTCGTATTCGCTGCCGATATAGACCTGCGCCGCCACCGCGCATACGTTGAGCCGCAGCGCGTCTTCCATCGCCACCGCCACGCATTCGTTGGAGAGTTCGCTCAAAATCGAATTGCCGCCGGAGGCGCGGAGCACCACCGGCTTATTGGTGGCCGCCGGTACCTGGCTGCGCAGTACGCCGCGGGTGCACATCAGCACGTCGGTGTCGGCAAACAGCGGCGCAATCGACAGGTCGATACGCTCAAGCCCGGTCGTTGGCCCCTGGAAGTAGCCGTGATCGAAGGCCAGCATCACCGTGCGGTTGCTGTGCGGATTAAAAATGCGCGCCAGCCGCGACTGCATGCCCCAATCCAGCGAGCCGCAGCCTTTCAGGGTATACAGCGTATTCTGCTGCGGGCGGTCGATGCCGAAGTCCTTCCCCTCTTTGATATCGTCTAAATCTGCCATCTCATCCTCCGTCAGAAGTCGTAGTTGTTGATGTTCTCTTTGCTGAACACCACGCGCTCCGGCAGCAGCACGATACCGTTGCCCTTCGCCTCATACTGGTAGCCCTGCACGCTGTTCGGTTCGACCTTCAGCGAGCCGATATCTTTCACCTCAACGCTGTCGCCTACGTTAAGATCGCCCTTTTTCAGTAATCGATCGGCGACGTTAACCGCAATTTTGCCCTGCTGAACCACATCCCACAGGCCGAACGCTTTCACCGTGCCGCGCTCAACGTACGGACGCATCACGTTCGGCGTACTAAAGCCGACAATCGCCACGCCCTGACGCTTGAGGTTCTCTGCCGCCTGCGCCGCCGCCGGCAGCGCATTGGCATCCGGCGCGATAATGACGTCGAGATCCGGATAGGCTTTTAAGATCCCCTCGGCGGTTTGTAGCGATTTGGTGGCATCGTTATAGCCAAACTGGGTGGTGACGATTTGCCACTGCGGATGTTCTTTTTCGATTTTGGCTTTGGCTTCCTTCACCCACTGGTTCTGGTCGGTCACCGTCGGGCTGGAGTAGAAAAACGCTACCTTGGCAGTAGGCTTCGTCACCTGCTTTTCCGCCATCTCGACCAGCAGGCCGCCAAGCTGCTGCGGCGTGCCCTGATTGATATAGATGCTGCGGCACTCCGGCCTGGTATCGGAATCCCAGGTCAGGACTTTCACCCCGCGCTGCATCGCCCGCTTCAGCGCCGGACACAGGCCGTCCGGCGAGACAGCGGAAACGATAATCGCGTTGTAGCCCTGGTTGACGAAGTTGTTGATAAGCTGCACCTGGCCGGAGACGCTGGGCTCGGTTGGGCCGTCATAGGTGACATCCACGCCCAGCGCTTTCCCCGCCTCTTTCGCGCCGTTGCCGCCGCTGGTAAAGAAGCCGACGCCGACCAGCTTAGGAATAAAGGCGATGCGGTCCGCCGCCTGCGCGGTAACCACGCTCATCGCCAGCGCCAGCACGATCAGTTTTAATTTCATTTTATGCTCCGATTGTTTTATGCGAGAAAAGACGCCGCCAGGTCGCGCGCACCCATTCACGGTGCAGGCTCAGCGAACGCCCCATCACCACCACAACCAACAGCGCCCCTGACAGCGCGCTCGACACCTGGTTGGGGATGCCGACCATCTGTAAACCCTGTTGCAGATACCCCACCAGCAATGCCGCCAGCGCGGTACCCAGTATCGATCCCGAGCCGCCGTAAATATTGGCCCCGCCGAGCACCGCCGCGGTCAGCGCCGGCATCAGCAGGTCGCGGCCTAAATCCGAACGTGCCGAGCCGAAATAGGAGACCATCACCAGCGCCGCGACCGCCGAGGCGACGCCAACCAGGCCATACAGCACGTACGGGATGCCGTTCACCGACAGCGCGGCATAGCGCGCGGCGCGCGGGTTTTGCCCGAGTAAAAAGAGGTGGCGGCCAAAGCGCCCGCGATGGGTCAGCAGCCAGAAGAAAAAGGTGATAATCGCGAACAGCACCAGCGGCAGCGGCAGTCCGGCGAGGGTTAAATTGGCGAAGGCGGTGAAGCTATCGGGAAAACCGCCAATCCCCTCGTAACCGGTCGCGCCGGCCATCCCGGAAAGCAGCAGCGCGCCGCCGCCGTACAGATACAGCGTACCAAGCGTGATCACCAGCGGGCTGATGCCGGTGTAGTGGATCAGCGCGGCGTTGAATAACCCGCACAGCAGTCCCAAGAGCAACGTCAGCGATACCGCGAGCCACAGCGGCCAGCCCGCCTGGGTCATCACCCCGAGGGCGATGGCGCACAGGCCGATGGTCGAGCCCAGCGAAATATCGATCCCGCCGCTGATGATCACCAGCGTCAGCGGCAGCGCGACGATGCCGATGCAGATAAAGTCGCTGGTGCTAAAGAGCAGCATATTGAGATCCAGCATGCGCGGATTCAGCGCGCCGAACAGCAGGATCTCCACGATCAGCAACGCCAGCAGCGCGCTTTCCCAGTTAAGCTTCAGCTTCATTTAAGCCACCTCTTTGCTTTTGCGTTCGGGAAAGCGGGCAACCTGTTTCCCCCCTTTGTTACCGGGCTGGAAACGGCTGTACTTTAGCGCCCGCTGATGGCGGGCCAGCGCCTGGCGCAGGCGGCCATCGAGCACCAGCACGCCGAGCAGCACCAGACCGGCGATAAAGTCATTCCACCAGGCGGGAAGGCGGAACAGCACCAGTACGGTGTCGATTTGGGTAAGGAAAAAGGCGCCGAGAAACGCGCCGAGCAGCGTACCGGTGCCGCCAAGCAGCGAGATCCCGCCCAGTACGCAGGCGGCGATGGCTTTCATCTCCAGGCCGCTGCCGGTCTGATTAGGCACAAAACCAATCTGCGCGGCGAAGACGATCCCGGCGCAGGCCGCCAGCATACCGTTGAGGGTAAAGGCCAGCATCCGCGTGCGGTTGACCGCCACGCCCAACTGGCGCGCGGCGGCGAGGTTATCGCCAACGGCGTAAAAATCACGACCAAAGGCGGTGCGCGACAGCAGCCAGCCGCCCGCCAGCAGCAGCGCCAGCACCAGCCAGCCCAGCGGCGACACGCCGATAAACGCAGGCTCCGAGAGCGATTTCAGGCTGTCGGGCAAGCCTTCGATCCATTTCCCGCCGGTCCACAGCAACATCACCCCGCGATACAACCCCAGCGTGCCGAGCGTCGCGACGATCGCCGGAATGCGCAGCCCCACCACCAGCAGGCCGTTAAACGCCCCGGCCAGCGCGCCAATCGCCAGCGCGAAGGCGATGGCCGTCGCCAACCCGTAGCCGTTGTTCAGCGCCACGCCGACGGCGATGGCGCATAGCCCAACGGTGGAGCCTACCGACACGTCAATATTGCGGGTCAGCATCACCAGGGTCGCGCCCAATGCCAGCAGGCAGAGGATTTGCGAGCTGGCGAAAATCATCGCCAGGGTCTGCAGGCTGAAATAGGCCGGATTGAGCGCCACCAGCACAACAAAGAGCGCCACGATGGCAAAGAAGGCGCTCAGTTCGCGATTCTTGAGTAACGTTTTCATGCCTGCCCTCCAAAGGCCAGGGTCATCATGCGATCGACGGTGACCGCCTGCCGCGCCAGCTCGCCGCTGTAGCGGCCCTGATGCATCACCAGCACCCGGTCGGCCAGGTCGATGAACTCATCCAGATCGGAGGAGATCATCAGCACTGCCACATTTTGCGCGGCGACGCTTTTCAGCAGCTGATAGATATCGGCGCGGGCGGAGACATCCACGCCGCGCGTCGGCTCATCGACAATTAGCAGCAGCGGGTTGGCCTCCAGACAGCGCGCCAGCAGCACCTTCTGCTGGTTGCCGCCAGAGAGAGTGCGCACCGGCTGATCGCCATCGGCCAGCTTGATCCCCAGCGCCCGGTGATAGCGCTCAACCACCGCCGCCTCCCGTTTCCCCTGCTGCCACCACGATGGCTGATTGAACATCACCGTGTTCCAGCGCACCGGCGCATCGAGAAACAGCCCCGAGACCTGGCGGTCTTCCGGCAGATAGACCAGCCCACTGGCCAGCCGGGCGCGGGTGCTGTCATTGCTAATCTCGCGATTCTCCAGCCAGATCCGCCCGGCGCGCGGTGGACGCAGGCCGTATAAGGTTTCGGCAAATTCGGTGCGCCCGGATCCCACCAGCCCGGCGAGGCCGACGATCTCCCCGGCGCGGATCTCCAGATTGAGATCGATAAAGCCTTCTCCGGTAAGATCCTCCACCCGCAGCACGGGAAAATCCTGCGCCTGGGTACGGCGGTTGCCCGGCAGGCAATATCCGGCGGTTGCCCGGCAGCGCCAGCCACAGCTTTTGCGTGTCGCTCAGCGTATGGTCGCGGCTGGCCGGCGTCATAGCGCTAATCAGTTGCTCATCGCGGTAAGTTGCAGTCTCGCCGCTCAGCACTACCGCCCCGTCGCGCATCACCGAAATATGGCTGGCAAGCTGGCGGATTTCGGGCAGTTTGTGCGAGATAAACACGATCCCCACGTCCAGCGCCTGTAACGCGCGGATCTGGCTAAACAACCTCTCCGTTTCCCCCGGGGTTAAAGAGGCGGTGGGTTCATCAAGGATCAGGATCCGCGCTTCGCGCATCAGGCCGCGCAGGATCTCGACCATCTGTTGATCGGCTACCTCGAGCGTGCTGGCGCTGGCATCGAGGTTGATCTGGCAGTTCAACTGTTGCAGTTTTTCCTGCAGTCGCGCGGCGGTATCCGCCCGCTTCGGCAAACGAAAGAGAATGTTCTCGCGCACGCTGAGGTTGGGAAACAGCATCGGCTCCTGCGGCACCAGATAGATGCCCAGCTGGTGGGCCAGCGCCGGGCTGAGGCGCGCAAACGCGCGGTCGCCGATCGTCAGTTCACCGCTATCCGGGGTTTCGACGCCGGCGATGATCTTCATCAGCGTCGATTTACCCGCGCCATTGCCTCCCATCAGGGCATGCACCTGGCCCGCGCATAGCGTAAAGTCGATGCCCTTCAGCACGGCAACGCCGGAGAACTGTTTGCGGATCTGGCGAGCTTCCAGCAGTGGCTTCATCGTCGCGCCTCGTTTGAACAAATGATTTTTAAATTTAATAATGTTCAAAAGCGTAGACGGTGAACTATATTTACAACCGTGCGAAGATCACAGTTTGGCGCTTTAGATCCTCAGGAAAAAATGGGCCAGCGATGAAAGATCCGTTTTGCCAGTCGGCTCACACTTTCCGGCCGCGCAATAGCGAACATATGATCTAAATTTTTATAAGAGTTCAATTTATGAGCGAAAAACGCATTACGGAAGAGAACCGCTACGCCGGGCTGGCGTTAGCCGAGGAAGAGCTGGTGGCGCGGGTGGCGTGGTGCTACTACCACGACGGCCTGACGCAAAATGACATCGGCGAGCGTTTGGGGCTGCCGCGGCTGAAGATTTCCCGCCTGCTGGAGAAAGGCCGTCAGTCCGGGGTGATCCGCGTGCAGATCAACTCGCGCTATGAGGGCTGTCTGGCGCTGGAAAGTGAACTCCAGCAGCGCTTTGGACTCAAGATTGCCCGCGTGCTGCCGGCGCTCAACACCCCGCCGATGAATACCCGGCTGGGGATCGGCGCGGCGCAATCGCTGATGGGTATTCTGCAACCGGGGCAATTATTGGCAGTCGGTTTCGGCGAAGCCACCATGAGCTGCCTGCAGCATCTCAGCGGATTTATTGGCTCGCAGCAGGTGCGGCTGGTGACCCTCTCCGGCGGCGTCGGCCCGTATATGACCGGTATTGGCCAGCTGGATGCCGCCTGCAGCGTCAGCATTATCCCGGCGCCGCTGCGGGTCTCTTCGGCGGAGGTCGCCGAGATCCTGCGCCGCGAGTCGAGCGTGCGCGACGTGATCCTCGCGGCGACGGCGGCGGACGCGGCGGTAGTCGGCATTGGCGCTATCGATCAGCGGCGCGACGCGACCATTCTGCGCTCCGGCTATATCAGCGAGGGCGAACAGCTGATGTACGCCCGCAAAGGCGCGGTCGGCGACATTTTAGGTTATTTCCTGCAGGCCGACGGCAGGCCGGTAGAAGGACTGGAGATCCATCGGGAACTGCTCGGCGTGACCCTTGATGAGCTGGCGCAGCTGCCGACCATCGTTGGCGTCGCCGGGGGAGAAGAAAAAGCGCAGGCGATTTATGCCGCTCTGATTGGCAAGCGCATTAATGGCCTGGTAACGGAAGAGACAACAGCACGCGCGGTACTCGCGCTGGCCTCCTGACGGCCAGGCGCCGCGCGACCACAGCGAGGCGCATGTCATGAGTTACCTGTTAGCGTTAGATGCCGGGACCGGCAGCATTCGGGCGGTCATTTTCGATCTTAATGGCCGTCAGCTGGCGGTAGGCCAGGCCGAATGGAAACACCTGAGCGTTGATAACGTCCCCGGCTCGATGGAGTTCGACCTTACCACCAACTGGCAGCTGGCCTGCCAGTGCATTCGCCAGGCGCTCGACGCCGCTCGGCTCTCTGCCGCCGATATTCAGTCCGTCGCCTGCTGTTCGATGCGCGAAGGCATCGTTCTCTATGACCGCAACGGCGAGGCCATCTGGGCCTGCGCCAACGTCGATGCCCGCGCCAGCCGCGAAGTGGCGGAGCTTAAGGAGATCCACGACTATCGCTTCGAATCCGAGGTATACGAGGTCTCGGGACAAACCCTGGCGCTCAGCGCCATGCCGCGCCTGCTGTGGCTGGCGCACCACCGCCCCGATATCTACCGCAAAGCGGCAACCATCACCATGATCAGCGACTGGCTGGCGGCGAAGCTTTCCGGCGAGCTGGCGGTCGACCCGTCAAACGCCGGCACCACCGGCATGCTCGATCTGTTCAGCCGCGACTGGCGTCCGGCGCTGCTGGATATGGCCGGGCTGCGCGCCGATATGCTGTCGCCGGTCAAAGAGACCGGTACCCTGCTGGGCGCCGTCACCGAAGCGGCGGCGCAGCAGAGCGGCCTGCGCGCCGGGACGCCGGTGGTGATGGGCGGCGGCGACGTCCAGCTCGGCTGCCTGGGCCTTGGGGTGGTGCGCGCCGGGCAAACCGCGGTACTCGGCGGCACTTTCTGGCAGCAGGTGGTCAACCTGCCGCAGGTGCGCACCGATCCGCAGATGAATATTCGCGTTAATCCTCACGTGATTCCCGGCATGGCGCAGGCGGAATCGATCAGCTTCTTTACCGGCCTGACCATGCGCTGGTTTCGCGACGCCTTCTGCGCTGAAGAAAAACTGATTGCCGAGCGGCTCGGCGTCGATGCCTATTCGCTGCTGGAGGAGATGGCCAGCCGCGTCCCCGCCGGTTCCCACGGCGTGATGCCTATTTTTTCCGACGCAATGCACTTTAAGCAGTGGTACCACGCCGCGCCGTCGTTTATTAACCTCTCCATCGATCCGGAAAAGTGCAATAAAGCGACCCTGTTCCGCGCGCTGGAAGAGAACGCGGCGATTGTCTCCGCCTGCAACCTCGCGCAGATCTCGCAGTTCTCCGGGGTGACATTCGACAGCCTGGTGTTTGCCGGCGGCGGCTCTAAAGGCGCGCTGTGGAGCCAAATCCTCAGCGACGTCACCGGCCTGCCGGTGCGGGTGCCGGTGGTCCGCGAAGCCACCGCGCTGGGCTGCGCCATCGCCGCCGGAACCGGCGCCGGGCTGTATGACGATATGGCCAGCACCGGAGAGCGGTTAGTGAGCTGGCACCGCGAGTTCACCCCAAATCCGCAGCATCGCGAGCTGTATCAGGAGATGATGAGCAAATGGCAGACGGTGTACGCCGATCAGCTTGGCCTTGTCGATAGCGGACTGACAACGTCGATGTGGCAGGCGCCGGGTCTGGAACGCCGCCAGCGCGTTGCGTCTTCCCCCTCACCCTAACTACCGGTGCCGCTCCGCCTTTCCCCCCTCTCCCTTTGGGAGAGGGCCGGGGTGTGGGGCAACGCTTCGCCGTTCTTTGAATCCCATCACAATCACCGCACTCCCCTTTTCCCTTTTTCTCCACGATGGCTAAATTAGTAACTCATCCGACCACATAACAATAATTTTACATTGGAAGCCACTATGAGCCGCTATCCGTCGCTTTTCGCCCCGCTTGAGCTGGGCTTCACAACGCTCAAAAACCGCGTGTTGATGGGCTCGATGCACACCGGGCTGGAAGAGCTGCCGGACGGCGCGCAACGGCTGGCGGCCTTTTACGCCGAACGCGCCCGTCACGGCGTGGCGCTGATCGTCACCGGCGGCATCGCTCCGGCGCCCTCTGGCGTCACCATGGCCGGCGGCGCGGTACTCAACGACGCCAGCCATCTGGCGCATCATCGCCATATTACCGACGCGGTACATCAGGAAGGCGGCAAAATCGCTCTGCAGATCCTGCACACCGGCCGTTACAGCTACCAGCCCGCGCTGGTGGCCCCCTCGGCGCTACAGGCGCCGATCAACCGTTTTACCCCCCATGAACTGAGCCACGATGAGATCCTGACGCTGATCGATGATTTTGCCCACTGCGCCCAACTGGCGCGTGAAGCGGGATATGACGGCGTCGAGGTGATGGGCTCTGAGGGCTATCTGATTAACGAATTTCTCGCCGCGCGCACCAACCAGCGCGACGACCAATGGGGCGGTGATTATGCCAGGCGCATGCGTTTCGCCGTAGAGGTGGTTAAGGCGGTACGCCAGCGCGCCGGCCACGATTTCATTATCATTTACCGTCTGTCGATGCTCGATCTGGTCAACGACGGCAGCACGCTGGCGGAAGTCACCGAACTGGCCAAAGCGATTGAAGCGGCGGGAGCGACCATCATCAACACCGGGATTGGCTGGCACGAAGCGCGCATTCCGACCATCGCCACGCCGGTACCGCGCGGAGCTTTCAGCTGGGTCACTCGCAAGCTGAAGGGCGCGGTGTCGATCCCGTTGATCACCACCAACCGCATTAACGATCCGCAGGTCGCGGAGGATATTCTCGCCCGCGGCGATGCCGATATGGTATCGATGGCCCGCCCGTTCCTTGCCGACGCCGAATTTATATCAAAAGCGCAGGACGATCGCGCCGATCAGATCAACACCTGCATCGGCTGCAATCAGGCGTGTCTCGATCGGATCTTCGTCGGCAAAGTCACCTCCTGTCTGGTCAACCCGCGCGCGTGTCATGAAACCCTGATGCCGGTCCTGCCGGCCAACGCGCCTAAACGGCTGGCGGTGGTCGGCGCCGGGCCTGCCGGTCTGGCCTTCGCCGTAAACGCTGCCGCCCGCGGTCATCACGTCACGTTGTTTGATGCGCTCCCGGAGATCGGCGGTCAGTTTAATATCGCCAAACAGATCCCCGGCAAAGAGGAGTTTCACGAGACGCTGCGTTACTACCGCACCATGCTCGATCTTCATGGTGTCGATCTACGCCTGAACACCCGCGTCACGACAGACGATCTGCTGGCGTTCGATGAGACGATCCTCGCCACCGGTATCGCCCCGCGCCTGCCGGCGATCGACGGGATCGATCATCCAAAAGTGCTGAGCTATCTTGATGTCTTGCGCGATAAAGCACCGGTTGGCGCGAAGGTGGCGATTATCGGCTGCGGCGGTATCGGCTTCGACACCGCGATGTTTTTAAGCCAGTCGGGCGTGGCCACCAGCCAGGATATCGGCGAGTTCTGCCGCGAATGGGGTATCGATACCAGCCTGCAAACGGCGGGAGGGCTGAGTGCTGAAGGCCCGCAACTGAGTAAAAGCCCGCGACAGATTGTGATGCTGCAGCGCAAAGCCAGCAAACCGGGCGAAGGGCTCGGCAAAACCACCGGCTGGATCCACCGCGCGACGCTGCTGGCGCGCGGGGTGAAAATGATCCCGGCGGTCAGCTATGAAAAGATCGATGATGAAGGGTTACATGTCACTATCGGCGGCGAGCGCCAACTGCTGGCGGTCGATCAGGTGGTGATCTGCGCCGGTCAGGAGCCGCGCCGCGAGCTGGCGGATCCGCTGCGCGCGGCGGGGAAAACGGTGCATCTCATCGGCGGTTGCGACGTGGCGGCGGAGCTGGATGCGCGTCGGGCGATTGCCCAGGGCACTAAACTGGCGCTGGCGATTTAGCCCTGTCCCGGGGGCGGCGCGATGCGCCTTCCCCGGGCTACCACGATAATCCCGCACGCTAGCCCGGCTAAGGCGACAGCCGCGAGCCGGGGGAAACCGCGACAAGAATCAGCGCTGCTTACGCACCTTGGTTGCTTTCAAAATGACAAACTTATTGTTCGTCGCAATCGTCGTGCAATTACCAAACGCGCGCTTCAGCTTACGGAAGTAATCGAGGTGGCGGTTGCCGACGACGTACAGCTCGCCGCCGTATTTCAGGCTGCGGCGGGCATCGTTAAACATCTGCCAGGCGATATGGTCGGTAATGGCGTGCTGCTGATGGAACGGCGGATTACACAGAATCGCCGTAAAGCGGTCGGGCTCAATGCCGGAGAGCGAGTTGTTGACCATGAATTCACAGCGTGCGATATCGTCCGGCAGATTGCGCTCGACGTTCAACCGGCTTGAAGCCACCGCCATGTGCGACTCATCGGTGAACATCACGCTGGCGTTTGGATTTTGCGCCAGCGCCTGCAGGCCAATCACCCCATTGCCGCAGCCGAGATCGGCGATCTCGCCTTCCAGATCAGACGGTAAATGCTGCAGGAAGAAACGCGCGCCGATATCCAGCCCGCTGCGGGCAAAAACGTTGGCGTGGTTATGGATGGTCCACGGCGTGCCGTCCAGCTTCCAGCTGTAGGTTTGCGGCGCATCGGCAAGCTCAGGAGCGGTGAAAACGCAGTGGATCAGACGCGCTTTTTTCCAGGCCAGCGAGGTGGTGGTGGTGCCGAGGATTTTTTCAAACAGCGCCAGCGTCGAGTTGTGCACATCACGGGCTTTCGCCGCGGCGATGATGCGGGTTTCCGGCGTAACTACTTCGCGCAGGGCGCGCAGCTGCTGTTCCAGCAGCGCCAGCTGTTTTGGCACCTTAATCAGCACCAGCGCCGGCGCGGCCGGTAGCGGGCTCAGGCTATCCTGAAAGCGCACGCTCTCTTCATCGATACCGTTCATCCGCAGGTTGTGGCGGGTCGCCAGCTCGGAAATAAAGGAGTCGTTGATGCTGACCGGGTTGCGATCCGCCAGCGCGCAGGCGAGCGCGCCGAAGCCGTCGTTGAAGATGAGCGTCAGGCCGTCGACGTCATTCACCTGTTGCAGCAGATATTCATCCGCCGCTTCCCATGCCTGAAGCGCTTCTTCTTCAGCGTTAGGTGGGAACCGCTCTAATGTGAATAACTCACCGTTTAACTCTGCCTGGCTCATCGCCTCTCCGCCTCCGGAATAGTAAAACCCGCGAGTTTATACGCAAATCCTGTCCAGTTGAAGAGAGATCGCTGATCATCGCCGCTCAGCGTAGATCGCCCTCGTCATCGGCTCGCAGCAGCGTTATCGACGCGCGGGCGCCGGGCATCAGCTGCTGCAGATAACCTACCAGCCGCTCTCCCGCCTCATGCAGGGCCGACAACGGCATCGCCGGCAGGCTTTCGAGAATAAACCACATCGTCTGCGCGCCGCTGTCCAGCCGGGTGCGCACGCCCTGTCGCCAGTTCCAGCGTCGGCAGGTTACGCCTATATCATCCCGCCAGATGACTTCGCCCGGCTCCGGATATTCCACTACCGGCTCTGCCGATTTTAGCGTATCGAATGGCTCATCGCCGCGGGCAATGGCCAGCCGCGGTTCGCCACGGTAGGCGGCCAGATTTTCCCCACCGACCGGGACGGCATAGCGAATGCTGATCGCGTTGTAGATATCCACCACCGGATCGATGGCCGGCAGGCTCCCCTCTTTCAGCACCCGCTTGCGCAGCGCCTGCGCCGAACAGGGGGTACGTTTCGCCTTCGCGCCGAAGGCGCTGAACGCTTCATCCCATGCCGCCAGGTGCGCTTGCGCCCAGGGCACATCATCCTGCAGCACCGCCAGGCAGGCCTCGGCCAGCGCCTGCTCCGCGACGGCGGGATCGGCCACCGGCGCGCTCTCCACCACAATACTTAATGCCCGAAAGCCCGGCGCCAGGCGGCTGACCGCAGATTCGATTGACGGCGTTACGCTACGCATTCGATAATCCTGTAATGACCAATTTGTTTCATCATAGTGACCAATGAACGTAAAAGTCAATATAACGACCGATTCAGGAGCTGATGTCGACCAGGTAAGTCGCGCCGTCGCCACGCGGCTGAAGGCCTACCGTAAAGCGAAAAAAATGTCGCTGGACGAGCTGTCGCGCCGGGCCAGCATCAGCAAAGGTATGCTGGTCGAGATGGAAAAAGAGGCCGCCAATCCCAGCATTGCGATCCTCTGCAAACTCGCCGCCGCGCTGGGCGTATCGGTAGCGGATATTGTCAATGTGGCAAGCGAACCCGCGTTGCATATTATTCCCGCCGAGCAGATCCCCACCCTCTGGCAAGGCCCGCTGGGGGGCAGCGCCAGGCTCCTCGCCGGCACCGCCGGGCCGAATATGATTGAGCTGTGGCGCTGGGAGATGCAGCCCGGCGAAGCCTTTGCCTCGCCCGGCCACCCGGCAACAACCTTCGAGCTGCTGCACGTGGAAGCCGGCGCGCTGACGCTGACGCTTGGCGAGACCTGCCGCACGGTGGCGGCCGGGGAATCGGCGGTGGCCCGCACCGAAATAGAGCACGGTTACCGCAATGAGGGTACCGCGCCGCTGGTCTTTACCATGACCGTGGCTGAACTGCCCTCCTGACAGACATAACGATAAGACGATGACAAAACTCATTTATTTACAGGGCTATCCTGAATCGCTGCTGGCGCAGGTGACCACGTTAATCGAGCAAGGCCGCCTCGGCGAGGTGCTGCAAAAGCGCTATCCGCAAGGGCACGACGTTAACAGCGATAAAGCGCTGTATCAGTACACCCAGGACTTGAAAAACCGCTTTCTGCGCGGCGCGGCGCCGATCAACAAAGTGATGTATGACAGTAAGATCCACGTGCTGAACAATGCGCTCGGCCTGCATACCGCCATTTCCCGCGTGCAGGGCGGTAAGCTGAAAGCTAAAGCGGAAATTCGCGTGGCGACGGTATTTCGCGACGCGCCGGAAGCCTTTCTGCGGATGATCGTGGTTCATGAACTGGCGCATCTGAAAGAGAAGGATCACAACAAGGCTTTCTATCAGCTGTGCTGCCATATGGAGCCGCAGTACCACCAGCTGGAGTTCGACACCCGCCTGTGGCTGACGCACCTTTCGTTAAATCGTTCTGCGTAGTGACGCACTGGTTTTGTCATGACGGCATGATAGAGTGGCGGCAGGTTCCCTTTAACGGAGTTCGTCAACGTTTATGATACGTTTCGCAGTTGTTGGCACAAACTGGATCACCAAGCAGTTTGTCGATGCCGCCCATGAAACCGGCAAATATAAACTTACCGCAATCTACTCCCGCAGCCTCGAACAGGCGCAAGCCTTCGCCAAAGACTATCCGGTCGAGCATCTGTTTACCTCGCTCGATGAACTGGCACAGAGCCCTGACGTTGACGCGGTCTATATTGCCAGCCCGAACTCGCTGCACTTTCCGCAGACCCGGCTGTTCCTGAGCCATAAGAAGCACGTCATTTGCGAAAAGCCGCTGGCGTCGAACCTGCAGGAAGTCGAGGCGGCGATAGCGCTGGCGAAAGAAAATAACGTGGTGCTGTTTGAAGCCTTTAAAACCGCCAGTCTGCCTAACTTTCTCCTACTGAAAGAAACGCTCGCTAAAGTGGGCAAACTACGCAAAGCCTTTATCAACTACTGTCAGTACTCCTCGCGCTATCAGCGCTACCTTGACGGCGAAAACCCCAACACCTTTAACCCGGCGTTCTCTAACGGTTCGATTATGGATATCGGCTTCTATTGCCTGGCGTCCGCTGTGGCGCTGTGGGGCGAGCCGCAGGCCGTTCTTGCCACCGCCAGCCTGCTGGACAGCGGCGTAGACGCCCAGGGCACCGTGGTGCTGAGCTATGGCGACTTCGACGTGACGCTGCATCACTCCAAAGTTAGCGATTCCGCGATCCCCAGTGAAATTCAGGGCGAAGACGGCGCGTTAGTGATCGAAAAAATCTCCGAATGTCAGAAGCTGGCGTTTGTGCCGCGCGGCGGTAAAGCCCAGGACCTGACGCAGCCCCAGCACATTAATACCATGCTGTATGAGGCAGAGACCTTTGCGCGGCTGGTGGAGACACAGGATGTGGATCACCCGGGCCTGGCGGTGAGCCGGATCACCGCCAAACTGTCCAGCGAAATTCGTCGCCAGACCGGGGTGATCTTCCCGGCCGATACGCAGCCGCTGGCGTAAAAGAGTGTAAAGGCCCGACCGGCCGCCATTGACGAAAACCGCCCTGTGACATATTTTGTTACGTGCAAAGGGGAGTAACTTCCTTGCCGGTTGATCGTCATTACGATGCGTGCAATACCGCATCCGGTCGCCGGGCAATAACCAAAGCCCATCGCGATGTACTTTGGTTGTTGTAAGTGAGACCTTGCCGGAAGGCGAGGTCTATGCATAAAAGCGCAGCGGCTGCCGTCTTCCGACGTCAGCCGTTTTGTTTTTATGTAAGGAATATCAAATGAATACTGTCGGCACGCCGTTGCTATGGGGTGGATTCGCTGTCGTTGTCGCGATCATGTTGGCAATCGACCTGCTGCTTCAGGGACGACGCGGTTCGCATAGCATGACCATGAAGCAGGCCGCTGGCTGGTCAATCCTCTGGGTCACGCTTTCTCTGCTGTTCAACGCCGCCTTCTGGTGGTATCTGGTGCAAACCCAGGGCCGGGCCGTCGCCGATCCGCAGGCCTTAGCCTTCCTCACCGGTTATCTGATTGAAAAAGCGCTGGCGGTCGATAACGTCTTCGTCTGGTTGATGCTGTTCAGCTATTTCGCCGTACCGCCTGCTCTGCAGCGCCGGGTGTTGGTGTATGGCGTACTGGGCGCGATCGTTCTGCGTACCATTATGATCTTCGCCGGCAGCTGGCTGATTTCGCAGTTCGACTGGCTGCTGTACGTCTTTGGCGCCTTCCTGCTGTTTACCGGCGTGAAGATGGCGCTGGCGAAAGAGGACGACTCCGGCATCGGCGATAAACCGCTGGTGCGCTGGATCCGCAGCCATCTGCGGATGACCGATAAAATCGAGAGCGAGCGCTTCTTCACCCGTAAAAACGGGGTGCTGTTCGCCACCCCGCTGCTGCTGGTGCTGATTCTGGTGGAACTGAGCGACGTGATTTTCGCCGTCGACAGTATCCCGGCAATCTTCGCGGTCACCACCGATCCGTTTATCGTGCTGACCTCGAACCTGTTCGCCATCCTCGGCCTTCGCGCCATGTACTTCCTGCTGGCGGGGGTCGCTGAGCGCTTCTCGATGCTCAAATACGGTCTGTCGGTGATCCTGGTGTTTATTGGCGTGAAGATGCTGATCGTCGACTTCTACCATATCCCGGTTGCCATCTCGCTGGGCGTGGTGGGCGGCATCCTGGCCGTCACGCTGCTGATTAACGCCTGGGTCAACAGGCAGCACGACAAGCAGCGCAAACTGCCAGAGTAATCTGCTACCGCGCCGTCGGCCCTCGCTGGCGGCGCGGTAATCAGCTATAGCAGACGTTCTCGTAACGAGAATACCTGCTCATGTCACAATTATGTTGCTACGCAGTTAAAAAATAAGATCCATATTAAAATCACAGTATTTTACGCTTCCCGCCAGTCTTTCTTTCCGTATACTCGACTATGCAAACATCTACTTACATCCTGACATAAACGTAAAAAATAATACGTGGCTGGGATGGCTTGCTACATCACTGGAAGGAATGAATTATGACAACACGCACTCCCTCATCAGGGTGGCTCTCCCGCCTGGCGCAAGGCAGCCTGGTGAAACAAATTTTAATCGGCCTGGTGCTTGGCGTACTGTTGGCGCTGGTCTCTAAGCCTGCGGCTATCGCCGTCGGTCTGCTGGGGACCCTGTTCGTCGGCGCGTTAAAAGCGGTAGCGCCGGTGCTGGTATTGATGCTTGTCATGGCCTCGATCGCCAACCATCAGCACGGACAAAAAACCAGTATACGCCCCATTCTGTTTCTCTATCTGCTGGGCACCTTTAGCGCGGCGCTGACCGCGGTGTTGTTCAGTTTTCTCTTTCCCTCGACCCTGCACTTAACCACCGCCGCCGACAGCATCACGCCGCCGTCGGGGATTGTTGAGGTGCTGCGCGGCCTGCTGATGAGCATGGTGTCCAACCCGATCGACGCTCTGCTGAACGCCAACTATATCGGCATTCTGGTGTGGGCGGTGGGGCTGGGCTTCGCCCTGCGTCATGGTAACGACACCACCAAAAACCTGATCAACGACGTCTCCCACGCGGTGACCTTTATCGTTAAAGTGGTGATCCGCTTTGCGCCGCTGGGGATCTTCGGCCTGGTATCTTCCACCCTGGCGACCACCGGTTTCGAGACCCTGTGGGGCTATGCCCAGCTGCTGCTGGTGCTGGTGGGCTGTATGCTGCTGGTAGCGCTAGTGATTAACCCGCTGCTGGTGTTCTGGAAGATCCGCCGCAACCCCTATCCGCTGGTGCTCACCTGCCTGCGCGAAAGCGGCGTTTACGCGTTCTTCACCCGCAGCTCCGCCGCCAACATTCCAGTGAATATGGCGCTGTGCGAGAAGCTGAATCTGGATCGCGACACCTATTCGGTCTCTATTCCACTGGGGGCGACCATCAATATGGCAGGCGCGGCAATCACCATCACCGTGCTGACGCTGGCGGCGGTGCATACGCTGAATATTCCGGTGGATCTGCCGACGGCGCTGCTGCTGAGCGTGGTCGCTTCGCTGTGCGCCTGCGGCGCCTCCGGCGTGGCGGGCGGCTCGCTGCTGCTGATCCCGCTGGCCTGTAATATGTTTGGGATCCCGAACGATGTGGCGATGCAAGTGGTTGCCGTTGGCTTTATTATCGGCGTGCTGCAGGACTCCTGCGAAACCGCGCTGAACTCCTCCACCGACGCCCTGTTTACCGCCGCGGCCTGCATGGCGGAAGACGACCAGCTGGCGAAAAACGCCCTGCGCGGATAACGCCTTTCCCCTCCGCTATCGGGCGGAGGGGCTCTCTTCCTGTACTGCGTTTTCAACCTTAAACGGATCGATACCGCGCTTTTGCATCCGGCGGAAGCGAATGATGTTCAGCCCGTTGACGATCAGGAAACTGCCTTCTATCAGCGTCCCGCCAATGGAACCCAACCACAGATTATGCGTGACCCAGCAGGCGGTGGAGCACCACATCACGCAGCGGACGGTTAGCCCTTTGCAGCGAAACAGCGCCCAGGTGCTGGCGACGGTGCCAATGATCGGCAGCAGCTCCATGGCATGCTGCAGTTTACCCAGGCCGAGAATCAACGTCAGGAGGATAAAGACTGTCATCACCCACAGACTACGGGTGCGTAAGGAAATGACCGTGCGAAGCGCATTGAGCCCGGCGCTCATTCCAGCCGGCCCGGCGCCCATCAGGAAAAAATGAACGCCGATAATAGCGCTATAGACCGCCAGCTGTAGCCTGAAACGGCGTTCATCGCGGTTGATAAAGGTGGTAATGCCGATAAGAAAGGCGATGACGCCGACCCCCTGGGCCAGCCAATACGCGGTCATGTAAGCTCCCTGACTGAAAAAAACAAACGGCGCTTCACTGGCTGAAACGCCGCTGTTACGAGCCCGATGGCGCTACGCTATCAGGCCGATACACAAACCAAGCCTCTGGGCGCCAACGCAAATACGCCTTTACAGGGTAACACCGCTTTTAAAGATGGCCAGCTCGCGGAAGTCATTCTGCTCATTACAGGTCGGTTTACCGTTGGCGAAGGCTACAATGGCATCCACAAACTCTTCCAGCAGCTGCGGCATCGTTTTGCCGTGGAGCAGCTGCCCGGCATCAAAGTCGATCCAGTGCTTTTTCTTCGCCGCCAGCTCGCTGTTGGTGGCGATCTTCACCGTTGGCACAAAGCCGCCGTACGGCGTGCCGCGACCGGTGCTGAACAGCACCATATGGCAGCCGGCGCCGGCCAGCGCGCTGGTGGCGACCGCGTCGTTGCCCGGCGCGCTCAGTAAATTCAGACCATGAACCTTCAGGCGCTCGCCGTAGCGCAGAACATCCACCACCTGGCTGGAGCCCGCTTTCTGAGTACAGCCCAGCGACTTATCTTCGAGGGTAGTGATCCCTCCGGCCTTATTACCCGGCGAGGGGTTTTCGTAAATAGGCTGGTCGTGAGCAATAAAGTACTGCTTAAAGTCATTGACCATGGTCACCAGCTTGTCGAAGGTCGCTTCGTCGCGGCAGTGGCTCATCAGCAACTGTTCAGCGCCGAACATCTCCGGCACTTCGGTCAGCACGGTAGTGCCGCCGTTGGCGATCACATAGTCTGAGAAGCGGCCTAGCATCGGATTAGCGGTAATGCCCGACAGGCCGTCCGATCCCCCGCACTCGAGGCCAAACTTCAGCTCGCTGAGCTTGCCCGGCTGGCGTTTATCCTGACGCATCACTTCATACAGCTGATGCAGATGCTCAACCCCCGCCTCCACTTCATCGTCCTGATGCTGGCAAACCATAAAGTGCACGCGCTGCGGGTCAAACTCGCCCAGCGTCTCGCGAAAGGCCTCCACCTGGTTGTTTTCACAGCCAAGGCCAACCACCAGCACCGCCCCGGCGTTCGGGTGACGAACCATATTTTGCAGCATGGTGCGAGTGTTGATGTGATCGTCCCCAAGCTGCGAGCAGCCATAGGTGTGGCTGAAGAGATGTACCCCATCGATATCCTCAGCGCCATACGTCTCTTTCAGGAAACGGTTCTGCATTTGTCTGGCCATCGCGTTGACGCAGCCGACGGTCGGCAGGATCCACAGCTCATTGCGCACGCCGACGTCACCGTTGGCGCGACGATAAATCTGTACTTCGCGATCCGCAGGCTGTGGCGGTTGGGCAACCAGGTCCGGTTGATAGCGATACGCGTCAAGGTCGCTGAGATTGGTGCGCGTATTGTGCGCATGAACATGCTCGCCCGGCGCGATATCCGCCAGCGCATGGCCAATCGGCAATCCGTACTTAACGACGTTTTCCCCTTTCGCGATAGCGCGCAGTGCAAACTTGTGGCCGCGAACGATATCCTGGCCGAGGGTGACCGAGTCATTATCAATCGTCACCACGCTACCGGCAGCGATATCCGTCAGCGCGACCGCGACGTTATCCTGCGAATGGATTTTGATGTATTGCATATCAACCGACCTCTGGCCTTAGTTCAGTTCAATGGCGAAATAGTCACGCGCATTGTTAAAGCAAATGTTTTTCACCATCTCGCCCAGCAGCGCGATATCCGCAGGCGCTTCGCCGGCAGCCACCCAACGGCCGATCATCTGGCACAGAATGCGGCGGAAGTATTCGTGACGCGTGTAGGAGAGGAAGCTGCGACTGTCGGTCAACATCCCGACGAAGCGGCTCAGCAGCCCGAGCTGCGCCAGCTGGGTCATCTGCCGCTCCATACCGTCTTTCTGATCGTTGAACCACCAGCCGGAGCCGAACTGCATCTTGCCTGGCATGCCTTCACCCTGGAAGTTACCGATCATGGTGCCCAGCACTTCGTTATCACGCGGGTTCAGGCAGTAGAGAATCGTTTTCGGCAGCAGGTTTTCTTCGTTCTGCTTGCTCAGCAGCTTAGACAGCTCTTCCGCCATCGGACGATCGTTGATCGAGTCGAAGCCGACGTCTGGCCCTAACAGTTTGAACTGACGGAGGTTGTTGTTACGCAGCGCGCCAATGTGGTACTGCTGGACCCAGCCGCGACGGGCATACTCTGCGCCGAGGAACACCAGCACCGCGGTTTTGAACTGCGCCACTTCGTGTTCGCTAAGGGTCTCGCCAGCCAGGCGGCGCGCCAGAATGTCATCCAGCTCGGCGTCGGTCGCTTCGGCAAACAGCACCACGTCCAGCGCATGATCGGAGACTTTGCAGCCGTGTGCGGCAAAATGATCCAGACGTTTGGTCAGGGCGCTTTGCAGGTCAGCGAAGCGGCGAATATCGGTATCGGATACCTCGCCCAGCTTAGCCATATAATCATTGAAGGTCGCCAACTCGATGTTGAAGTCTTTATCCGGGCGCCAGCTCGGCAGCACTTTGATGTCAAAGGAGTTGTCTTTGGCGACAGCCGCGTGGTGCTCAAGAGAATCAATCGGATCGTCGGTGGTACCGACCATCTTCACATTCATCTGTTTCATGATTCCGCGGGCGGAGAAGGCATCCTGAGACAGCAAATCATTACACTGGTCCCAGATCTCATCGGCGGTGGATGGCGACAACAGCTTACCTGTAATACCAAAAGGTCGACGCAGCTCTAAATGGGTCCAGTGGTATAACGGGTTGCCAATAGTGTGCGGAACCGTGGCCGCCCAGGCGTCAAATTTCTCGCGATCGGACGCATCACCGGTACACAGACGCTCCGGCACGCCGTTAGTGCGCATTGCGCGCCATTTATAGTGATCGCCTTTCAGCCAGATGTCATACAGGTTTTTAAAGCGATAGTTTTCGGCAACCTGCTGCGGCGGAAGGTGGCAGTGGTAGTCGAAAATCGGCTGATCTTTGGCGTAATCATGGTACAGACGGCGGGCAAACTCGGTATCAAGTAGAAAATCTTCAGTCATAAACGATGTCATTCGCGTGTCCTCTTCGCTCCAGTGCGGGAGCCTTTCAGATGATTGACTACAATGCTGACAAAGTTATCACACCAATTTCTACAGACCGAACTGTTTTTCGTGAGTTAGATCAATAAACGTCGATAAAAAAATGACCGCCCTGGAGCAAAACACCTCGCCAGAGCGCGCCATCTCTGGCTTTCCAGGCAAGGGATAAAGACCACACTAACTTTCCCACTTTTGTGACAGCTCTCAACTTTTAAAGTTGTATGACAAGTTATCTTTCTGCCGTCGCAACATATAAACCGACGGAATGCATTACCGGTGCTTATGGCATCGGCTTATACGGAATGGATACCGACTTTCAACATAACAACTGATGGTAAGGTTCAGGCCAGAGGGGACTACCCTCCTGAATCCTCCGTTTCGCTTTCCCGGCCGCTTATTGCGCTCGGTAAAGGCCGCACATGATGCGGAAAGATAACAGACGATGAGGTTTACATGCGTAAAATTAAAGGGTTACGTTGGTACATGATCGCGCTGGTGACGCTGGGCACCGTGCTGGGCTACCTGACCCGTAACACCGTAGCGGCGGCCGCGCCGACGCTGATGGAAGAGTTACACATTTCGACCCAACAGTACTCCTATATCATTGCAGCCTATTCCGCTGCCTATACCGTTATGCAGCCCGTCGCGGGGTATGTCCTTGATATTCTGGGGACCAAAATTGGCTATGCCTTCTTCGCCATCGCCTGGGCGGTATTCTGCGGCTCAACGGCGCTGGCCGGCAGCTGGGGTGGACTGGCGCTGGCCCGTGGCGCAGTCGGCGCAGCGGAAGCCGCAATGATCCCCGCCGGCCTGAAGGCCAGCTCAGAGTGGTTCCCGGCAAAAGAGCGCTCTATCGCGGTGGGCTACTTCAACGTGGGTTCCTCTATTGGCGCCATGATCGCGCCGCCGTTGGTGGTGTGGGCGATTGTCATGCACAGCTGGCAGATGGCGTTCATCATCTCCGGGGTATTGAGCTTCGCCTGGGCCATCGCCTGGCTTATCTTCTACAAACACCCGCGCGACCAGAAAAAATTATCTGACGAAGAACGTGACTACATCATTGGCGGTCAGGAGTCTCAGCATCAGACCAATAACGCGAAGAAAATGTCGCCGTGGCAAATCCTGCGCAACCGTCAGTTCTGGGGTATCGCCCTGCCGCGCTTCCTCGCCGAGCCGGCCTGGGGGACCTTTAACGCCTGGATCCCGCTGTTCATGTTCAAAGTTTACGGTTTTAACCTGAAAGAGATCGCCATGTTCGCCTGGATGCCGATGCTGTTCGCCGACCTCGGCTGCATCGTCGGCGGATATCTGCCGCCGCTGTTCCAGCGCTGGTTTGGCGTCAACCTGATCGTGTCGCGTAAAATGGTGGTCACCATGGGCGCCCTGCTGATGATTGGCCCGGGGATGATCGGCCTGTTCACCAGCCCGTACGTGGCGATTGCCCTGCTGTGCATCGGCGGGTTCGCTCACCAGGCGCTGTCCGGGGCGCTGATTACCCTCTCTTCCGACGTCTTTGGCCGTAACGAAGTCGCTACCGCCAACGGTCTGACCGGGATGGCCGCCTGGCTGGCGAGCACCATGTTCGCCCTGGTCGTCGGCGCGCTGGCAGACACCATCGGCTTTAGCCCGCTGTTTGCGGTACTGGCCGTCTTTGACCTGCTGGGCGCGCTGGTTATCTGGACGGTGCTGAAAAACAAACCGGCTGACGATGACTCGACGCCGCTTAGCAGCCGCAAACCGGTCACGCAGAGTTAGATCGAATGGCAAGGTAATCGCCGATCAAGCCGCCTTCTCAGGCGGCTTTTTCATGCCTGCCAGTGGTGGAAAGCGCGTAAAAGTGGTATAACAAATCGAATATTGTCGCCATCTTCCGGGAGCGAATATGGAAATCATTGAACCACGCCGTCTATATCAGCAGCTTGCCGCTGAGCTGAAGACGCGCATCGAACAAGGTGTCTACCTTGTAGGGGATAAGCTGCCCGCCGAGCGCTTCATCGCCGATGAAAAAAACGTCAGCCGCACCGTGGTTCGTGAAGCCATTATCATGCTGGAAGTGGAAGGGTATGTCGAAGTCCGCAAAGGGTCGGGTATCCACGTTATCTCCAACCATCCGAAATACCAGCAGGTGGCTGATGAAAGCCTTGAGTTCGCCAACTATGGCCCCTTTGAACTGCTGCAGGCGCGGCAGCTAATTGAAAGCAATATTGCCGAATTCGCGGCGACTCAGGTGACCAAACAGGACATCATGAAGCTGATGGAGATTCAGGAGAAAGCGCGTAACGAGAAATGTTTCCGCGACTCCGAGTGGGACCTGCAGTTTCACGTCCAGGTGGCGCTGGCGACGCAGAACAGCGCGCTGGCGGCGATCGTGGAAAAGATGTGGACCCAGCGCGTGCATAACCCCTACTGGAAAAAGCTGCATGAGCATATCGACCTGCGTACGGTCGATAACTGGTGCGACGACCACGATCAGATCCTGAAAGCTCTGCTGCGAAAAGATCCCAACGCCGCCAAGCTGGCGATGTGGCAGCATCTGGAAAATACCAAGCAAATGTTGTTCAACGAAACCAGCGATGACTTTGAATTTAATGCCGATCGCTACTTATTTGCCGAAAACCCAGTCGTTCATCTCGATACCGCAGTCAACGGCGCGAAATAAGGCCTTATCCCTCCGGCGCGCCCCCCTGCGCGCCTGTCTGACAGTGAGGCTGGAGTAAGCAAGTCATATATAGTGTCAGCCTGTGTAAATCCTCTCGCCACCCATCTCCGCAATCAGCAAAATCAACGAGCAACACCTTGCAATTTCTCTGACGGAAAGTCAGGTGATTTGTTACAATTAGATGCATTTTGTCGTTCTGGGGGTAGGTATTTACTTACTTCAGTCTTATACAGGGAAGCGTTCAGAGCGCCTAAGCAGCGACCATAATCTCATAAAAATCTTGTCGCCCTATATGCCGCGCGCTCAGACGTGCCGTTAACCGATGTACCAGGAATCGTGAATGGAACTATTTACCCAGTTATTGAATGCCTTGTGGGCTCAGGATTACGAAACGCTCGCGAATCCCTCCATGATAGGCATGCTGTATTTTGTCTTGTTTATGATTTTGTTCCTTGAGAACGGGTTATTGCCTGCCGCGTTTTTACCGGGGGATAGTCTGCTCGTGCTCGTGGGCGTGCTGATCGCCAAAGGGGCGATGGGTTTTCCGGAAACCTTGCTGCTGCTCACCGCCGCCGCCAGCCTCGGCTGCTGGCTAAGCTATATTCAGGGGCGTTGGCTGGGTAATACGCGGATCGTGCAAAACTGGCTGTCACACCTGCCTTCGCACTATCACCAGCGTGCGCATCACTTGTTTCATAAGCATGGGCTCTCCGCGCTGCTGATCGGCCGCTTTATCGCCTTCGTACGCACGCTGCTGCCCACCATCGCCGGGCTTTCCGGCCTTAATAACGCCCGTTTTCAGTTTTTCAACTGGATGAGCGGCCTGCTGTGGGTGCTCATCCTGACCTCGCTTGGCTATCTGCTGGGTAAAACCCCGGTATTCCTCAAGTATGAAGATCAGCTGATGTCCTGCCTGATGCTCCTGCCGGTTGCCCTGTTGGTCTTCGGACTGATCGGCTCGCTGGTGGTGCTGTGGAAGAAAAAATACAGAAGCCGGGGCTAATGATGGTCATGAAACGCCCTTCCCTGCGCCAGTTCAGCTGGCTGCTGGGTGGTTCTCTTCTGCTCGGCGCCCTGTTCTGGCTTTGGCTGGCGGTGCAGCAGCAGGAGGCCACGCTGGCGATACGCCCGGTTGGCCAGGGTATCGGAATGCCGGACGGTTTCTCCGTCTGGCATCATCTCGATGCCAACGGCATCCGCTTTAAAAGCATCACGCCACAGAAGGATGGTCTGCTGATTAAGTTCGATTCCACCGCCCAGGGCGCGGCGGCGAAAGAAGTTCTCGGCCGCGCTCTGCCACATGGTTATATTATTGCCCTTCTGGAGGACGATAACTCGCCCACCGCCTGGCTATCCCGCCTGCGCGACGCGCCGCATCGCCTCGGGTAAGCTGCCGCCAGACTGCGTTTTTAACCCAGTCTGGTGGTTTCCCGCATTTGTTACTATGCTTAAACCTGCGGGAATCAACGCATTCACGTTCACCAACGGGAACGGGTATATCCTCCGGGTATCCCCTCAGACAATGGAAGGTACTATCCATGAAACACCGCATCGCTCTGCTTCTGGTCCTGACTTCACTTAGCGCCAGCGCCCTAGCCGCCTCTCCCTGCCAGGAAAAAGAGCAGGATATTCAACGAGAGATCAGCTACGCCGAAAAGCATCATAATCAAAGTCGCATTGATGGGCTAAATACCGCGCTACGTCAGGTTCGGGAAAACTGTAGCGACAGTAAACTCAAAGCCGATCATCAGCAAAAAATTGCCAAACAGCGGGAAGAGATCGCTGAACGTCAGCGCGATCTGCAGGAAGCCCGGAAGAAAGGCGATGCGGACAAAATTAACAAACGCCAGCATAAACTCAATGAAGCGCAACAGGAGTTAAAAACGCTGGAGTCTCGGGATTACTAATCACCATTAACTTTCGCAACACGGACCACGCTACAGGAGAACGACATGGCTAAAGAGAATGTGACTGACGACCTTCGTGCAGAACTGAAAACGCTGGCGGATACCCTGGAGGAAGTACTAAATTCCTCGGCGGACAAGTCGAAAGAAGAGATGGGTAAACTGCGCAGTAAAGCCGAGAGCGCGCTGAAAGAGAGCCGCGCTCGTTTGGGTGAAACCAGCGAAGCGATTCTTCGTCAAACTCGTGAGACCGCCGCGCGAGCGGATGATTATGTTCGCGAAAATCCGTGGACTGGGGTAGGAATTGGCGCCGCCGTCGGGCTGGTGCTGGGTGTCCTGCTGTCGCGTCGCTGATTATGGCGAATACTCAACACACGCAGGGACCGGGTCAGCGCGTTTTCTCCATTGGTCAGCGCATCGTCACGCTGCTGGTCGAAATGGTGGAAACGCGGCTGCGTCTGGTCGTCGTGGAGCTGGAGGAGGAGAAAGCCAACCTCTTCCAGCTGCTGATCATGACCGGACTGACGCTGCTGTTTGCCGCGTTTGGCCTCATGAGTCTGCTGGTGCTGGTTATCTGGGCCGTTGACGCTCAGTACCGCCTGCACGTGATGATCGCCACCACCGTTGTGCTGCTCCTTGCCGCCGCGATCGTGGGTATCCTAACCCTACGTAAGGCGCGCCGCTCCACGCTGCTGCGTCTAACGCGTAAAGAGCTGGAGAACGACCGTGCCCTTCTGGAGGAGGATAAATCGTGAATGGCCGACAGGAGCGTGAACGGCAAAAGACGCAGCTGCTGCGCCAGATCCAGCAGCAACGGCTGGAGCTCAGCGCCTGCCGCCGTCACTGGCACGAGGCGACTGCGCCCCTCGACCGCGGCTGGCATACGCTGCTGAGTTTACGTTCGTGGCTGATGGTTGGCAGCGGTCTGATGGCCGTATGGTCCGTACGACATCCGCATTTTTTAATGCGCTGGACCAAACGCGGACTCGGACTGTGGAGCACCTGGCGCCTGGTGCGCGGGATCCTGCGCCAGTCGGCAGTTCGCTAGCGGCCCTGAGCGTGAGCGCTTTCCCTGGCGCCCACGCTCTGCCATTTCCCTGTCCGTTACCGCACCCTGTTCGCAGCAACATGCGCCTTTTCCGTAGCGCGCCCTTCTCTACGACGCCCTTTACCTCACGCCATACCAGGACCGGTGGTGGCCCATCGCGTTCGGTACACTTTCGCCTCCTCGTACTGATTGCTCAGAAACTTTGAAATAGATCTACAGTTTTCCTTGCTAACAATTCCCTCTCCGCCTCGCTACTATCCTCTCCATCGACAGCAACACCGCGTAACTACGCGGGATTGCACTAAAAAACAAAACCGCCGCCCTTTGGGTTTTCTGGAGTAACAAATGAAAAAATTAGAAGATGTTGGTGTATTGGTAGCGCGTATTCTGATGCCGATTCTGTTTATCACTGCAGGATGGGGCAAAATCACCGGTTATGCGGGAACCCAGCAGTATATGGAAGCCATGGGCGTCCCGGGCGCGCTGCTGCCGCTGACCATCCTCCTTGAGTTCGGCGGCGGTCTGGCGATTCTGTTCGGTTTCCTGACCCGGACCACCGCGCTGTTCACTGCGGGCTTTACGCTGCTGACCGCGTTCCTGTTCCATAGCAACTTTGCGGAAGGCGTGAACTCCCTGATGTTCATGAAAAACCTGACCATTGCGGGCGGTTACCTGCTGCTGGCCATTACCGGACCGGGCGCCTTCAGTATTGACCGTGTACTGAATAAGAAATGGTAAGCGCACTATACTGAATGAATGAAAAAAGCGAGGAGACCACTCCTCGCTTTTGCTATCTGTAGTCTGAAGGAGGAGCAAAGATGGGACAATTAGTCGACGGCGTCTGGCAGGATACCTGGTATGACACAAAATCCACCGGTGGGCGTTTTAAACGTTCCGTTTCCGCCTTCCGTAACTGGCTGACCGCCGACGGCGCGGCTGGCCCCAGCGGTGAAGGCGGTTTTGCAGCGGAAAAGGATCGCTATCATTTGTATGTTTCTCTCGCCTGCCCGTGGGCGCATCGCACGTTAATTATGCGTAAATTAAAAGGTCTGGAGCCTTTTCTCCCCGTATCCGTGGTCAATCCGCTGATGCTGGAAAACGGCTGGACCTTTGACGATAGCTTCCCGGAAGCCACCGGCGATACCCTCTACCAGCATGACTTTCTTTATCAGCTGTATCTGCACGCCGACCCGCACTACACCGGACGCGTGACCGTGCCGGTGCTGTGGGATAAAAAACAGCAGACCATCGTCAGCAATGAGTCGGCAGAAATCATCCGCATGTTTAATACCGCCTTCGATGGCCTTGGCGCCCGGGCCGGGGATTACTACCCGCCAGCGCTGCGGGAACAAATCGATGAGCTGAACGGCTGGATCTATGACAACGTCAACAACGGCGTGTATAAAGCCGGCTTTGCCACCAGCCAGCAAGCTTACGACGAAGCGGTGGATGCGGTCTTTACCTCGCTGGAGCGGCTGGAGCAGATCCTCGGCCAGCATCGCTATCTGACGGGCAATCAGCTAACGGAAGCCGACATTCGCCTGTGGACAACGCTGGTACGCTTCGACCCGGTATATGTGACCCATTTTAAATGCGATAAACGGCGCATCAGTGATTACCTCAATCTGTATGGTTTCCTGCGCGACATCTACCAGATGCCGGGTATCGCCGAGACGGTGAGTTTTCCGCATATCCGTCACCACTATTACCGCAGCCATAAAACCATTAACCCTACCGGTATTATTTCCATTGGGCCGCAGCAGGATCTCAACGAACCGCACGGTCGCGATCAGCGCTTCCGTTGATCTGTCGGGCGCCAGTGATGGCGCCCAATAATTCAGAAAACAGATATTTACCCACCATTCATTCACGTCTATTCTTATTGCGATCGCTTAAAAAACAAGTGATTGACGGTTAATTGAGGCGTAGAAATGGACTGGTATCTCAAGGTATTAAAAAACTATATAGGATTTGGCGGCCGTGCGCGGCGCAAAGAGTACTGGATGTTTATTCTGGTCAACCTCATCCTGACCGGCGTATTGAGCATCATCGATAAAATGCTGGGCTGGCAGCGGGCTGGCGGCGAAGGCATTCTGACCACTATCTATGGCGTACTGGTCTTTTTACCGTGGTGGGCGGTGCAATTTCGCCGTCTGCATGACACCGATCGTTCGGCCTGGTGGCTATTGCTGCTGTTGATCCCGGTCATCGGCTGGCTGGTGATCCTGATCTTTAACTGCCAGCGCGGCACCGAAGGCAATAATCGCTTCGGGCCCGATCCGAAACCCTTTTCCTACTAATCTTCCTGCTCCTCCCGCTAGCGGGAGGAGCGTCTTCATCACTATCTGCCGGCAAACAGCTTGGGGATCTCACGCAGACACCAGGACTTCGCTTCGCCCATACTGTCCCGTCGCCAGGCCATGATAATGTCAATTTCATTGGTGTATTCCGGGCTGACGACCCGCAGGCGACCTTCGGCAATATCCTTCTCCACCAGCGGATAGGGCATAGTCGCCACGCCCAGTCCGGCCAGTAGCGCCTGACGTTTATCTTCTATCGTACTCACCGTTAAACGCGGCTGTTTATCCAGCAGTTGAACGGTGAGGACGGGCCGCTCGCGCGCGGTATCCGCCACCGCGACGCCGCGGTATTTCACGCGGGTAACCTCAGAGAGCGGCTCCGGCTCCTGATGGATCGGGTGATCCGGCGCCGCGACGTACACACTGAGCACCGAATAGAGTTTGCGCGAGTTAATCTCCGAAGAGGAACGAAAATGCATATCCGGTGCGACAACGATATCCGCCCGCCCCTGCTCCAGCCGCTCCCAGGCGCCGGCCAGCACCTCAGTGATAATCGACAGCTGGGTGTTTGATTTAGTCGCCAGTTTCTCAATCAGCGGAAACAGATCCGGAGTGGGCACCAGCGCTTCGGTAACGATCGTCAGGTGGGTTTCCCAACCACGCGACAGGGCTTCAGCATCGGTGGTGAGTTTATCCGCCGCTTCAAGCAGCACGCGCCCGCGCTCCAGCAGCATTCTTCCAACGTTAGTGAACTTCGTGCGATGACCTGAGCGGTCAAACAGCACCACGTCCAGTTCCTCCTCCAGTTTTTGCATGGTGTAGCTCAGGGCGGAAGGCACGCGTCCCAGCTCATCAGCCGCGGCAGCGAAGCTTCCGCGCCGGTCGATCGCATCCATCACGCGTAACGCTTCCAGCGTTAATGCTCTCTCTTTGGCCATCGCTTTCTCATTCAGGAAATTTGAACATACCGGGCAGAATATCTGGCTAACAATACAGCGTCCATACCTTTACCATTGATTTAGTGTAAAGAGAGGTCAAGAACATGATTACTACCCGAACAGCCAAACAATGCGGACAAGCAGACTTCGGCTGGCTGCAGGCCCGCTACACCTTCTCCTTTGGCCACTACTTCGACCCGAAATTACTGGGCTTCGCATCCTTGCGCGTCCTCAACCAGGAAGTGCTGGCGCCCGGCGCTTCCTTCCAGGCCAGAACGTACCCAAAAGTCGATATCCTGAACCTGATTCTGGAAGGCGAAGCGGAGTATCGCGACAGCGACGGCAACCACGTGCAGGCCAAAGCCGGTGAAGCGCTGCTGATCGCCACCCAGCCTGGCGTGAGCTATAGCGAGCATAATCTGAGTAAAGAGCAGTCGTTAACGCGAATGCAACTTTGGCTTGATGCCTGCCCGCAGCGGGAAAACCCGCTGCAGCAGAAAATCAATGTCGCAGACGCGACGCTGCAGCTGCTGGCCTCTCCGGAGGGCGGGGATAACAGCCTCCAGCTTCGCCAACAGGCCTGGGTCTACCATATCGCGCTGGAGAAAGGTGAGCAGATCAACGTGCAATTACATGGTCCACGCGCCTACCTGCAGTCGATTCACGGCTCCGTCCATGCCGTCGCACAGGAACAGCAAAAGCAGGCTCTCACCTGCGGTGACGGCGCATTTATTCGTGACGAAGCTAACATTACCCTCGTCGCCGATACGCCGCTGCGCGCTTTGCTGATAGATTTACCGGTGTAACAACGGAAGTGATGGAGTCTGTCAGTGAGTAAGAAGAAAAACAGAAAAAAGGCGTCACCAACGCCGTTAGCCCCGGTGCAACCGCAAGTCGCCGGGGCCGCCAGCTTTGGTTATGATGAGATGCTTAGCGAACTGGAAGCCATTGTTGCCGAAGCGGAGATCCGCCTGCGGGATGAAGAAAGTCTCGCCTGAAACGGCAAAATGGCTGGGTTGATTTTCATTAATGGCCTGAAGAAGATATCGGCCCCGCGAGGGGCCGATGGCATTATTCACTCAGCGCGTCGGCAAGATCTTTTTTCACCTGCGTGCGCTGCTCCGGCGTCAGTACCTTATTCACCTCAAAATAGTACTTCACGCGGTAATAACGCACCTGCTGATCAATCTTGCTGAAGGCCGCCAGCTGATCGTTGACCGCTTTTTCATCCCATTTACCGGAATCAATTACGTTTATCAGAGCCCCGTCTTTAATTTCCTGTTGGGAAATCTGCTGGACATTACTCTCCAACTGCTGATGCAGGCTTTTAATTTTCGCGACCTGATCGTTGGTAAGTTTTAAGTGCTGAACAATAGGATCCTGCGCCGGTGCTGGCGCCGCCTTAACGTCTGCGGCCTGAGCCGTGATAGAGAAACCGGTGGTCAACAGCGTGGCAAAGGCAATACGGGTTATCAATTTCATTTTTTTTCCTGAAGTAAAGGTGGCAGAAATAGCGGATTATTATTTTACAGGGCGCAGTGAATAAATGTAAAAAATGATAGCCAAACATTATATATATCCACAGCACTAATATACTTCACTAAAACATATAAAATATGAATACCGTGTTAACTTATATAGTTGACGCCCTAACATCACCAGGTTTTATTTTAATTTCAACAGCAGGCAAAATATTTGACAGTGGTGACTTTTCCTTTAATTTAATTAGCGCATATTACGTTATCCAGCGCATCAAGGATATCATTTAAAAATAGATAAGGAAATTGAGATGTTATTACGTTTTCGCGTATTACCGCTGGTTTTTGTCATCTCGCTGTTAAGCGGCTGCGGCCTGGCTTCTAAAGCCTTTTATTCCGCGGGAGACAAATTATTTCAACCCGGAGATGACGCCGTCGCTTCGATGCAGACGTATTCAGTGGCTCAGTTCCTGCAGCCGTTTACTCTCAACCCGGCGAAGGCCAGCAGCGATTATCTGGGTAAATGGGTCAAGGTACGCGGGGTGATTGTCGACATTCGTCGGAAGAGCGGTATCGCCGGCAGCTACTATTTTATCGTGACCATGCGAGATGAACAGAATAAAACGGATAAACGTCTTACCTTTAATTTTGGCTCGCATAACAGCGCAGACGTAGAGGCTTTAAGCAACGGCAGCGTCGCTACGATCGTCGGCCAGGTTCATCAGGTGCAAGATTCCACGATCCCGACGCTACAGAATCCTAAGGTGGTTAAATAACGGTAGCTGACAGATAAGCCGCGTTCTTTTGGTATAGCGTCGTGGACAGTCATTCATCCTTTCTCCGCTATTCGAATAGCAAAAACCCCGCCGGAGCGGGGTTTTTGCGTAAAAGGTGAAACTGACCGATAAGCCGGGTTCTGTCGTGGACAGTCATTCATCTAGGCCAGCAATCGCTCACTGGCTCAAGCAGCCTACCCGGGTTCAGTACGGGCCGTACCTTATGAACCCCTATTTGGCCTTGCTCCGGGTGGAGTTTACCGTGCCGCGGACTGTTACCAGCCGCGCGGTGCGCTCTTACCGCACCCTTTCACCCTTACCTGATCCCGCTTGCGCGGGCCATCGGCGGTTTGCTCTCTGTTGCACTGGTCGTGGGCTGTGACACCCCCCAGGCGTTACCTGGCACCTTGCCCTATGGAGCCCGGACTTTCCTCCCCTCCGCCCGTCTCCCCCCGAAGGAGGACGACGACGAAGCGGCGACTGTCTGGTCAGCTTCGGCGCGCAGTATAGAGGGTTTACCGCCCGTTGTCATCCCTCAGTGGTCATCCCAACCTGCAGGGTGGCAGCAATATTACGCGACGCGCGGTAAATATTATCAAACGCCCCGCGAAATGCCTCTTCCAGCGTCGAAACGGAAGTTAACACGCTGAATACGGCATCGATACCGTGCTGGTGAACCACGCCGACATCGTGAGTCAGGCTGCCAGCAATACCGATCACCGGCTTACGGTATTTCTTCGCCACCTGGGCCACCCCCACCGGCACCTTACCGTGAACAGACTGGCTATCGAGCCGCCCTTCCCCGGTGACCACCAGTGAGCAGTCATGGATCTGCTCTTCCAGCTTCAGCGCCTCGGTAACGATCTCAATCCCGCTGCGCAGCTCCGCATTGAGAAAGGCCATCAGCGCCGCGCCCATGCCGCCGGCCGCTCCCGCGCCGGGGATCGACTTCACGTCCACCTGCAGCGACGTCTTAATGACGTCGGCATAATGCGCCAGATTACGATCCAGCTCGACGATCATCGCCTCGGTCGCCCCTTTCTGTGGGCCAAAGATCCGCGACGCCCCACGCTCGCCCACCAGCGGATTGGTAACATCGCAGGCCACGTGGATCATCCTGTCACGTAAGCGCGGATCGATGGCGGAAAGATCGATCCGGCTCAGACGGCTCAAACTGCCCCCGCCATGGCCGATCTCTTGTCCCTCGGCGTCACAGAGGCGGGCGCCTAGCGCCTGCATCATACCCGCCCCACCGTCGTTGGTCGCACTACCGCCGATGCCGATAATGATCCGTTCCGCACCATGCTCCAGCGCCTGTAATATTAGCTCCCCGGTACCCCGTGAAGTGGTGATGAGCGGGTTACGTTTGTCGGGCGGAACGAGCCCCAGACCGCTGGCTGCCGCCATCTCAATAAACGCGGTGACGCCGTCGCCGGACATGCCCCAGCAGGCCTTCACTCTCTCACCCAGCGGACCCGTTACCCATGCGAAATGTTCCTTTCCCTGCGTGGCGGCAATCATGGCTTCCACCGTCCCCTCGCCGCCGTCGGCGACGGGCAGGGAAACATACTGTGCATCAGGGAAAATTTCCCGAAATCCTTTTTCTATCGCCTGAGCTACCTCGCTGGCAGAAAGGCTTTCTTTGTAAGAGTCTGGGGCAATGACGATTTTCATAATTTTGTAGCCTGACAGTGCCGCGCAAGGCAAGCATAACAGGGCGCGCAGGGCGCCCTTCTTGTTAGCGAGTGACTTCCACTTTCGCCAGTTTTTCGTAATAGCACGCCAGCGCGCTATGGTCTGCAGTGCCGAGACCGTCCGCGCGCAGCGCCTGCATCATCTCCATCACCGCCGCCGTCAGCGGCAGTTGGGCGCCCACGCCGTGTGAGGTATCCAACGCATTGGCCAGATCTTTAATATGCAGGTCGATACGGAAACCCGGTTTGAAGTTACGGTCCATCACCATCGGGGCTTTGGCATCCAGCACGGTACTGCCCGCCAGACCGCCGCGAATAGCCTGATAAACCAGATCCGGATTGACGCCGGCTTTAGTCGCCAGGGTCAGCGCTTCAGACATCGCCGCGATGTTCAGCGCGACAATCACCTGGTTAGCCAGTTTGGTGACGTTGCCCGCGCCAATATCGCCGGTATGCACTACGGAGCCGGCCATCGCTTTCATCAGATCGTAGTATTTATCGAAGATCGCTTTATCGCCGCCGACCATGACCGACAGCGTGCCGTCGATGGCTTTCGGTTCGCCGCCGCTCACCGGCGCATCCAGCATATCAATACCTTTGGCTTTCAGCGCTTCGCTGATTTCCCGACTCGCCAGCGGCGCAATGGAGCTCATATCGATCACCACGGTGCCCGGTTTCGCCCCTTCAATAATGCCGTTTTCACCCAGCGCCACCTCTTTAACATGCGGAGAGTTCGGCAGCATGGTGATGATCACCTCGCACTGTTCGGCAATCGCTTTCGGCGTCGTCGCGGTCTCAGCGCCAGCGGCGATCACGTCGGCAATCGCTTCCGGGTTACGGTCAGACACCACCAGCGAGTAACCCGCTTTCAGCAAATTTTTGCTCATCGGTTTGCCCATAATGCCAAGACCGATAAAACCTACTTTGATTGTCATAATGTTCTCTCTCTTCATCCTGGTGATTATTTTTTAAACGCGTCGGCAAGTTTCTGGGTTGCAGAACGGAAGACGCCCAGATCGCTGCCAACGGCGACGAAGGTCGCGCCCCATTCCAGATAGCGGCGCGCATCGGCTTCCACTGGCGCCAGAATGCCGCTTGGCTTACCGTGCTTCTTCGCGCTGGCGAAGATATGTTGGATAGCGCGCTGCACCTCAGGATGGGAGGCATTGCCCAAATGGCCTAAGGCGGCGGCCAGGTCGCTCGGGCCGACAAACACACCGTCCACGCCCTCGGTCGCGGCAATCGCCTCGACGTTGTCCACTCCGGTCTGGCTCTCAATCTGCACCAGAATGGAAATGTTCTTGTTGGACTGGGCGAAGTAGTCCGGCACGGTGCCAAACATATTGCCGCGGTGGGAAACGGAGACCCCGCGGATCCCTTCCGGCGGATAACGGGTCGAAGCCACCGCCTGCGCCGCCTGTTCAGCCGTCTCGACAAACGGCACCAGGAAGTTATAGAAGCCGATGTCCAGCATGCGCTTGATGATGATGGGTTCATTGGTCGGCACACGGACTACCTGCGCGCTGGAGCTACCTTTCAGGGCCATCAGCTGCGGAATGAGCGTGGTGACGTCGTTTGGCGCGTGTTCCGCATCCAGCACCAGCCAGTCGAACCCCGCCAGACCCAGCACCTCGGTGCTAATCGGGTTAGCCAAAGCGCACCAGCAGCCAATCTGCACCTGATGCGCCGCCAGCGCGGCCTTAAATTTGTTCGGAAAAATTGCGTTATCCATGATTTTTACCTTGCGTTAATCGTTGCTTACTTCTGCAATTCCATACGTTTGATATCGCCAACCACAAACAGGTAGCAGACCATCATCATCAGCGCGGAGCCGCCAACAAAAATCAGTGCGCCATTAAATGAGTGCAGTTCGCTCACGATGTAGCCAATAACCAGCGGCGTGGCGATCGAGGCCACATTGCCAAAGACGTTGAATACCCCGCCGCACAGGCCAACAATCTCCTTCGGCGCGACATCCGAGATGACCGGCCAGCCCAGCGCGCCAAAGCCTTTGCCAAAGAACGCCAGCGCCATCAGCGTAATGACCAGCGGCGTGCTGGCCGTGTAGTTACACAGGATGATGGACGACGCCAGCAGCATTCCCAGCACAATGGGCAGCTTACGCGCAAAAGTCAGCGTGCAGCCGCGGCCAATCAGATAATCCGAAAACAGCCCGCCCAGTACGCCGCCAGCAAAGCCAAACAGCGCCGGAATCGAAGCCACAAACCCCACTTTCAGAATCGACATTCCCTTGTCCTGCACGAGGTAGATCGGAAACCACGTCAGGAAGAACCATGTAATGGTATTCAGGAAATACTGACCGAAAAATACGCCTAACATCATTCGGTTAGTCAGCAACTGGCGGATATAGTCCATCTTCGGCCCGGCCGCCGGGGTGGCCTCTTTTTTATGGTCCATATCGACCACTGCGCCGCCTTCTGAGATATATTTCAGCTCCGCGGCGGACATTCGCGGATGATCGGTGGGGTTATGCACAAACTTCACCCAGATGATGGTGAGCACAAACCCTATTATCCCCATCACGGTAAAGACATGTTCCCAGCCCAGCGCGAAGGTCAGCCAGCCGAGCAGCGGCGAGAACAGAGCCAGCGAGAAGTACTGAGCGGCATTAAAGATAGCTGAAGCCGTACCCCGCTCTTTGGCCGGAAACCAGGCCGCCACAATGCGGGCGTTGGCGGGAAACGAGGGCGCTTCGGAAAAGCCCAGCATAAAACGCATAAAGAACATGGAGACCCCGGCCCAGGCGAGCGGGAACACATCAATAAAGCCTTGCAGGAAGGTAAACAGTGACCAGAAAAACAGACTGTATGAATAAACCTTTTTCGAGCCAAATTTATCCAGCAGCCAGCCGCCAGGGATCTGCATCAGCAGATAAGCCCAGCCGAAGGCGGAAAAAATGTATCCCATCGACACCGCGCTGAGCCCCAGCTCTTTCGCAACTTCAGTACCGGCGATAGACAAGGTCGCGCGGTCGCCATAGTTCACTGCCGTCACCACAAATATCATCAACAGAATTAAATAGCGGGTCGGTATTCCTTTTTTTTCATCTAATGTAGAATCCAGAATCATTTAGACATTCCTCGGGCACAGAACACCTTTTATAATTGTTTTAAGTGGCTTCTGATTTATTTAAAAGACGATATTGAAACTGTCTATTCGCATATCGATCACCTCAAAAACATGACTCAGTATAATCAGCACGCCCCCGCCAGACACTATGCATACCCACAATATAAAGTTATTATTTAAAGCCATAATTGTGCTTATGCCATAAGTCATGGGCGCTAATCCACACTTCTTACGATTGCCTGCCCTGCAGAGGTTAGCGTCATAAAAAGGAGTGATGCCGATCACATTTTAAAATCAACTCAGCTGACATCCTTTATTCCATCATACTGATACGTAGCAAATGAATTAACGTTTTATTTTATTATTAGCACCTGTTTGGAGATGACTGGACAATGGCTGACATTGCAATTCGACAACAATCGCCGACCGCGTTTTATATTAAAGTTGACCCGACAGATAATGTGGCGATTATTGTCAACGATCGCGGCTTAACCGCCGGAACGCGTTTCCCGGACGGCCTGACGCTCGTCGAGCATATCCCGCAGGGTCACAAAGTTGCCCTGGTGGATATCCCCGCCCATGGTGAAATCATCCGCTACGGCGAAGTCATTGGCTATGCCGTACGCGATATCCCGCAGGGAAGCTGGATTGACGAGTCGCTGGTGGAGCTGCCCACCGCCCCGCCGCTGAATACCCTGCCGCTGGCCACTAAAGTGCCTGAACCGCTACCGCCGCTGGAAGGTTACACCTTCGAAGGCTACCGCAATGCTGACGGCAGCGTGGGTACCAAGAATCTGCTGGGTATTACCACCAGCGTGCACTGCGTCGCTGGCGTGGTCGATTACGTGGTGAAAATCATTGAACGCGACCTGCTGCCAAACTATCCCAACGTCGATGGCGTGGTGGGCCTGAATCATCTCTACGGCTGCGGCGTGGCGATTAATGCGCCGGCGGCGGTAGTGCCGATTCGCACCATTCATAATATCGCCCTCAACCCAAACTTCGGCGGCGAGGTGATGGTCATTGGCCTCGGCTGTGAGAAGCTGCAGCCGGAACGCCTGCTGCAGGGCACGGAAGACGTCAAAAGTATCCCGGTGGACAGCGCCAGCATCGTCAGCCTGCAGGATGAAAAGCATGTTGGTTTTAAATCGATGGTCGATGACATTCTGCAGGTCGCCGAGCGCCACCTGGCGAAACTGAACCAGCGCCAGCGGGAAACCTGCCCGGCCTCTGAGCTGGTGGTCGGGATGCAGTGCGGCGGCAGCGACGCCTTTTCAGGCGTGACCGCCAACCCGGCGGTAGGTTACGCGTCCGACCTGCTGGTGCGCTGCGGCGCGACGGTGATGTTCTCAGAAGTGACCGAAGTACGCGACGCCATTCATCTGTTGACGCCGCGGGCGATTAACGAAGAGGTCGGTAAACGTCTGCTGGAAGAGATGGCCTGGTACGATAACTATCTTGATATGGGCAAAACCGACCGCAGCGCCAACCCCTCCCCCGGCAACAAGAAAGGCGGTCTGGCCAACGTGGTGGAAAAAGCGCTGGGGTCGATTGCCAAATCAGGGAAAAGCGCCATCGTTGAGGTGCTCTCTCCGGGGCAGCGTCCGACCAAACGCGGCCTCATTTACGCCGCAACCCCCGCCAGCGATTTTGTCTGCGGCACCCAGCAGGTAGCCTCTGGCATCACGGTGCAGGTATTCACCACCGGTCGCGGTACGCCGTACGGACTGATGGCGGTACCGGTGATAAAAATGGCGACCCGTACCGAGCTGGCCAACCGCTGGTATGACTTAATGGACATTAACGCCGGGACCATCGCCACTGGCGAAGAGACGATTGAGGATGTCGGGCGGAAGCTGTTCGAATTTATTCTCGACGTCGCCAGCGGACGCAAAAAAACCTTCTCCGATCAATGGGGCCTGCACAACCAGCTGGCGGTATTTAACCCGGCGCCGGTAACCTGATCGAGAGCGTAAGGATTTAACCACTTTTAGCCCGGATCTATCCGGGCTTGTTGGTTAGGGATGCTGGGCGGCAAGAAAAGCGATTCTGCCCTTTTCTTCCGACATTTTTTCCGACATTTCTTCCGACATGTGGGAGGACGCTCAAGCAGCTCTTCACTATCTGAAGGGCTGCTTGCCAGGCTTCAATTGGGTTTACAGGATCACTCCCCCTGCTGCTCCAGGGCGTACTTATACAACGCGTTTTTCTTCACGCCGTGGATTTCCGCGGCCAGCGCGGCGGCTTTCTTCAGCGGCAGCTCCGCCTGCAGCAGCGCCAGAGTACGCAGCGCGGCCGCCGGCAGCGCCTCTTCCTGAGCCTTGAAACCTTCGACGATCAGCACCATCTCGCCTTTGCGACGGTTTTCATCTTCCTTCACCCACGCCACCAGCTCACCAATCGGCGCGCCATGGATCGACTCCCAGGTTTTGGTCAGCTCACGAGCCAGCACCACATAGCGGGATTCTCCCAGTACCGCGCAGATATCCTCCAGACTCTCCACCAGACGGTGGGTCGACTCATAGAAAATAAGGGTGCGCGGCTCTTCTTCCAGCGCTTTCAGGGTATCGCGGCGGCCTTTCGATTTCGCCGGCAGGAAGCCTTCATAACAGAAACGGTCGGAAGGCAGGCCGGCGGCGCTCAGGGCGGCGATAGCCGCACAGGGGCCCGGCAGCGGCACCACGCGAATATTCGCTTCGCGGCAGGTGCGCACCAGATGGTAACCAGGATCGTTAATCAGCGGCGTGCCGGCATCGGAAACCAGCGCGATGTTTTGCCCTTCTTTCAGTTTGGCAAGCAGGGTTTCCGCCTTTTGCTGCTCATTATGGTCGTGAAGCGCAAACAAACGGGCGTTTATCGCAAAATGTTGCAGCAGCAAACCGGTATGACGGGTATCTTCCGCTGCAATTAAATCAACGGCTTGCAGCACTTCCAGTGCACGCTGCGTGATATCAGACAGATTTCCTATCGGAGTGGGCACAATATAGAGCTGCCCCTGAGAATTATCCGCTGATTCGTGTTGTTTCATTGTCTCGTCCGTATTGCCGATTTAATATTGAGCATTGAGCCAAAAAAATATCACTGGACACTTATGGTACCGTCAACATTTCTTCGTTCTAAGCCCGCGCGCTGCCTGCCCGTATTGCTGGCGACTCTTATTTTTGCTGGCTGCGGCACCCACACGCAGGATCAAAGCGCGGCGTTTATGCAGGGTACGTCGCAGGCCAACTCCAGTTTCTACTTACAGCAGATGCAGCAAAGCACGAATGATAGCAAGACCAACTGGCAATTACTCGCCATTCGTGCACTACTGCAGGAAGGGAAGAAGCAGCAGGCTATCGACCTGTTTAACCAGCTGCCGGCGAACCTGAACAGCACTCAGGCCCGTGAACAGTCGCTGCTGGCGGTGGAAGTGAAGCTGGCGCAGAACGATTATCAGGCCGCCCGTAATCTGCTGGCTAAGATCGATCCGACAAACCTTGAGCAGCCTCAGCAGGCGCGCTACTGGCAGGCGCAAATCGATGCCAGCCAGGGCAAACCATCGCTGACCCTGCTGCGCGCCTTAATCGCCCAGCAGCCGCTGCTGAGTGACGCCAAACAGCGCCAGAAAAATATTGATGCGACCTGGCAAGCGCTCACCTCGATGCCCCAGGACCAGGCCAATGCGCTGGTGATCAACGCCGATGAAAATATCCTCCAGGGCTGGCTGGATCTGCAGCGGATGTGGTTTGACAACCGCAACGATCCGACGCTACTGAAAGCGGGCGTTAAAGACTGGCAGACGCGCTATCCGCAAAACCCGGGCGCTAAAATGCTGCCGACGGCGCTTGTGAATATGCAAAACTATAAGCCTGCGTCCATCAACAAGATTGCGCTTTTTCTGCCGCTGAACGGTCAGGCGTCGATCTTCGGCCGCACTATCCAGCAGGGCTTTGAAGCCGCTAAAAACGGCGCGCCGTCGGTGACGGGCAGCGCGGTTCCCGCCCAGGTCGCCCAGGCGGCGAATGTCTCCGGTAATGATGATGTGGTGAGTCCGTCGCAGGCAGAAATCAGCGATCTTACCGCCACCGGAAGCCGCGCTGATCCGGTTCAGGCCCCGACGCAGGACCAGGCAGCGCCTGCTGCGGAACCGGCAGCCCAGGCGCCGGCAACATCCACCACGCCGCAGACTACCGCTTCCCCGGCCACCCAGCCGGTTACCGCGCCGGCCGCACAGCCGCAGCCCGTGGTCGCAACCGCCGCCAACCCTTCTGCGGAACTGAAAATTTACGACACCACCAGCCAGCCGATAAGCCAGCTGCTCGCCCAGGCGCAGCAGGATGGCGCCACCCTGGTGGTTGGGCCGTTGCTGAAAGAAAACGTTGAAGAGGTTATCAAGAGCAACACGCCGCTCAATGTGCTGGCCCTCAACCAGCCGGAAAAAGTCGAAAGCCGCGCTAACCTCTGCTATTTCGCGCTTTCTCCGGAAGACGAAGCGCGTGACGCCGCCCGACATATCCACCAACAGGGGAAACAGACCCCACTGCTGCTGGTTCCGCGCGGCGCGCTGGGCGATCGTGTGGTTAGCGCTTTTGCCGACGAGTGGCTGAAGCTGGGCGGCGCCAGCGTCCTGCAGCAACGTTTTGGATCCACGGCCGAACTGCGCGCCGGCGTGAACGGCGGCGGGGGCATTGCGCTGAGCGGCACCCCGGTCTCCACCCTGCCATCAGCGCAGAACAGCATCCTCGGCAGTGCGGATGAGATGCCGGTAAGCAGCGGCGGCAGCGTCGATGCGGCCTATATCCTCGCCACCCCGGAACAGATTGCCTATATCAAACCGATGATCGCCATGCGCAACGGCAGCCAGAGCAATGTCACCCTGTACGCCAGCTCGCGCAGCGCCCAGGGCACCGCGGGGCCGGATTTCCGTCTGGAGATGGAAGGCTTGCAGTATAGTGAGATCCCAATGCTGGCCGGCAGCAATCCGTCGCTAATGCAGCAGGCGCTGTCCGCGGTGCGTAATGACTACTCGCTGGCGCGCCTGTATGCCATGGGCGCTGACGCCTGGTCACTGGCAAATCACTTCACGCAAATGCGCCAGACGCCTGGCTTCGAGCTGAACGGCAATACCGGCGATCTGACGGCCAACCAGGATTGCGTGATTAACAGGAAACTGTCATGGCTCAAGTACCAGCAGGGAAAAATCGTTCCGGCCAGCTAAGCAAACAGACCGGCGATGCCTGGGAAAACCAGGCTCGCCGCTGGCTGGAAGGCCAGGGCCTGCGTTTTATCGCCGCCAATGCCCGCGAGCGTGGCGGCGAAATTGACCTTATCATGCGCGACGGCACGGTCACCGTTTTTATCGAAGTGCGCTACCGCCGTAGCGCCCGGTACGGTGATGCGGCAGCCAGCGTCACTCCGCAAAAACAACAACGACTGCTTAAAGCCGCCCGTTTGTGGCTCTGCCGACAGAATGGGAGCTTTGAGACTGTGGATTGCCGTTTCGATGTGGTAGCCTTCACCGGAAACGACATCCAATGGCTAAAAAACGCCTTTGGCGAATAGCGTAATACCAGAAGTAAGGGATCCCGTGCTCGACAGAATCAAAGCCTGCTTTACCGAAAGCATTCAAACCCAAATTGCCGCAGCGGAAGCACTCCCGGACGCCATCTCCCGGGCGGCGATGACGCTCGTCCAGTCCCTGCTAAACGGCAACAAAATCCTCTGTTGTGGTAATGGCACCTCCGCCGCCAACGCACAGCATTTTGCTGCCAGCATGATTAATCGCTTTGAAACGGAACGCCCTGGTTTACCTGCCATTGCACTAAATACCGATAATGTGGTCTTAACCGCCATCGCTAACGATCGCTTGCATGACGAGATCTACGCCAAGCAGGTGCGCGCCCTGGGACACGCCGGCGATGTGCTGCTGGCGATCTCTACGCGCGGAAACAGTCGGGACATCGTCAAGGCGGTGGAAGCCGCCGTGACCCGCGACATGACCATCGTCGCGTTAACCGGCTATGACGGCGGTGAGCTGGCGGGCCTGTTAGGTCAACAGGATGTCGAAATCCGCATCCCCTCCCATCGCAGCGCGCGTATCCAGGAGATGCACATGCTGACCGTCAACTGTCTGTGCGATTTGATAGATAACACTCTTTTTCCACACCAGGACGATTAAGGAGAACACATGAAGGCTCTCTCGCCCCTCGCCATCCTGCTTTCTGCACTACTGCTGCAGGGCTGCGTTGCCGCCGCGGTAGTCGGAACGGCAGCAGTCGGCACCAAAGCCGCAACGGACCCGCGTACGGTGGGAACCCAGGTCGATGACAGCACCCTGGAACTGCGCGTCAATAGCGCCTTGTCGAAAGATGAACAGATTAAGAAACAGGCCCGTATCAACGTCACCGCTTATCAGGGCAAAGTCCTGCTGACCGGCCAGTCGCCGACGCCGGACCTCTCCGCGCGCGCCAAGCAAATCGCCATGGGCGTGGAAGGGACCACGGAAGTGTTTAATGAAGTGCGCCAGGGCCAGCCGATTGGTTTAGGCACCGCCTCGTCTGATACCTGGATTACCACCAAGGTGCGTTCGCAGCTCCTGAGCACCGATCAGGTCAAATCCTCGAACGTGAAAGTAACCACGGAAAACAGCGAAGTCTTCCTGATGGGGCTGGTGACCGACCGCGAAGGCCGGGCGGCGGCGGATATTGCCAGCCGGGTAAGCGGCGTATCCCGGGTGACCACCGCCTTTACCTACATTAAATAAAGCTGCAGTTTCCCGGCTGGCGCTGCGCTTAGCCGGGCTACCGCCCCCTGTACGTTGTGTGCCGGGTAAGGCGTAGCCGCCACCCGGCATCCAATCCGGCTATGCGTACGTTTACGGCAAACTACACCAGCGCCAGCGCACCGACAATCGCCCCGCACAGCGCCACCAGTCCGCCCGTCAGCCACAGCGCTTTGGCCGGGAAGGCTTTACGCAGCATAATCAGCGACGGCACGCTCACTGCCGGCAGTGTGATGAGCAGCGCCAGCGCGGGCGCCGTCCCCATACCCGCCAGCATCATTGTCTGCACAATCGGAATTTCCGCCGCGGTAGGGATCACAAACAGGCAGCCGGCGATCGCCATCGCGATAACCCAGAACAACGTATTATCCACCACGCCATCGGCGTGCGGGAACAGCCAGACGCGCGCCGCTCCCAGCACCAGCACCGCGAGGATATAAACCGGGATCGTGTTCCAGAACAGCGTCCACAGCGCCTGAAGCCAGCGGCTAAAGAAGCCGCCCTGAGTCGCTTCCGACGGTGCAGCAGGCACCGCTACCGGCTGCGTCGCCGCCTCTTTCACCCATTTCTGCACCAGCGTCGCCACAGTTAATACTGTCGCCAGACCCGCCACCAGGCGAACCAGCGCAAACTGCCAGCCCAGAACAAAACCCATAAACACCAGCGTCGCCGGATTGAGCAGCGGGTTCCCCATCCAGAACGCCAGCGCCCCGCCCATCGACACCTGCTGTTTGCGCATCCCGGCCGTGACCGGCGCGGCGCAGCAGGTGCACATCATGCCGGGCAGCGAGAAAATCGCTCCCAGCAGCGTGCCCTGAAACCGCGATTGTCCCAGGGTGCGTAGCAGCCAGTCGCGCGGAATGAGTACTTGAATCAACGACCCGAGCAGCACGCCGAGCACCGCCGCTTTCCAGACGGCAAGAAAGTAAACCATCGCATAGTCCCACGCCGCCATCAGCGGGTTAGCGTCGGCCTGGGCGAGAATAGATTTACCGATACTGTGGGTTTCCGCAGCGGTGAAGGCTTTCCCGTAGTACGGCTGCCATTTGACGTACCACAGACCAACAATCACGACGAGAAAGAAAAGCGCGGGTTTCCACCATTGAAATGGTGACGCCGCCTGAGATGAAGACTGACCAGCCATAGCATTCCCCAGCAAGAAATGTGGATATGAATTGAAGCCGTGAATACTACGCCGGAAGCCTGCGTTTGCAAACCGCTATTCAGCCTGCCGCGCGGCGCGCTCCCGTAGTTCCGATGATGACAGAATTCGCACCCCTTCGTGGGTGGGCGACAGCGCCTCCGCCAGCAGGGCGATCGCCACATCGCGGGCCGCAATGGATTTCCAGTTCCCCGGCAAGAGCCGGAACAATGGTGCGAGGAAGGTCTCATTGGCCCGCTTTTTTTCCCGCTCGCCTGACAGCATCGACGGCCTGGCGATGGTCAGCCGCGGCCAGTCTTGCTCAATCAGCGCCGCCTCCATTTCCCCCTTCACCCGATTGTAGAAAAACGGCGAGTGGGCGTTGGCGCCCATCGCGCTAACCACCAGCATATGTTGCGCACCCAGTCGTTTGCCGGTCAGCGCGGTATCAACCACCAGCGTGTAGTCAGCATGGACGAAGGCCTCTTTGCTCCCGGCCTCCCGGCGCGTCGTTCCCAGGCAACAGAAGACGATATCCACCGGGTCAACCACCTGCGCCAGGGCATCGGTCAGCTGGGGATCGTGAGGATTAAAGACACCTTCCGCTGGCGCCAGCGGGCGACGCGTCGGCGCGGCGATGGTGCTTATACGGGGCTCATTCTGCAGCAGCCGGAGTAAGTGACCGCCAACTAACCCGGTCGCGCCGGTTAATAATACCTGACTCATTGGTTCTCCTTTACAGAATTCTCCGCCTTGCACTTTCGGGCTCATGTTCCAGGCTTAATACCTTACAAGGTAAGTATCCACCATCATCATGGAATTACCTCATTGACCATCCAGACAGTGGAGGAAGCATGAGTAAAAAGATAGCCGTCCTCATTACCGACGACTTTGAAGATTCTGAATTTACCTCTCCCGCCGAAGCCTTTAAGCTCGCCGGGCATCAGGTCATCACGATCGAAAAGCAGGCTGGCAAAACGGTGAAGGGTAAGCAGGGAGAAGCCGAGGTCGCCATCGACAGAGCCATCGATGACGTCACACCGGGTGAATTTGATGCCTTATTGCTGCCCGGGGGCTACTCTCCCGACCAGCTGCGTGGTGATGAACGCTTCGTCACCTTTACCCGCGATTTTGTCAACGGCGGTAAGCCGGTGTTTGCCATCTGCCACGGCCCGCAGCTGCTGATCAGCGCCGATGTGATCCGCGGACGTAAGCTCACGGCGGTGAAACCGATTGTGGTGGATGTGAAAAACGCCGGGGGCGAGTTTTACGACCAGGAGGTGGTGGTCGATAACGAACAGCTGGTCACCAGCAGAACGCCGGACGATCTACCGGCCTTCAATCGCGAAGCGCTACGCCTGCTCGGCGCCGGCATCACGCCGCCAGTGTAATTTTTTCCCGAAACCCAGCGTGTTGTCGGTAAATTTGATTTCGTCCGGACGAATCTCCCATACCGGCGCCGACAGCATGCGGGCCACCGGGAAGCGCTTGACGTAGCGCTGGCGCATTCGCGCCTCTTCGTCACCGCTCAGACGACGGATCTCGCCTTTGAACTGCACGCCGCGGATCAGGGCCACCGTTTTTGGCTGGCCGTTAACCGTGCCGGCCACCTTCGCCCTCTGTCCGGTCATCTGGCCATGGCGGGTGTGCTCCTCGCTGAGCAGATAAAAGGCCACGGTATCCGGGTCATAGACGTAAAAGGCATTCGCGCACCACAGCTCGTCTTCACGGGAGACGCACCAGGTGACGACGTGCTGTTTACTCAGCCAGCGACCAATGGCGGCAAGCGTATCCATCTTTCTTCTCCATTATGCTATGGTGCACACACCTTACCATAGTGACTTTTTGACCGTGTGCTGGTTTCTGTATCTCATTCGAACCGCGGATAATCGCCTTTATACCGGCATCACCACCGACGTGCCACGCCGCTTTCGCCAGCATCAGGCGGGAAAAGGCGCAAAGGCGTTGCGCGGCAAAGGCGACCTGCAGCTGGCCTTTAGCCACGAAGTTGGTGAACACTCACTTGCATTGCGACTGGAATATCGCGTCAAGCAGCTAACGAAGCGCGAAAAAGAGCGCCTCGTTGCCGGAGAGGATGCCTTCGAAACCCTGCTGGCAAGGCTTAAAGACGATTAAAGTGCTCGCTGTATTCTACCTGGCCATGGACGCCGTCGAGGGCGTCATCCGCCAGACGGTGAACCTGGAACGCCTCGGCGCTGTCCGGCCAGCGGCAGCGGAGATCGAAGCGCGCGGCCGGTTCAAAGCCGAAGCGACGGTATAAATCCGGGTCGCCCAGCGTCACCACCGCGGCGTAGCCAAACTCATTCAGCGAGTCCAGCCCTTCATAAACCAGCTGCCGACCAATGCCCTGTCCGCGGTAGCGTTCATCTACCGCCAGCGGCGCCAGGCCGACCCACTGCAGCTCTTCACCTTCCACCGCCACCGGGCTGAAGGCAACGTAGCCGATCACCTGGCCTTCATCATCCGTCGCCACTACCCCCAGCGTGATCAGTCCATCTTCACGCAGATCGTGCACCAGCTGCGCTTCGGCATCGCGGCCGAAGGTACGACGCAGCAGCGCGTCGATTCCCGGTGCATCAATCCCAATCTCCACTCGAATCAGCATGCCTCACCTACCGATGTCTGTTCAGGTTTCTGCGGGCTCTTCAGTCCAGCTTCGACAAAATCCGCCAGTTGCAGCAACATCACGCGCAGCGCTTTTGGCATCTGCTCGAGCTCAATGGCGTCCATCAAATTTTTTACATACAGCCCCAGCTCCGTATCGCCTTCAATGACCAGACGACGCTGGAAGAATAGCGTATCCGGATCCTGCTTGCGCGCGGCGATCATTAACAGATCGCTGGCGTCGGCGCTGAAGCTGACGTCGGCGTCGGCCTGCTGGCTGACCACCAGTCGACCATCGACTACCGAGGTATACCACAGCAGACCGATGTCACGCACATGAATACTTAACCAACGCCCCTCAAGAAACTCCAGCTCCCCCTCCGCCAGCGCCTGGCGAAACTGCCAGCTCAGCACTTGCTCCAGCACCTGGCGCTTGAGGGCAAAAGGCGCCAGCTTAACCGGCACGCTCATTAAAGACGGGCCAAAGTGGACCAGCCGGGAACGCAGTTTATCCAACACAAGCTTTACTCCATGAATGCAATAGTTCCGCTATTGTGCCATATCACATAAACAACATAGCGGCGTAAATCAACAAAAACGCGATGACGGCCGCCAGTTATTGGCGCCGCCAATACACTTTTAACTGCCTCAAATCAAAAATTGTCACCAGAAGGTTAACTAAAATCCCTGCTCGTTAACCATTCAGCGTCCCTGACGGGCCGCATTTTTCAGGAAAAATTATGGAGCTGCTCTGCCCAGCCGGTAACCTTCCGGCGCTTAAGGCGGCCATCGAAAACGGCGCCGATGCCGTCTATATCGGGCTGAAAGATGACACCAACGCCCGCCACTTTGCCGGCCTTAATTTCACCGAAAAGAAACTGCAGGAAGCCGTCAGCTTTGTGCATCAGCACCGTCGTAAGCTGCATATCGCCATCAATACCTTCGCTCATCCCGACGGCTACGCCCGCTGGCAGCGAGCAGTGGATATGGCCGCTCAACTGGGCGCCGATGCGCTCATTCTGGCCGATATCGCCATGCTGGAGTACGCTGCGGAGCGTTACCCACACATTGAGCGTCACGTTTCGGTGCAGGCTTCCGCCACCAATGAAGAGGCCATTCGCTTCTATCATCGCAACTTCGACGTCGCGCGCGTCGTACTGCCGCGCGTGTTGTCTATTCATCAGGTGAAACAGTTGGCCCGCGCCACGCCGGTGCCGCTGGAAGTCTTCGCCTTCGGCAGCCTGTGCATCATGGCGGAAGGCCGCTGCTATCTCTCTTCCTACCTGACCGGCGAATCGCCCAACACCGTCGGCGCCTGTTCGCCTGCCCGCTTCGTACGCTGGCAGCAAACGCCGCAGGGGCTGGAATCGCGTCTCAATGAAGTGCTGATTGACCGTTATCAGGATGGCGAGAATGCCGGTTATCCGACGCTGTGCAAAGGCCGCTACCTGGTTGATGGCGAGCGCTATCACGCGCTGGAGGAGCCCACCAGCCTCAACACCCTGGAACTGTTGCCGGAATTGATGGCCGCCAATATCGCCTCGGTGAAAATCGAAGGCCGTCAGCGCAGCCCGGCTTACGTGACCCAGGTGGCGAAAGTCTGGCGCCAGGCGATCGATCGCTGCAAAGCCGATCCGCAGAATTTCGTACCGCAGTCCGCCTGGATGGAGACCCTGGGCGCCATGTCCGAGGGGACACAAACTACCCTTGGCGCTTATCACCGTAAATGGCAGTGAGAAACATGAAATATTCATTAGGGCCGGTGCTGTACTACTGGCCAAAAGAGACGCTGGAAGATTTTTACCAGCAGGCGGCAAACTGCAGCGCCGACACCATTTATCTCGGCGAAGCGGTATGCAGCAAACGCCGCGCCACCAAAGTTGGCGACTGGATCGAAATGGCGAAAACGCTGGCCGCTAGCGGCAAGCAGGTGGTGCTCTCCACCCTCGCGCTGGTGCAGGCCTCTTCTGAACTGGGCGAGCTGAAGCGCTATGTCGATAACGGCGAATTTCTGATTGAGGCTAGTGATTTGGGCGTGGTAAATCTCTGCGCCGAACGCAAGCTACCGTTCGTCGCCGGGCATGCGCTGAACTGCTACAACGCCGTCACCCTGCGCCTGCTGCGGAAACAGGGCATGGTGCGCTGGTGCATGCCGGTGGAACTCTCCCGCGACTGGCTGGCTAATTTACTGACCCAGTGCGAAGAGCTGGGTATCCGCAACCAGTTTGAAGTCGAAGTGCTGAGCTACGGCCATCTGCCGCTGGCTTATTCCGCGCGCTGCTTTACCGCCCGCTCGGAAGACCGGCCAAAGGACGAGTGCGAAACCTGCTGCATCAAGTACCCAACCGGGCGCAGCATGCTGTCGCAGGAGAACCAGCAGGTGTTCGTGCTCAATGGTATTCAGACCATGAGCGGCTACGTCTATAACCTGGGCAATGAGCTGACCTCCATGCACGGCCTGGTGGATATGGTGCGCCTGTCGCCGATGGGCAACGAGACCTTCGCCATGCTCGAGGCCTTCCGCGCCAACGAAAACGGCGCTGCGCCGCTGGATCTCACCAGCAATAGCGATTGCAACGGCTACTGGAAACGATTGCCAGGACTGGTGCTTCAGGCCTGATAAACCGCTCACTTTGTTAACAACAGTGCTCAGATTTTAATGCATTATTAAAGATGCAGCTTTTCTGGCTGGCGCGTCCAGGATGCGCCAGGCTGGAAGAAGACCTTCAATCTGATGACGATGCTGTAGCAAAGTGAGCCTTTATGACTGACAAATCTGTTCCATTCTCGGTGCTCGATCTGGCGCCGATCCCGCAAGGATCTTCTGCCAAAGAAGCCTTTACCCACTCTCTGGATCTCGCCCGGCTGGCCGAATCGCGCGGCTATCATCGCTACTGGCTGGCGGAGCACCATAATATGGTCGGCATTGCCAGCGCAGCGACCTCGGTGCTGATTGGCTATCTCGCCGCCAACACCACCACCCTGCATCTCGGGTCCGGCGGCGTGATGCTGCCTAACCACTCTCCACTGGTGATAGCTGAGCAGTTCGGCACCCTGAACACCCTTTACCCCGGCCGGATCGACCTCGGCCTTGGCCGCGCGCCGGGCAGCGATCAGCCGACCATGCGCGCCCTGCGTCGCCATATGAGCGGCGATGTCGATAATTTCCCGCGCGATGTAGCGGAACTGGTGGACTGGTTTGACGCCCGCGATCCGAACCCGCACGTGCGCCCGGTTCCCGGCTACGGGGAGCGCATTCCAGTATGGCTGCTGGGCTCAAGCCTCTATAGCGCGCAACTGGCGGCGCAGCTCGGCCTGCCGTTTGCCTTCGCCTCGCACTTCGCGCCGGATATGTTGTTCCAGGCCCTGCATCTGTATCGCAGCAATTTCAAACCTTCGGCGCGGCTGGAAAAACCGTACGCGATGGTGTGTATCAATATCATCGCCGCCGACAGCAACCGCGATGCGGAGTTTCTCTTCACCTCCATGCAGCAGGCGTTTGTGAAGCTGCGTCGCGGCGAGACCGGGCAGTTGCCGCCGCCGGTGGAAAATATGCATCAGCTGTGGTCAGCATCCGAGCAGTATGGTGTGCAGCAGGCACTGAGCATGTCGCTGGTCGGCGATAAAACTAAAGTCCGCCATGGGCTAGAGTCGATTCTGCGTGAAACCGAGGCGGACGAAATCATGGTCAATGGCCAGATCTTCGACCACCAGGCGCGTCTGCATTCTTTCGATTTAGCGATGCAGGTGAAAGAGGAGCTGTTGGGGTAGTGAGCTATGCGGCATTTTTGCCGCATTTCTTTTCCTCCGCTAAACCATTTTGTGATCGTCTTCATTCATATTTTCACATAATCCCCGCCTTATTACGTTGAGCGTAATTACATTACCTCTGGCGTAATTGCCCCCCTCTTTCAACGGTGTTAGTTTTCCTCTGTTTTATTTTTCAATCCTGAGTCTGGTAAAAGAGAATACTCATGAGCCAACCAACTGCCCGTGCTATGTGGATCGGCGAGTGCTTATTAAAAGCGCTGTTAATGGAGGTCTCCGCCTGGCCTAAACCTGGCCTTGTTACACCTCATTCACAAGGGGCGCATAAAGATATGGATATCTGGTTATTTATTACCAGTTCATCGGCTATTGCCCCCTGTTTTAGCGCCTGCGCCCATGCAGGGGAAAATCATCAAGGATCGCCGTGGGAACTCTTTACAAAAATACGTGCCATTGGCATTCATTATGAAAATACGCTGCTGCGGGCAACACAGCAGGTTAATACCCAGCGCGGCATTCTTTTTTCCGGCACGGTTCTGGCGACAGCGGCAGGATGGCTTTCCGGGCGCGGAGAAACCCTCTCATATAACGCCTTAAGCCAGTGCGTCGCTGAACTCTGCCGCGATCTCTGCCGTAGGGATTTTGCCGCCCTGGCCGAACGCCCGGCGCAAACCCACGGTGAGAAATTGTATGTCGGATTCGGCATTACCGGCGTGCGCGGAGAGGCAGAGCAAGGTTTCCCACTAGTTTGCCAGATTGGCTTACCCGCGCTGCATCAGGCGCTGGACAACGGGCTGGCCTGGCGGGAAGCGCTTATTCATACGTTGCTCACCTTAATGGCCCATTGCGATGACACTACCGTGCTGTTTCGCGGCGGCCAGCAGGCGCTGGCGGAAATGAAGCAGTATGCCCGGCGTCTTGTGACGCAGGGCGGAATGTTTAACCCTGCGATCGAGCAGCAACTGGCTGATTTTAATTCATGGTGCATGGATAAGTGGGTCAGCCCTGGCGGTTCGGCCGATTTATTAGCGCTGTGTCTGGCGATGTATTTTCTTTGCCGCCAGCCGCAAGGAGATATGACATAAGGAAGAATATGAACATCTATTTTTATACTTTATTAACGTATGGCTTAACGATTGTAATTTCATTTGCGGTTGTCGGCATCATCGTTGGCGTCAACAAGATGATGAATAAGTTAAATATCACCGACGATTAATTTGCGAACTTTACTTTTGCCATCAGGAATATAGTTATGGATATCTTTGTTAAGCTCTTTTCGGGCATTGGCACTTTTTTTATTGAAGACCCGAAAATAGCCATTGCACGTTTTCTGTTAATTGTTCTCGGCTTTATATTGGCCTGGATGGGATTCCGCCGGAAGCTTGAACCGTTAATTATGGTGCCGATGGGCCTTGGTATGATTGCAGTTAACGCCGGGGTACTGTTTCTGGCAGGCGGACAAACCGGGACCTTAATTCTCGACCCGATGGTCAGCGAACCTAACGAGCTGGTAAACCTAATGCAGGTAAACTTCCTGCAGCCGGTCTATAATTTCACCTTTAGCAATGGCCTCATCGCCTGTATCGTTTTCTTCGGCATTGGCGCAATGAGCGACATCAGCTTTATTTTGCTCCGCCCCTGGGCCAGCATTGTTGTCGCTCTGTTCGCCGAGGCGGGAACCTTCGCCGCGCTGCTGCTGGGTATTGAAGTATTCGGCCTGCCCGCCAACGAAGCCGCGTCGATTGCCACTATCGGCGGCGCAGATGGGCCGATGGTGCTCTTTGCCTCCCTTATCCTGGCACCGAACCTGTTCGTCCCCATCGCCATTATCGCTTATCTCTACCTGAGCCTGACATATGCCGGTTATCCGTACCTGGTGCGTCTGCTGGTGCCGAAAAAATACCGTGGCATGGAAGTTGAAATTGACTACCCCACCGTATCGAAGAAAGCGAAATTCATCTTTACCGTCTGCGCCTGCCTGCTGTTGTGCCTGCTGCTGCCGGTCGCCGCGCCACTGATCCTCTCGTTCTTCCTCGGCATCGCTATTAAAGAGGCGGAGATCGAACCGTTTCAGAAATTACTGGAATCCACGCTGACCTATACCGCAACGCTGTTTCTCGGCCTGCTGCTGGGCACGCTGTGTGAAGCGCAAACTATTCTCGACCCGAAAGTTGCCATCATCCTGATCCTTGGTATCGGCGCGCTGGCCATTTCCGCCGTCGGCGCTCTGCTGGGCGGCTGGTTTATCTGGTTTATCTCGAAGGGGCGTTATAACCCGGCTATCGGTATTGCGGGCGTCTCCTGCCTGCCGACGACGGCAAAAATCGCGCAGAAAGAGGTTAACCATGAGAACCCCTACGCCATCATCCTGCCGCTAGCGATGGGTGCGGGCGTGAGCGGTCTGATCGTCTCGGCTATCGCCACCGGGATCTTTATCTCCACGCTATTCCTGCTGAATTAATGGAGTCAACCCATGCTAAAAGAGCACAACTGGCATCAACTCAAGGACGATACGGCGCAGCGCCTGAATCAGCTGGCCCCGTATTTTCGTGACGGCAAAATTATCGACGCCAAAGATACTGTCGCCGCGCTGGAAGCCATTATTCGAAGCTTCGATCGCGTCAATATCGAGGGTAATAACCAGAAACAGGCGGATTTTCTCTCCGAATGCCTGTGCCAGCTTGATCCGCAAAAGATCTCCGGCCTGCATATGGTGCAGTCATCCGTACCGTTGTCCAGCCATCTGGATTTGTTTGAAAAGGGCATCGCTGAAAAGCTCGATTTCGCCTATGCCGGGCCGCAGGATGGACGTCTGGCGAAGCTGATCCAAGACGGTAAGATCAAGCTCGGGGCCATCCATACCTATCTGGAGCTGTTCAGCCGCTACTTTGTCGACCTCACGCCGCGCGTGTCGCTAATCACCGCCTTTGAAGCGGATAAAGACGGCAATCTCTACACCGGCTTTAACACCGAAGATACTCCTGTTATTACCGAAGCCACCCACTTCCGCCAGGGAATTGTGATCGCGCAGGTCAACAAGATTGTCGATAAAGTGCCGCGCGTGGATATCCCCGGCGACTGGGTAAATGCGGTGATTGAAGCGCCGCGTCCGTTCTATGTCGAGCCGCTGTTTACCCGCGATCCGGGACTTATTACTGACACCCATGTGCTGATGGCAATGATGGCGCTGAAAGGTATTTATGCCGAATACGGCGTTGAGCGCATTAACCACGGTATTGGCTTCTTCACCGCCGCCATTGAGCTACTGCTACCCACCTACGGCGAGGAGCTTGGGCTGAAAGGCAAAGTCTGTACCCATATGGTACTCAACCCGCATCCGACGCTGATCCCGGCGATCGAAAGCGGCTGGATCCAGTCGGTGCACTGCTTCGGCGGCGAACTGGGCATGGAAAAATATGTCGCCGAACGCCCGGATATCTTTTATATCGGCCAGGACGGCACGCTACGCTCCAACCGCGCCTTCGCCCAGGCTGCGGGTCACTACGCGCTGGACATGTTTATCGGCGGCACTTTGCAGATCGATAAGTACGGAAACAGTAGCACCGCCACCGCCAGCCGCGTTTCGGGCTTTGGCGGCGCGCCGAATATGGGCTGCGACGCCAAAGGCCGCCGTCATGCAACGCAATCCTGGCTGAAATGCGGCGAAGAGTTTAACGCCACCCAAAAGCAGCTAATTGGCGATATGCCGCGCGGCAAACGTCTGGTGGTGCAGATGCAGGAAACCTTCCGCGAGAAGCGCCAGCCCGCTTTCGTCGACAAGCTGGACGCCTGGGAACTGGCGGAAAAAGCCAACCTCGCCCTGCCGCCGGTGATGGTCTACGCCGATGACGTCACCCACGTACTGACCGAAGAGGGCATCGCCTATCTGCACCGCTGCGAAGGGCTGGAACAGCGCATGGCGGCCATTCGCGCCGTGGCGGGCTACACCGGAATTGGCCTTGCCGCCGATCCGGAACAGACCGCACAGCTGCGGGAGGCAGGCATTGTCAAAACGCCGGAAGATTTAGGCATTGACCGTCGCCGTGCCAACCGTCAGATGCTGGCGGCGAAAAGCATTCGCGATCTGGTTGACTGGTCTGGCGGACTCTATAACCCGCCCACTCGATTCCGTAACTGGTAGGGGAAAAGGACATGGCTCTACATCAAATATCACATCATTTCAGCGGCACCCACGAAAGAGCATCTCTGCAGCAAACCGTGCACTGCGGCGTTGTTGGCTCCGGCGATCTGGAGATCCTGCTGGAGCCGAAAGCGCTGGCGGGCGGGATTGAAGTCAGCATCTGCACGCCGGTGACCGGTTTCGATCATATCTGGGAAATCGTACTGAAACGATTTCTGGACAGCGGCCCCCTGGGCAACATGCAGGTCAGCATCAATGACAACAACGCCACGCCTGCGGTCGTCGCGTTAAGAATTCAGCAAGCGTTACAGCAGGCTATGCCGGGAGAAACCCATCATGAATGATCTGCGTTTTCTGGAAGCCAGCGCCCGCGTTCGCGCCAGCTCGCTGGTGGATAAAGGCACCTTTACTGAACTGATCGGCCCGGCGGACAAACGAACCAGCCCGCACCTGCCCGTGCTGAATGAAGCGGTGGAGTTTGACGACGGCATCGTTACCGGCATCGGCCTGCTCGGCCAGCACCCGGCCATTGTCATCTCCCAGGAAGGACGCTTTATCGGCGGTGCGGTGGGCGAGGTGGGCGGCGCAAAAATGGTCGGCGCGCTGATGCTGGCGGACGAACTGGCGGCGCAGACCACCGACCCGGCCCGCCGCCCGATCGTTCTCATCTCCTTTGAAACCGGCGGCGTGCGCCTGCATGAGGCTAACGCCGGGCTACTGGCCCACGCCGAGTGTATGGACATGCTGCAAACCCTGCGCGGTCGCGTCCCGGTCGTGGCGATGATCGGCAGCAAGATCGGCTGCTTTGGCGGGATGGGTTTTGTCGCCGCCGCCACCGACATCATCGTGATGAGTGAATCGGGCCGCCTGGGGCTGACCGGGCCGGAGGTCATTGAACAGGAGATGGGCCGCAGCGAGTTTGACGCCTCGGACCGCGCGCTGGTGTTCCGCACCACCGGCGGTAAGCATAAGTACATCGTCGGAGACTGTAACTACCTGATTGCCGACTCGCTAACGGCTTTCCACCAGCAGGCCGCGCTGATTGCCGACCTGCCCTGGCCGCAGATTGAAGCCATGCGCCGCATCGGCAGCGAAGCGAAAGTACGCGCCCAGATGGCGCTCACGAAAAAAATCAGCGAGTCAGAGCCATCAGATGCACGGGATGTCTGGGCTATGGCAGGCAATACCGCGCCCCAGTCGCTGGTGGATATGGATCTCGAGACGTTCCTGAGCAACGTTAAACGCCTGCCGGTGGAGGAAGCATAATGGAAAATTTACTCGGCCAGGGCCGCGCCGCTATCGATCTGCTTGTTGACGAAAATAGCTTCGAAGAGAACGCGTTGGCGGATCTCAAGCTGCCTTATGAAGATTATGGACCGGGAGCCGTCGTCGGCAGCGCCCGCATTAACGGTGAAATCTGCACCGTTATTGCTAACGACGCCATGACCTTTAACCCGCGTTTTCCGGTGGTGTACGCCGGAGTTATCGGGCTGGAAGAGGGATATAAAATGGCGCTGGCGGTGTATCGCACGCTGGCGATGGATAAAGACAAGCCCGTCGGCGAGAAACGTCCGCTGGTGCTGATTGTTGACACTCCCGGCAACGGACCGGGCAAACTGGAAGAGATAATTGGTATGAATAAAGCGACCGGTGCCTATCAACTGGCGCTGGCTGAGGCGCGCCATGCCGGGCATCCGATTATCGCGATGGTCATCGGCCGCGCCATTAGCGGCGCGTTCCTCTGCCACGGTTTGCAAGCCGACCATATCCTGAGCCTGACATCGGAATTTGGCACCATGATCCACGTAATGCCGCTGAGCAGCATCGCGCGCATTACCCGCCAGGACGTGGAGCGTCTGAGCGAGCTTTCCCGCACTAATCCGGTCTTCGCGGCCGGACCGGAGTTCTTCTGGCAACTGGGCGGGGTGGAAGAACTGATCAAGGCGATCCCGGAGATGAAAGAGGCGATCGTTCGCCATATCGCAGAGGTGCGCCAACAGAAACAAGCGGCTGGCGTGACGTCGACAGGCCCGCAGGGACGTGGGAGCGCAGGCGAAGATCGCGGCGGCAGAAAAATGCGCAATGTGATTCTGGCGCAGATGCGCGAGGAGTATCGGGCGGTCGCGGCGCGTTACTTGCCGGCCTGATTCAGGAGTGCGCGCGATGAACGATCCCATTGCAATGCTCGAATGGCTGGTTGACGCCCAGCAGGGTATCCCCACGTTAGCGGAAATGCCGCGCCGTACGCTTAGCGATAAAGGTATCGCTGGCCCCACGGCGGCTCACGTTATCGAGGAGATTCACACGCCGTTAAATCTTGCGCTGGTTACCTTTACCACCGGCAGTAGCGCATTTCAGAACATCGTCGGCGTAACGCAGAACGAACTGCTGTTGCGTTCCGCGGCGGGTAAGCGTGTGCTGGCGGAATGCGGCGTAACCGCTGGGCAGCATATGGTGGTGACCTACGCGCCGCTGGTGAATGTGTTCACGCGTCAGGCGCTGGATGAGAGTGGTCTGCACTGGTCGTTTTTATCCCGCTCATGCCGGGACGCGCTGCTCATTGCCCTGTGTCGCCAGCAGCCGGATGTGGTGGTGGGAGAGTCCTCATTTTTACGCGCCACGCTGGAACAGGCGCTAAAGATGAACCTGCAGGCGTATTTACCAAAAACGCTGATGCTGATTACCGCAGGCACCCCCCTTGATGAAGCGCTGGTTCCGCTGTGCGCTTCACTGGGATATGGGCTGCATGATGTCTACGGTTGCCAGGAGTTCGGTTGGCTGATCCTGGACGGCCTTCCGCTGCGGGAAGATATCTCGCTGGTCGCCGCGCCGCAGGGCGGTGACTGGCGGGAAGTTATCGTCGGCGGCCTGCCAACCGGCGACAGCTTTCCCGTGGCAACGAACGGCCACCTGTGTAATTTGCAGGGCAAAATCCAGACCTGGAAGCGTCGGCGCACCACGCCGGAATATGACATGGTGGTGATGGCGACTACCGCCCATCACCGGGAAATTGTGGAGCGGACGGCACGGACGATTTTACGTATCAAGGGGCGAGTTTGCCGGGTCAGTACGCAGCTACAAACCCAAGCCAGCGCCACCCATATCCGCCTCTACCCCGTTACTGTTCCAGGGGAGGAAGCGGCAAAAGCCGCGCCGGTCGATATTATCGGTCCGCAGGCCACCTCGCAGTTTGACGCCCTGCTTGCAGCACAGCGGGATTTACAGCAACAAGCGAAAAACGATCCGGCATGGAGCAAACAGCGATGAGCGCCCTGCAACGCCATACTTTGTGCTGGCTGGAGAGCGCTGAACTGCGGCTGATTGCGAGGCAGTTGAACGGCGCGTTTAGTGCCCTACCCGCCTCATTGCGGGAAGAGTTGCGGAACTATCTGCTTTCCGGATATCTCCCCGGCATCGTGCGCAGGGGCATCCGTGATGAAGCGAGTATTTCCCTGGGCTTTTGCTTTCCGCAGCGCTGGCAAGGGCAGCGTCTACGGCTGGCGACGGTTGCTTCATTACAGGCCGTCACGCGCGTGTCAACACCGGAACAAACGGCCATCCTGCCTGCCGTCAACCGTACCAGCGCGATACGCGCCTTTAGCGCCCTGCGTCAGGCGTGGCGTGGGCCGGAAACCGGGCTTGGCGTGTGGGGGTCGGTGGCGCTGGAGATGACGACGCCCTGGCTATGGACGGACAGTCGCTCCGATTTAGATATTCGCATAACGCCCTGGCACGAAATGGCGTTAAGCGATTGTTACTCTGTTCTGACAGATATTGCCCAGCAATATTCAGTACGTATTGATGGAGAAATTAATTTACCAAACGGTTTTTCTATCAATATCAAAGAGTGGTTTAGCAGGAGTCTGACCCTGCTGGCTAAAGGTGAGACCGATGTCGAATTAATGACGCGACAAGACGTCGACGGGTTAATAAAACATCTTTCAATGATATATATTAAAGGAAATTAATATGTCTGAAGTTAAATCAAAAGTACCGGGTGTGGTCGATGAAGTTAAAGCCGCCGTAGGCGACAAAATTGAAAAAGGCCAGCCGATTGTTATTCTTGAAGCCATGAAAATGAAAATGCCTGTCGCCTCACCGGAGGCTGGCGTATTAAAGTCATTGGAGGTGAACGCAGGCGATCGCGTAAACCCAGGCATGGTCTTATTCGAAATTGCCGCTGAGTAGAACGTCACGTTTTTAATACTAAATAAATAGTGCGGCATTCCTTTGTGATATAACCATTATGCCTCAGTCATATCAGCGATAAACATTTCGCTGATATGACAGGCAGGGTGTGTACGAATAAATTTACTGTTGACTGTCCGCATCATAAAAACATACTGTGCTAAAAGCCCTTGTCTTACTTTATTGTCATTTCCCGGTTCGGGTAGTCTCTTATGCTTTTAGTGTGGTTATAGAAAGAGAAACATCATGATTATTTACGGATTGATGTTAATGGGATTGTGCATGTTCGCCGGGTTAATTGTCGGCGATCTTTTGGGTTTGCTGCTTGGAATTTCCGCCAATATCGGCGGCGTCGGCTTTGCCATGCTGTTTTTAGTCGTTATTTCCCAGAAGTTGACGGAAAAGGGGCTGTTGTCTAAACCCGCCGAACAGGGGGTTGGATTCTGGAATGCGATGTATATCCCTATTGTTGTCGCCATGTCCGCGAACCAGAACGTTGTGGCCGCGCTCAAAGGAGGCCCGGTGGCGCTTATTGCAGGCCTTGGCGCAGTCGTGATTGGTTTTCTGCTGATTAAACCACTGAGCAAAATCGGCAGCAAAAGCACGATGACACGTTCAGCAGACTAACCGGTGGAGAGCATAAAGAATGGAACAACTTACAAAGATTCTTACCAGTAACTTCACCAGCAATGCCCTGATCACCGCTTTTGTGGTGGTTGGCATTGTCTGCTGGGTCGCGGCTTGGATCTCGACCCACGTCTTTCGCGGTAAAATTCACAGTTCGGCGATCGCCATTGCCGCAGGCCTGCTGCTGGCCTGGCTCGGCGGCGAACTCACCGGCGGCAAAAAAGGGCTTTCCGACATCACGCTTTTTAGCGGTATTGCGCTGATGGGCGGCGGCATGTTCCGTGATTTTGCCATTATCGCCACCGCCTTTGGCGTGAAGCTTGACGAGCTGAAAAAAGCGGGCCTCGCGGGCGCGCTGGCGCTGGTCGTCTCCACCGTGCTCTCCTTTTACCTGGGAGCGATTGTCGCCTGGGCCTTCGGCTATACCGATGCGGTCAGCATGGCGACTATCGGCGGCGGCGCGGTGACCTTTATCGTCGGCCCGGTTACCGGTGCGGCGCTTGGCGCAAGTTCCGATGTTATCGCGCTCAGTATCGCTGCCGGGGTGATTAAATCTATCGCCATCATGATTGTCACGCCGCTGGTGGCGAAAGCCGCCGGACTGAACTCTCCCGCTGCAGCCATTGTATATGGCGGGCTGATGGGATCTACTAGCGGCGTGGCGGCAGGGCTGGCGGCGACTGACCCGAAACTTGTACCTTATGGCGCAATGACAGCCACCTTCTATACCGGCCTGGGCTGCCTGTTGGCGCCGTCTGCGCTCTATATCTCTTTAGCCCCGTTCTTTTAACCGCATGCGCCTGTTGTTTTATGCAACAGGCGCCAGGGAGACTTATGTATTCATTTCAACGTATGAAGCCCGGGCAAATCGCGATACAGGCCTCACTGTGCACCCAGGAGGAAGAGGAGGTTTTCCGGCAAAAGCTACTGGGTGATAAACCCGAACACCGAATCGGCTTTGCGTTTATCAGCGGCACCTCTGACGAACTGCGAAACAAGCTGCAGCGCTGCGTCATCGGATGTGCGTTGAAGAATCAGATCATCACTAGGCAGGAGTCGGCCATTTTCACCTTATGCTCACTTAGCCGCCAGGCTCTGACCCACGCGTTAACCAACACCATCACCGGCGATCATATCCGTCTGAAAATCGCCTTAGTTAGTACCTCCCGATGGCTCGCCGTCGCCATGTACGGCGAAGCTCAGGTTTATCAGCGGATTACTCAGGAAATCATGGGACTTTGTCTACATCGTTATCCTCCCGCATAAGCTGCCTGGCATACATACGGCATTCTGCGAGAAGAGATAGCAGTCCAGGATGATTTTCCTGACTACGGGGAAAAACGAGCGAAATTTCTTGTTCCATGCGATAGGCTTCCTGCAAAGGTAGCAGGCGTATCCCACTCCGAAAAAGCCCGCGCATGCGTCCGGGTATGAGAGTGTACCCCACTCCAGCATTAACCATGCTCATTAACGAAAAAATATCGTGTACCCGAACCGCAATATCCGGCTCAAAGCCAGCGATACGGAAGGCCTGCTGAAAACCTCTCCAGGTTGCGAACCCTTCACTCAAGGCAATAAATTTTTTACTCTGTAAACGAGAGAGATCAACGGGGGTTTGTAGCGTATCCGCATCCTGTACAGGAACCGCTAAATAAATCGAATCCGAAAATATCGTCCAGGTTTCAAATAAATTTGAATTATACTCATCGGGCGTAGAGATTAATGCCGCATCGATATTGCCTTCATTTAGCGCTTCTAATAATTTCTTATTAGAGTTCATGATAAACTCAATTGAAAGCTCAGGGCGCCGCTTCTTCAATCCCTGTACTATCTGCGGTGCCGTTTTTAATACTAGTGAATAGAGTAGGCCTAAGCGTAATGCAGGAGAATGGTATCCTGAAGCCTCACGCGTCAGATAAATACAGCGTTCCATTGCATTGATCACCTCGCGGGCCTGCTTTTGCATTACCCATGCGCCGGGGAGGGGATGTAAATTCCGGCCATTGTGTGTGAAAAGATCGCAGCGTAAATTATCCTCCAAAGAATGCAAGGCACGATGTACGCTAACCGGAGAAATATGCATGATTTCTGCCGTCTTAGAAATATTCATGGTATCCATATATCCCAGAAAAATCTCCAGTTTGCGCAAAGTTATGTCCTGCTCAGGCATATAAACATTCCCTTATTTAAAATAACCTTTATCTGATAATAAGAGAATGTATGCATATATATATTGAGCCAGATCGGTAATTCTGGCTCAGATAAAATAAAACTTACTGATAAACCGGCAGCAGATTGACGCTCGACAGGATATGTACAACCGCATTGCCGAGGCCAAAGAGCAGGATCAGCACAATCATTGGCGTTCCGCCCCAAACGCGGAACTGTGGGCTGCCGAAGCGTTTGCGTGAGGCGTGAGCCAGCAGCGCCGGTACAATCGCCGCCCAGATCGTCGCCGCCAGGCCAGCATAGCCGATGGCGTAGAGGAAACCATCGGGTTTCACCAGTCCGCCAATCATCGGCGGGATAAAGGTCAGCAGCGCGGTTTTAAAGCGTCCCATCGCGCTATCGTCAAAGCCAAACAGATCCGCCAGGTAGTCGAACAGCCCCAGCGTCACGCCGAGGAACGAACTGGCGACAGCAAAGTTCGAGAACACCACCAGCAGCAGATCCAGACTCCGACTATTCAGCACGCCGCTCAACGCCTGCACCAGTACATCAATGTTGCCGCCCTTCTGCGCAATGTCGATAAACTGCGGACGAGGGATGTTACCCATCGTCACCAGCAGCCAAACGACATACAGACCCAGCGCCAGCAGCGTACCGTAGGTTAAGCAGCGGATGATGGTGCGCGGATCTTTTCCGTAGTATTTCATCAGGCTCGGCACGTTGCCGTGATAGCCAAACGAGGCCAGGCAGAACGGGAGCGTCATCAGCAGGTATGGCGCATAGGAGGCATTCTTCTCCGCAACGTTAAATAGCGTCGTCGGCTCGACGTGCCCGAGCAGGCTACCGAAGGTCAGGAAGAAGGTGATCACCTTAGCGCCCAGTACGATAGCCGTCATGCGGCTCACCGCTTTGGTGCTCATCCAGACGATAAACGCCACCAGCAGCGCAAAGCCGAAGCCCGCCGCGCGCGCCGGCACCTTCAGCGACAGTTCACTGAAGGTGTGGTGGAGGATCGAACCGCTCGCCGAAATATAGGCGTAGGTCAGGATATAGAGCACAAAGGCGATTGATACACCGTTCACCAGGTTCCAGCCCTTGCCGAGCAGGTCTTTGGTAATGGTGTCGAAGCTGGAGCCGATGCGGTAGTTAAGATTGGCCTCGAGGATCATCAAACCGGAGTGCAGCATGCAGAACCAGGTGAAGACCAGCGCCGCCAGCGACCAGAAAAACCACGCGCCGGACATCACCACCGGCAGCGAGAACATGCCCGCGCCGATAATCGTGCCGCCGATAATCACCACGCCGCCAAACAGAGACGGACGGGTTGCCGTAGTGGTTAGTGTCGCCATTTACCGAATTCTCCAGTCGAAAATACTTCGCTCACGTTGAGCATGACGCACTGTACCAGTACACGAGTACAAAGGGAATAAAAAAAGCCCCAATCATGACGATCGGGGCTGTATTATTTAGTTTACGCTAGCGGGCGGCGTTGATTACGCATCGCCACCGAAGCGACGGCGACCGGCTGAGTCATCGCGGCGCGGCGCGGATGCATCGTCACGACGCGGCGCACGGCCTTCACGACGTTCGCCGCTGAAACGACGTCCTTCACCACGACCGCCTTCACGACGTTCGCCACCGAAGCCACGGCTACCTTCACGACGCTCGCCGCCGAAGCCACGGCCGCCTTCGCGACGCTCACCGCCGCCACGACGTTCGGTGCGCGGCTGCGCATCGCCCAGCAGCTGCATGTTCATCGGCTTGTTCAGGATACGGGTACGAGTAAAGTGCTGCAGCACTTCGCCCGGCATCCCTTTCGGCAGCTCAATGGTGGAGTGAGAAGCGAACAGCTTGATGTTACCGATGTAACGGCTGCTGATATCGCCTTCATTGGCGATCGCGCCAACGATATGACGCACTTCAACGCCGTCATCGCGACCCACTTCAATGCGATACAGCTCCATGTCACCCACGTCACGACGCTCACGCTTCGGACGATCTTCGCGATCGCCGCGCGGGCCGCGATCATTACGGTCGCCACGACGGTCGAAACGATCGTCACGATCGCGGAATTCACGACGTGGACGCATCGGCGCGTCCGGCGGAACGATCAGCGAACGTTCGCCCTGAGCCATCTTCAGCAGCGCAGCAGCCAGCGTTTCCACGTCCAGCTCTTCACCTTCCGCCGTCGGCTGGATTTTCGCCAGCAGTGCACGGTACTGATCCAGATCGCTGCTTTCCAGCTGCTGCTGAACTTTCGCGGCGAATTTTTCCAGACGACGCTTGCTCAGCAGCTCCGCGTTAGGCAGTTCCACTTCAGGAATGGTCAGCTTCATGGTGCGTTCGATGTTGCGCAGCAGACGACGCTCGCGGTTCTCAACGAACAGCAGCGCGCGGCCAGCACGACCGGCACGACCAGTACGGCCGATACGGTGAACGTAGGATTCAGAATCCATTGGGATGTCGTAGTTCACCACCAGGCTGATACGCTCAACGTCCAGGCCACGGGCCGCAACGTCAGTCGCAATCAGGATATCCAGACGACCATCTTTCAGGCGTTCCAGAGTCTGCTCACGCAGCGCCTGGTTCATGTCGCCGTTCAGCGCCGCGCTGTTGTAGCCATTACGCTCCAGCGCTTCAGCTACTTCCAGGGTCGCGTTTTTGGTACGGACGAAGATAATCGCCGCATCAAAGTCTTCCGCTTCCAGGAAACGCACCAGCGCTTCGTTTTTACGCATGCCGTAGGCAGTCCAGTAGCTCTGGCTGATATCCGGGCGAGTCGTCACGCTGGACTGAATGCGCACTTCCTGCGGCTCTTTCATAAAGCGACGGGTAATGCGACGGATAGCTTCCGGCATGGTGGCGGAGAACAGCGCGGTCTGATGCCCTTCCGGGATCTGCGCCATAATGGTTTCTACGTCTTCGATAAAGCCCATGCGCAGCATTTCATCTGCTTCATCCAGTACCAGGCCGCTCAGTTTGGAGAGGTCCAGGGTGCCGCGCTTCAGGTGGTCCAGCAGACGACCCGGGGTACCGACGACGATCTGCGGACCCTGACGCAGGGCGCGCAGCTGCACGTCATAACGCTGGCCGCCGTACAGGGCAACCACGTTCACGCCGCGCATATGTTTAGAGAATTCCGTCATTGCTTCAGCAACCTGTACCGCCAGTTCGCGGGTCGGCGCCAGCACCAGAATCTGCGGTGCTCTCAGCTCAGGATCGATGTTGTTCAGCAGCGGTAAAGAGAATGCTGCGGTTTTACCGCTACCGGTCTGGGCCATACCCAGAACGTCGCGGCCGTCCAGCAGATGCGGAATGCACTCAGCCTGGATCGGAGATGGTTTTTCGTAACCCAGATCGGTGAGCGCTTCAAGGATAGGAGCCTTAAGGCCCAGATCTGCAAAAGTGGTTTCGAATTCAGCCATGTAGTACGTGTGCCTCAAAATTAATGGCGGCCAGTCTACATAACTCATCGTGAAAATTTACGGTAATTTTCATTGAAAAGTGTGAACCGGCTCAAAGTAGGTGTATTAACGAACAACAACGCCCTCACCCGCGAAGGTGATGGCAAGCAAAAAACTATGGGCTGATGTGTTCGTCAGCTATTGCTGGTCCGATTCTGCCAGGTCATCTTGCTCCTGGCCCAAGAGCGATAATTCCAACAATGCGTATCGGTGCTCAACGTAGTTATGTACGTTGTTGGCGACCGCCAGTTTGAACAGTGCCGTAGCGCTGTCCTTGTCCCCCAGACTTAGGTAGTACTTACCTAAATAGAAGTTGGTTTCACTGAGATGCTCAGCGAGCGAGGTGTTATCCGTTGCGTCTGCCTTCAGACGAGTCATCAGCTCTTTTTCGCTAATGTCGCCAAGGTAGAACTCGACAATGTTCCATCCCCATTGCTCTTTATCCGACTTGTTTAAGCGCTCTCTGAGTGCTTCAAGCGCCCGCTTCTCGTCGAGTTTACGCTCGGCGATATAAAGCCACAGGCTACGGAAAGGATCATTGGGATCGTCTTGATAAAACGCCAGCAGATCATCTTGCGCTAACTTAGCCCGGCCGCCGTAATACAGGGCGATACCGCGGTTCAAGTGCGCGTAGTTGTAAGTTGGATCAAGCTCAAGTACAGAATCAAACGCTTCATAGGCAGCATCAAAATTGCCTGCCTGCGTTAAGTAAATGCCTAAGTAATTGAATACTTCCGGCATATCGGGTCGTATTGCCAGCGCTTGTGAAAAATCATTTCGCGCAAGTGCCCTCAGACCGAGACTATCATACAACACTCCGCGCTCATATAAAAGCTGTGCGCGTTCGTCATCGGATAAAGCCCGACTGGCAAGAATTTGTTCCATGCGTGCCAGAATCACTTCTTGCTGTAAAGTCGGTTGCAATGGTACTGCGAGGACGGCGTCCTTACGCCAGGCGGTGCTACTGCATCCTGCCAGCGTGAGAGCTGTCGCCACGAAACACCAGCGCAAAAAAGGCTTCATTTCCCACTCCCGAAGACAACGATTGGATGAACGTCCTGTTCCCCGGCTGCAAACGAGGCGTCCTGCCCGTAAAACGCCCTCCGCAAAAGCGGAGGGCTAACGGCAACCTTACTCGCCCTGCTCGGCAGCCGGAGCTTCCGGCGCTGCGGCAGACGGAGTCTGTTCAGTTGCTTCTTTAATGCTCAGACGGACACGGCCCTGGCGGTCAACTTCCAGAACCTTAACCGGTACTTCCTGACCCATCTGCAGGTAGTCAGTCACTTTCTCAACGCGCTTGTCAGCGATCTGCGAGATGTGAACCAGACCTTCTTTACCGCCGCCGATGGCAACGAATGCGCCAAAGTCAACGATACGGGTCACTTTACCATTGTAGATGCGGCCAACTTCGATCTCAGCGGTGATCTCTTCGATACGACGGATAGCATGCTGCGCTCTGTCGCCGTCGGTCGCTGCGATCTTCACGGTACCGTCATCTTCGATCTCGATGGTAGTACCGGTCTCTTCGGTCAGGGCACGGATAACAGAACCGCCTTTACCGATAACGTCTTTGATCTTGTCCGGGTTGATCTTGATGGTGTAGATACGCGGTGCGAATTCAGAGATATCGCCGCGCGGCGCGTTAATCGCCTGCTCCATCACGCCCAGGATGTGCAGACGCGCACCTTTAGCCTGGTTCAATGCAACCTGCATGATTTCTTTGGTGATACCTTCAATTTTGATATCCATCTGCAGCGCAGAGATACCGTCGCGGGAACCCGCAACTTTGAAGTCCATATCGCCGAGGTGGTCTTCGTCACCGAGGATGTCAGACAGCACGACGAAGTTGTCGCCTTCTTTCACCAGACCCATTGCGATACCCGCCACAGCGGCTTTTACCGGCACGCCCGCGTCCATCAGCGCCAGAGAGGCGCCGCAGACGGAAGCCATGGAAGAGGAACCGTTAGATTCGGTGATTTCCGATACCACGCGCACGGTGTACGGGAATTCTTCAATAGTCGGCATCACGGCCAGTACGCCGCGCTTCGCCAGACGACCGTGACCGATTTCACGACGCTTCGGAGACCCCACCATGCCAGTTTCGCCTACGGAGTACGGAGGGAAGTTGTAGTGGAACAGGAAGGAGTCGGTGCGCTCGCCCATCAGTTCGTCGATGTTCTGCGCATCGCGTGCGGTACCCAGAGTCGCGGTAACCAGCGCCTGCGTTTCACCACGGGTGAACAGCGCGGAACCGTGAGTACGCGGCAGAACGCCGGTACGAACGTCCAGACCACGGATCATATCTTTTTCACGGCCATCGATACGCGGCTCGCCGGCCAGTACGCGGCTACGAACCACGTTTTTCTCGATGGCGTGCAGGATTTCACCCAGCTCGTTAGCGTCCAGGGTTTCATCTTCAGCAACCAGCGTGGCGATGGTTTCAGATTTGATCACGTCAACCTGAGCGTAACGCTCTTGTTTGTCGGTGATACGGTAAGCATCGCTCAGACGGGATTCAGCCAGCGCAGCCACGCGCGCGTTCAGCGCTTCGTTGACCGCTTCCGGCTGCCAGTCCCAACGCGGTTTACCGGCTTCTTTCACCAGGTCGTTGATGTTCTGAATAACAATCTGCTGCTGCTCGTGGCCGAAGACCACCGCGCCCAGCATCTGGTCTTCGCTCAGCAGTTCCGCTTCGGATTCCACCATCAGCACGGCCGCTTCGGTACCGGCAACCACCAGGTCCAGTTTGCTGGACTTCAGTTCTTCCTGGGTTGGGTTCAGTACGTACTGGTCGTTGATGTAACCCACGCGCGCAGCGCCGATTGGGCCATTGAACGGAATACCAGACAGCGACAGCGCAGCGGAAGCACCAATCATCGCGACGATGTCTGGGTTAACCTGCGGGTTAACGGAAACGACGGTGGCGATAACCTGAACTTCGTTAACGAAGCCTTCCGGGAACAGCGGGCGAACCGGGCGGTCAATCAGACGCGCGATCAGGGTTTCGCCTTCGCTTGGACGGCCTTCACGACGGAAGAAACCACCCGGGATTTTACCGGCAGCGTAGGTACGCTCCTGGTAGTTAACGGTCAGCGGGAAAAAGTCCTGGCCTGGCTTCGCTTTTTTCTGACCCACAACGGTAACGAATACCGCAGTGTCATCCATGCTAACCATCACAGCGGCCGTTGCCTGGCGCGCCATCATGCCGGTTTCCAGGGTCACGGTATGCTGGCCGTACTGGAATTTACGAACGATCGGATTAAGCAAAATTCTATCCTTTTTATCTATAAATCACGCCATATCCACGACATAGCGTCTATTGACCCGATCTTCTGCATCCTCGCGACTAATGACAACCTTTACCCGCCCCTGCGGATGAAGCCTCTCATTAGCCGCGCGAACCTCTGCATGAAGATCATTACTAGCAACAATACATGAGTTTTGAATGAATTGCTGCCGCCCGGTCGAAAAAAGGGGCCGTCAGGCCCCTTTTTCTGAAACTCGCAGAATTAGCGACGCAGACCCAGACGCTCAATCAGCGCAGAGTAACGGGCAACATCTTTACGTTTCAGGTAGTCGAGCAGTTTACGACGCTGAGAAACCATGCGCAGCAGACCACGACGGCTGTGGTGATCTTTTTTGTGCTCTGCAAAGTGGCCCTGCAGGTGGTTGATCTGTGCGGTCAGCAGTGCAACCTGAACTTCGGTAGAACCGCTGTCGTTTTCGCCACGACCAAACTCAGAAACGATTTTTGCTTTAGCTTCAACGCTTAGAGACATTTTATAACTCCAAAAATTAAAAGAAAGAAAGGGTGCCGATCTCTAATTCAGCGACCCCTGATGCAACGCCCGAAAATGTTAAAACACGTTAGCGGACGTTAAGCGGCGATATTCTACTCGTAGCAGGCTTTTATCGCAAGAAAAGCGCTTACGCCGGGTATTCCACCACCAGACGACGCGGGGCCACGCGGCCTTCATCGTCAATTTCGCCCATGCCGAGAAACTTGCCGGACTCGCTCTCCATCACTCGCACCAGCCCGTTAAGCGGCGCGCCTGACTGACGTACCGGGTTGCCGTTCTTAAAGTAGACTGCGGAGGTTTCTGGAATATTAACCAGCGGGTAATCCGAGGCCGGGCTGTCCATCGGCATCAGCAGCGGATCAAGCAACTGAGCGGCAGGAATATCCTGCGCCGCCGCCTCATCGACCAGCGCCTGCAGCTGCTCGAGGGTCACCATCCGCTCGACCGGGTATTTGCTTACCGCCAGGCGACGCAGGAAAATCACGTGCGCGCCGCAGCCGAGCTTCTCACCTAAATCATCGATAATCGTCCGGATGTAGGTGCCTTTCGAGCAGTGGATCTCCAGCTCCAGCTCATCGCCTTCGCGGCGAATAAACAGCAGCTCATAGACGGTTATCGGCCGGGCTTCCCGCGGAACTTCAATACCCTGGCGAGCATATTCGTATAGCTTCTTGCCCTGATATTTCAGCGCCGAATACATCGACGGCACCTGCTGCGTCTCGCCACGGAAGCTGTCCAGCGCCGCCGCCAGCTGTTCGTCGCTAAAGGTCAGCGGGCGCTCTTCCACCACCTGACCGTCGGCATCGGAGGTATCCGTGCGCTGGCCAAGTTTGGCGATCACGCGGTAACGCTTATCGGAGTCCAGCAGATACTGGGAAAACTTGGTCGCTTCGCCAAGGCAGATCGGCAGCATACCGGTCGCCAGCGGATCCAGCGCGCCGGTATGCCCGGCGCGGTTGGCGTTATAAATACGTTTTACTTTCTGCAGCACATCGTTACTGGAGGCGCCCTGAGGCTTGTCCAGCAACAATACGCCATGCACGTCGCGGCCGCGACGACGAGGACGACTCATCAGTCCTCCTTGCTGTCGTCCGGGTTCACACGACGCTCATCGTCGTGTTTCACCACGCTGGTGACCAGGTTGGACATACGCATCCCTTCCACCAGTGAGTTGTCGTAGAAGAAAGTCAGTTCCGGTACGATGCGCAGACGCATCGCTTTCCCCAGCAGAGAGCGGATAAAGCCAGAAGCTTCCTGCAGCGCTTTGATGCCCGCTTTCACCGCGGCTTCATCTTTGTCGTTAAGGAAGGTGACATACACCTTGGCATAGGCCAGGTCACGGGACATTTCCACACCGGAAACGGTGGTCATCATGCCCAGACGCGGATCTTTAATTTCACGCTGCAGGATGATGGCAATCTCTTTTTGCATCTCCTGGGCCACACGCTGCGGGCGACCAAATTCTTTCGCCATAATAAGTTCTCCAGAATAAAGACAAAAAAGGGGCCAAAAGCCCCTTTTTAAAATGATTGCCGGGTGGCGCTTCGCTTCCCCGGCTGCTTAGCCATCAAATGATTAATCGATGCTACGCTGGATTTCGATGATTTCGAACACTTCGATCATATCGCCAACGCGAACGTCGTTGTAGTTCTTCACGCCGATACCACATTCCATGCCGTTACGGACTTCGTTAACGTCATCTTTGAAGCGGCGCAGGGATTCCAGCTCGCCTTCATAGATAACCACGTTGTCACGCAGAACGCGGATTGGGTTGTGACGTTTGATCGTCCCTTCGGTAACCATACAGCCCGCGATGGCGCCGAATTTCGGCGATTTGAAGACATCACGCACTTCAGCCAGACCGATGATCTGCTGTTTCAGTTCCGGAGACAGCATGCCGCTCATCGCCGCTTTCACTTCGTCGATCAGGTTATAGATGACGGAGTAGTAACGCAGATCCAGGCTTTCCGCTTCGATAACTTTACGCGCAGAGGCATCGGCACGAACGTTGAAGCCAACCAGAATCGCGTTGGATGCTGCTGCCAGGGTAGCGTCGGTTTCGGTGATACCACCTACGCCGGAGCCGATGATCTTCACTTTCACTTCGTCGGTAGACAGTTTCAGTAAGGAATCGGAAATCGCTTCGACAGAGCCCTGTACGTCCGCCTTCAGTACGATGTTCACTTCGTGAACTTCGCCTTCGGTCATGTTAGCGAACATGTTTTCCAGTTTAGATTTCTGCTGACGCGCCAGCTTAACTTCACGGAATTTGCCCTGACGATACAGCGCCACTTCACGCGCTTTTTTCTCGTCACGCACTACGGTCACTTCATCACCGGCAGCCGGCACACCGGACAGGCCGAGGATTTCCACCGGAATGGACGGACCCGCTTCCAGCACTTCGCGACCCAGTTCGTCACGCATCGCGCGCACACGGCCATATTCGAAGCCGCACAGAACAATGTCGCCCTTGTGCAGAGTACCTTCGCGAACCAGAACGGTAGCTACCGGACCACGACCTTTATCAAGGAAGGATTCGATGACCGCGCCGCTCGCCATACCGTTGCGGACCGCTTTCAGCTCAAGAACTTCAGCCTGCAGCAGGATCGCGTCCAGCAGGTCGTCGATGCCGGTACCCGCTTTCGCGGAAACGTGGACAAACTGGCTCTCGCCGCCCCACTCTTCCGGCAGGATGCCGTACTGGGACAGTTCGTTCTTCACGCGATCCGGATCGGCTTCTGGCTTATCGATCTTGTTCACCGCCACTACCACCGGTACCTGCGCCGCTTTAGCGTGCTGGATAGCTTCGATAGTCTGCGGCATCACGCCGTCGTCTGCCGCCACCACCAGAACCACGATATCCGTCGCCTGCGCGCCACGAGCACGCATGGAGGTAAACGCGGCGTGGCCCGGGGTATCCAGGAAGGTGATCATGCCGTTGTCGGTTTCGACGTGGTAAGCACCGATGTGCTGGGTAATACCACCCGCTTCGCCGGAGGCAACCTTGGTAGAACGAATGTAGTCCAGCAGCGAGGTTTTACCGTGGTCAACGTGACCCATAATGGTCACGACCGGTGCGCGCGGTTCAGCCGCCGCGCCGGTGTCACGGTCGCTCATTACGGCTTCTTCCAGTTCGTTTTCACGACGCAGGATAACTTTGTGGCCCATCTCTTCGGCAACCAGCTGTGCGGTTTCCTGATCGATGACCTGGTTGATGGTCGCCATGGCGCCCAGCTTCATCATCGCTTTGATGACCTGAGAACCTTTCACCGCCATCTTGTTAGCCAGTTCGCCAACGGTGATGGTTTCGCCGATTACGACGTCACGGTTAACGGCCTGCGCTGGCTTCTGGAAGCCCTGCTGCAGAGCGGAACCTTTACGGTGCTTACCGCCTTTACCGCCGCGAACGGCCGCGCGGGCTTCTTCACGATCAGCTTTCGATTCAGCGTGTTTGTTGCCTTTCTTCGCCGGACGAGCCGCTTTGCTGCTACGGCTACGGCCGCGACCGCCTTCGACTTCACGATCGTTATCATCTTCAGCCTGACGAGCATGCTGTGATGTGGTGACGTGATAGTCGCTGCTATCTTCCGGGCTGTCTGAGGTTTCAGACCAATTTTTTTCGTTTTCTTCAGCCATACGGCGTGCTTCTTCCGCTACACGGCGCGCTTCTTCTTCAAGTTTGCGGCGTGCTTCTTCTTCCGATTTGCGCTTCAATTCCGCGGCTTCGTTCTCGCGACGGATCTTTTCAGCCTGGGCGGTTTTGGTCATTTCGTCGGTATGTTGATTGCTCACTTTGTCTTTTTCCGCAGCTTCACGTTTCGCTTTATCAGCGACTTCACGTTTAGCTTGTTCTGCGGCCTCACGTTCAGCTTTTAATTGCGCCTCGCGTTTCGCTGCTTCTTCAGCTTCACGACGGGCCTGCTCTTCCGCTTCACGCTGCGCCTGCTCTTCCGCGGCCAGGCGTTCAGCCTCTTGCGGATCGCGTTTCACAAAGGTGCGTTTCTTGCGGACTTCGATTTGTACCGATTTACTCTTTCCACCGGTACCTGGAATATTCAACGTACTGCGCGTCTTACGCTGTAACGTCAGCTTGTCTGGCGCCGAGCCGTGTTCACGGTTCAGGTGCGTCAACAAAGTTTGTTTCTCTTGCGAGGTCACAGAATCATCAGCCGATTTGCGGATGCCTGCGTCAGCAAATTGCTGTATCAGGCGATCCACAGAGGTCTGAATCTCTGAGGCCAGCGCTTTAATAGTCACATCTGTCATGCTGTTCCTTCCTGCTACAGTTTATTACGCTTCGTCGCCGAACCAACAAATGTTGCGAGCGGCCATGATGAGCTCGCCAGCTTTCTCGTCGGTCATCCCTTCGATATCAGCCAGGTCATCAACGCCCTGCTCGGCGAGATCTTCCAGCGTACAAACACCACGGGCAGCCAGTTTGAATGCCAGGGCACGGTCCAGACCTTCGAGATTCAACAGATCATCGGCAGGTTTGTTATCTCCCAGGCTTTCTTCCTGAGCCAGCGCCAGCGTAGTCAGTGCGTTTTTCGCACGCTCACGAAGTGCTTCAACGGTGGCTTCATCCAGACCGTCGATTTCCAGCAGTTCTTTCATCGGCACATAGGCCAGCTCTTCCAGCGAGGAGAAGCCTTCTTCAACCAGCACTGTCGCGAAATCTTCATCAATATCAAGATATTTGGTGAAGGTATCGATAGCGGCATGCGCTTCCGCCTGGTGCTTAGCCTGCAGATCGTCAACGGTCATGACGTTGAGTTCCCAGCCGCTGAGCTGTGAAGCCAGGCGGACGTTCTGACCGTTACGGCCGATCGCCTGCGCCAGGTTGCCCGCTTCTACCGCGATATCCATGGTGTGTTTATCTTCATCCACCACGATGGACGCGACGTCTGCCGGCGCCATAGCGTTAATCACGAACTGCGCCGGGTTATCATCCCACAGGACGATATCGATGCGTTCACCACCCAGCTCAGTCGACACGGCCTGCACACGCGCACCGCGCATACCGACGCAAGCGCCAACCGGGTCGATGCGCTTGTCGTTGGTTTTCACCGCGATTTTGGCACGAGAGCCCGGATCGCGAGCCGCCGCTTTGATCTCCAGCACTTCTTCACCGATTTCCGGCACTTCGATGCGGAACAGTTCGATCAGCATCTCAGGTTTGGAACGGGTGACGAACAGCTGGGCGCCACGCGCTTCCGGACGGACAGCGTACAGTACGCCGCGAATGCGGTCGCCCGGACGGAAGTTTTCACGCGGCAGCATATCTTCACGCAGGATCACGGCTTCAGCGTTGTTACCCAGATCCAGTGTGATATTGTCGCGGTTCACTTTTTTCACCACGCCGGTGATGATCTCACCTTCGTGCTCGCGGAACTGATCGACCACCATCGCGCGCTCGGCTTCGCGGACTTTCTGCACGATAACCTGCTTAGCGGTCTGGGTGGTGATACGGTCGAAGGTAACAGATTCGATCTGATCTTCGACATAGTCGCCGACGTTCATGCTTTCATCTTCGAAACGCGCTGCTTCCAGCGTGATCTCGCGCGTTGGCTGGGTGACTTCTTCTACAACCAGCCAACGACGGAAGGTATCGAAATCGCCGCTCTTGCGGTCGATTTCAACGCGAACGTCGATCTCTTGTTCGTATTTTTTCTTGGTGGCCGTTGCCAGCGCGCTTTCCAGCGCTTCGAAAATTTTCTCACGCGGCAGCGCTTTTTCGTTGGAAACGGCTTCAACAACAGCCAAAATTTCTTTGTTCATCGGGGCCTTTCACCTCAATCCAGACTGTTAAAAGTGGGGAACCAGGTTCGCCTTCTGGATGTTACTCAGCGCGAACACTTCATCTTTGCCTTCGACGGTTACCGTGATCATCTCACCGTCTACCGCTTTGATAATGCCCTGCCATTTGCGGCGGTTCTGAACCGCCATGCGCAGCACCAGCGCAACTTCTTCGCCGGTGAAACGTTGATAGTGTTCGGCGGTGAACATCGGACGGTCAAGACCAGGCGAAGAGACTTCCAGGTTGTAAGCGACAGTGATCGGGTCTTCGACATCCATGACGGCGCTTACCTGGTGGCTCACATCAGCACAATCATCAACGTTGATGCCATCTTCACTATCAATATAGATGCGCAGTGTGGATGTGCGACCGCGAATAAATTCGATGCCGACCAGCTCAAAGCCAAGCGCTTCAACCGGCGCAGTGAGCATCTCTGTCAATTTTTGCTCTAATGTGGACAAACCCACCCCCAAGACATAAAAAAAGGGCGTATAGCCCAGTTATTCTGAAGTCAGATAACAAAAAACCCCGATAAATCGGGGCTTTAGATAACTGAACCCTGAGATCGCCATGGCGATCTGGAACACCTTCCGCAAGAATTCTTTCAAATTCGGCTACGAAGGACACCTAGTCCTCACAGTATATTTGAAAAAGTACTTAATGGGAAAGTGGTTGCGGGGGCCGGATTTGAACCGACGACCTTCGGGTTATGAGCCCGACGAGCTACCAGGCTGCTCCACCCCGCGCCTGAAACGTGGCATATTTTACTCTTTTTGAGCAAAAGACGCAAATACTGCTGGGATTTGGTACCGAAGACGGGACATAAAATCGAGATGAATTGTAACGGCGATTAGTATATTTTGTCAACATGCTTTTTAGCGCCCCCGATTGCCGTTTGTGCTGGTATTTCAGGCTTTTTTAGCAAAAAGATGATGAAGCACTTCCTGTCGCCAGTAAAAGATGGTTAAATGAATACTCACAATTAATGCATAAAAATGCAGTTAAGGTTGTTGGGTCGAACTCACCACAGTCTATCGAGCAGGGTTTTATTTTATGACGACGATTCTCAAGCATCTCCCGGTTGGTCAACGTATTGGTATCGCTTTCTCTGGTGGACTGGATACCAGCGCCGCGCTGTTATGGATGCGCAAAAAAGGCGCCGTGCCTTATGCATATACCGCTAACCTGGGTCAACCGGACGAAGACGACTACGATGCTATCCCGCGCCGCGCGAAAGAGTACGGCGCTGAAGGCGCCCGTCTGATCGACTGCCGCAAACAGCTGGTCGCAGAAGGGATCGCCGCGATTCAGTGTGGCGCTTTCCATAACACCACCGGTGGGTTGACCTACTTCAACACCACGCCGCTAGGCCGCGCGGTCACCGGCACCATGCTGGTGGCGGCGATGAAAGAAGACGGCGTTAACATTTGGGGCGATGGCAGCACCTATAAAGGCAACGATATCGAACGTTTCTATCGTTACGGCCTGCTGACCAACGCTGAACTGCAGATTTACAAACCGTGGCTGGACAGCGACTTTATCAATGAGCTCGGCGGTCGTCACGAAATGTCCGAATTTATGATCGCCTGCGGCTTTGATTACAAGATGTCGGTCGAGAAAGCCTACTCCACCGACTCCAATATGCTCGGCGCGACCCATGAAGCGAAAGATCTCGAATTCCTGAACTCCAGCGTCAAGATCGTCAACCCGATTATGGGCGTGAAGTTCTGGGACGAAAACGTGAAGATCCCTGCGGAAGAGGTCACCGTACGCTTTGAGCAGGGCCATCCGGTGGCGCTGAATGGTAAAACCTTTGCCGATGACGTCGAGATGATGCTGGAAGCCAACCGCATCGGCGGTCGTCACGGCCTGGGCATGAGCGACCAGATTGAAAACCGGATTATCGAAGCGAAAAGCCGCGGCATTTATGAAGCTCCGGGGATGGCGCTGCTGCATATTGCCTACGAGCGTTTGCTGACCGGTATCCATAACGAAGATACGATTGAGCAATATCACGCCCACGGTCGCCAGTTGGGCCGCCTGCTGTATCAGGGCCGCTGGTTTGATTCCCAGGCGCTGATGCTGCGTGATTCGCTGCAGCGCTGGGTCGCCAGCCAGATCACCGGCGAAGTCACCCTCGAACTGCGTCGCGGTAACGACTACTCGATCCTTAATACGGTATCAGACAACCTGACCTATAAAGCGGAGCGTCTGACCATGGAAAAAGGCGATTCCATGTTTACTGCCGAAGACCGTATCGGCCAGCTGACCATGCGTAATCTGGACATCACCGATACCCGCGAGAAGCTGTTCGGCTATGCCCAGTCTGGCCTGCTGAGCGCCTCCTCGGCAACCGGTTTACCGCAGGTTGAAAATCTGGAAAACAAAGGCAAATAATCGCCTGACAATGTTACTTTCCGCCGGCGGATCACCGCCGGCTTTTTATTTTGAATGACCCACCAACTTAAAAAAATGCCATGACGCATTTTTTCCTTATCGCCAGACCAGCAAAACTGTTGACTATAATAGCCTCAATTGATTAATTCATATCTGGTGATACACATCATGAATATTAAACCGCCGATCAGGCCGCAAAAGACCATTGACCGACTGATCGATGTACTTGAGCCACACGCGACCCCCGTTAACGCGATCGCCAGAAAAAGACTGACATGGGAATATAAAGGCAAAACCCAGCTCTTTATTTTTAAAAAAGGCGAGCTGTCGATTATTCGTAATTCCGACAGGCTACTGATGGTGACCGTCTATGAGCCGCATCTTTTCGGCGTGGCGGAAATGCTGCAGCCCAGCCGCAGCCACAGCCTGCGAGCCGAGGTATCATGCGAACTGCTACGGATCGACCACGACCTGGCTTCGGCGCTTTTTCGTCAGCATAACCTGTGGGAAGAGGTGACCAGCCTGTTGGCTTATCATACCTCGTATATGGTGTATCGTGACGATCTGGTCCTGCAGCAGCGTACCTATTCGGTCATCCGTAACCATCTGCTGGAGATGATGCTATTAAGCGAAGAGACCCGACAGCGGGTATCTATTCTTGAGTATATTCAGGACAGGACCCTTCTGTCGCGTAGCAGTATTCTCAATGTATTGTCAGCATTAAAGAAAGGCGGTTATATTGCCTTTGCCCGCGGCGGTTATTTACAAAATATCGTCTCACTTCCTGAAAAATTCTGACCTGCACTCCTCCTATCATTTATTGTTATTTGCTGCAGCGGGGAAGATGTTTAAATTTAAACCAATAACTGTTACCGCTAAAAGAACAAAAATTTTATGCTAAGCGCCTGGGTTTCCCGGAAGACAATCTATTCCTGAGTTCGCCAGCAGACGACCACAAACGGCGTTAACCGCCGGGCCTGCACCGGCTCAGGATATGCCAGCGGAAATCGGCCAGACGTGTGCGGCGGTAGCGAGAGTTGCCCCCTCGCCTGCCGCGACCATAACAATGAGATGCACGAACCCGTTAATTATGCCCGAACGCCCATATCGGGCTTTTTTTTATCTGAAGGAATTTAATAATGAAGTCTATTGCTGCAAAAATGGTTGCCGTAACGATCGCTTTGGGAGCCAGCAGCGCTGCCTGCGCAGCCGTTAACCTGCATGGAGAAGCTGGCGCCGAGTTTACCAATCTGTCCGCCAGCTTTGGCGCCGGGGAACCGGGTATGACGTTCAGTTCTCAGTGGGCTCATAGCGACAACGACGGAGATAGTGTAGGACTGGGAATGGGTTATAACTTTAACCTTGGCCCTTTTCTGATGACCCTGGGCGGTAAGGCGGTCTATCTGAATCCAAAAGATGGTGATGAAGGTTACGCCATCGCCGCCGGTGGTGGCGCTGAACTCCCCCTTGGTCAGTATTTCACGCTTTTCGGCGAGGGCTATTACTCACCGGACTCAATGTCCAGCGGCGTTGAGGATTATGTGGAGGCCAATGCCGGGGTACGCCTTAACGTGCTCCCATCTCTGAATATCGAAGCTGGCTATCGCTATATTGATATGGCAGGGAAAGATGGCAATCGCGATAACACGCTGGCCGACGGCGCTTACGCCGGGGTTAACTTCCGCTTTTAACTCTTCACAGGGATTGCCGGTCAGCAGTCCCTGTTTCATTCTCAGCTGGTCAGCGGCACGCTTTTCAGTACGCGGTTGATCTCTTGTAGGCCCGCAACATTATTCTCTTTGCGGTAAACCTCATTCATGGACGCCATCTGCTCCAGGCGGGTCAGGGCGCCATACACTTTATACGCCTCGCTGTGTCTGTCGAACACATCGCGGCGCTCCACGTCCTGCAGATAATGACTTTTCAACAAATGGTTAAGGCGACTAATCAGTGCCGTATTGTCCTGGAAATAGCGCCTCACCGCCTGGGCATGATTCGCTGTAGTCCCAGACTCACTGGGCGATACCGGTACGGTTAGCGCATTAATCGTCTCCACCGTTTGGGAGGGCGATGTTGAACTGCACCCAGCTAAACCGAGCACGCCGGCGACGATAAGCAACCCGATCTTGTTCATTGTGTCACTTCACCTCTGTTAATTTGACGAGGCGACTTTAACGACAGTAAAAGGAGGCAACCAGCGAAGAGATGTTTATAAATAAATGTCCAGCGGGGACAAAAACAAAAAAAGACGCTTTTCAGCGTCTTTTTTCTGGAATATTGGTACCGAGGATGGGACTCGAACCCACAAGCCCGTTAGGGCACTACCACCTCAAGGTAGCGTGTCTACCAATTCCACCACCTCGGTACAGAATACTTAGTGCGGGATATCGCTGGTCGGCTGAGCCGGCGCAGTTGGCTGAGTTTGCTCCGTTTTCGGCGCGCTCAGATTATCCCACTCACTTCCTTTACTGGTCTTGTTGCTGTTGATATTACCCAGCGCCAGACTGATGATGAAGAACAGCGCAGCCAGGATGCCGGTCATACGGGTCATAAAGTTGCCAGAACCGCTGGACCCAAACAGTGTGCCGGAAGCGCCTGCACCGAAGGAGGCTCCCATATCAGCGCCTTTACCTTGCTGCAGCATAACCAGACCTACAAGGCCAATCGCTACAATAAGGAAAACAACCAAAAGAGCTTCGTACATAATCAACCTGTTCCTTGCGGATTCGCCGCATACCAAGTGCTTCGACCAATAAAGCGGGACGTTTTAACGTTTCCCACTGAAGCGGGTGTGAATACTAACCAAAGCGAATGACCTTCGCAAGGGCAATTTCGACACATTGTATCAACTGCAGAAAAAAACAGCAAAAAGCCAATTTTCGATCATAAAAAAGGCGGCAAGCGCCGCCTTTTTAACCACTTAGCCGGCAAAGCTAAACGCTTTTTACCGCCTCAGCGATGCGGTGCGCAAACTCGTGCACCTGATCTTCATGCTCGCCCTCCACCATCACGCGGATCAGCGGCTCCGTACCCGATTTACGCAGCAGGACACGGCCGCGTTTTCCTAACGCCGCCTCCACTTCCGCGGTCACCGCTTTGACATGCTCATTCTCCAGCGGGTTACCGCTGCCCTCGGTAAAGCGGACATTCACCAGCAGCTGAGGGAACATTTTCATCCCGCTGCACAGGTCATGCAGGCTCATGTGGTTGCGGACCATCGCCGCGACCACCTGCAGGCTGGCAACAATGCCATCGCCGGTGGTGGTTTTATCCAGCAGGATCACATGGCCGGAGTTTTCCGCACCGATGCGCCAGCCTTTTTCCTGGAGCATCTCCAGTACATAGCGGTCACCGACCTTCGCGCGGGCAAACGGGATGCCTAACTGCTTGAGCGCCAGCTCCAGCCCCATATTACTCATCAGCGTGCCGACGGCGCCGCCGCGCAGCTGCCCCTGACGCAATCCTTCCCGGGCTATGATATAGAGGATCTGGTCGCCATCGACTTTATTGCCTTCGTGGTCAACCATAATCACCCGATCGCCATCGCCGTCGTAGGCAATACCCAGATCGGCTTTTTCCGCCAGCACGCGCGCCTGCAGCGCCCGCACGTCAGTGGCGCCGACCTCTTCGTTGATGTTGAGACCGTCTGGCTCGCAGCCCATCGCGATAACCTGGGCTCCCAGCTCGCGGAAGACATTAGGGGCGATGTGATAGGTCGCGCCGTGCGCGCAATCCACCACCACTTTCAGCGTGCCCAGGCTCAGTTCGTTGGGAAAGGTACCCTTACAAAATTCAATGTAGCGCCCCGCCGCATCGACGATACGGCTGGCTTTGCCCAGCTCAGCCGAATCCACGCAGGTGAGCTCTTTCTCCATTTCGGCTTCAATCGCCTCTTCGACATCATCCGGCAGCTTGGTGCCCTCAATGGAGAAGAATTTAATGCCGTTGTCGTAGAAAGGGTTATGTGAAGCAGAGATAACAATCCCCGCCTCGGCGCGGAAGGCGCGCGTCAGGTAGGCGATGGCCGGTGTCGGCATAGGCCCGGTGAACGACGCAGAGAGCCCCGCTGCCGCCAGTCCAGCTTCCAGCGCCGATTCCAGCATATAGCCCGAAATACGGGTATCCTTGCCGATGATAATTTTACGCGAACCGTGACGCGCTAACACTTTGCCCGCCGCCCAGCCCAGCTTGAGCACAAACTCCGGAGTGATCGGCGCATCGCCGACGCGGCCACGAATACCATCGGTGCCAAAATACTTGCGGTTACTCATAACGTTTTTTTCCCTTAGCGGCGAGGGTGGCTTCCACCACGCGCAGCGCTTCTACCGTTTCTTTGACATCATGGACGCGGATAATCTGCGCGCCCTGCATTGCTGCAATGACGGCACACGCCAGGCTGCCGTTCAGCCGCTCCGACGGCCCGACGTTCAGCAACTGACCTACCATCGACTTACGTGACATACCGACCAGCAGCGGCAGACCAAAGTGATGAAACTCCCCAAGCCTGGCCAACAGTTGGTAATTGTGGGAGAGATTTTTACCGAAACCGAATCCCGGGTCGAGCAGCAATTTTTCTTTTGCGATCCCCGCCTGTTCGCAGCGCACAATGTGCTCATTAAAAAAACGCTCAACATCGGCGAAGACGTCCTCATACTTCGGCGCCTCCTGCATGGTTTTTGGTTGTCCCTGCATATGCATCAGACACACTGGCAGTCCGGTTTCCGCGGCAGCCTGCAGCGCGCCGGGCTCGGTCAGCGAACGAATATCGTTGATGATATGCGCCCCGGCCCTGGCCGATTGGCGAATAACCTCCGCCTTGGAGGTATCCACTGAGATCCATACCTCAAAGCGCTGGGCAATGGCTTCAACCACCGGTATCACCCGCGCAAGCTCCTCTTCCACACTAACCTCAGCCGCCCCTGGCCGCGTCGATTCACCGCCGATATCAATGATGGTCGCGCCGGCGTTGATCATCAGATTGGCATGCTTCACCGCTTCAATCAGCGAATTATGGGCGCCGCCATCGGAGAAGGAGTCAGGCGTCACATTTAGAATACCCATCACGTGGGGGTGAGAGAGATCGAGGGTTGAGCCCTGGGCTACAAGTTTCATCACAAAATCCCTGAGACTGAAGAGGTTAAAAAAGAAAAACCCCGGAGCGGACGCCCGGGGTTTTAAGGTTAAACAAGCATCAACAGCGGTAGCTTACTTGTCGCCCAGCTGCTCTGACATGGTGTTGCCCGGGTTCGGCGTACGCGGTTCATCAACCGGACGCGGCGCACGAGGCGTGCCATTGTTGTCAGAGTTGTTAGAAGAACCAGGTTCTTCCCAACCCGCTGGCGGACGAACTTCGCGACGAGCCATCAGGTCGTCAATCTGCGGCGCATCGATGGTCTCATACTTCATGAGCGCATCTTTCATCGCGTGCAGAATATCCATGTTGTCGTTCAGCAGCTGGCGAGCACGACCGTAGTTACGCTCAATCAGCGATTTCACTTCCTGGTCGATGATACGCGCGGTTTCATCGGACATATGCTTCGCTTTCGCGACGCTACGGCCGAGGAAGACTTCACCCTCTTCTTCCGCATACAGCAGCGGACCGAGTTTGTCGGAGAAGCCCCACTGGGTCACCATGTTACGCGCCAGGTTCGTCGCCACTTTAATATCGTTGGACGCACCGGTAGAAACATGTTCCGGACCGTAGATAATCTCTTCCGCCAGACGACCGCCGTACAGGGTGGAGATCTGGCTTTCCAGTTTCTGACGGCTGGCGCTGATTGCATCGCCTTCCGGCAGGAAGAAGGTCACACCCAGCGCACGACCGCGCGGGATAATCGTCACTTTGTGCACCGGATCGTGCTCCGGCACCAGGCGACCAATAATCGCGTGGCCCGCTTCATGATAAGCAGTAGACTCTTTCTGCGCTTCCGTCATCACCATGGAGCGACGTTCCGCACCCATCATGATTTTGTCTTTCGCTTTCTCGAACTCAACCATCGACACAACGCGTTTGTTGCCGCGGGCAGCAAACAGTGCCGCTTCGTTGACCAGGTTGGCTAGATCCGCACCGGAGAAGCCCGGGGTACCGCGCGCAATGATTGCCGCATCGATATCCGGCGCCAGCGGAACGCGACGCATATGCACTTTCAGGATCTGCTCACGACCGCGAACATCCGGCAGGCCAACCACCACCTGGCGGTCAAAACGGCCCGGACGCAACAGCGCGGGGTCAAGAACGTCCGGACGGTTAGTCGCCGCGATAACGATGATACCTTCGTTACCTTCGAAGCCGTCCATCTCAACCAGCATCTGGTTCAGGGTCTGCTCACGTTCATCGTGACCACCGCCCAGGCCTGCGCCACGCTGGCGGCCGACGGCGTCGATTTCATCGATGAAGATGATGCAAGGCGCGGCTTTCTTAGCCTGTTCGAACATGTCACGCACACGAGAAGCGCCCACACCGACGAACATTTCGACGAAGTCAGAACCGGAAATGGTAAAGAACGGTACCTTCGCTTCACCAGCGATCGCTTTCGCCAGCAGCGTTTTACCGGTACCCGGAGGGCCGACCATCAGGACGCCTTTCGGGATTTTACCGCCCAGTTTCTGGAAGCGGCTCGGCTCACGCAGGTATTCTACCAGCTCGCCGACTTCCTCTTTCGCTTCGTCACACCCGGCAACGTCTGCAAAAGTGGTTTTGATCTGGTCTTCCGTCAACATACGGGCTTTGCTTTTGCCGAAGGACATCGCGCCCTTCCCGCCGCCGCCCTGCATTTGCCGCATAAAGAAGATCCAGACGCCGATCAGCAGCAGCATTGGGAACCAGGAGATGAAGATGGAAGCCAGCAGGCTCGGCTCTTCTGGTGGTTCGCCAACAACTTTGACGTTTTTAGTCAACAGGTTATCGAGCAGCTTCGGATCGTTAACCGGAATGTAAGTCGTGTAACGGTTACTATCTTTCTTGGTAACGTTGATCTCACGTCCGTTGATACGCGCTTCGCGAACCTGGTCCTGATTGACCTCTTGCAGGAAGGTAGAATAATCCACCTTGCGGCCATTCGACTCGCTGGGCCCAAAGCTCTGGAATACTGACATCAGCACAACGGCAATGACCAGCCAGAGTATTAGGTTTTTCGCCATGTCACTCAAGGGATTAACCTCTTATTACAACTGTGTTAAAAACAGCGTCAGGATACTCTATATCCAGTTTCTTTCAAACTTTCGTTTGAAATCTGCCGGTTATGGTTTACGCCCGGTCGCTACAATATACACTTCACGCGAACGAGCGCGGGAAGAGTCCGGCTTACGAACTTTGACCTTCGTAAACAGGGAGCGAATTTCTCGAAGATACTCATCGAAGCCTTCGCCCTGGAACACCTTCACTACAAAACTACCACCTGGCGCTAATACATCACGAGACATTTCAAGCGCCAGTTCTACCAGATACATAGCCCGGGGAATATCCACCGCCGGTGTTCCGCACATATTCGGCGCCATATCGGACATGACAACTTGGACTTTACTGTCGCCCACTCGCTCAAGTAACGCTTTCAGGACTAATTCATCACGAAAATCGCCCTGAAGGAAGTCCACACCAACGATTGGATCCATTGGTAAAAGATCGCAAGCGATGATGCGGCCGCTGTTGCCGATCTGCGTGACCGCATACTGCGACCAGCCACCGGGAGCAGCACCGAGGTCGACTACCGTCATCCCCGGCTTAAAAATTTTGTCACTTTGCTGTATTTCATCAAGTTTAAACCAGGCACGGGAACGTAACCCCTTTTTCTGTGCCTGTTGAACATATTTATCGCTAAAGTGTTCCTGAAGCCAGCGGCTTGAGCTGGCAGAACGCTTTTTACCTGTCATTTAACATTCCCGTTCGGGTTCATCGTACTTTACTGCGTAAAAATCGACGCGGTAGTTTGGCGATATATGGGAGATGGCGGTAGAATGACCCGTTTTCAATCCCAACGTAAGCAAAAAAATACGATGAATCTGAGTACTAAACAAAAACAGCACCTGAAAGGTCTGGCACATCCGCTCAAGCCGGTAGTTATGCTTGGCAACAATGGTTTGACCGAAGGGGTACTGGCCGAGATCGAACAAGCGTTAGGGCACCATGAACTCATCAAGGTGAAGATCGCCTCAGAAGATCGCGAAACAAAAGCCTTGATCGTGGAAGCCATCGTACGCGAAACCGGCGCCTGTAACGTACAGGTCATCGGTAAAACGCTGGTTCTGTACCGCCCAACACCAGAGCGTAAAATCTCGCTGCCACGCTAAGAATATCCTGAATCTCGACACAACTTTGTGTAAAACGAGGGATTTCTGCGGCCAGGCGAGCAAAATGCCATGCTCCTGACGTTGATAAAAGGCCGCTATGCGGCCTTTTTCCTTTCTTTACAATCTATAAACATCGTAGCGGGAAATACGCCTTACAGGTATTCAACCTTGGTAATTTCGTATTCCACTTCCCCACCCGGGGTACGGATAGTCACGACGTCATCCTGCTCTTTGCCGATCAGACCGCGGGCGATCGGCGAGTTCACGGAGATCAGATTCTGCTTAAAATCAGCTTCGTCATCGCCCACGATGCGGTAGGTCTGTTCCTCGTCGGTATCGAGGTTCAGCACGCTGACGGTAGAACCAAAAATCACCCGGCCGTTGTTCGGCATTTTGGTGATATCGATAACCTGCGCATTAGACAGCTTCGCTTCGATATCCTTGATACGCCCTTCGCAGAAACCCTGCTGCTCACGCGCGGCGTGATACTCGGCATTCTCTTTCAGATCGCCGTGTTCACGGGCCTCAGCAATAGCGGCAATGATTTCAGGACGACGCACAGACTTCAGATAATCCAGTTCTTCGCGCAGTTTTTCAGCGCCACGTAAGGTCATCGGAATCGCTTGCATTAGTTATACCTCTTTATCATTCCTTCAGGGAACGGATAGCTCCGCTCCGCCACCTGTCCTGCCCACGGGCAGGACACGAGCAAAAAGAAACCGACCCGGGAAACACTCCCCAGGTCAGCAGCAATTTTTCATTTGATGGGTATTTTACCCCGAAGTTCATTATGGGTCATCGTTTACTTTACTGGGCGTTGCACCGTAGTATGACGGCCTGGCTTCAGGTTGTTAGCGCGAGATTATGCGATTTCCCAGATTTATCATCGGATTGACCGCCGGTATAGCGCTTAGCGCTCAGGCGGCGAATATTGACGAGTACATCAACCAGCTTCCCGCCGGTGCGAACCTTGCCTTTATGGCGCAAAAGGTCGGCGCATCGACGCCGGAAATCGACTATCACAGCCAGCAAATGGCGCTCCCGGCCAGTACGCAAAAGGTCATCACCGCGCTGGCGGCGCTGCTGCAACTGGGGCCCGATTTTCGCTTTACCACCACGCTGGAAACCAAAGGTTCCCTTGACGGCGGCGTGCTGAAAGGCGACCTGATTGCACGCTTCGGCGGCGATCCGACGCTTAAACGGCAGGATATTCGCAATATGGTGGCGACGCTGAAAAAAGCCGGCGTGCAGCGTATCGAAGGCAATGTGCTCATCGATACGTCGGTCTTCGCCAGCCATGACAAAGCGCCCGGCTGGCCGTGGAACGACCTGACGCAGTGCTTCAGCGCCCCGCCGGCGGCGGCGATTGTCGACCGTAACTGCTTCTCTGTCTCGCTGTATAGCGCGCAGAAACCGGGCGATGTCGCCTTCATTCGCGTTGCATCCTATTATCCGGTCACCATGTTCAGCCAGGTGCGAACGCTGGCGCGTGGCTCATCGGAAGCGCAGTATTGCGAGCTCGACGTGGTGCCGGGCGATCTCAATCGCTATACTCTCACCGGCTGCCTGCCGCAGCGTAGCGAGCCGCTGCCTCTGGCCTTCGCCATTCAGGATGGCGCCAGCTACGCCGGAGCGATCCTCAAAGCGGAGCTGGCCCAGGCGGGGATCACCTACAGCGGCACGCTGCTGCGCCAGACGCTGGCCAATGAGCCCGGCACCGTGCTGGCAACCAGCCAGTCGGCTCCGCTGCACGATCTGCTGCGGATCATGCTGAAGAAGTCAGACAACATGATTGCCGACACCGTCTTTCGCACCATCGGCCACGCCCGGTTCGGCGTACCTGGCACCTGGCGGGCGGGCTCCGATGCCGTACGGCAGATCCTGCGTCAACAGGCTGGGGTCGATCTCGGCAACACTATCATCGCCGACGGCTCTGGCCTGTCGCGCCACAACCTGATCGCCCCGGCGACCATGATGCAGGTGCTGCAGTATATCGCCCAGCACGATACCGAGCTCAACTTCATCTCCATGCTGCCGCTGGCGGGCCATGACGGATCGCTGCAGTATCGCGCCGGTCTTCATCAGGCGGGCGTCGATGGTAAAGTCTCGGCGAAAACCGGGTCGCTCCAGGGGGTTTACAACCTCGCAGGCTTCATCACTACCGCCAGCGGACAAAAGGTGGCCTTCGTGCAATATCTCTCCGGATACGCCGTGGAGCCAGCTGATCAGCGCAATCGCCGCATCCCACTGGTCCGCTTTGAAAGCCGCTTGTATAAAGATTTGTACCAGAACAATTAAAACAAAAGGGCCGCATCAGATGCGGCCCTTTTTGATCCAGAGAAGTCAGGATTAGCGTTTGTAGATGAATTCGACGCCTTCTTCGTCGTCCTCATCCCAGTCGTCATCCCAGTCTTCGTCATCTTCTGCTTCGGCTTCGGCCTCTTCAAGCTGCTGACGGTGATAGTCGTCCCACATAAACTCGACTTTCTCCGGCTTCTGCTCTTCTTCCGCCTGCACGATCGGGTTTTCGATGATGAAGGTCATCACGTCCCAGCATAGCTCTTTCACGCCCTGCTGGCTGGCCGCGGAGATCAGGTAGAATTTCTCTTCCCAACCCAGCGCTTCGGCAATCGCTTTGGCTTTGGCTTCGGCTTCGGCCTTGTCCATCAGGTCAATCTTGTTGAAAACTAACCAGCGTGGTTTGGAGGCTAGCTTCTCGCTGTATTTCTCCAGCTCGCCGATGATAATGCGCGCATTCTCAACCGGATCGGAGCCGTCGATCGGATCGATATCGATGAGGTGCAGCAGTACGCGGCAGCGCTCGAGGTGCTTGAGGAAGCGGATACCGAGGCCTGCCCCTTCCGCTGCGCCTTCAATCAGCCCCGGGATATCGGCAACTACGAAGCTCTTTTCATTGTCCATACGCACCACGCCCAGGCTTGGCACCAGGGTGGTAAACGGATAGTCAGCCACTTTCGGCTTGGCGGCGGAGACCGCACGGATGAAGGTGGATTTGCCGGCGTTCGGCATGCCCAGCATCCCGACATCGGCCAACAGCATCAGCTCCAGCTGCAGGTCGCGTTTATCACCCGGGGTACCCATGGTTTTCTGACGCGGCGTACGGTTAACGGACGATTTGAAACGGGTGTTGCCCAAACCGTGCCAGCCGCCTTTCGCCACCATCAGACGCTGACCGTGTTTGGTCATATCGCCCATGGTCTCGCCGGTGCCCTGATCGATAACCCGGGTGCCGACCGGCACTTTTACCGTCACGTCTTTACCGCGCTTACCGGTACAGTCGCGGCTTTGACCATTCTGCCCACGTTCGGCGCGGAACGATTTTTCAAAACGGTAGTCGATCAGGGTGTTCAGGTTCTCGTCCGCTTCCAGCCAGACATCGCCGCCATCGCCGCCATCGCCGCCATCCGGACCGCCTTTCGGAATATACTTTTCGCGGCGGAAGCTTACGCAACCATTGCCGCCGTCACCTGCTACGACCAGGATCGTTGCTTCATCTACAAACTTCATTTTACTCTCCGTAAATCATTCGCCTGAGCGGGGCAGCGGTACTACCGCCTCTCGCTTACGCCAACGTCCCCAAAGACGATGGCCGATGGCGGAATACATCGCGCCCGCAACCACGACAAACGCACCGAGATAACCAATCAGGTTTAACATCGGTCTGGCGAAAACATCGGGCCAGGCCATTGATAATAAATCAGAAAACAGTAGCGTAAACAGTGGCGTCAAGGTGATTAACGCGCTGACCTGCGCCGCCTGCCAGCGCGCCATGGCTTCCGCCAGCGCCCCGTAGCCGACCAGGGTATTCAGCCCGCAAAAAATCAGGCATGCCAGTTGCCAACTGCTTAACCGGGAAATCACTCCGGGCTCAGCAAGCGGCAGTAATGCAATCGTACACAAAGTGTACAGCAAAAACAGTATCTGCTGTGATGCCAGACGGCGCAATAACACCTTTTGCGCGACGCCGTAGCTTACCCACACCGTAGCGGCAGCAACGCCGAAAATTACCCCCCACGTGTAGTCCGTCAGGCGGGTAAAGATTTCAATCAGACTGGTATTGAAGAACATCACCAGCCCGCTGAGCAGCATCAACGCGCCCACCACCTGGGTGCCGCGCATGCGCTCTTTCAGAATTACGACGCTAGCCACCATCATCCCCACCGGCGATAGCTGGCCGATGACCTGAGAAGCCGTGGGGCTGAGGTATTGCAGGGAAGAACTAAACAGGATGAAGTTACCGAACAGACCGCCGGTGGCAATCGCTAATAACACCAGCCAGCGCGGCTTGCGAAAAATTCGCATCGGCGGCAGTTTGCCTTTGATCGCGAGGATCGCGCCAAGCCCAATGCTGGCCATCAGAAAGCGATAAAAGACCACCGTAGGCGGCGCCATCACCTCGAGAACCTGTTTCATTGCAATCGGCAACGCTCCCCAACACATTGCGGTGGTAAGCGCCAGAATAATGCCAATCCCAGCCTGCTGCTTCATGCCTGTTTCCCTGCAAAAATTTTCCGGTAGACGAATGTAAAAAGCCCCGCAACGTGTTGCGGGGCTTTCATCCGTTACCGGGACGCGAAAAACTTATTCAGCAACGATGCTGATGAATTTACGGTTTTTCGGGCCTTTAACTTCGAACTTGACTTTACCGTCAGTCAAAGCGAACAGAGTGTGGTCACGGCCGCAACCAACGTTGGTACCAGCGTGGAATTTAGTACCACGTTGACGAACGATGATGCTACCTGCCAGAACTGCTTCACCGCCGAAACGTTTTACGCCCAGACGTTTAGCTTCTGAATCGCGACCGTTACGAGTCGAGCCGCCAGCCTTTTTATGTGCCATTTAAATCTACTCCTCAGGTCTTAGGCGCTGATGCCAGTGATTTTCACATCAGTGAACCACTGACGATGGCCCTGCTGCTTACGATAGTGTTTACGACGACGAAACTTAACGATTTTAACTTTCTCGCCACGACCGTGAGCAACAACTTCAGCTTTGATTACGCCGCCCTCAACGAAAGGAACGCCGATCTTGATTTCTTCACCGTTTGCGATCATCAGCACTTCAGCGAATTCAACAGCTTCGCCAGTTGCGATGTCCAGCTTTTCCAGGCGAACGGTCTGACCTTCGCTTACTCGGTGTTGTTTACCACCACTTTGGAAAACCGCGTACATATAAAACTCCGCTTCCGCGCACCTCTTTATGTGATTCAGAGTGCGCTATAAATATTCACAATAGGGCGCGAATATTACGCAAAACGCGAGCCTTTGACAAGAGCGATTAGCGATCAATGCAGAAAAAAAACACAACTTTCACGACAACGTTTATCTACGGCAATTTTTCAGTACAATCATATCTTCTTTTAATTCTGTCTTAATCCTTCTGTGATCCCACCTGGATTCATGGTAACAGGACATTTGGCCCGGCTTTTGCGATGAATTTAGAAAAAATCAATGAGTTAACCGCGCAAGATATGGCGGGTGTCAATGCGACGATTCTTGAGCAACTCAACTCCGATGTTCAGCTTATCAATCAGTTAGGCTATTACATCGTCAGCGGCGGCGGCAAACGCATTCGCCCGATGATTGCTGTGCTCGCCGCACGCGCGGTGGGCTATCAGGGGAGCGCGCATGTCACCATTGCCGCGCTGATTGAATTTATTCATACCGCCACCCTGCTGCATGACGACGTCGTCGATGAGTCTGATATGCGTCGCGGCAAAGCCACGGCCAATGCGGCGTTTGGCAATGCCGCCAGCGTGCTGGTCGGCGATTTTATCTATACCCGCGCCTTTCAGATGATGACCCAGCTGGGCTCGCTGAAGATCCTTGAGGTCATGTCGGAAGCGGTGAACGTCATTGCCGAAGGCGAAGTGCTGCAGCTGATGAACGTCAATGACCCGGATATCACCGAAGAGAACTACATGCGCGTTATCTACAGTAAGACGGCGCGCCTGTTTGAAGCTGCCTCGCAGTGTGCGGGACTGCTGGCCGACTGCACTGCGGAAGAAGAGCGCGCGTTGCAGGATTATGGCCGCTATCTCGGCACCGCTTTCCAGCTAATCGACGATTTACTCGATTATAGCTCTGACGGCGAGCGGCTCGGTAAAAACGTCGGTGACGACCTGAACGAAGGTAAACCCACGCTACCGCTGCTGCACGCCATGCACCATGGCACACCCGATCAATCAGCGATGATCCGCGGTGCGATCGAGCAAGGCAACGGCCGCCATCTACTGGATGCTGTGCTGGAAACGATGGCGACCTGCGGTTCGCTGGAATGGACGCAGAAGCGTGCCGAAGAAGAAGCTGACAAAGCCATTGCCGCGCTGCAGATCCTCCCGGACACGCCCTGGCGCGAAGCCTTGATTGGGCTGGCGCATATTGCAGTCCAGCGCGATCATTAATCCCCCCTCCTTTCCCGCGCGACGCGCGGGAAAGTTCCAGTAAAATGCCATTTCTCTCCCTAAACTTCCGAATATCTTGATAGATTCTGAATATTCCGGCGCTTTAACAGAACTTGTTAGAACCCTACATAGTACGCGGGTATAGTGTCTCTATCGCCCATGTGGGACGATCTGGACCTTTAACACCAGGAGAATTTATGGATAAGTTCATCGACTGGCATCCCGCAGATATTGTTGCGGGATTACGTAAACGGGGAACATCGCTGGCGGCAGAGTCGCGACGGCACGGACTAAGTTCTTCAACGCTGGCGAACGCCCTGACCCGCCCCTGGCCGAAAGGCGAATTGATTATCGCCACAGCGCTGGAAACGCAGCCGTGGGTCATCTGGCCGTCACGCTACCACGACCCGGTGACTCATGAATTTATCGACAGAACGCAGATGATGCGTCAGAAGAAGATCGACAAGTGATGTGATTGCTCGACAGCGCCCCGGAACAACGTCCCGGGGCGCTGTCAGGACGCGGTTACTCGCCCTTCACGCGTTGAATATTGGCGCCCAGGGCCTGCAGTTTATCTTCGATACGCTCATAGCCGCGATCGATATGATAGATGCGATCGACGATGGTGGTCCCTTCAGCGATACAGCCGGCCAGCACCAGGCTCGCCGACGCGCGCAAATCGGTCGCCATCACCTGCGCGCCAGAAAGCTGCTTCACGCCGTGACAGATAGCGGTATTGCTCTCGATCTCCGCGTGCGCGCCCATACGGATCAGCTCCGGAATGTGCATGAAGCGGTTTTCAAAGATCGTTTCGGTGATCACGCCGGTCCCTTCCGCTACCAGGTTAAGCAGCGTGAACTGGGCCTGCATATCGGTCGGGAAGCCCGGGTGCGGCGCGGTACGCACGTTGACCGCTTTCGGACGGTTGCCGTGCATATCGAGGCTGATCCAGTCTTCGCCCGTTTCGATGTCAGCCCCGGCGTCGCGCAGCTTCGCCAGTACGGCATCCAGGGTATCCGGCTGCGCGTTACGGCAGAGGATCTTGCCGCCGGAAATCGCCGCGGCCACCAGGAAAGTCCCGGTTTCAATACGGTCAGGCAGCACACGGTAGACGCCGCCGCCCAGGCGCTGCACGCCTTCGATGGTAATGCGATCGCTACCCTGGCCTGTGATTTTTGCGCCCAGCGCGTTCAGGAAGTTGGCGGTATCGACAATCTCCGGCTCGCGAGCGGCGTTTTCAATAATCGTCGTTCCCTCCGCAAGCGTCGCTGCGCTCATGATGGTTACGGTGGCGCCGACGCTCACCTTATCCATCACAATATGCGCGCCTTTCAGGCGACCGCTGACCGAGGCTTTGACATAACCTTCTTCCAGTTTGATCTCGGCGCCCAGCTGCTCCAGACCGCTAATATGCAGATCGACCGGACGCGCGCCGATAGCGCAGCCGCCAGGCAGAGAAACTTGCCCCTGACCGAAACGTGCCACCAACGGGCCCAGCGCCCAGATAGAGGCGCGCATGGTTTTCACCAGATCGTACGGAGCACAGAATACATCGACCGGGCCGGCGTCAATCCATACCGAACCATTGCGCTCGACCTTCGCGCCCAGCTGGCTCAGCAGCTTCATGGTGGTATCGATGTCTTTCAGCTTAGGTACGTTTTGGATCTCTACCGGCTCTTCGGCAAGCAGCGCGGAAAAGAGGATTGGCAGGGCGGCGTTTTTTGCCCCGGAGATGGTGACTTCACCCTGAAGGCGAGTCGGCCCCTGAACACGGAATTTATCCATTGATTCTGTTCTCTATTAAAAATTCACATACGCTGCAGGGGATCCCCCACAGCTTAGAAGCCATTGAGTTTGCGGTCTCGCGCCCACTCCTGCGGAGTAAAGGCCTTGATCGACAGCGCATGGATGCGGTTGTCGGCAATATATTCCATCAGCGGCGCGTAGACGCTCTGCTGCTTTTTCACCCGACTCATGCCATCGAACATCTCACCCACAGCAATAACCTGAAAGTGGCTGCCATCGCCAGAGACGTGGACTTCCTGGAGGGGGAGTGCGTTCATCAGCACGGTCTGAATTTCATGATTTTCCATGGGCTCAAATTTATCTGATAGTGAAAACAGCCCAACATCTTAGAGGAAAGTGGCGCGGTCTTAAACAAGCAAAAAGCCCCGGCGAAAAGATTGCCAGGGCTTTCGGAATAGCTTCAGTGCTAAGGCACTGAAAAGATTATGAGATCAGATCGGCAGGCAGGTTGTAAAGACCGATCAGCGTTTGCAGGTTTTCGCTCTTGCCGACCAGCTGCGCTTTCCGGCCCTGACGGCGAATCAGCGCCACAAAATGCACTAACAGCGCCAGGCCCGCGGTGTCCACGCGCGTGGTCTGACTGAGATCGATGATCGCCGTTCCCGCCGTCGCCTGTGCGCGCGCCTCCCAGAGCGGGACCAGCAGATCCTGATCCAGTTCCCCGTGCAGCGCCAGCGTCTCGCCCTCGCGAGTCCAGCTCAGCTGCCCGCTCATTATTTTTTCTGTTCCAGGGTGATCGGCTGCGCAGAGATCGCTTTCAGCTGCGCGGTCAGGCCATCAACGCCCTTGGTGCGCAGCAGATCGCTCCACTCATTCTGTTTGGTGGTGATCATGCTCACCCCTTCCGCGATCATATCGTAGGCCTGCCAGTTGCCGGTCTGGGTATTTTTACGCCACTGGAAGTCAAGACGTACCGGCGGACGACCGTTCGGGTCGATGATAGTGACGCGGATCGGAACGATGGTTGCGCTGCCCAGCGGCTGCTCCGGAGCAATCTGGTAAGTCTGCCCATGGTACATCGCCAGCGCCTGACCGTAGGCCTGCTTCAGGTATTCACGGAAGGCGGCAAAATAGGCCTCACGCTGCGCAGGGGTCGCTTCTTTGTAATAGCGGCCCAGCACCAGCGCGCCGGCATATTTCACCTGTACATACGGCAATAACTCCTGGTCGACGATGTCGCGCAGATAGTTAGGATTAGCTTTAATCTTCGGCTGTTCATTCTTCAGGCGATCGAAGGTTTTCTGCGCCGCTTCATTCATCAGCTTATACGGATTGGACTGATCTGCGGCCTGGACGGCGGTCAGCGGGGCAATCACCAGCATGGCGACCATGAGTAAGCGTTTAAACATATCGTATTTCTCCTGAAATTAATGCGTCGTGCCGGCTGCCGGCGTCGCGTCAGTATGACCTTCTGCCTCGGCCTTATCATTGCCAGAATTCTGATTGTCGCCGCCCTTACTGTTATAAAGGAACTGACCAATCAGATCTTCCAGCACCATGGCGGACTTGGTGTCCTGGATAGTGCCGCCGTCTTTAAGGATAGTCGTCCCGAGGTCCGGGTCTTCAAAACCGACGTTCAGCGCCAGGTACTGCTCGCCCAGCAGGCCAGAGGTGCGGATCGCCAACGAACTGGTATCCGGGATATGGTTGTAGCGCTCATCGATATCGAGCTCCACGCGTGGCAGATAGGTTTTCGGATCGAGCGTAATGTCCGCTACCCGCCCCACTACCACGCCGCCGATGCGCACCGGCGAACGCGCCTTCAGGCCGCCGATGTTATCGAAAGTCGCATAAAGGCGATAAGTCGGCTCGGTGCGTAGCGAGGTGACGTTCGCCGCCTTCAGGCAGACAAACAGCGCCGCCAGCAGCGCCACCAGTAAGAACACCCCTACCCAGATTTCAGTTTTTTTCGTTTGCATGAACTCAATTCCCAAACATCAGCGCAGTCAGCACAAAATCCAGCCCCAGAACCGCCAGCGACGCATGCACCACGGTACGCGTTGTCGCCCGGCTAATCCCGGCGGAAGTGGGGATAGCGTCATAACCATTAAATAACGCAATCCAAGTTACCGTAATAGCGAACACCAGACTCTTAATCAGGCAGTTCACCAGATCCATTCGCCAGTCGACGGCATTTTGCATCGCGGTCCAGAAAAAACCACCGTCAATGCCTTTCCAGCTCACACCCACCAGCGCACCGCCCCAGATCCCTACCGCGACGAAGATAATCGTCAGCAGCGGCAGCGAAATGACACCGGCCCAGAAGCGTGGGGAAATGACGCGACGCAGCGGATCCACCGCCATCATCTCCATACTGGAGAGCTGTTCCGTGGCCCGCATCAGGCCAATCTCGGCGGTCAGCGCCGACCCGGCGCGGCCGGCAAACAGCAGCGCGGCGACCACCGGCCCCAGCTCACGCAGCAGCGACAGCGCCACCAGCATGCCAAGACTGGTCTCTGCGCTGTAGGTGGTTAACACCAGATACCCCTGCAGCCCGAGCACCATACCGATAAACAAGCCCGATACAATGATAATCAGCATCGACAGGACGCCGACGTTATAGAGTTGACGAACCAGCAGCGGCGCGTGCTTGCGAAACTCTGGTTTGCCGACAACGGCGTTGAAAAGCATTAATCCGGCGCGTCCAAACGTCGCGGTGGTTTTAATACCGCGATGACCTAGCGCGGCCAGCGCATTAAACAGCATGAGTCGCTCAACTCCCTATGCCTAATAAATCATGGTGATAGTCGCCAGCGGGATAACGGAACGGTACCGGACCGTCGGCAATACCATCAATGAACTGACGAACCCGAGGATCGGTATTCTCCCGTAGCGACTGGGCGCTACCGTGGGCGACAATCTTTTTATCCGCCACGATATACGCGTAGTCCGCGATGCTAAGCACCTCGGGCACATCGTGCGAAACCACGATGCAAGTGACACCCAGCGTGCTGTTGAGTTCAGAAATCAGCTTCACCAGCACGCCCATAGTGATGGGATCCTGCCCGACGAACGGTTCGTCGAACATAATCAGATCCGGCTCCAGGGCAATGGCTCTCGCCAGGGCGGCGCGGCGCGCCATCCCACCGGAAAGCTCAGAAGGCATTAACTTCGCCGCACCGCGTAGCCCCACCGCTTCCAGCTTCATCATCACCGTCGTATGCAGCAGCGCAGGCGGCAAATGCGTATGTTCGCGCAGCGGATAGGCAACGTTGTCAAAGACATTGAGATCGGTGAACAGCGCGCCGGACTGGAACAGCATGCTCATCCGCTTACGCACCGTATAAAGACGCGAACGCGTCATCTGCGGCACGTTCTCGCCATCAAACAGGATCTCTCCCCTGTCCGGCGGGATCTGGCCGCCGATCAGGCGTAACAGGGTAGTCTTGCCGATCCCCGAAGGTCCCATGATCGCAGTAATTTTACCGCGCGGCACCGACAGCGAGATGTCGTCGAAGATCACACGATCGCCGCGTGAAAAGCGGATACCGCGCACTTCAACTAAATTCGCCTGAGTTTGGCTCATAAAATCATCCTTACTAAACACCTGACGGGCAAGCATGGCCCTTTCTTGCGCCACAATCACAACATTTTTACAGAATCTTACCTGCACAGGTTAGCGAAAGCTGGCATTTGTTTTACTTTTGGCACACATAAAGTCAAAATTAAGAATTCGTTACGCTGCGTAGGGATAACCCAGCGAGGCGACGATTATACCTGAAGAAAGGACTTTAGATGCTCTTAGCGACGGCTCTGTTAATTATTGGTTTATTGCTGGTTGTCTACAGCGCCGATCGTCTGGTCTATGCCGCCTCCATCCTGTGTCGTATGTTGGGGATCCCGCCGCTGATCATCGGCATGACAGTGGTCAGTATCGGCACCAGCCTGCCTGAGATCATGGTCGCCACCGCGGCCTCGCTGCACGGGCAGACCGATCTGGCGGTCGGCACCGCGCTCGGATCTAATATCACCAATATCTTATTGATCCTCGGTCTCGCCGCCTTACTCAGGCCATTTACCGTGCATTCTGATATTCTGCGCCGCGAATTACCGCTAATGTTGCTGGTCAGCGTGCTGGCGGGACTGGTGCTCTACGATGGACAACTGACCCGTCTCGACGGGCTATTTTTACTGGCGTTAGCGCTTCTGTGGCTGCTGTTCACCATCAAAATCGCTCGCCTGGCGGAGCGCCAGGGAAGCGATAGCCTGACCCGCGAACAGCTGGCGGAGCTGCCACGCGAAGGGTCGCTGCCGGTCGCCCTGCTCTGGTTAGGGGTAGCGATGATCGTCATGCCGATGGCGACCCGCATGGTGGTGGATAACAGTACAGTGCTGGCAAACTATTTCGCCATCAGCGAACTGACCGTCGGCCTGACGGTGGTGGCGATAGGCACCAGCCTGCCGGAGCTGGCCACCGCCATCGCCGGGGCGCGGAAAGGGGAAGATGATATTGCCATCGGCAATATCATCGGCGCCAATATCCTTAATATCGCACTGGTGCTGGGTTTACCGGCGCTGATCGCGCCGGGGAGCTTTGCGACCGAAGCCTTCACTCGCGATTATGGCGTGATGCTGCTGGTCAGCCTGATCTTCGCAGTGCTGTGCTGGCGCCGTCAGCAGCAGCCGGGACGACTGGTTGGCGCGTTGCTGGTCGGCGGCTTTGTGGTTTGGTTGGCGATGCTGTTTTGGACAGCACCGCTCTTCGTTGAATGATTCGGGATAACATCATGTCGCAAATAGATTTGCCCACGGATTTTGACTTTCAACAGGCAGGCCGTCAGGTGCTGGAAATTGAACGTGAAGGTCTGGCCCAGCTCGATCAATACATAAATGAAGACTTTACCCATGCCTGCGAAACGATATTCCGCTGCGGTGGGAAAGTCGTGGTGATGGGGATGGGCAAATCCGGCCACATCGGCCGCAAAATGGCGGCAACCTTCGCCAGTACCGGCACCTCGGCATTTTTTGTCCACCCCGGCGAAGCGGCGCACGGTGATTTAGGTATGGTCACCCCGCAGGATGTGGTAATTGCGCTGTCGAACTCCGGCGAATCGAATGAAATCCTCGCGCTGATCCCGGTCCTCAAGCGCCAGCAGGTGAAGCTTATCTGTATCACCAGCCGGCCGGAGAGCAGCATGGCGCGCGCGGCGGATATCCATCTGTGCGTGAAAGTGCCGAAGGAGGCCTGCCCGTTAGGACTGGCGCCCACGTCGAGCACCACCGCCGCGCTGGTGATGGGTGATGCCCTCGCCGTCGCCCTGCTGGAAGCCCGCGGCTTTACCGCTGAGGATTTCGCCCTGTCGCATCCGGGCGGCGCACTCGGCCGTAAGCTGTTGCTGCGGGTCAATGATATTATGCATACCGGTGATGAAATCCCGCACGTCGGCCTGCAGGCGACCCTGCGCGATGCGCTGCTGGAAATCACGCGTAAAAATTTAGGCATGACCGCTATCTGCGATGACGATATGAACATCATCGGTATTTTTACCGACGGTGACCTGCGCCGGGTCTTCGATACCGGCGTTGATATGCGCGATGCCAGCATTGCCGACGTCATGACCCGGGGAGGTATCCGCATCCGCCCCGGCACTCTGGCGGTGGATGCGTTAAACCTGATGCAATCCCGTCATATCACCTGCGTGCTGGTTGCCGATGGCGACCATCTGCTGGGTGTGGTACATATGCACGATCTGCTGCGCGCGGGCGTAGTGTAAGTAAGGAAAAAATAATGAATAATGCTGATGCTCAGTTAGCGACCTGCTACGGGCCGGTAAGCCAGGCGTTTGTCGATCGCGCGGCGAAGATCCGTCTACTGATCCTTGATGTCGACGGTGTATTATCCGACGGGCTTATCTATATGGGTAATCACGGCGAGGAGCTGAAAGCGTTTAACGTCCGCGATGGCTATGGTATCCGCTGCGCGCTGACCTCGGGTATTGAAGTGGCGATTATTACCGGGCGAAAAGCTAAACTGGTAGAAGATCGCTGTCAGACGCTGGGCATCACGCATTTGTACCAGGGGCAGTCGGACAAGCTGCTGGCGTTCCGCGATCTGACGGACAAACTGCACGTGCGGCCGGAAGAAGTCGCCTACATCGGCGACGATCTGATTGACTGGCCGGTGATGGCCGAAGTGGGCCTTAGCGTCGCCGTCGCCGATGCGCATCCGCTGCTGCTACCGCGGGCGAATTATGTCACGCGAATTAACGGCGGACGCGGCGCGGTACGCGAAGTCTGCGATTTGTTACTATTGGCGCAGGGCAAGTTGGATGAGGCCAAAGGGCAATCAATATGAGTAAAACCAGACGTTGGGTTATCATTTTACTGTCGCTGCTCGCGCTGATCCTTATCGGCCTGAATCTGGCGAATACGGACGACACGGCCCAGCCGGAGGTCAATCCTAACGACCCTACGTATAAAAGCGAACATACCGACACCGTGGTATACAGTCCGGAAGGCGCCCTGAGCTATCGGCTGATTGCCGAGCACGTGGAATATTTTTCCGATCAGGAGGTCTCCTGGTTTACCAAACCGGTGATGACCACCTTTGATACTAACAAGGTGCCTACCTGGTCGGTCAGAGCAGACAAAGCGAAGCTGACGAATGACCGGATGCTCTATCTTTACGGGCACGTTGAGGTGAATGCGCTCGCGCCAGATTCTCAACTGCGCAAAATTACGACGGATAACGCCCAGATAAATCTGGTAACGCAGGACGTTACCTCCGATGACATGGTGACGTTATACGGCACCACATTTAATTCCAGCGGCCTGAAAATGCGTGGAAACCTTCGCAGCAAAAATGCCGAGCTGATTGAAAAGGTGAGAACCTCTTATGAAATTCAGAACAAACAAACTCAGCCTTAAGATTGCGCTCGCCGGCGCGTTACTGGCCGCCAGCCTGCCGGCCCTCGCCAAGACGGGCGATACCGATCAGCCGATCCATATCGAGTCCGATCAGCAGTCGCTGGACATGCAGGGCAATGTCGTCACCTTCACCGGTAACGTGGTCGTGACCCAGGGGACGATCAAGATTAACGCTGATAAAGTGGTGGTCACCCGTCCAGGCAACGAGAAAGGCAAAGAGGTGATCGAAGGTTTCGGTAACCCGGCTACTTTCTATCAGATGCAGGATAACGGCAAGCCGGTAAAAGGCCGGGCGTCGAAAATGCGCTACGAGCTGCAGAACGATTACGTCGTGCTGACGGGCAACGCTTATCTGGAACAGCTCGACAGCAACATCAAGGGCGACAAGATCACCTATCTGGTGAAAGAGCAAAAAATGCAGGCCTTCAGCGATAAAGGTCGACGCGTCACCACCGTTCTGGTGCCGTCCGAGCTGCAAGACAAAAGCGGCAACCAGCAAAAGAAGAGTAACTAATCCGTTATGGCAACCTTAACTGCGAAGAATCTCGCTAAAGCGTATAAAGGCCGCCGCGTGGTGGAAGATGTCAGTCTCACCGTTAACTCGGGCGAGATTGTCGGCTTGCTCGGCCCGAACGGCGCCGGTAAAACGACCACCTTCTACATGGTGGTCGGGATTGTGCCCCGCGACGCAGGCAATATCATCATCGATGACGAAGACATCAGCCTGCTGCCGCTGCACGCGCGCGCGCGACGGGGCATCGGCTATCTGCCGCAGGAAGCGTCGATTTTCCGTCGCCTCAGCGTCTATGACAACCTGATGGCGGTCCTGCAGATCCGTGACGATTTAACCAGCGAGCAACGGGAAGATCGCGCTAAAGAGCTGATGGAAGAGTTTCATATTGAGCACCTGCGCGACAGCCTCGGTCAGGCGCTCTCCGGTGGTGAACGCCGCCGCGTCGAAATCGCCCGCGCGCTGGCGGCGAATCCGAAATTTATTCTTCTGGATGAACCCTTTGCCGGCGTGGATCCGATCTCCGTTATCGATATTAAACGCATCATTGAGCACCTGCGCGACAGCGGTCTCGGCGTTCTGATTACCGACCATAACGTCCGTGAGACCCTCGCGGTCTGCGAACGCGCGTATATTGTCAGTCAGGGACACCTTATCGCTCATGGTACACCGCAGCAGATCCTCGAAGATGAGCAGGTTAAGCGCGTGTATCTTGGGGAAGACTTCAGACTCTGATAGGGTAGAGGTTACAGACGTTTTAGCCGGAGATATTTACCCTGAACATGAAGCAAGGTTTGCAATTAAGGCTTAGCCAACAGCTTGCCATGACGCCGCAGCTGCAGCAGGCGATTCGTTTGCTGCAGTTGTCCACGTTAGAACTCCAGCAAGAGCTCCAGCAAGCGCTGGAAAGTAACCCGTTGCTTGAGCAAACCGATCTTCACGACGAGGTAGAGGCAAAAGAGGTGGAGGACCGCGAGTCCCTCGATACCGTCGATGCGCTTGAGCAAAAAGAGATGCCCGACGAACTGCCTCTCGATGCCAGCTGGGATGAAATCTATACCGCTGGCACGCCGTCGGGTAACGGCGTCGACTATCAGGACGACGAGCTTCCCGTCTATCAAGGCGAGACCACCCAGACGCTGCAGGACTATCTGATGTGGCAGGTTGAGCTGACGCCTTTCACCGACACCGACCGCGCTATTGCCACCTCTATCGTCGACGCCGTCGACGATACGGGCTACCTCACGATTCAGATTGAAGATATTGTCGACAGCATCGGCGATGACGAGATCGGCCTGGAGGAGGTGGAAGCGGTCCTCAAGCGAATCCAGCGTTTTGATCCGGTTGGCGTCGCAGCGAAAGATCTGCGCGACTGCCTGCTGATCCAGCTGTCGCAATTTGCTAAAGAGACGCCGTGGCTGGAAGAGGCCCGGCTGATTATCAGCGACCATCTTGATCTGCTGGCCAACCATGATTTCCGCACTCTAATGCGAGTCACCCGCCTGAAAGAAGAGGTGCTTAAAGAGGCGGTCAATCTGATCCAGTCCCTGGATCCTCGCCCTGGCCAGTCCATTCAGACCAGCGAACCGGAATATGTCATCCCGGATGTGCTGGTGCGCAAGGTGAGCGGCCGCTGGACCGTCGAGCTCAACGCCGACAGCATTCCACGGTTGAAAATAAATCAGCAGTATGCGGCAATGGGCAACAGCGCCCGCAATGACGCCGACGGCCAGTACATTCGCAGCAATCTGCAGGAAGCCCGCTGGCTGATTAAAAGTCTGGAAAGCCGCAACGATACCCTGCTGCGCGTCAGCCGCTGCATCGTAGAGCAGCAGCAGGCTTTTTTCGAACAGGGTGAAGAGTATATGAAGCCGATGGTGCTGGCCGATATCGCCCAGGCCGTCGAGATGCATGAATCGACGATTTCCCGTGTCACCACGCAAAAATATCTGCACAGTCCGCGCGGTATTTTTGAACTGAAGTATTTCTTCTCCAGCCATGTGAATACCGAAGGCGGAGGCGAAGCCTCGTCGACGGCGATTCGCGCGCTGGTGAAGAAGCTCATCGCCGCGGAAAACCCCGCGAAGCCGTTGAGCGACAGTAAGCTCACCTCCATGCTGTCCGAGCAGGGTATTATGGTGGCGCGCCGCACTGTCGCGAAGTACAGAGAGTCTTTATCCATCCCGCCGTCAAACCAGCGTAAACAACTGGTCTGACATAACCGATAAGGAAGACACTATGCAGCTCAACATTACAGGACACAACGTCGAAATTACGCCTGCGATGCGCGAATTCGTTACGGCGAAGTTCAGCAAGCTGGAGCAATTTTTCGACCGGATCAATCAGGTCTATATTGTGTTAAAAGTAGAGAAAGTGACGCAAATTGCGGACGCGAATCTGCATGTCAACGGTGGCGAAATCCAGGCCAGTGCGGAAGGGCAGGATATGTATGCGGCTGTCGATGGTCTTATCGACAAGCTGGCAAGACAGTTAACGAAGCACAAAGATAAACTAAAACAACACTAATTGTCCGGGCCCCCTTGCGCCCGCCGCTGGATATCATCGGCGACGGGCGCGGGGGCGCTCAGGTGAAATTATGATGAACAACGATTCGGCTCTACAACTGAGCAACGTCCTGAACCAGGAATGTACCCGTAGCCAGGTGCACTGCCAGAGCAAGAAGCGTGCTCTGGAAATCATCAGCGAACTGGCCGCCAAACAGTTAAGTTTGCCGCCGCAGGTGGTGTTCGAAGCGATCCTCACCCGCGAAAAAATGGGCAGTACCGGGATCGGCAATGGTATCGCCATTCCCCACGGAAAACTGGAAGAGGATACGCTGCGTGCTGTCGGCGTTTTTGTCCAGCTGGAAACCCCCATCGCCTTCGACGCGATCGACAATCAGCCTGTCGACCTGCTGTTCGCGCTGCTGGTGCCGGCCGACCAGACAAAAACTCACCTGCATACGCTCTCCCTGGTGGCCAAACGGCTGGCGGACAAAGCGATTTGTCGTCGCCTGCGCGCGGCGCAGAGCGATGAAGAGTTGTATGAGATCATCACCGAAGCAGGAAGCAGCGATGACGCATAACGGCAGTCGCACCTTATCCTTTATCGTACTGAGGAGAAACGGTACATGGTACTGATGATCGTCAGCGGCCGCTCGGGCTCGGGGAAATCCGTCGCTCTGCGAGCGCTGGAAGATATGGGCTTTTACTGCGTGGATAACCTGCCGGTCGTGCTGCTGCCCGACCTGGCGCGGTCGCTGGCTGACCGTAATATCTCCGCGGCCGTCAGCATCGACGTGCGTAACATGCCGGAATCCCCGGAGATCTTCGAGCAGGCGATGCAGAATCTGCCGGAATGTTTTTCTCCGCAGCTGCTGTTCCTTGATGCCGACCGCAATACCCTGATCCGCCGGTACAGCGACACCCGTCGTCTGCACCCGCTCTCCAGCAAGAATCTGTCGCTGGAAAGCGCCATCGACGAAGAGAGCGATCTGCTGGAGCCCCTGCGCTCCCGCGCCGATCTGATCGTCGATACGTCAGAAATGTCGGTGCATGAGCTGGCCGAGATGCTGCGTACCCGACTGCTGGGTAAACGCGAGCGTGAACTGACGATGGTCTTCGAATCCTTCGGCTTCAAGCACGGTATTCCGATCGATGCCGATTACGTCTTTGACGTGCGCTTTCTGCCCAACCCGCACTGGGATCCGAAACTGCGTCCAATGACCGGTCTGGATAAACCAGTGGCCGCCTTCCTCGATCGGCACACTGAAGTGCACAACTTTATTTATCAGACCCGAAGCTATCTTGAGCTATGGTTACCGATGCTGGAGACCAACAATCGCAGCTATCTGACGGTGGCCATTGGCTGTACCGGCGGTAAACATCGTTCGGTTTATATTGCTGAACAACTGGCTGACTACTTCCGCTCGCGCGGCAAGAACGTGCAGTCTCGTCATCGGACGCTGGAAAAACGTAAATCATGACCGTAAAGCAGACCGTTGAAATCACCAATAAGCTGGGCATGCACGCCCGCCCGGCGATGAAGCTGTTCGAACTGATGCAGAATTTCGATGCCGAAGTACTGCTGCGCAACGATGAAGGCACGGAGGCGGAAGCCAACAGCGTGATTGCCCTGCTGATGCTGGACTCGGCGAAAGGGCGACAGATAGAGGTGGAGGCCAGCGGTCCGCAGGAAGTTGAAGCCCTCGCCGCGGTGATTGCCCTGTTTAACGCTGGCTTTGACGAAGACTAAACGTGACGCTTCCCGGCGGCGGACGACTGGCGACTATACCAGCCCCGGCGCCGGAGTAACCCGCTAATAGAGCTTATGCTCGCGCATGAACCCTTCCCCGCCCAGCTGTCGCATCTGGCGTAAGATCCAGGCCTGACGACTGCGCACATAGCCTGACGGCGCATCGGCGCGATAGCGGATCGGGTTCGGCAGCACCGCGGCCAGCAAAGCCGCTTCCCCCGGCGTCAGCTGACTGGCGGGTTTATGAAAATAGCGCTGGGCGGCCGCTTCCACACCAAATATCCCATCGCCGAACTCGGCAATATTCAGGTAGACGGTCAGGATCCGCTTTTTACTCCACACGGTTTCGATCCCGACAGTCAGCCCGGCTTCCAGCCCCTTACGCAGCCAGCTGCGGCCATCCCATAAAAACAGGTTTTTCGCCGTCTGCTGCGACAGCGTTGACGCGCCGCGGATGCGGGTCTCGTGACGTTCATTGTGCGCCAGCGCTTTCTCAATCGCCGACACGTCGAACCCCCAGTGTTCCGGGAACTTCTGATCTTCGGCGGCAATCACCGCCAGCCCCATCCATGGGGAGATTTTATCCATAGCGACCCAGTCGGAATGCGCCAGATAATGGAAATCGCCGGACAGCCAGGCGCTCACCTGCCGCTCAAGCATCACCGCCGAAAACGGCACCGGCAGCACGCTAAACAGCGCGATCCCCCCGCCCCAGAAAACGGCGGCGATCAGCAGCAGACGCAATGCCAGACGTTTTAGCAGCGCAAGGGGCGCAACGCGGAGCCTCATGCGCTCAGCGCCAGCACGCGGGCCACCAGCTTCTCAATTCCGGTGGCGGCTTGCGCAATGTCCTCCGCCAGCATATACGCCGGAGTGGTGACCACTTTGTTGTCTTCATCCACCACGATGTCGTCGACCGGGCAAGGCACGTGCTCTGCCCCCATCTCTTCCACCACATCGGCGGTATCAAGATCGGTCCCAATGGTTATCCGCAGCGGAAACGCAAAGATTTTCGGCAGCATCGCCGGGGCAATGCACATAAAGCCCAGCGGCTTGCCGGTCTGATGCATCGCCAGCGCCAGGGCCCGCAGATCGGGATCCACCTGGCATTCGCTGCCCTCGGCGGCGAAGCTGCTTAGATTTTTCGCCGCGCCGAAGCCGCCAGGGACGATCAGCGCGTCCAGCGTCTCCGCACGCGCCTGCGCCAGCGGCAGGATGTCGCCGCGGGCGATACGCGCTGCTTCCACCAGCACATTGCGCTGCTCTGGCATCGCCTCCCCGGTTAGATGGTTGATGACATCGCGCTGCGGTTTATCGGGCGCAAAGCACACTGCCTGCGCGCCGTTGCGCGCGATCGCCAGCAGGGTAATCACCGCCTCATGGATTTCACTGCCGTCGTACACGCCGCAGCCGCCCAGTACCACACCAATTTTTTTCATCGCTTTCGCTCCTCCATGCAACTCGCTGAAACCAGTCAAAAATGTCGATTAACTCGCTATGCTTCACATATTTTACTGATTCATGTAACAAATTAGTTAAGCTTTGCTATCTTAATGAGCGAGCAATCCACTTCTTCGGTTGCGCCACGTAACAACATCACTCAAACAACACTGGCTCAACCACCAGTTCCCTGGTGTTGGCGCAGTATTCGCGCACCCCGGTCTGTCCGGGGTCATTTTTTGCTGGCTTTCGCCACCCACGCCTTCAGTACCGCTACATCGTTTTGCCACTCGGATTTCATCTCTTCAACCCATTCAGCGACATTATCAGACCAGGCAGGCAGATCCGGAGTCTGGATCTGCTGGCCCAGCTGCTGGATGTGGCGCAGTCCGATAGAACCGGCCGCCCCTTTGATCTTATGTCCCTCTTCGACAATCCCTTTTTGGTCGCGGGCGGTCAGATTAGACTCCAGAACGGACATGTAGCCCGGCATCATCTTCTCAAACACCGCGAGACCATCGTTGATAAGCTTCGGTCCCACCAGCTCGATATATTGCTCCAGCATATCGGTATCCAGCACCGCGTCGGCTTTATGCAGATCGGCCGCCGGCGCTTCCTGCGCTTCCTCATCCGGTGCATCCCAGAATTTCTTGATCATGGCCGTCAGCGCTGGCACCGATAGCGGCTTACTCAACACATCGTCCATTCCGGCGTCGAGATACTCTTTCTTATTCTTCAGCACGTTGGCGGTCAGGGCGACCAGCGGCGGTAGCTCGTCAGCGGCAAAGCGCTGTTTCAGTTCCCGGGAAATATCCAGTCCGGTCATGTCCGGTAACTGAATATCCAACAGCACAAGGTCATATTCGCCTGGCTCAAACATCTCCAGCGCGGCTTTCCCGGTCATCGCCACATCAACGCTGTTACCCAGTTTTTCCAGCACTGAACGGGCCACAATAACGTTGAGCTCAATGTCCTCAACCAGCAGCACGTTGAGCGCCGGTAATGGCATGTCGTCTTCCGCCAGCGTATCTTCCACTTCTTCCGCAATGGCAGGCGCATGGACGGTAAGCGTAAAGGTCGCCCCTTTACCCGGCTGGCTGGTAACGCTGATATCACCGCCCATATTACGCGCCAGGCGACGCGAGACGGCGAGACCAATCCCGGTTCCGGTGGCCGGTTTGCCGCCGTGGCTGTCTTTGACCTGGTAATACATGGCGAAAATTTTGTCTTGTTCCGCTTCAGGAATACCAATTCCGGAGTCTTCCACTTCGAAGTGCAGGATATCGCCTTCGTCATAGCGCACGCGGACGTTCACCCCTCCGCCCTGCGGGGTAAACTTCACGGCGTTGCTGATAAGATTCCACAGGATCTGCCGCAGGCGGGTCCCATCCGTGATTACCTTATGCGGCAGCGGCAGGCTCGGCTCCAGCACAAAGCGCAGCCCCTTCTGCTGTGCCTGCAGGCCGGATAGGTTTTCAAGGTCGGCAAGGAAGCTGGTGAAGTCCACCGGCTGGTTATCGAGCTGCACCTTGCGGCGCTCCATTTTGTCCATGTCGATAATATCATTGAAGATATTCCCCAGCGTCACCGCCGATACATGGATAGTTTTCAGGTATTTTTCCTGTTCGCTGGTCAGTTCGGTATCCAGCAAAATTCGGCTCAGCCCGACGATCCCGTTTAGCGGGGTACGCAGCTCATGACTGATGGTGGAAATAAAGGTGGTTTTATCCCGGCTGGCGCGCTCAAGAGCGTCCTGATAGCGTTTACGTTCGGTGATATCGCGGCCGAAGCCCATCAGGCCGCGACGCTTACCGACGCGATCGTAGTAGGGGACCTTGCGGATTTCAAAGCACGCTTTGCGGCCATCGGGATAGTCCAGCCACTGCTCATAGGTCAGCGATACATTATGGCGGAACACCTTCTCGTCGGTCTCCAGTACCTTTTCCGCCGCCTCTTCGCTATAGACGTCCTGCGGTTTGAGGTGGATCAGCTGTTTCTCGCTTTTGCCGGTCAGCAGCTCCATCGCCCGGTTACAGCCTGAAAACTCCTTATCCTCATTGCGATAGAAGACCAGGTCCGGGGAAGCATCAAGGAAAGAGCGCAGAAAGGAGGATTGCTGTTCGAGCTGGATCTGTGTCTCTTCACGCTCTTTCATCTCAATCTTCAACTGCTCGAGGGTGGTCTCGCGCTCGGCTTCCGCTTTTTCACGTTCGCCAATCTCCTGATTCAACTGCGCGATGTTATCTTTCAGTTGGACGTTCAGCTTTAGATCGCGCTCACGCATCTCCTCCAGCTTGTCCACCAGCCGCGAAAGACGCTGACGGGACTCTTCGAGCTGCTCCACCACCACCGAGAGAAAGTAGACCGCCCAAGGCGTGATCAGCAGGCCAAAGAAGATAGAGCGGATAACGTCGATACTTTCAACCTGGCCATGCAGCACCATGGTAACCGCCATCTGTACCACGATGGCCAGCACCACCAGCGCAAGAGCCAACAGCATCGAAAAGCGGACCAGACCCAGCTTCATCATCAGGTCGACATAATACTGCGCCAGCATACGAATTTGCTTCATAGGGGATTCCTTCACGACAACTCCGCACAATAATACTCAATTCTGAGCAATGCGCTGTAAGTTGTGCAAAAAATGCGGGCAGGAGTCGATACGGCGGCCGGCCGCTGAGGCGAACCAGCCGCAAAAGAGGGGGATCAGAAGAGGGATTAACGCTTGCTTAACGCCTCCCAGAGTCCTTTCAGGTAGGTTACGCCGAGGGCGCGGTCGAACAGGCCATAGCCCGGCCGTCCGGTCTCTCCCCAGATAAAGCGACCATGATCCGGGCGAATATAGCCGTCGAATCCGTTGTCATACAGCGCTTGCATCACTTTGTACATATCCAGGGAGCCGTACTCTGACGGATGGGCGCACTCGTAAAAGTCTTTATCCTGCATCAGCTTTATATTGCGGACGTGGGCAAAATGAATTCGCTTACGCCGCGTAAATTCGGCCAGGATGGCGTACACGTCATTATCAGGATCTTCGGCAATCGAGCCGGTGCAGAGCGTAATGCCGTTGGCGGGTGAATCGACGGCCCGGCAGATCCAGTCCAGATCGTCGCGGTTTTTGACCACCCGCGGCAGGCCAAAAATGGAGTACGGCGGGTCGTCCGGGTGGATCGCCATTTTCACCCCAACCTCTTCGCAAACCGGGATCACCGCCTGCAGAAAATAAACCAGGTTCTCCCGCAGCTTCTGATCATCCACCGCGCTATATTTGGCAAACAGGGTCTGCACCTCCGCCAGCCGTTCCGGCTCCCAGCCCGGCAAGGCGAAGCCGTTTGAATTCTCAAGCACCTCCTTCACCACGTCTTCCAGCCGCTTATCGATATCTTTCTTCTCAAACGCCATCGTCAGCGAGCCATCCGGCAGGACGTAGTTCATATCCGTCTTCATCCAGTCGAAAACCGGCATGAAGTTATAGCAGATGACTTTAACGCCAAAGCGGGCAAGGTTGCGGATGGTCTGCTGGTAGTTGGCAATATAGCGCTCACGGGTAGGTAGGCCGATTTTGATGTCGTCATGGATGTTGACGCTCTCTATCACCTCCATTTTCAGGCCTGCGGCATGGGCCTGACCGACCAGACGCTCAATTTTATCCCCCGGCCATACTTCGCCCACCGCGACGTCGTAGAGCGCGCCGACCACCCCCTCAACGCCAGGCACCTGGCGAATATGTTCTAATGAAATCTTGTCTTCCTCTGGTCCAAACCAGCGCATTGTCATCTGCATTGTCTTCACCTGCTCAACTTAGTTTAATTTACCCTACTACCATACCAGTAATCATAGATGATTGAGCGTTGGCTGTCGTGATAGCGATCACATTCCTGCCGACCGGCTCGCCAGCGGTGAATGCGTCGGCGCATTCATAATTTTTTTCAATTTATTTCAATAGATTAATCATGCCATGGCTTTTTCTGCCGAGCTTTCTCAAATGTGATCCAGGCCTGATTATGATCTTTTGCATACTTGTATGGTAATAAAAGTAGCGTAATTTGTTCAGAAAAAAGACAATGGAAGGAATCAAAATGAGAAGCGTCGTCGTCAAAGAGCCAGGCCAACTGAACATTGAATCACGTCCGGTTCCAGTTCCGGGCGCCCATGAAGTACGGGTGAAAATTGCTTTTGCTGGGATCTGTGGTTCCGATGTACACATCTATCACGGCCACAACCCTTTCGCGAAATATCCCCGCGTCATCGGCCATGAATTCTATGGCATCATCGACGCCGTCGGCGAGCAGGTATCTCCGGCACGCATCGGCGAGCGTGTCGCGGTGGACCCCGTTGTCAGCTGCGGCCATTGTTATCCTTGCTCGGTAGGAAGGCCGAATGTCTGTACGCAGCTCCAGGTCATAGGAGTTCACCGCGACGGGGGATTTAGCGACTATGCCTGCGTGCCGGCGAAAAATGCCTGGCGCATCCCCGAGGCTATCAGCGACCGTCAGGCAACGATGGTTGAGCCTTTTACCATCGCGGCAAATATTACCGCCCAGCTGCAGCCCACGGCGCAAGATATTGCCCTGGTTTACGGCGCTGGCCCGATGGGGCTGACGATCATTCAGGCGCTAAAGGGGGTATATGGCGTTAAGCAGGTGATCGTCGTGGATCGCATTGCCGAACGTCTGCAGATGGCCCGGGAAAACGGCGCCGATCTGACGCTCGATAACACTGACCAGCCGCTCGCGGAACAGCTGGCGCAGCGGCAGCTTGCCCCCACGCTGGTCATTGATGCCGCCTGCCACCCGGCGATCCTGCAGGAAGCCATTCTCCTCGCCTCCCCCGCCGCCCGCATCGGTATACTCGGTTTCTCCGGCGAGGCCTCGACCCTCACTCAGCAAAGCATCACCAGTAAAGAAATTTCTATTTTCTCCTCCCGGCTGAACAGCGGGCGTTTTCCGCTGGTCATCGACTGGATGGAGAAAGGCCTTATTCGTCCGGAGGCGTTAATCACCCATTGTATGCCGCTGGAGCAGGTGAAAGAGGCCATGGAGATTTTTGCTAACGACCGTAAGACCTGCTGCAAAGTGCTGCTGCAGCTGGGTTAAACCGGCATCGTATAGAATAACGGCCGACGGATATCTGCGTATCCGCCGCGCCTGATATAAATAATATAATGAGCATGGTGTTATCATGGGAAAAAATATCCGCTGGATTATCGTCCTGTTATTATTTTTAGTATATATGATAAATTATCTGGACCGGGTGGCATTATCCATTACGGTCCCGATGATTGAAAAGGACCTTGCACTTAACGCTGAACAATTCGGCATTATTTTCGGCAGCTTTTTCTTCGGCTACGCGGTATTTAATTTTATTGGCGGTTTGGCCGTGGATAAGTTTGGCGCAACGCTGGTAATGGGCCTGGCGGTCGGTCTGTGGTCGCTGTTTTGCGGCTTAACCGCGGTAGCCACCGGCTTTTATTCCATGCTGGTGCTGCGGGTGCTTTTCGGGATGGCGGAAGGCCCGATCTGCGCATCGGCGAACAAGATGATCAACGGCTGGTTTCCTAAAAAGCAAGCGGCTACCGCCGTCGGCTTTCTCAGCGCAGGCTCTCCGCTGGGCGGCGCGGTCGCCGGCCCCATCGTCGGTTACCTGGCCCTGGCATTCGGCTGGCGCCCGGCTTTTATGATTATTTTCGCTATCGGTATTGTATGGATGATAGCGTGGTTTTTCATTGCCGCTAATTCGCCCGAAAAGCATAAAAAAGTCAGCCAGGAAGAACTTAAGCTGATTAATAAAATGAAAGAAGAAGAAGTCGCGCTGGAAACAATAGAAAATCAAACAGCTCACTCGCTGGGTTATTATTTGAAACAGCCAATTATTCTGGTAACGGCCTTTGCCTTCTTCTGCTACAACTATATTCTGTTTTTCTTTCTCAGCTGGTTCCCGTCCTATCTGGTACAACAGCACCATCTGGATATTAAACAGATGAGCCTTACCACTATGATCCCATGGATAGTCGGCTTTGTCGGTCTGGCGCTTGGGGGCTATATTTCCGATAAAATTTTTAAACTCACCGGGCGCCTGCTGCTGTCGCGCAAAATTGTGCTGGTGGTATGCCTGCTGATGGCCGCTATCTGCGTGGGACTGGCGGGTACCGTCAGCAGCGTCGTGCCTGCCGTTCTGCTGATGTCGGTCTCCATCTTTTTCCTCTATGTAACCGGGGCGATCTACTGGGCGATTATCCAGGACGTGGTGCATAAATCCCGCGTCGGCGGCGCCAGCGGCTTTATCCATCTTATCGGCAGCGTCTCCGGCATCGTGGGGCCGATTGTTACCGGCTATATCGTGCAGTCTACTGGTAAATTTGACAGCGCTTTCGTTCTCGCCGGCACTATCGCCGCGCTTGGCGCCCTGCTGGTGCTGTTCGTGATCAAAACTCCGCGTGTGACGATGAAAGCCAGCCAGGCATAAATGGCAGGAGCGCGATGTCCGGCATTGTTCCGGACATCGCGCTCGTACTTCTCACTCAGCCTGGGGAGCAACCCAGCTACGGCCCAGCGCCGAGCCCTGAGCGCCCTGCTGATTCAGATAACGATCCAGTTCAACCATGCCGGTCCAGCGATTTTCACACCACAGCGGCGCCAACAGCGTGGGCCGACGGGCGCTGGCGGAAATACGGTGGTAGATCACCTCCGGCGGCGTATGGCGGATCATCTCTCCAGCGGTGACGGTATACGCCTCCAGCTCAATGCCATCGAGACGCCCGGCCTGCCACGCTTTGGCCATAATGCTGCCTTTCACAATATGCAGTGGATGCAATTTGATCCCATCCACGCCGGTCGCCACTACCTGCTCCAGCGTCTGCAGACAATGCCCCTGGCTCTCTCCGGGCAGACCGACGATCAGATGCGCACAGACTTTCAGCCCCCGCTCTCGCGCCAGGCGCGCGGTACGCTGATAACAGGCGAAATCGTGTCCACGGTTAATGCGATGCAGGGTCTTATCATGAGCAGTTTGCAGCCCCAGCTCCAGCCATACCTCATACCCTTGCTGATGGTATTCACTCAGCAGGTCAAGGACCGCCTGCGGAACGCAGTCCGGGCGGGTGCCGACGCACAGGCCAACGATATTTGCGGCACTGACGGCCTGACGATACATTGAACGGAGCACCTGCACTTCAGCGAAGGTGCTGGTGTAGGCCTGAAAATAGGCCAGATAGCGCTTCGCCCGGTTGACGAGCTGCGCCTGATGAGCGAGCTGTTCGGCGATAGAGCGATGCTGCTGCGCCTCATCGGCAAACGATGCCACGTTACAGAAAGTGCAACCGCCGCGGCCCAGCGTGCCGTCGCGGTTTGGGCAGCTAAAACCGCCGTGCAGCGTTAGCTTATGGACCTTTTCGCCATAGCGACGCATAAGATCCCCACCAAACATATTGACTAATTTCTGTAACTGCATAATCTGATAGACCGCCCTCAACAAAGGGGGCCAAGCCTGCCACTTTTCGTCACCGATGGCGATGACCTGGATCAATCGTCAGCGCGGCGACCAACCCTATTGCATAAACAATCAAGATTACTGCAATTTCATTCAACCACCAGGTGATGAGTTTTCCTTATATTTTATCTTCGCATTGCCCTAATCTGCTTTCTGGTAAAAAACGGTATTAATGTCCAGTAGTTAAAAATATTGCAGTCAAATATGCTAATAATGAAATATATTTCAGCGCATATTGGTAATGCAAAGCCGCGTGCACAGTGAGACAGATCACACTAGCCGCACCACCAGCAGGCGTATTCAAAGCATAAAAATTGCCATTATTTTCTTTAATAACAATTAGTTAACTTGTGTATAGCACATTTTTGTATTAATAAGATTGCCATTTGACGTAAGTGTGGATTCCCGATAAGTTGGGAATCCGCTGGAAGCTTTCTGGATGAGCACTCTGCTCATCATATTTATGCAGTAATTGAGATTCCCTCTTAACAGCAAGTCCTCAAACTTGTGTACCGATGCGAAAAGGATTTAAAGAGGGCGAATGCGAGGTGTAAACCCCGTCGCCATGCTCTTTCTGTGCCTGTGCGCAATCGGTATCGGAGGGTGTCCGTAGAGCCTGGGGAGGTTCACTGATATGTTGTACGACAAATCCCTTGAGAGGGATAACTGTGGTTTCGGCCTGATCGCCCACATAGAAGGCGAACCTAGCCACAAGGTAGTGCGAACCGCAATACACGCACTGGCCCGCATGCAGCACCGTGGCGCAATCCTTGCCGATGGTAAAACCGGCGACGGTTGCGGTCTGCTGCTGCAAAAACCCGATCGTTTCTTCCGCATCGTTGCCGAAGAGCGCGGCTGGCGTTTAGCCAAAAACTACGCCGTTGGGATGCTGTTCCTGAATAAAGATCCTGAGCTGGCTAAAGCGGCGCGCCGCATCGTTGAAGAAGAACTTCAGCTTGAGACCCTGTCGATTGTCGGCTGGCGCGATGTGCCGACCAACGAAGGCGTGCTCGGTGAAATCGCCCTCTCCTCGCTGCCCCGTATTGAGCAAATCTTTGTCAACGCCCCGGCTGGCTGGCGCCCGCGCGATATGGAGCGCCGTCTGTTTATTGCGCGTCGTCGCATTGAAAAACGCCTGCAGGAAGACAAAGATTTCTACGTTTGTAGCTTGTCCAATCTGGTCAACATCTATAAAGGTCTGTGTATGCCGGCGGATTTGCCGCGCTTCTACCTGGACCTCGCGGACCTGCGCCTGGAGTCGGCTATCTGCCTGTTCCACCAGCGCTTCTCCACCAACACCGTACCACGCTGGCCGTTGGCGCAGCCGTTCCGCTACCTGGCGCACAACGGTGAAATTAACACCATTACCGGCAACCGCCAGTGGGCCCGCGCCCGTACCTATAAGTTCCAGACCCCGCTGATCCCTGACCTGCACGACGCCGCGCCGTTCGTTAACGAAACCGGCTCCGACTCCAGTTCCATGGACAACATGCTGGAGCTGCTGCTGGCCGGCGGGATGGACATCGTGCGCGCCATGCGTCTGCTGGTGCCGCCAGCCTGGCAGAACAACCCGGATATGGATCCGGAGCTGCGTTCATTCTTCGACTTTAACTCCATGCATATGGAGCCGTGGGACGGCCCGGCGGGCATCGTCATGTCCGATGGCCGCTACGCGGCCTGTAACCTCGACCGTAACGGTCTGCGCCCGGCGCGCTACGTCATTACCAAAGATAAGCTCATCACCTGCGCCTCCGAAGTCGGCATCTGGGATTACCAGCCTGACGAAGTGGTCGAGAAAGGCCGCGTGGGCCCGGGCGAGCTGATGGTTATCGATACCCGTGCCGGACGCATTCTGCACTCAGCGGAAACCGATGACGATCTGAAGAGCCGCCACCCGTATAAAGAGTGGATGGAGAAAAACGTTCGTCGCCTGGTGCCGTTCGAAGATCTGCCGGACGAAGAGGTTGGCAGTCGCCAGCTGGATGACGACACGCTCGCCAGCTACCAGAAACAGTTTAACTACAGCGCGGAAGAGCTGGACTCCGTCCTGCGCGTGCTCGGCGAAAATGGCCAGGAAGCAGTCGGTTCGATGGGCGATGACACGCCTTTCGCCGTGCTCTCCAGCCAGCCGCGCATTATCTACGATTACTTCCGTCAGCAGTTCGCCCAGGTGACTAACCCGCCGATCGACCCGCTGCGCGAAGCGCACGTCATGTCGCTGGCTACCAGCATCGGCCGCGAAATGAACGTCTTCTGCGAAGCGGAAGGCCAGGCGCATCGTCTGAGCTTCAAATCGCCGATCCTGCTGTACTCCGATTTTAAACAGCTGACGACGATGGAAGAAGAGCACTATCGCGCCGACGTCCTCGATATCACGTTCAACCCGGCAGAGGCCTCCCTCAGCGAGACGGTGAAAGCGCTGTGCGATAAAGCGGAGCAAATGGTGCGCGACGGCACCGTGCTGCTGGTGCTCTCTGACCGCAACATCGCCAAAGACCGTCTGCCGGTACCGGCGCCGATGGCCGTTGGCGCGATCCAGACCCGTCTGGTCGATAAAAGCCTGCGCTGCGATGCCAACATCATCGTTGAAACCGCCAGCGCCCGCGATCCGCACCACTTCGCCGTGCTGCTCGGCTTTGGGGCGACGGCTATCTATCCATACCTCGCCTACGAAACGCTGGCGAAGCTGGTCGACAGCAAAGCCATCGATAAACCGTACCGTGCGGTGATGCTGAACTATCGCAACGGTATCAATAAAGGTCTGTATAAGATCATGTCCAAGATGGGGATCTCGACCATCGCCTCCTACCGCTGCTCGAAGCTGTTCGAAGCGGTCGGTCTGCATCGCGATGTCTCCGATCTCTGCTTCCAGGGCGTGGTCAGCCGCATCGGCGGCGCCAGCTTCGACGACTTCCAGCAGGATCTGCTGAATCTGTCGAAACGCGCCTGGCTGGCGCGTAAGCCGCTGGCCCAGGGCGGTTTGCTGAAATATGTGCACGGCGGCGAATATCATGCCTACAACCCGGACGTGGTGCGCACCCTGCAGCAGGCCGTGCAGAGCGGCGAATACAGCGATTATCAACAATACGCGAAACTGGTTAACGAACGTCCAGCGGCCACGCTGCGCGACCTGCTGGCGCTCAACCCAGGCGAAGACGCCATCAGCATCGACGAAGTAGAGCCGGCGAAGGAGCTGTTTAAACGCTTCGATACCGCGGCGATGTCGATCGGCGCCCTGAGCCCGGAAGCGCACGAGTCGCTGGCGGAAGCGATGAACAGCATCGGCGGCTTCTCCAACTCCGGTGAAGGCGGTGAAGACCCGGCGCGCTACGGCACTAATAAAGTGTCGCGCATCAAGCAGGTCGCGTCCGGCCGCTTCGGCGTCACGCCAGCCTACCTGGTCAATGCCGACGTCATCCAGATCAAAGTCGCCCAGGGGGCGAAACCGGGTGAAGGTGGCCAGCTGCCGGGTGATAAAGTCACCCCGTACATCGCCAAACTGCGCTATTCGGTACCGGGCGTCACGCTGATTTCCCCGCCGCCGCACCACGATATCTACTCTATCGAGGATCTGGCGCAGCTGATTTTCGACCTCAAGCAGGTCAATCCGAAAGCGATGATTTCGGTCAAACTGGTTTCTGAGCCGGGCGTTGGCACCATCGCCACCGGCGTGGCCAAAGCCTATGCCGACCTGATCACCATCGCCGGCTACGACGGCGGCACCGGGGCGAGCCCGCTCTCTTCGGTGAAATATGCCGGCTGTCCGTGGGAGCTCGGCCTGGTGGAAACCCAGCAGGCGCTGGTCGCTAACGGTCTGCGTCATAAGATCCGTCTGCAGGTGGATGGCGGCCTGAAAACCGGTCTTGATATCATCAAAGCGGCGATCCTCGGCGCGGAGAGCTTCGGTTTCGGTACCGGCCCGATGGTCGCGCTGGGCTGTAAATACCTGCGTATTTGCCACCTGAACAACTGCGCTACCGGCGTGGCGACCCAGGATGACAAACTGCGTAAGAATCACTATCACGGTCTGCCGTTCAAAGTGACCAACTACTTTGAATTTATCGCCCGTGAGACCCGCGAGCTGATGGCCCAGCTGGGCGTCAAGCGTCTGGTGGATCTGATTGGCCGCACCGATCTGCTCAAAGAGCTGGATGGGTTCACCGCCAAGCAGCAGAAACTGGATCTGGGTAAACTGCTGGAGACCGCAGAGCCGCATCCGGGCAAAGCGCTGTACTGCACCGAGAACAACCCACCGTTCGATAACGGCGTGCTCAACGCCCAGCTGCTGCAGCAGGCGAAACCGTACGTGGATGAAAAGCAGAGCAAGACGTTCTGGTTTGATATCCGTAACACCGACCGCTCCGTGGGGGCCTCGCTGTCCGGGTATATCGCCCAGACCCATGGCGACCAGGGACTGGCGGGCGACCCGATCGTCGCTCACTTTAGCGGCACCGCGGGCCAGAGCTTCGGCGTGTGGAACGCCGGCGGCGTGGAACTGCATCTGACTGGCGACGCCAACGACTACGTCGGGAAAGGCATGGCGGGCGGTCTGCTGGCCATTCGTCCGCCGGTGGGCTCTGCGTTCCGCAGCCATGAAGCCAGTATTATCGGCAACACCTGCCTGTACGGCGCGACCGGTGGTCGTCTGTACGCCGCAGGCCGCGCGGGCGAGCGTTTCGCCGTGCGTAACTCCGGCGCCATCACCGTGGTGGAAGGCATCGGCGACAACGGCTGCGAATATATGACCGGCGGCATCGTCTGCGTGCTCGGAAAAACCGGCGTCAACTTTGGCGCAGGGATGACCGGCGGCTTTGCCTATGTCCTGGATGAAGATGGCGACTTCCGCAAACGCGTGAACCCGGAGCTGGTGGAAGTACTGGACGTTGATTCTCTGGCCATCCATGAAGAGCACCTGCGCGGTTTAATCACCGAGCACGTACAGCTTACCGGTTCGCAACGCGGCGAAGAGATCCTCGCCAACTGGCCGGCCTTCTCCGCGAAGTTTGCGCTGGTTAAACCAAAGTCCAGCGATGTTAAAGCACTGTTGGGTCACCGTAGTCGTTCCGCAGCTGAGCTGCGGGTGCAGGCGCAGTAAGGGGTTAAGATGAGTCAGAACGTTTATCAATTTATCGACCTGCAGCGCGTTGATCCGCCAAAGAAACCGCTGAAGATCCGTAAAATTGAGTTTGTGGAAATTTACGAGCCGTTTTCAGAAGGCCAGGCCAAGGCGCAGGCGGATCGCTGCCTCTCCTGTGGCAACCCGTACTGCGAATGGAAGTGCCCGGTGCATAACTACATCCCGAACTGGCTGAAGCTGGCCAACGAGGGGCGTATTTTTGAAGCGGCCGAGCTGTCGCATCAAACCAACACTCTGCCGGAAGTCTGCGGGCGCGTCTGCCCGCAGGACCGCCTGTGTGAAGGCTCCTGTACGCTGAACGATGAGTTCGGCGCGGTGACCATCGGCAACATCGAACGCTATATCAACGATAAGGCATTCGAGATGGGCTGGCGTCCGGATCTCTCCGACGTGAAGCCGACCGGTAAAACCGTCGCGATCATCGGCGCTGGCCCAGCGGGCCTCGCCTGCGCCGACGTGCTGACCCGTAACGGCGTCAAGGCGGTGGTATTTGACCGCCATCCGGAAATCGGCGGCCTGCTGACCTTCGGTATCCCAGCGTTCAAGCTGGAAAAAGAGGTGATGACCCGCCGCCGGGAGATCTTCACCGGCATGGGCATTGAGTTCAAACTCAATACCGAAGTGGGCCGCGACGTGCAGCTCGACGACCTGCTGAAGGAGTACGATGCGGTGTTCCTCGGCGTCGGGACCTATCAGTCGATGCGCGGTGGACTGGACAACGAAGACGCCCCGGGTGTTTACGACGCGCTGCCGTTCCTTATCGCTAACACTAAGCAGATCATGGGCTTTGGTGAAACCGCCGATGAGCCCTATGTCAGCATGGAAGGCAAACGCGTGGTGGTGCTCGGCGGTGGCGACACCGCGATGGACTGCGTACGCACCTCCGTCCGTCAGAATGCGGCGCACGTGATCTGCGCCTATCGCCGTGACGAAGAGAACATGCCCGGCTCAAAACGCGAAGTGAAAAACGCGCGCGAAGAAGGCGTTGAGTTCCAGTTTAACGTCCAGCCGCTGGGCGTGGAAGTGAATGCCAACGGTAAGGTTTGCGGCGTGAAGATGGCGCGCACCGAAATGGGCCAGCCGGATGCGAAGGGCCGCCGCCGCGCGGAGATCGTCCCCGGCTCTGAGCACGTGGTGCCGGCTGACGCCGTAGTCATGGCGTTTGGCTTCCGTCCGCACAGCATGGAGTGGCTGGCGAAGCACAGCGTCGAACTGGACTCCCAGGGCCGTATTATCGCCCCGGAAGGCAGCGAAAACGCCTTCCAGACCAGCAACCCGAAAATCTTCGCCGGTGGCGATATCGTTCGCGGTTCCGATCTGGTGGTCACCGCGATTGCCGAAGGTCGTAAAGCGGCGGACGGGATCCTCAACTACCTTGAAGTCTGATTAGGTCCGGAGCCTCACGCATAAAAGCCCGATGGTTAACGTCATCGGGCTTTTTTATTGCTCATTCGCCGGGTAAACCGCCGCTTTCAGCGCCGTATTATACCAGCCGCAGATATGCTCCAGGCGGGTAATCGCCGAGCCGACGGTCACCGCCCACGCGCCGCAGCGCATCGCCTCCGCCGCCTGGGCAGGCGTGTTATAGCGCCCTTCGGCAATCACTCTGCAGCCCGCCACGCTCAGGCATTGCACCAGCGCCAGATCCGGCTCATCCGGCGTCTCTTCTGCGGTATAGCCGGAGAGAGTCGTGCCGACAATCTCAGCCCCCAACTGCCAGCACTCGAGAGCATCGTCGAGAGATGAGCAATCGGCCATCGCCACTTTTCCCAGCCGATGAATTTCTGCTAATAGCGCCGACACTGACGCCGGACGCTGACGCTGGGTGCCGTCAATAGCAATAATATCCGCTCCGCCCTGCGCCAGCGCGTCGATATCTTCCAGCCACGGCGTAATACGCACCGGGCTATCGGGCAAATCGCGTTTGATCAACCCAATAACGGGCACCGTCACTAACGGACGAACGGCCTGCAGGTTGGCCTGGCCTTCGATGCGCAGCGCTACCGCTCCCGCCTGCTCAGCCGCCAGCGCCATTGCCGCGACGATAGCGGGATTATCCAGCGGACTGCCCGGCACCGGCTGGCAGGAGACAATTAATCCGCCATGATGACGGATACGCTGGTCCAGTTGTGCGAGTAAAGACATGTCTGCTCCCTAAAAACTACCTGTGGCGATGACGATACCAGCCATGGGACGCCTCGTTTGTGGCAGAGTTAACAAAGCGGACAGACAAAAAAACAGGCCCCGCAGGGCCTGTCAGAGAAGGGATTTACTTCACCACGCGCAGCGCCGGGCGACCACCGCGCGGCGGCGGCGTGTCGTCAGGATCGTCGTCGTGATTATCCGGCTTATCGCCATCGATCACCGACATCACCGTTTCGCTTTCACTCTCCGGCGCGACGTCATCATCGTTGAGGCTGCTGACGTCTTCGTCATAGGCCGCTTCCGGTTCGAACATCGTACCAGCGCCGTTCTCACGGGCGTAGATGGCGAGTACCGCAGCCAGCGGGACAGACACGTTGCGTGGTACGCCGCCAAAGCGCGCGTTGAAGCGCACTTCGTCGTTCGCCAGCTCGAGATTGCCTACCGCACGCGGGGCAATATTGAGAACGATTTGCCCATCGCGCGCGTACTCCATCGGCACGAGCACGCCCGGCAGCGTCACATCCACCACCAGGTGCGGCGTCAGCTGGTTATCCAGCAGCCAGTCATAAAACGCCCGTAACAGATACGGGCGACGCGGCGTCAGCTGTGATACATCCATTATTTAGCCCCGACCGAGGCGCATTTCACGCTCGGCTTCAGTTAAAGAAGCGAGGAAGGAATCACGCTCAAATACGCGAGTCATATAGCCTTTGAGCTCTTTCGCGCCAGCGCCAACCAGCTCCACACCAAGAACCGGCAGACGCCACAGCAGCGGCGCCAGGTAGCAGTCCACCAGGCTGAACTCATCGCTCAGGAAGTAAGGTTTCTGGGTGAAGACCGGCGCGATGGCCAGCAATTCTTCACGCAGCTGCTTACGCGCAGCATCAGCTTGCGCTGCGGTACCGCTCTGGATGGTGTTCATCAGCGAATACCAGTCCTTCTCGATACGTTGCATATACAGGCGGCTTTCACCACGCGCCACCGGATAAACCGGCATTAACGGCGGGTGCGGGAAACGCTCATCCAGATACTCCATAATGATGCGGGATTCCCACAGAGTGAGCTCACGATCCACCAGCGTCGGTACGCTTTGATTCGGGTTGAGGTCAATCAGATCCTGAGGCGGGTTATCCTTCTCCACGTGCTCTATCTCAAAACTGACACCCTTCTCGGCCAGCACAATGCGGACCTGATGGCTATAGATGTCAGTAGGACCAGAAAACAGCGTCATTACCGAACGTTTGTTGGCAGCGACAGCCATGAAAACCTCCAGGTATATTCAGAATTTTGTACTGCTGCCGGCCACTCATGACCAGCCAGATGTAAAAACCCCATTAGCGCGATGTCACCTTCGTTCACGAATAAAACAAAAAATGAACAATCACCAGCATTTGGGCAGAAAATTGGATGATAGTTTACCAGATTTTGAAGACGTTGTGGTGAGGGGATTCTGGAAATGCTGAAAAAGTGGCGAGAACCGGCGCTATGCTTGTGGATAACAGCCGTTTTATCCATAAAAAAACCCGCCGAAGCGGGTTTTTTCGCAAATTGTTCTGCGTGAGCAGAAAACAATTAACGCTTGGAGAACTGCGGACGACGACGTGCTTTACGCAGACCGACTTTCTTACGTTCAACCTGACGAGCGTCACGAGTAACGAAGCCAGCTTTACGCAGTTCGGAACGCAGGGACTCGTCGTACTCCATCAGAGCGCGGGTGATACCGTGACGGATCGCACCAGCCTGACCAGAGATACCACCACCTTTAACAGTGATGTACAGATCCAGTTTCTCAACCATGTCGACCAGTTCCAGCGGCTGACGAACTACCATGCGGGCAGTTTCACGACCGAAGTACTGTTCCAGAGAACGCTGGTTGATAACGATTTTACCGTTGCCCGGTTTGATGAAAACGCGAGCTGCGGAACTTTTGCGGCGACCAGTGCCGTAGTATTGATTTTCAGCCATTGCCTATAATCCCGATTAGATGTCAAGAACTTGCGGTTGCTGTGCCGCGTGGTTGTGCTCGTTACCCGCGTAAACTTTCAGTTTACGGTACATAGCACGACCCAGCGGGCCTTTTGGCAGCATGCCTTTAACCGCGATTTCAATCACACGCTCAGGACGGCGGGCAATCATCTCTTCAAAGGTCGCTTCTTTGATACCACCGATGTGGCCGGTGTGGTGGTAGTACATTTTGTCTTCGCGCTTGTTGCCGGTAACAGCAACTTTTTCTGCGTTCAGAACGATGATGTAATCACCGGTATCAACGTGCGGAGTGTATTCCGCTTTGTGCTTACCGCGCAGGCGACGAGCCAGTTCAGTAGCCAGACGGCCCAGAGTTTTACCGGTCGCGTCAACAACATACCAGTCGCGTTTTACGGTTTCTGGTTTAGCTGTAAAAGTTTTCATTAAAAGCTTACCCAAATAATAAGTTACACGTTGGTGAACACCCAAACGTTTAGTCAGTTGAGGTTCACACGACATTGTCCAGCAAACCTACCCCTTCGAATAGCCTATGCCGGCGCATAGAAAGTTTCGGGAAAAAAACCTTCTCGTAACGTGGGGTCGCAAGATTATAGAGAAGTCGGGGTCAAAGATCGACCCCTTTATGAGATTTTTCAGGCCGCGCCCGGGGCGGCCTTGCGGCCCTGAATCCGCCTGAAAAAGTCCCCTGTCAGGGCATATGCGGACGTTTGAGGTACTCTTCGCTCTGCATCTCCTGCAGACGAGAGAGACAGCGCTGGAACTCAAACTTCAGCCGCTCGCCCTGGTAAATGTCGTACAGCGGCACTGCCGCGCTGACCACCAGCTTTACATGGCGCTCGTAGAACTCATCCACCAGAGCGATAAAGCGGCGGGCCTCGCTCTCCAGCTGCGCGGTCATCACCGGCACGTCGAACAGCATCACCGTATGGAACAGTCGGGAGAGCGCGATATAGTCATGCTGGCTGCGCGCATCCACGCATAGCGTGGCGAATGACGCCGCCAGCGTCTGGTTTTCTACGCCGAGGGTAGGCAGCTCGCGATGGTTAATCTCCAGCGTCGGCCCGGCAGCGCGCGGCGCGCCCGCCAGCGCGAGCCACAATTTATCCATCTGTTCGCGGGTGTCGTTATTCAGCGGCGACAGCCACAGGTGCGCCTGCGTCAGGGTACGCAGCCGATAATCGATGCCGGCATCGACGTTCATAATATCGCAATGCTGCTTGATGGCGTCGATCGCCGGTAGAAAACGGGCCCGCTGCAGGCCATTGCGATAGAGTTCATCCGGCGGAATATTGGAGGTCGCCACCAGGGTGATGCCGCGGGCGAACAGGGCTTTCATCAGCCCGCCCAACAGCATGGCGTCGGTAATATCGGAGACAAAAAACTCGTCGAAACAGAGCACGTCGGTTTCCGCTTTAAAGCGGTCGGCGACGATCTCCAGCGGGTCGCTATGTCCCTGCAGGGTGGTCAGCTCTTCGTGTACGCGCAGCATGAAACGATGGAAATGCAGGCGCTGTTTACGCTCGCCCGGCAGGCTCTGGTAAAACAGGTCCATCAGCCAGGTTTTGCCTCGCCCCACGCCGCCCCACATATACAGGCCGCGGACAGGTGCCGTCCCGGCAGCCGGCTCGCGCTTACCCAGCAGTTTGCCGAATTTCGCGCGCAAACCGCCGCCTGACGCGACCGGCGCGGGCTGCGTCTGCAGTTCCTGGTAAATGGTATCAAGGCGGCTCACCGCTTCTTGCTGGACGTCGTCGGGTTGATGGCTGCCCTCTTTCAGGGCTAAAAGGTAACGCGATGTTGGAGACAGGCTTTGCATGATCTAATTGTTATTCCTTGAAAACCGTAATGCCGAAGCTCACGATTGACGAAAAAAAGGCCGTTCTACACTACGCGATGATACGCCAGGATTCCACTTCTGTGGAATTAGCGGTTATAGTGGCACTATCGGGCGCAGGCGGAGAGCCTAAGAGCCACCCTACGGAACCACAATACAACGGGAGATGTTCATGACCTGGGAATACGCGCTAATTGGGTTAGTCGTCGGTATCATCATTGGTGCCGTCGCCATGCGTTTCGGCAACCGCAAACTGCGCCAACAGCAGGCGCTGCAGTACGAACTGGAAAAGAATAAAGCCGAGCTTGAAGAGTACCGTGAAGAGCTGGTGAGCCACTTTGCGCGTAGCGCCGAACTGCTGGATAACATGGCGCACGACTATCGTCAGCTATATCAGCATATGGCGAAAAGCTCTAACAACCTGCTGCCGGACTCGATGGCAGACGCCAACCCGTTCCGCAACCGTCTGGAAGAGTCTGAAGCCAGCAACGATCAGGCGCCGGTCCAGATGCCGCGCGACTACTCCGAGGGCGCATCCGGTTTACTGCGCGGAGGCGCAAAACGCGATTAAGCCTCGCTGCGATTAAAATATTCTCCGGGCGCGCCCGTCGCGCCCGCTCCTTCCCCCACTTCCCGGCTACAATTTAAACCAGTCCCCACGTTGTTACCTGTGCAAAAATTCAATAACATCAGGTTATTCAGGACATTTTTCCATACACCTCAGGTTACGAGAGCCAGCATCTAATGAAGAAACAGACTTTGCTGTTGAGTGCGTTAGCGTTAAGCATTGGGTTATCGTTGTCGGTCCTGCCTCCGGCAGCGGCATCCTTACCGACTCAGGTGCCCGGCCAGGGCGCGTTACCAAGCCTGGCGCCGATGCTGGAAAAGGTTCTGCCGGCGGTAGTTAGCGTACAGGTGGAAGGCACCGCCTCGCCGACGCTCAATATGCCGGAAGAGCTGAAAAAATATTTTGGCGATAACGCCCCGCAGGAGCAGGCGCAGCCGTTTGAAGGGCTCGGCTCCGGCGTTATCATCGACGCGGCGAAAGGCTATGTGCTGACCAATAACCACGTCATCAATCAGGCGCAGAAGATCAGCGTCCAGCTGAACGATGGCCGTGAGTTCGATGCCAAACTGGTCGGGAGCGATGAACAGAGCGATATCGCTCTGCTGCAACTGATTAAGCCAGACCACCTGACGCAAATCGCCATTGCTGACTCTGATAAACTTCGCGTCGGCGACTTCGCCGTCGCCGTCGGCAACCCGTTCGGCCTTGGCCAGACCGCCACCTCCGGCATTATCTCTGCCCTTGGCCGCAGCGGCTTGAACCTTGAAGGGCTGGAGAATTTCATTCAGACCGACGCCTCGATTAACCGCGGCAACTCCGGCGGCGCGCTGCTGAACCTCAACGGCGAGCTTATCGGGATCAACACCGCGATCCTCGCGCCGGGCGGCGGCAGCATCGGCATCGGCTTTGCCATTCCAAGCAATATGGCGAAAACCCTCGCCGACCAGCTTATTCAGTTTGGCGAAATCAAGCGCGGCCTGTTGGGCATTAAAGGCATGGAAATGAGCGCCGACATCGCCAAAGCGATGAATCTCAACGTTCAGCGCGGCGCCTTCGTCAGTGAAGTCCTGCCAAACTCCGGCTCCGCCAAAGCGGGGATTAAATCCGGGGACGTCATCGTGAGTCTGAACGGCAAACCGCTGAACAGTTTCGCCGAACTGCGTTCGCGGATCGCCACCACCGAGCCGGGTACCAAGGTCAAACTGGGCCTGCTGCGCGATGGAAAGCCGGTCGATGTCGAAGTGACCCTGGATAAGAGCACCTCCTCAACCGCCAGCGCGGAACTGATTATCCCGGCGCTGCAGGGGGCCTCGTTCAGCGACGGCCAGATGAAAGATGGCACCAAAGGAGTGGTGATCGATAATGTGGATAAAGGCAGCGCCGCCGCCCAGGTCGGTCTGCATAAGGATGACATTATCATTGGCCTTAACCGGCAGCGTATTCACTCAATTGCCGAACTGCGCAAAGCGCTCGAAGGTAAACCGCCGGTCATCGCCCTGAACGTGATCCGCGGCAACGAAAGCATCTATCTGCTGCTGCGCTGATTGTCTCTCCGGGCATCGCCGCCATGTGCGATGTCCGGACAACTCATGCTATGCTGCGCCTGACCATTCATTAACGATATCTGCATCATGCCTGGAAAGTTATTACGTTCAGTACTCATCGGTTTGCTTGTCGGGGGTCTGCTGCTGGCCCTGATGCCCTCGCTGCGCCAGTGGCAGTTGGCGCCGACTACCCAGAACGATACGGCAGACGACTCCCCGGCGAGCTATAACGCCGCGGTGCGCCGCGCGGCGCCCGCCGTGGTGAACGTCTATAACCGCGCCCTGAACAGCACCAGCCATAATCAGCTGACGCTTGGCTCAGGGGTGATTATGGATCAGCGCGGCTATATCCTGACCAACAAGCATGTTATCAACGATGCCGATCAGATTATCGTCGCCCTGCAGGACGGCCGCGTCTTCGAAGCGCTGCTGGTAGGATCCGATTCCCTCACCGATCTCGCCGTGCTCAAGATCAATGCTACCGGCGGGCTGCCGGTGATCCCGATCAATCCGAAACGCACGCCGCACATCGGCGACGTGGTGCTGGCGATTGGCAACCCTTATAACCTGGGGCAGACCATCACCCAGGGGATTATCAGCGCCACAGGGCGCATTGGCCTCAATCCGACCGGCCGCCAGAACTTCCTGCAGACTGACGCCTCGATCAACCACGGTAACTCCGGCGGGGCGCTGGTGAACTCTCTCGGCGAGCTGATGGGGATTAACACCCTCTCCTTTGACAAGAGCAATGACGGCGAAACGCCGGAAGGCATTGGCTTTGCGATCCCGTTCCAGTTAGCGACCAAAATTATGGATAAACTGATCCGCGATGGCCGGGTGATCCGCGGCTATATCGGCATTAGCGGCCGGGAGATCGCCCCGCTGCACGCGCAGGGCGGAGGGATCGATCAGATTCAGGGGATCGTCGTTAACGATGTCGCCCCGGACGGTCCAGCGGCGCAAGCCGGGATCCGCGCCAACGACGTAATCATCTCCGTGAATGACAAACCCGCCGTCTCGGCACTGGAGACGATGGATCAGGTGGCCGAGATCCGCCCGGGATCGGAAATTCCGGTGGTCATCATGCGTGATGATAAGAAAATCACGCTCCATATCGCCGTCCAGGAATACCCGGCCACCAACTAAACGGCTCCCCGTTTGGGGAGCCACGTTAATCGCTAAATACCGGACCGGCCGGGAATCTGACCAGAAACCCGGTTTCCATGAATGCTGGACAATAAAAAGCCGGAACTGCGGTTCCGGCTCTTCTGTTAGGGCGAGATTACTTGTTGACGAAGTCTTCGCCGAGCGCGATATCTTTCTTCAGGGTGTCCAGCATGCCCTCCAGCGCCTGCTGTTCAAAGGCGCTGAGTTTGCCGATAGACTGTCGCTCTTCCACGCCGTTTTTCCCCAGCAGCAGCGGCTGGGAGAAGAAACGCGCATAGTGGCCGTCGCCTTCCACGTAGGCGCACTCCACCACGCCTTTTTCCCCCTGCATGGCGCGAACCAGAGAGAGACCAAAACGGGCAGCCGCCTGGCCCATCGACAAGGTCGCCGACCCGCCGCCCGCTTTCGCTTCCACGACTTCGGTACCGGCGTTCTGAATACGTTTAGTCAGGTCGGCAATTTCCTGATCGCTAAAGCTGACGCCGGGGATCTGCGACAGTAAAGGCAGAATGGTGACCCCGGAGTGACCACCAATGACCGGGACTTCCACCTCGGTTGCCGATTTACCTTTCAGCTCCGCCACAAAGGTATTGGAACGGATGATGTCCAGCGTGGTAACGCCGAACAGTTTGTTTTTATCGTACACGCCGGCTTTTTTCAGTACTTCGGCGGCGATAGCCACGGTGGTATTCACCGGGTTGGTGATAATGCCGATGCAGGCCTGCGGGCAGGTTTTGGCAATCTGCTGCACGAGGTTCTTCACGATACCCGCATTCACATTAAACAGGTCGGAACGATCCATGCCGGGCTTACGCGCCACGCCCGCGGAGATCAGCACTACATCCGCGCCTTCCAGCGCCGGAGTAGCGTCTTCACCGGAAAATCCTTTAATTTTTACATCTGTGGGGATATGACTTAGATCTACCGCCACGCCCGGCGTAACCGGAGCGATGTCGTACAACGAGAGCTCTGAACCTGAAGGCAGTTGGGTCTTAAGTAGTAGGGCAAGCGCCTGGCCGATACCACCGGCAGCGCCAAGGACTGCAACTTTCATCCTAAACTCCTTATTATGGTTAATTTAGTCTTTCGTTATTCCGTCGCCTGGACCTTAATTCACAAGATGAACAATTACAATGATTATGGCTGAAGAATGCATTATTGTGCGTAGCAATAGAACAGCGGCGCACTTTATGCTTCCTGACTGACCATCCAGCAAAGCGAAGTACCGGATCGACTATTGGTTACAATACACCCAGCCAGTTGCGCAAAACAACACCAACTCAATAACATTTCATTTACTTTTACATGGCTTTAAGCGTTGTGATGAGAACATGTTCCTTATACGGTTTTTTTGCTAAAATATGCCCCCTTCATAACATTATTGACCTATCCTTTCGCGGATTATTTGCATAAAAATTCATGGTTATGCATAATGATGTTGATTTTACCACCATAATCTGGGTGACTTATGCGAAGTTCGGCAAAACAAGAAGAACTGGTTAAAGCGTTTAAAGCGCTGCTTAAAGAAGAGAAATTCAGCTCGCAGGGAGAGATCGTCCAGGCGCTGCAGGAAGAGGGCTTCGAGAATATCAACCAATCGAAGGTTTCCCGCATGCTCACCAAATTTGGTGCGGTGCGTACCCGTAACGCCAAAATGGAAATGGTCTATTGCTTGCCTGCCGAGCTTGGGGTACCGACCACCTCCAGCCCGCTGAAGAATTTGGTGCTGGATATCGACTATAACGATGCCGTAGTGGTGATTCATACGAGCCCCGGCGCCGCGCAGCTGATCGCCCGTCTTCTCGACTCGCTGGGCAAAGCGGAAGGCATTCTTGGCAGTATCGCCGGGGATGACACCATCTTTACCACGCCTGCGCGCGGTTTTACGGTGAAAGATCTGCACGACGCCATTCTGGTTCTGTTTGAGCAGGAACTCTGAGTAATTCCCCTCTGGCTACCGTCAGAGGGCGACTCCCCTTTCTTTTGCCTCTCCCCCCTTCTGGCACAACAACTATTTAACACTTAGTGTCATTTACGCCGTCTATACGTTCTTTTACTAACGCGAAAATCGTAAAACGCACAAAAGATCAAATTCGTATACCTTTATGAATTTATTAGAAATAAATCTTATCGCTGTCGCTAACGTGTCATTTTTAATTCTTATCCGTTATAAAAAGCGCAATCTATTGTAACTATTAACGCACAAAACAATTAGCATGGTATTAATATTTTTGGTGATTAGTGTATACTTGGTTTTGTGATGAGGGTCACGAAACAAAGACCCCCAACAAAAAGATTCGACGAGGTGAACATCATGAAAATCAAAACCACTGTAGCTGCTATCAGCATCCTGTCCGTCGTGTCGTTTGGCGCTTTCGCCGCTGATATTATCAACAGCGAGCAGGCCCAGGGCCGCGAGGCCATCGGCACGGTTTCCGTCGGCGCGGTAGCATCTTCCCCGATGGATATGCATGGAATGCTGAACAAAAAAGCGCAGGAAGAAGGGGCTTCTTCTTACCGCATTATTGAAGCCCGCACTGGCGACCACTGGCATGCCACTGCTGAGCTGTATAAATAAGTTTTAGACGTCAACGATTAACCTGACAAAAATTCTCTACCGCGGCCCGGCGACATACATCGCCCCGCCGCGGCAAAACAAAGACTGGAGTAAAGATTATGAAACGCGCAATGATCATCGCATCCCTTGGCCTGGCTTCCCTTCTCTCTTTCGGTGCCAGCGCGGCTGTCCAGCAAGTGAACGCAGAGCAAGCCCAAAATCTGCAATCCATGGGCACCATCTCCGTATCCCAGGTAGGTAGTGCGCCAATGGACATGCGTCAGGAACTGGCGGCTAAAGCCGAGAAAGAAGGCGCCAGCAGCTACCGTATTATTGAAGCACGTACCGGCGATAGCTGGCACGCCACCGCTGAGCTGTACAAATAAACCCTCGTCGTCTTATTTCGACGACTTGCCCCCGCCTGCCGGGGGCTTTTTTATGCTTGTCGGGCATTAAAACGCAACTCCCCCTCCAGCTCTTCCTCTGCTTCATCAAACAATAAAATCAATGCGCCAAAGCGCCGGCGCTGCTTGTCATTTAAATGGATGAACTCAATATCCAGCGGCAGCGGTAGCAGGCCACCGGTCACTGCGTCCCATAGCGAATCCAGGTTGTTGACCTTATCCTGAGCCAGCTCGAAGGTTCGGGAAAACTCCCGGTAGAAATCCTGTTGTTCGGCGATTTCGTCAAAATCAAACGTATAGGTGGTCATGACAGCCCCTCCCGCTTCTCTTTCTGTCGCCGTTAAGTATAGCGATAAAAAAACCGACGCCTGGGCGTCGGTTTATGGGTTAGCTGCTGGTCAGCACATGCTGGTACTTATGCAACATCTCAACCAGTCGCCGTACCGGCTCGGTGACCTGCGGCGAGGCCTCCCAGACCCGCAGCTTCTCCTGATAGACATCAAGCTCCGCCAGCAGCTGGGTAAAATAGCGCCGACGCTTATCATCGCTGCCAGCGGAGATCACATGGTCCGCGGTACGTCGCAGCTGACGATGGAAGGCGGAGAGATCGTCGTTCACCGGCACGGGCGCATCGCGCAAGCGCTGATGGGCGATGATTAACGTCAAGGCCAGACGGAAACGGGCGACGTCACCTGGGAATTTATTGAGTAATAAAAACAGCTGCTGATAGAGCGCGGGCAGATGATTCTCTTTGCGACGCGCCGAGTTGGTGGTCAGCGAAGAGACCGCCGCGGAGACAAACTGGTTCAGCAGCACCCGACCGGTTCTGGCCCGGGAGTTATCCCTGACAATAAGAATAACCATCAGAGCGAGGAAACAGCCGACGATCTGCCCCAGCGCGCTATCGAGGAACTGGCTGAACTGGAACTGCATCGGGTTATCCAGCACCAGAATGTTGATGGTGCTCGCCAGCGCCCCCAGCGATCCGAGACGCCTTTTTTGCACTTCGATCCCGATAAAGAACGCCATCGCCGCCAGGCTGATGCAAAGCAACAGCATGCTCTGCTGCGTCGCCGGCATGATCACCAGGAAGTACAAGGTGCCCAACGGTAACGCCGCCAGGGTGCCATAGAGGAAGTCTATCGCCACCATACGCGGGTTTGGCAGGCGCATCGCCAGCGCGGTAACCACGGCGATCATTACCATCGCGCCGCTGCCTGAGGTCCAGCCCGTCCACAGCCAGAATAGCGTTCCGAGAATACAGGAGACAGAGGTGCGCCAGAAGTTCACCATCGCGTGATGACGTTCGGCGGACTCCACTTTAACCACCGTTTCGCCGCGCAACACGCCATCCTCGATACGGCTGATTTTAGTATTCCCCACCACGCCGCGCTTAAGCAGCAGGTAACGCGTGGCGGCGCCCACCCAGCTATAAATCGTGACCGGGGTATTATGCTCGCCTTTCCAGGTCAGGAAGCGGCGCATGCGCTTCAGCTGCTGGTGAACATCCTGCACCGTCTCAACCGGCTCGGCGAACAGCTCGCGATAGTCGTCCGTGACCATTTCCGGGCGTGAGTTCTGAATCAGATAGGTTTCGCAAGCCTGGGTGATAAGGGTTAGCGAAAGGGTGTTGATCGCCTTCAGGCGCTGATTGGCCTTTGCCCAGCGTGAGGATTCCATAATCAGGTTACTACGCATACCTTCCAGCGCCGTAGTGCGGCGTACCAGCGCTCCCCAGGCTTGATCCACTTCCTCTTTTTCACCGTGCGCGACGCATAACTGCATCAGCTTATACTGTGCAATTAGCAGATTATCGAGCTCGAGGTCGATCTCTTTTTTAATCGAACGCGGCGAAAACAGGAGATCGGCGACGATGGCGCTGACAATACCGATGACAATTTCGCTGCAGCGTTCGACAGCAAACTGCGGCGCCAGCATCGGATTGGTATGGATGGTAATAATGATAATCAGCGCGGTGTACCCGGCCAGCCCCCAGGCATAGGAGTTTTCGACCTTGACCAGCGACGAAACCCAGGTACAAAACCCGGCCCACAGACAGCAGACCAGCATCATCAGCAGAGGCGCGCGGATCATCAGGATGATGATAACCAGCGCCGCAATACAGCCAATAAAGGTCCCGGCAATACGCAACATACCGCGATAGCGGATCGCGCCAGAGTACGGTTCGCCGCCAGCAGCAAAGGCCGGCCCGGCGGCGACGATCGCTGCCGTCAGTACCGCCCAGCGCGGCGTTTCGAGCTGAAAATGGAAACCGACAAACAGCGCCAGCACCACCGCGCATGCAAGCTTAATGGCAAAGCGGAGATGCCGGGGAGCAATGGTATATGTCCCCATAGCGATTAACCAAATTCGCGCAGGCGCATAGCCAGTTTCTGGAAGAAGTTGGCCTGGCTGGTATCACGATCTTCTTGACCGGTGATCACTACCGTCGCCGTGGTGCCCGATGGCCACAGATTCCCCTGCTGGTGATCGAGGCGAATACGCACCGGCACACGCTGCGCCAGACGCACCCACTCAAGGTTGGAGTCGACCGAGGCCATCCCTTTCGAGTCGCTGCTGCTGCTGGCGTTGGTCACCCCCGCAGCGATACTGTCCACCGTCCCTTTAATGGTTTTGCTGCTGCCCAGCGGGGTAATCTCCGCACGATAGCCTGGACGGACGCCCTCCAGTTTGGTCTCTTCCAGATAGGCCATGACGTAAAACGTATTCTCTTTCACCAGCGCCACCGCCGTGGAGCCACGGGTGATAAATTCCCCAGTGTAGACGTTAAGGTTAGTCACCCAGCCATCCGCAGGGGCGCGAATGACCGTCCGCTCCAGATCTAGCCTGGCCAGGTCGCGACTAGCGACCGCTTTCGCCAGCTGATGTTCAACGGTTTGCAGTACGTTGTTCGCCTGATCAATCTCTTCCCGCGACATCGCCTGTACGCCAAGCTTATTACGCCGACCGGCTTCGACACGTTTTTCCTGAGCTAACGTCTGATAATAGGCGACATCAGCTTCCGCCTGCGCCAGCGCTTTTTGGTAACGAGGTTGGTCAATAACGAACAATACCTGGTCTTTCTTAACCAGTTGGTTATCCTTGACGTTTACCTGAGAAATCAGCCCGGAGACGTCGGGGGCAATCGCCACAATGTCGGCGCTAAAGCGCGCATCACGCGTCCACGGCGAGGCGGTGTAATAAACCCAGGCGCGGAAAATCGCCACGAAGGCCAGAATGACCAGTATCACGGTAATGGCAGTACGGAGGATATTTCTTGTTAGTGTTTTCACATCAACCTCAAACGAACAAGCGCGATATCAAATAAAAAAGGCAGCAATAGAGCGCCGTATTAAACAGTGCTGGGTGCCAGACAAAATCGTAAATGCCGGTCGGAACCAGCAGTCGGTGCACCAGCCAAAAGATAGCCAGCGACAAAAGCAACTCGAAGAAGATCGGCGGAAACGATAAGCCGAAAATCACGATGACAGGAAACAGACTCATGATGACCTTGAATAAGAAGCGTACAGGTAGTGAGCAGATGCGTTTATTATGTAGCTAACAATATATTAACGTAACGATTGCCGCATTATCTACAATGTGTGATCTAAATCACTTTTAAGCCAGAGTGAATAATGGAACGATTAAAACGCATGTCCGTTTTCGCCAAAGTGGTCGAATTAGGTTCATTCACCGCAGCGGCCCGCCAGCTTCAGATGAGCGTTTCCTCGATCAGTCAGACCGTCGCCAAACTGGAAGATGAGCTGCAGGTAAAGCTGCTCAACCGCAGCACCCGCAGCCTTGGCTTAACTGAAGCAGGTAAAATCTATTACCAGGGCTGCCGTAGGATGCTGTTTGAAGCGCAGGATGTCCATGAGCAATTATACGCATTTAACAATACCCCCATCGGGACGCTGCGCATCGGCTGCTCTTCAACTATGGCACAGAATGTTCTGGCGCGCATAACGGCGAAAATGCTCAAAGAATACCCCGGGCTCTCTGTTAATCTGGTCACCGGCATACCTGCGCCAGACCTGATCGCCGACGGCCTTGACGTGGTGATCCGCGTGGGCGCCCTGCAGGATTCCAGCCTTTTTTCCCGCCGCCTGGGCTCAATGCCGATGGTATTATGCGCCGCTAAAAGCTATCTGGCGCAGGCTGGCAATCCAGAGAAACCGGCCGACCTTGCCGGACATGCCTGGCTGGAATATAGCGTGCGGCCGGACAATGAGTTTGTCATTATCGCGCCGGAAGGGATCTCGACCCGCCTGACCCCGCAGGGGCGCTTCGTGACCAACGACCCTATGACGCTGGTGCGCTGGCTGACCGCCGGGGTGGGTATCGCCTATGTACCCTTAATGTGGGCGATCGAAGAGATCAACCGCGGTGAGCTTGAGATCCTGCTGCCCAGCTATCAGTCCGATCCGCGACCGGTCTACGCCCTGTATACGGAAAAGGATAAACTGCCGCTGAAAGTGCAGGTCTGTATCAACTATCTGACGGAGTATTTTGTCGACGTGGCGAAGATCTATCAGGGCATGCACGGGCGCGGGATCGCCCGGTGAAGCGGTTCCCGGCAGCGCCGGGAACCAGGTCAGGATCAGGCGGTGCCGCCGACAGTAAGGTTATCGACCTTCAGGGTCGGCTGGCCGACGCCCACCGGCACGCTCTGGCCCTCTTTGCCACAGACGCCGACGCCGTTATCCAGGCGCAGGTCGTTGCCCACCATCGAAATCTGCTGCATGGTCTCAATGCCGGAGCCAATCAGCGTGGCCCCTTTCACCGCCTTCGTGACCTTCCCTTTTTCGATCAGATAGGCCTCGGAAGTGGAAAAGACGAATTTACCGGAGGTGATATCCACCTGCCCGCCGCCGAAGTTAGGCGCAAAGATACCGTAGTCGACCGATTCGATAATCTCCTGTGGCGTCGACTGGCCCGCCAGCATATAGGTGTTGGTCATACGCGGCATCGGCAGATGGGCATACGACTCACGTCGGCCATTGCCGGTCGGTGCGACGCCCATCAGGCGCGCGTTGAGTTTATCCTGCATATAGCCTTTCAGAATGCCGTTTTCGATTAGCACGTTGTATTGCCCCGGCGTCCCTTCGTCATCAATGGCCACCGAGCCACGGCGATCGGCGATGGTGCCGTCATCCACTACGGTGCACAGCTCAGAGGCGACTAATTCCCCCATATGGCCGCTAAAGACCGAGGTGCCACGCCGGTTGAAATCGCCTTCCAGCCCATGGCCGACCGCTTCATGCAGCAGGACGCCAGGCCAGCCGGCGCCGAGCACCACCGGCAGCATCCCCGCGACCGCCGAGAGGTTGACCAGCGCCATGCGCACCGCTTCTTTCGCCCAGGCATCGGCCCGCACGTCGCCCTCCTGGGAGGCGAGGAAATAGTCATAACCAAAACGCCCGCCACCGCCGCTACTGCCGCGCTCACGCTTGCCATCCTCTTCCACCAGCACGCTGACGGAAAGACGAACCAGCGGACGAACGTCGGCGGCCAGAGTGCCATCGGTGGCGGCGACCAGGATCAGCTCATACACCCCGCTCAGGCTGGCTGAAACCTCCTGCACCCGCTGGTCCGCCGCCCGGGCGACTTTGTCTACCCGGCGCAGAATATCCAGCTTCTCTTCCCGGGTCATACTCTGCAGCGGGTCGATGCTGGTGTACAGGGCACGATGCTCTACGGCGCCGAGGGTCTGCACTTTGCCATTGCCGGTGTCGCGCACAATGGTCCGCGCCGCCTGGGCGCTCTGCTCCAGCGCCAGTTTGCTGATCTGATCGGCGTAGGCAAAGCCCGTTTTTTCGCCGCTGACGGCGCGCACGCCTACGCCCTGGTCGATATTGTACGACCCATCTTTAATGATGCTGTCTTCCAGAACCCAGGATTCGTGATAGCTCGACTGAAAATAGAGATCACCGTAATCGAGGCGGCGCTCGGTCAGTTGACCAAGAATGGCAAACAGGTCCTGATGATTCAGGCCATTTGCCGACAGTAATTGTTCACTTACCAGGTTCAGACTCATCGTTATGCTACTCGTTTGTTGCCGCCTGACAGGCGGAAATACAGAAGGCTATCTATTGAGATTGCGGCAATTCCCGGCAATCGTCAAATCATTGCTTTTTATTGCTGCGCGCCTGGCGCAGCACTTCATTGATCTGCGGCTGGTCAATCGGGCCGGTGATGCGGTAGCGCAGAATCGAAACTTTATTCCACAGCGGACCCAGCACTTTGCTGGCGGCAAATACCGCCGCGCCGACGATGGGGTTGACGGCAAAGGCCGCCGCCACGCCGACGGTCGCGGAGATCTCCGGCGCCACCACCGCCTGCAGATCCAGCTGGCGACGCACCAGATCGACCGACCCTTTCATAGCAATATCCGCTTCAAGGCCATCCACCAGCGTATCATCGGTATGCAGTACGCCATCCTTAATCCATGCCGTACTGTTAATCGAATCGAAGTAAAAGCCTTCGCTGAAGGTATCGCTGAAATCGAAACGCAGTTTACGCAGCAGGGCATCCACACTCAGCAGACGCAGCAGCTGGCCAGCGTGCCCGGTACTCAGGTCGGTAAACTGCCCCTTGCCCAGGTGGCTTTTAATGATGCCATTGAGCGACGCGACATCCGGTGACCAGGGCGGCGCGCGCCAGTGCAGATCGTAGTCGATATCAAACGGCGAATCCTTCACCGGCGTGGAGACGCCAAAGAAATCCGCAAATGCATCCGTCTTATTGCCGTGCAGTCTGCCTTTCAGCGAGGTTCGAACCCCTGAAGGGGCGTTCACCCACACGCCGTTGGTCGTCAGCCGGCCAAACCCGGTATCCACCAGACCGTTGGAGAGCGTTAAGGTATCCCCTTTGATCGCCACATCCCCATCGATGCGGCCATATTTTTGTCCCCACAGCCAGCATTCCGCGCAGCGTAGCTGCAGATCGGGCCAGCCATGGAAATCCAGCCGCGTCGCCGTCTGGGGGGCCACATTCTCTGTTGCGTTCTGGCCGCTGGCGCTGGCCGGATTGAAATAGAGATAACGCACATTTGCCAGCCACGGAGCGTTGTCGCGCATCGTCAATGTGGCATTGATCTCACGCCCCTGCGCCTCAACCTGCGAGCCGCCGGCGACCGGCTGGGACATCAGACTGACGTTGTTCCACTGTTGCCCCGCAAGGGCCAGCGACGGCGTACGCAGCACAATGCGCGGTGGAAAGAGCACGCTGCTGCTCACTTCATTTGCCGCGCCGTTCTCGAAGAGCGCCAGCCACTGCGCGCCATCCATCGGCGGCAGATTGAGCTCGATACCGGGCTGATCGGGCAGCGGAGAGTGCCCTTTGCTGTCAGTGGTAAGGATCGCTCTATCCAGCGTCAGCTTATGATTGAGCAACCAGCGGCTGTTAATATGATTCTTCGCCCCGACGGAGCCGGTCAGGTCGAAGCTGCTCAGGCCGCCGGCGACGTTAATTTTGACCGGAAGGGGTTCGCCGGCGGGCTTACTGACTGGCGAAGGTAAGCGACTGCTCACATTCTTCAGATCGCCGTTGATATCGACCTTATAGCTGGCATTGCCATGGTACGGCAGTTCGATGGCGACCTTGCCATCCCACGGGACGCTACCGCTCAACGCCTCACTCACGGCTTTCGGCAGCAGCCCGGTGCGCGACGGCTGCCAGTTGGCATTCATCCCGACATCCACCAGAAACGCTTTTTCACCTTCGCGGGTGGAAAAATTGAGGTTCAGCGGCTGATTAAACCAGGTCGCGCTCAACGTTTGACTATTGAGATCGCCATTCACAAAGCTGAAATTACCGCTCAGGTTCTGCAGCGTAGTATCTAACGGTTTGATAAACAGGCTATTATTCTGCAGGCGCACATCGCCTTTCGCGGTGGTCATCTCGCCGTCGAGGGGGATATTCAGATGTAAGCGAGCGCTCACATCCCCATCCAGCTGCAGGGAATCCAGCGCCGCCCCGAGCGACTCTTTCAGCGGCGTAGTATTAAAGTAAGGTCCAACCTCTTTGCCCGGGCCTTTGATATCGGCATCAATCAGCAGTTTTTCCTGCGCATAGTCCGGGATCGCGGCATCGAGATTGCTGGCGGTCACGTTGCCAAGCATCGCTTTATCCGCCCGCATCCACAGGCCGTTGTTGATAAAATTGAGATCGATGTTCAGCCCGGTTAGCGCCGGCCAGTCCGGTTGGAAGGCAAAAGTGGCGTTCTTCAGCGGAACATAAACCTGGAACTGGCCTTCATTATGCGGATAAGGGAATAGATGCGGATTGCCGCCATACACCAGCGTCGCATCGCTGGCTTGCCCCGCTTTAATCGCGCCGCTGAGATAGTCCACCAGCGCTTTGCCCATCAGATTTTCCGGGAAATAACGCCATGCCTGGCCACCGTCATTGGTGCTGATGCCCGCCAGAATACCCAGCCAGGGATCGTCCCCCTGCGGTTGCAGATAGCGGAAGCCGCCGCGGGCGCGTACGCCTGTCGCCTGCACGTCTATATCGCGGCCATCAAGCATAAACCCTTTGTCGTTTTTCACCCAACTGAGCGTGGCTTCGCCAGCGGCTATCTCCAGCGGCGCGCGGAAGACGCCGGCATACGGCATCAGCGCCTTCGCCATATGAGCGCGTAATTCCCCGTGCTCAACGCTGCCATTCAGACTGCCGGAGAAGTGCTCTGCCCCCGGCAGGAGTTTCCACTGCTTCCACGCCAGATCGCTCCACTGCGCCTGAAAACGCGTTTTCTCCGTCGCCTGCAGGGGGATATCGAGAGCCAGCAAATTGATTTTGCCGCCAGGCTGCGTGGTTCGCCAGAGTTCGCCCAGAGAAGGCGCCAGCTTATCAGCAAACGGCTGTAACCCGCTCAGGCCGCTGAGGGCCAAATTGCTGGCGCGAATACGTAACTCATCGCTACGCTGACGATCGTCGCCACCAACGTCCTGCGCCGGGATCCACGCCATCGCCAGGGCTCCGCTTGGCCAGGGTTTATCATCGATAGCGATCCGCGTATCGGGAATATAAAAGGCCCAGCTTTGCTTATCATGGGAGAGATGCGCCGTCAGGTTATCCACCGACAAATGATGGACTTCGTTATCGCCCTGCCAGCTGGCGCCCCCTTTTTTCAGCCATACGTCGCCGCTGGCCACATCGCCTTTTTCAATGGTCATCCAGCCTTCGAGGCTGAAGCGGGCGCTTTTCAGGGCGATATTGTCCTGCATCCAGCGTCCCAGCCACGGTTTGACGTCGATATCATCCGCCTGTAGCCAGACCCGGCCTTTATTCAGCAGGCCATCCTCATCGCGAAGATCCATCCGCACCTGCATGACGCCATGCTGGCCGGTGAGGCTGGAGAGGCTGAGCTGCCCCTCGGCGCGATGACGGTTCCTGCCGTTAAGCCATGTCAGTTGCGGAACCGCCAGCTCCGCCCGCTGACCGGAAAGGGTCAGGAAGCTCAGATGGCTGTCGCGCAGAGTAAAGTGATCGAACTGACGTAAAAAGAGATCGCTGATGCGGTCGGTTTTCAGGCTTTCGCCACCGTCATTGGTCTGAATAGGGGTATTGGTATGGACCTGCAGCTGCCAGAAGGTGAGGTCGCGGAACTGCCAGCGCATATGCAGCAGGCTCTGCCAGACATCCAGCGCCAGGGTTACGCGCTTGACCGCCATTGTGCCGCCATCTTTCAGCCCGACATGGATATCGCGGGCGTCTAACGTCGGACCAAAAGTCTGCCAGCTGGCGGTGATCTGCGAGGCGTCCACCGGCGTACCGGTGAGGGTGGAGATCTTCTCCAGCAGCTGCGGACGCCAGGCGTCGAGCTGTGGCAACACGAGACGCAAGCCACTCACCAGCAGCGCGACGATAACAATCAATGTTGCCACGGTGAGCAATAAAATCCCGGGCAGTCGCCTCACGCCTCTCTCCTTGTCAGCCGCACAATGACGCGGTGTCTTACATCATAACCACATCGAACTGCTCTTGATTATAGAGCGGCTCAATTTGTACCTTCACCTGTTTGCCGACAAAGATTTCCACTTCCGCCAGCGCATGCGACTCTTCCCCTTTCAGGGTTTCCGCCACCGCAGGGGAAGCATAGACCAGGAAGCGATCGGAATCATAAGCATGATGTACGCGGACGATCTCACGCATAATCTCATAGCACACCGTTTCCACCGACTTTACCGTTCCACGTCCGTGGCAGGTTGGGCACTCGTTGCACAGCACATGCTCCACGCTTTCACGGGTGCGTTTACGGGTCATCTCCACCAGGCCCAGCTGGGAGAAGCCGTTAATGCTGGTCTTCACCCGATCTTTACTCAGCGCCTGCTCTAAAGAGTGCAACACCCGTCGACGGTGATCTTCATTGTTCATGTCTATGAAATCAATGATGATAATGCCGCCGAGATTACGCAAACGTAGCTGGCGGGCTATCGCCTGGGTGGCTTCGATGTTGGTATTGAAGATCGTATCGTCAAGATTGCGGTGCCCGACAAAGGCCCCGGTGTTGATATCGATGGTGGTCATCGCCTCGGTCTGGTCGATGATCAGATAGCCCCCCGATTTGAGCTCGACTTTACGCTCCAGCGCGCGCTGAATTTCGTTCTCAACGTCAAAGAGATCGAATATCGGCTGACGGCCGCTGTAGTGTTCCAGCTTGCTGGTCATTTCCGGGATATATTCGGCGGTGAATTCGAGCAACGCCTCATAGGTCAGACGCGAGTCGACGCGAATGCGATCCAGTTGCGCATCGGCAAAATCACGCAGCACGCGCTGGGCCAGAGCCAGCTCGCCATACAGCTGATAGCGGGTCTGGTTGCGCTTTTTGCGCTCCATCACCTTGGTCCATACGCGCTTAAGATAAGCGGCATCGGCGGCCATCTCCTGCTCGTGAACGCCTTCCGCAGCGGTGCGAATGATAAACCCGCCCTGCTCATCGCAATATTCTGCGACGACCTTTTTTAGGCGCTCGCGCTCGGCTTCGCTTTCAATCCGCTGAGAGACCCCCACGTGGGAGGCGCCTGGCATAAAGACCAGATAGCGGGAAGGCAGGGTAATATCGGTGGTCAGACGCGCGCCTTTGGTACCCAGCGGATCTTTAACCACCTGGACCATCAGGTCCTGGCCCTGGCGCACCAGCTCCGAAATATCGCGCACGGTAAACTGCTTTTGCTCCTCACCGGCGACGCACTCGGTATGCGGCATGATATCGGAGGCGTGAAGGAACGCCGCCTTATCCAGACCAATATCTACAAAAGCCGCCTGCATTCCCGGCAGCACTCGGCTAACACGACCTTTGTAGATATTGCCTACTATTCCGCGTCGCGCTTCACGCTCAATATGGATTTCCTGCAGAATACCGCCATCAATATACGCAACGCGCGTTTCGGATGGCGTTACGTTAACTAATAATTCAGCCGTCATCTTTATCCCTTTCCTTTACGCAGTGAGTTAAAGTTACTGAGCAACTCATACGTTTCCACCAGCGGTAAGCCGACTACGGCGTGATAGCTGCCATTAATCTTCCTGACGAAGCAACCACCCAACCCTTGAATACCGTATGCACCTGCTTTATCTAAAGGCTCGCCGCTGGCCACATAATCGGCGATATCCTGCTCGCTGAGCCGCCGGAAGGTCACTTCCGTGACCACCAGACAGTCCAGCGTTTGCTGCTTATCCGCCAGCGCCACCGCGGTCATGACCTGATGGGTGTGGCCGGAAAGCAAACGCAGCATCGCTGCAGCGTGTTCGGCGTCGCGCGGTTTTTCCAGCACTTCGCCGTTCAAAATGACAATCGTATCCGCTCCCAGCACCGGCAAATCGCGGGTGGCCATCGCCACCCCGGCCTGCGCTTTTTCGCGCGCCAGGCGGACGACATAGTGCTGGGCGCTCTCCTGCGGCTGGCGCTGCTCCTCGATACCAGGAACCAGACGCTCGAAAGCGAGACCAAGCTGAGTCAGCAGTTCCTGCCGACGCGGGGAACCAGAAGCGAGATACAGAGTTGTCATATCAACCTTATTGCACTGCAAATTGCTGACGCACTTTACGCATCAGCAGGAAGAGCCATGGCCAGAGGATGCCGTTTACTACACTACTCCAGAATACTTCCGGACGGAAAGAGACGTTGATCACTAAAAACTCTGCCCAGAAAACAATGATATCCACGGCCAGGGATAACAGCATTACCACCAGCGCCTGTTGCCACAGCGCCAGGTTACGGAACAGCTGATACTTCAGCGCGACCAGATAGGCGACGATGCTTAAAGACAGCGCGCGAACGCCGAGCGTTGAACCGCTGATGAGATCAAGAATAGCCCCCATCACGAAACCCGTCCCCACGTTTACCCGGTGCGGCAACGCGAGGATCCAGTACAGCAGGATCAATAATACCCAGTTGGGCCGGAAAACGCTGATGTCCGCCGGCCAGGGCATAATTTGCAGCAATAGCGCGATAAGAAACGAGAGCCAGATAACCCAGCGTCCCTGGCTACGGTAACTTGCCACTATTGCCCCCCTGCAGGCTGCGACGGCTGAGGCGGCGTCAACCCGGTGGCGGGCGCCGGCATCTGCGGCCCCATAGCATCCGGCGCAGGCAGTACCTGCGGCATCATCTGCATCAGACGTTCGTTAGCCACCCGATGAACCTCTTCCGGGGTCATCGGGTTAGCGCCATTACGATCGGCGCCCCACAGCAGCAACAGATAGCGCAAGCGCTGCAGCCCGGCCGTCGGACGCGCCTGAATCACGGTATAGGCGCGCTGGGTGTCCAGTTTCACCGAGGAGACTACCCCGACCGGATACCCTTCAGGGAAACGACCGCCGAGACCGGAGGTCACCAGCACGTCGCCGACGCGAATATCGGTATTTGCCGGCAGATGCTCAAGCTGGAGATCGTCCGTGCAGCCGTTACCGGCGGCAATGACGCGAATGTCGTTACGCAGAACCTGGATCGGCAGCGCATGAGTGGCATCGCAGATCAGCAGCACCCGGCTGGTCATTTTCGCCACGGCCACGACCTGCCCCACGACGCCTTTATCGCTGATAACCGGCTGGCCTTCATAGACGCCGTTCACGCTGCCTTTGTCAATAACCACCTGATCGCTGTAAGGGTCGTTGACCGTTGAGATGACCTGCGTCACCATTTTTTGCTCGTCCTGGCGCAGCGGCGAGCCAAGCAGTTCACGCAGGCGCGCGTTCTCCTGCTTGTACTGGCCCAGCATCAGCAGATCGCTGTTTTTCAGCAACAGCTCCTGGCGCAGCGCACGGTTTTCCAGTTCGAGCTGGTCGCGGGTAGCTAGCGTCTGCGATACGCTGTCGAGCAGTTCCCGGGGACCATTAGAGACAAAGTAGAAAGGGCTGACGGCTGTATCCATGTACGTTCTGATTTGGCTGAACGTACCCAGGCGGCTGTCGGCGATAATCACGCCAAGCGCCACCAGCACCGCCAGAATAAGGCGAATCTGTAGCGAGGGGCCACGGCTAAAAATTGGCTTCATAGGCTATGCGTATTCTCGTGTCAGTAAAGACCAGGGGCAGCTCGTATGCCGCCCCGGACCTTCAGGCTGACTACTCTTCGCTAAACAGGTCGCCGCCGTGCATGTCGATCATCTCCAGCGCCTTGCCGCCGCCACGCGCTACGCAGGTCAGCGGATCTTCAGCAACCACGACTGGAATACCGGTTTCTTCCATTAACAGACGGTCCAGGTTGCGCAGCAGCGCACCACCGCCGGTGAGAACCATCCCGCGTTCAGAGATATCAGACGCCAGTTCCGGCGGGCACTGCTCAAGGGCAACCATGACCGCACTCACGATGCCGGTCAGAGGCTCCTGCAGCGCTTCAAGAATTTCGTTTGAGTTCAGGGTGAAGCCGCGTGGCACGCCTTCCGCCAGGTTACGACCGCGCACTTCAATTTCGCGCACTTCATCGCCCGGGTAAGCCGAACCGATTTCATGCTTGATACGTTCAGCGGTCGCTTCACCGATCAGGGAGCCGTAGTTACGACGCACGTAATTGATAACGGCTTCGTCGAAGCGGTCACCGCCGATACGTACAGAAGAGGAATAGACCACGCCGTTCAGGGAGATAACCGCCACCTCAGTGGTACCGCCACCGATATCCACCACCATGGAGCCGGTCGCTTCAGAAACCGGTAAGCCTGCGCCAATCGCTGCCGCCATCGGCTCTTCGATCAGGAAGACTTCACGGGCGCCTGCGCCCTGCGCGGATTCACGAATAGCGCGACGTTCGACCTGGGTTGCGCCAACCGGTACACACACCAGCACGCGCGGGCTCGGGCGCATAAAGCTGTTGCTGTGCACTTGTTTGATAAAGTGCTGCAGCATCTTTTCCGTCACGAAGAAGTCAGCGATAACGCCGTCCTTCATCGGGCGAATCGCCGCGATATTACCCGGGGTACGGCCGAGCATCTGCTTCGCTTCATGACCCACGGCGGCGACGCTTTTCGGCGATCCGGCACGATCCTGACGAATGGCCACCACGGAAGGCTCATTCAATACGATGCCTTGTCCTTTTACGTAAATAAGGGTATTCGCGGTACCCAGGTCAATGGACAGGTCATTGGAAAACATGCCACGAAATTTTTTTAACATACTAAGGGATAATCCTGAAAGCTGGGGCGGAAAACAAAATCCGCTTACTTTACCAACCACACGCAGCAGCGACAAGGCGCAAAAATCACCTGCTGCGGTGAAAATTAGTGCAGTTCATTTCCTTTGTTACAAATTTTCCCGACTCCGTTCATTGCTGAAATCTTCAGCAGCGCTCCACGCCTGAATTTGTAACCTGTCAAAGGAGGGTCACTGGCATTTACATTGCGATGATCCGGCAGGTAGACAAGCACACCCCCTTCACGATGGCGCGCGTTATTCTACGTGAAATCACGCTAAACGGCAGATCAAACCGAGTATCTTTGCGAATATTTTTTCACATTTGTGTCAAGTGGCTGTGAGGCGGCAAAAAATTCCCCCTGCCCGCCCGTGACACCGCATTGGGACAGTACCAACCACTCGCTGCGGCTGCGTACGCCCGTCGCAAAAACTTGCATAGGCATGCCTTTACAGGCTTCCACCAGGCTTTGCACCAGCAGTTGGTTCTCGCTGCGCTTTTCGATGTTGCGCGCCAGACCCGGATGCAGTTTGATCAGCTCCGCATCCAGCTGCTTGATCCAGCTGGTTCCAACCAGGGTTAACCCCGCCTGAACCACTGCCACCCGAACGCCCAGAGCGTTAACCAATCGCATAACCGGCTGCAGACGGCCGATATATTGACAAACATCTGCCTCTGCAAGTTCAAAAATAATCCGCTGACGCTGCGATTTTTCACACTGCATCAAGGCATCGCGCAGCCAGCGCTGGAAACGCGGACGGATCAGCGACTCCACCGACAGCTGGAGCGCCAGATTCTCCTCGGGCCAGAAGCCTAAAAACGGCAGCAGGCGCGTTACCTGCAGGCGGTCATACTCCTCCGCCAGGCCAAACTGCAGCACCATCGGCATGTATTCCGCTGCAATCACCTCTTCTTTACCGTCGTACATCCGCGACATCAGTTCACGATGATGTACCCGCCCGTCGCGGGTGACAGCTGGTTTTTGGTACAACCGCGGCCCGCCGCGGCTCAGCATCTGTTCGATCAGCGTTCGCCAGCGAACGTTGCCGCGACCTTTCTCCGGGAGGGTGTCATCATAGACCGACCAGCTGTTGCTGCCCTGCAGCACCGCGTTGCGCGTCGCCGCTTCCGCATGTTCCATCACCTGCGCCGCCGATTGCCCGCTGCGGAAAGAACAGATGCCGATATGCATCATATCGTCGCGATCGAGGATACGCGTTGGAGGCAGCGCATCCATCGCCTTCAGCAACAGGCCGGCGATACTATCCGCCTCTTTCAACGTACGGTGCGGCAGCAGCACGGCGAAGTCGCTACGGTGATAGCGCGCCAACAGCGCGCCGGGGTAACGCATAATAAAGGTAGAGAGCAGGTTGATAAGCGTAAAGTAATGTTCTTCGGCCGCCGCCCGTCCCCAGTTGTCCCGTAGCAGATCAAACTCCGGCAGACGGATCATCATCACGATGCCGTAGGCTCCCACCTTCTCCTGGTCTTCCAGCAGCGTGGCCAGCTGATTGTCAAAAAACAGGCGGTTATTCAGTCCGGTTTTCGAATCCTGCGCCGCGTAGGAGCGAATAAGCGTATCCATCCGGCTGCGCTGATCGCTGGCGAACTGCAGCTCCGACAGCAGCATATCCAGCGCGCTACTGGTGCTGGCCGGCCATTCATAGACCGACCCGCGCACCTGCGGCCCGCGCTCGCCGCTCAGGATACGCGTGGAACGCAGCTCCAGCAGCTCCTGGCCGGCCAGCTGGCGGCGGATCCAGCGGACGGCGAAGAAAATAATCACCACCATGAAGCCAATGGAGATCGACAGCGGGGCAGTGATCGACAGCGAACGGAAATAGTTCACCATCGGGTCAACGTAGACCAGATGCAGCGTAATACCAGGATGTTTAAGCGACGGAACCGTGATCTCACGGAATTGCTCATGGCTGCCGAGCGGGCGATAGCTATCGGGTCGGGAATGGCTGTAGAGCGGTTTGCCGTTGAGCATGAAATCGATATGCACGATCTCGATCGGCGTCATCAGCTCATCCAACTGCGGTTCAAGCTTATCGAAAGAGGTGGTGATGAGCCGGTTATCCAGCATGGTCGCCACCGCCTGAACGCGGTTTTCGACCTTGTTCTCAATGCCGTTATAAAAACTCAGCGAAGCGCCAATCAGCGTGACAAAGATGGTCAGGCTAGTTAGCAGCGTAATAAAGGCTGAGAACTTCGTCGTTAATCGCATCCCTGTGTTAACTCCGCGAGTGAATGACTACCCGATGAACCATCAGGCTCCCGTGCCGGCGCGCACCTTGCCGCAAGCATTAACCTTTTAAAGCGCGACGCATACTATCAAAGATGGCGAGTCTGGCAATGGAATGCGTATTATCGGTAAAAGTATGCCGATAGCGAGTATAGTTTGCAGAAAAAATTTGCCAATCGTCGCCCGCCTGCGGCCTGCGCCAGAAGCGCTTTAATTTTAGACGCAGGATGGCAAACCCGCGCCGGCGGCGCAAATTATTACCGGTTTACCGTTTGGCCTGCTTGCCGCCCTCTTTTTCCCTGCTAAAGATGCCGGGTCATGCGCGGTAAAGGAAACGTCTTGCGCCACTTTCCGATGATTCCTGGACGACCGCGCCTCTGCTTCGGCGGCGGCTCCTCATCCTAATGTGCAATTTTTCGTGACATATTCGCCATTCATCGCCGTCTCCGTCATGCTTAGGAAAACGCATGACGGAGGACACCATGAAAAGAAAAAAACTGACGGAAGCCGACGTCACGGCCGAATCCGTTTTTATGCTCAAGCGGCGCCAGGTGCTGAAAATGCTGGGTATCAGCGCGACGGCGCTTTCGCTTCCCGCCGCCGCGCAGGCCGATCTGCTGGACTGGTTTAAAGGCCACGACCGCCCGCCGGCCCCGGCGGGCAAGGCCCTGGAGTTTGCTAAACCCGCCGAGTGGCAGGCTAATCTGACGCTTACCCCGGAAGATAAGGTCGCCGGTTACAATAATTTTTATGAATTCGGCCTCGATAAAGCCGATCCGGCGGCGAACGCGGGTAGCCTGCGCACCGATCCCTGGACGCTCACCATCGGTGGCGAAGTGGCGAAACCTCTGACCCTTGACCATGACGATCTGACCAAACGCTTCCCGCTGGAAGAGCGCATTTATCGTATGCGCTGTGTGGAAGCCTGGTCGATGGTGGTCCCCTGGGTCGGCTTCCCGCTGCATAAACTGCTGGCGCTGGTGGAGCCCACCAGCAGCGCGCGCTATGTGGCCTTCAAAACCCTCTATGCTCCGGATCAAATGCCCGGCCAGAAAGACCGGTTTATCGGCGGGGGGCTCGCTTACCCTTACGTGGAGGGGCTACGGCTGGATGAAGCGATGCACCCGCTGACGCTACTCACCGTCGGGGTGTATGGCAAAGCGCTGCCGCCGCAAAACGGCGCGCCGGTCCGCCTGACCGTGCCGTGGAAGTACGGTTTTAAAGGCATAAAATCCATTGTTAGTATCGAGCTGACCCGCGAGCGGCCGCCAACCACCTGGAACCTGGCGGCGCCGGACGAATACGGCTTCTTCGCTAACGTCAATCCGCACGTCGATCACCCCCGCTGGTCGCAGGCTAGCGAGCGGTTTATCGGCGCCGGCGGCGTGCTCGATGTGAAGCGTCAACCGACGTTGCTGTTTAATGGCTATGCCGACGAAGTGGCGTCGCTGTATCGCGGCATGAATCTGCGGGAGAACTTCTAGTGCGTTTCACCGTCAAACAGATCGTCTGGCTGAAGGTTTTACTTCACCTTGCGGGGTTTTTGCCGCTGGTCTGGTTATTCTGGGCCGGGCACCAGGGCTACTTTAGCGCCGATCCAGCCAAGGATATCCAGCACTTTACCGGCAGAATGGCGCTTAAGTTTCTGCTGGCGACGCTGCTGGTCTCTCCGCTGGCGCGCTATGCGAAGCAGCCATTATTGATTCGCGTTCGTCGGCTGTTAGGTTTATGGTGTTTTGCCTGGGCGACGCTGCACCTGACCAGCTATACCCTACTGGAGCTGGGCATTAACAATCTGGCTCTGCTGGGCTCGGAGATTATCACCCGCCCCTATCTGACATTGGGCATGATCAGCTGGGCGATTCTGCTGGCGCTGGCGGTGACCTCCACGCAAGCGATGCAGCGAAAACTGGGGCGTCGCTGGCAACTTTTACACAACTTCGTCTATCTGGTGGCGATCCTCGCGCCGATACACTACCTGTGGTCAGTGAAGATCGTCTCGCCGCAGCCCGTTATATATGCCCTGCTGGCAGCGGGGCTATTGACATGGCGTTACAAGAAGTTCCGCCAGTGGTGGCGCTCAATCCGGTAATGTGCAGTTTCCCGCAGATCCTTTATCAACCGCGACTCTTTTTCAGATAGCGGTTGATAATCTTCCCTGATAAGACCAGTATTTAGCTGCCAATTGCTACGAAATCGTTATAATGTGCGACTTTGGTTTTCCTGACGGGGTTTTCTGACCCTGAAAAGGTGACAAGGGCGCATTGAAGGTATATGTTGTTTTTTACCCGAAAATGGCAGGAGATCGCCACACAATGGCAGTGAAGTTTCACATTTTGCTTTTGAATGGTCCAAACATTAACATGCTCGGTACCCGCGAGCCTGAGAAGTATGGCCCTCTCACGCTGGCTGAAATTGTTAACCGTTTAACATCTGAAGCGGCGGCGCTGAATGTGAGTCTGGATCACCTGCAGTCCAACGCGGAGCATGCGTTAATCGACCGAATTCATCAGGCTAAAGACAACGTGGACTATATCCTGATTAATCCGGCCGCGTTCACGCATACCAGCGTAGCAATCCGTGACGCTTTGCTCGCCGTGAACATCCCGTTTATCGAGATTCACCTGAGCAATGTGCATGCACGCGAACCCTTCCGCCAGCACTCGTATCTGTCAGATGTCGCCGCTGGCGTCATTTGCGGGCTGGGGGCGGATGGTTATTCATACGCTTTACAGACGGCGGTAAAACGCCTGTCACAATCACACTAAACAAAGAGTACGGAACCCACTCATGGATATTCGTAAGATTAAAAAACTGATCGAGCTGGTTGAAGAATCAGGTATCTCCGAACTGGAAATTTCTGAAGGCGAAGAGTCTGTTCGCATCAGCCGCTCTGCACCGGCCGCAAGCTATCCGGTTATGCAGCAGGCTTATGCTGCGCCGATGATGCAGCCTCAGGCGCCTGCCGCCGCGACTGCCGCACCAGCTGCTGCGGCTGAAGCGCCGGCGAAAGCGGAAATCAGTGGTCACATCGTACGTTCCCCGATGGTTGGTACTTTCTATCGTACGCCGAGCCCGGACGCGAAAGCGTTTGTGGAAGTTGGCCAGAAAGTTAACGTGGGCGACACCCTGTGCATCGTCGAAGCGATGAAAATGATGAACCAGATCGAAGCCGACAAAGCCGGCGTGGTGAAAGCCATTCTGATCGAAAGCGGCCAACCGGTAGAATTCGACGAGCCGCTGGTAGTTATCGAGTAACGAGGCGAACATGCTGGATAAAATTGTCATCGCTAACCGTGGCGAGATCGCACTGCGCATCCTGCGTGCCTGTAAAGAACTGGGCATCAAGACTGTCGCTGTGCACTCCACTGCGGATCGCGATCTAAAACACGTATTGTTAGCGGATGAGACGGTCTGCATCGGTCCGGCTCCGTCCGTAAAAAGCTATCTGAACATTCCGGCCATTATCAGCGCCGCTGAGATCACTGGCGCGGTAGCGATTCACCCGGGTTATGGCTTCCTCTCTGAGAACGCTAATTTTGCTGAGCAGGTTGAGCGTTCCGGCTTTATCTTCATCGGCCCGAAAGCCGACACTATCCGCCTGATGGGCGACAAAGTGTCCGCGATCACCGCCATGAAGAAAGCCGGCGTCCCGACCGTTCCGGGTTCTGACGGCCCGCTGACCGACGACATGGACGCTAACCGCGCCCATGCCAAACGCATCGGCTACCCGGTTATCATCAAAGCCTCCGGCGGCGGCGGCGGTCGCGGTATGCGCGTTGTACGTAGCGACGCTGAACTGGCGCAATCCATCTCCATGACCAAAGCGGAAGCCAAAGCGGCTTTCAACAACGACATGGTCTACATGGAGAAATACCTGGAAAACCCACGCCACATTGAAATTCAGGTGCTGGCGGATGGTCAGGGTAACGCTATCTATCTGGCTGAACGTGACTGCTCCATGCAGCGCCGTCATCAGAAAGTGGTCGAAGAAGCGCCGGCGCCGGGCATCACCCCGGAACTGCGTCGCTACATCGGCGAGCGTTGCGCGAAAGCCTGTGTGGATATCGGCTACCGCGGGGCGGGTACCTTTGAGTTCCTGTTCGAAAACGGCGAGTTCTACTTCATTGAAATGAACACCCGTATCCAGGTAGAGCATCCGGTAACTGAAATGATCACCGGCGTTGACCTGATCAAAGAGCAGCTGCGTATCGCAGCCGGCCAGCCGCTGTCCATCAAGCAGGATGAAGTGGTAGTTCGCGGCCATGCGGTGGAATGCCGTATCAACGCCGAAGACCCGAACACCTTCCTGCCGAGCCCGGGCAAAATCACCCGTTTCCACGCGCCGGGTGGCTTTGGCGTGCGCTGGGAGTCACATATTTACGCCGGTTACACCGTACCGCCGTACTATGACTCCATGATCGGTAAACTGATCTGCTACGGCGAAAGCCGTGACGTGGCGATTGCCCGCATGAAGAATGCGCTGCAGGAGCTGATCATCGATGGCATCAAAACCAACGTCGATCTGCAGATGCGCATTATGAGCGACGAGAATTTCCAGCATGGTGGCACCAATATCCACTATCTGGAGAAAAAACTCGGCTTGCAGGAAAAATAATTCTGCTCTCTCAGCAAAAGGCCGGGTAAACCGGCCTTTTTTCTTTTTCTCTCTCCTCATCTATACCATGCGGTACAATCCCCGCTTTCTTCATCCTCAAGGGACAAAAAATGGACAAACGCTTTGTTCAGGCCCACAAAGAAGCGCGCTGGGCGCTGTGGCTGACCCTTCTCTACCTTGCCGCCTGGCTGGCCGCCGCCTATCTGCCGGGGGTGGCTATTGGCTTTACCGGCCTGCCACACTGGTTTGAAATGGCCTGCCTGCTGGTACCGCTGCTGTTCATTCTGCTGTGCTGGGCGATGGTCAAACTGATTTTCCGCGATATTTCTCTGGAGGACGATGATGCAGTTTGAGGTCATTATTCCCCTGATCGCCTACCTGGTGGTGGTGTTCGGTTTATCCCTCTACGCCATGAGAAAACGCGCCTCAGGTAGCTTTCTTAATGAGTACTTTCTCGGCAGCCGCTCGATGGGCGGCTTCGTGCTGGCCATGACGCTAACCGCCACCTATATCAGCGCCAGCTCATTTATCGGCGGACCCGGCGCCGCCTATAAATACGGCCTGGGCTGGGTGCTGCTGGCGATGATCCAGCTCCCCGCCATCTGGCTGTCGCTGGGCGTGCTGGGGAAAAAATTCGCCATCCTTGCGCGTCGCTATAATGCTGTCACCCTCAATGACATGCTGTTTGCGCGCTATCAGAGTCGCCTGCTGGTCTGGCTGGCCAGCCTGAGTCTGCTGGTGGCCTTTGTCGGCGCCATGACCGTCCAGTTTATCGGCGGCGCCCGCCTGCTGGAGACGGCTGCCGGTATTCCTTACGATACCGGCCTGCTGATCTTCGGGGTCAGCATCGCGCTGTATACCGCCTATGGCGGCTTTCGCGCCAGCGTGCTCAACGACACGATGCAGGGCATGGTAATGCTGATCGGCACGATCGTGCTGCTGGTGGGCGTGATCCACGCCGCCGGGGGGGTTGGCCATGCGGTAGAGACGCTGCAGTCGATCGACGTCAAGCTGGTGTCCCCGCAGGGCGCGGAGGATATCCTCTCGCCAACCTTTATGGCCTCGTTTTGGGTACTGGTCTGCTTCGGCGTTATTGGTCTGCCACATACCGCAGTGCGCTGTATCTCCTACAAAGACAGCAAAGCCGTGCATCGCGGCATCATTATCGGCACCATCGTGGTGGCGATCCTGATGTTTGGCATGCATCTGGCTGGGGCATTAGGCCGGGCGGTGATCCCCGATTTAACCGTGCCGGATCTGGTGATCCCGACGCTGATGGTTAAAGTGCTTCCGCCCTTTGCCGCCGGGATCTTCCTTGCCGCGCCGATGGCGGCGATTATGTCGACGATCAATGCCCAGCTTCTGCAAAGTTCCGCTACGATCATCAAAGATCTGTACCTGAACTGGCGGCCGGATCAGGCGACTAACGAAAAACGGCTTAAACGCATGTCCGCCGGCATCACGCTCCTGCTGGGGGTCTTGTTGCTGCTCGCGGCCTGGCGGCCGCCGGAGATGATAATCTGGCTGAACCTGCTGGCCTTCGGCGGCCTGGAAGCCGTCTTCCTGTGGCCGCTGGTGCTGGGCCTTTACTGGGAACGCGCCAACGCGGCTGGCGCGCTGAGCGCCATGATCGTAGGCGGCGTCCTGTATGCCGTACTGGCCACGCTGAAAGTGCAGTTTCTGGGCTTTCACCCGATCGTTCCCGCGCTGCTGCTGAGTTTGCTGGCGTTTGTGGCGGGGAACCGTTTCGGTCGTCCCGCCCCACAGTCCTCCATTTTGACTACTGATAAATAAAGAGTTTTGCTATGCCATGGATCCAACTGAAACTAAATACCACCGGCGCGAACGCTGAAGATCTTAGCGATGCGCTGATGGAGGCCGGATCGGTCTCGATCACCTTCCAGGATACGCACGATACGCCGGTATTTGAGCCATTGCCCGGGGAAACCCGCCTGTGGGGGGATACCGACGTAATCGGCCTGTTCGATGCTGAAACCGATATGAAAGCGGTCGTTGCCCAACTGGAGCAGCATCCGCTGCTGGGCGCCGGGTTCGCGCATAAGATCGAGCAGCTGGAAGATAAAGACTGGGAACGGGAATGGATGGATAACTTCCACCCCATGCGCTTCGGGGAGCGGCTATGGATCTGCCCAAGCTGGCGCGATGTTCCGGATGAAAATGCCGTCAACGTGATGCTCGATCCGGGTCTGGCCTTTGGCACCGGTACGCATCCGACGACATCCCTGTGCCTGCAGTGGCTGGATGGACTCGACCTCAACGGAAAAACGGTGATTGATTTCGGCTGCGGCTCCGGCATCCTGGCGATTGCCGCACTGAAGCTGGGGGCGGCAAAAGCAATCGGGATTGATATCGACCCGCAGGCTATTCAGGCCAGTCGTGATAACGCGCAGCGTAACGGCGTTTCTGAACGCCTGGAGCTCTATCTTCCTCAGGACCAACCGGAGTCGATGAAAGCCGACGTGGTGGTCGCGAATATCCTGGCAGGCCCGCTGCGTGAGCTGGCGCCGTTAATCAGCGTCCTGCCCGTTTCAGGCGGTTTGCTGGGGCTTTCCGGCATCCTTGCCAGCCAGGCGGAGAGCGTCTGTGAAGCCTATGCCGATCTCTTCGCCCTTGACCCGGTGGTCGAGAAGGAAGAGTGGTGCCGGATTACCGGCCGGAAAAACTAAGCGCGATGCGGCCTACGGGCCGCATTTTTGTTTCCAGTAGCCACCAAATAATGCCAGGAAATGAGAGGCAGATCGCACTACAGAGCACTTTTTTGGCTACAAAAACAGCGTTTTATATCGCCATGCGGCCAGTTTATCCAAGAAAAATCGAGAAGTTTTATGATTTTATAAATGGACACAAATTATCCATCATCCATTAAATCAATGATTAATATAAGTATTTATTCATCCCTTTTACGCTAGTCCCGGATTCATTGATCTGCAACAGAGGATTGCTCAAAGTTTGGCCTTTCATCTCGTGCAAAAAATGCGTAATATACGCCGCCTTGCAGTCACAGTATGGTCATTTCTTAACTCATGCGCATCGGACACCACCAGCTCAGAAATCGCCTGATCGCAGCGCCCATGGCTGGCATTACTGACAGACCATTCCGGACGCTGTGCTACGAGATGGGAGCGGGTTTAACCGTTTCCGAGATGATGTCTTCTAACCCACAGGTGTGGGAGAGCGACAAGTCCCGTTTACGGATGGTGCATATCGATGAGCCCGGTATTCGTACCGTGCAAATCGCCGGTAGCGTGCCGGAAGAGATGGCTGCCGCCGCGCGGATTAACGTGGAAAGCGGCGCCCAGATTATTGATATCAATATGGGATGCCCGGCGAAAAAGGTGAATCGCAAGCTTGCAGGTTCAGCCCTCTTGCAGTACCCCGACCAGGTGAAGTCGATCCTGACGGCGGTCGTTAACGCGGTGGACGTTCCTGTGACTCTCAAGATTCGCACCGGTTGGGAACCGGAACACCGTAACTGCGTAGAGATTGCCCAACTGGCCGAAGAGTGTGGCATTCAGGCTCTGACTATTCACGGACGCACCCGCGCCTGTTTGTTTAACGGAGACGCTGAGTACGACAGTATTCGGGCAGTTAAGCAGAAAGTTTCCATTCCGATTATCGCGAATGGCGACATTACTGACCCGCTTAAAGCCAGAGCTGTGCTCGACTATACAGGGGCTGATGCCCTGATGATAGGCCGTGCAGCTCAGGGAAGACCCTGGATCTTTCGGGAAATCCAGCATTATCTGGACACTGGAGAGCTGCTGCCCCCGCTGCCGCTGGCAGAGGTGAAGCGCTTGCTTTGTGCGCACGTTCGGGAATTGCATGACTTTTATGGTCAGGCAAAAGGGTACCGAATCGCGCGTAAACACGTCTCCTGGTATCTTCAGGAACATGCTCCAGATGACCAGTTTCGGCGCACATTCAACGCCATTGAGGATGCCAGCGAACAGCTGGAGGCGTTGGAGGCATACTTCGAAAATTTTGCGTAATAGAAATAAAGAGCTGACAGAACTATGTTCGAACAACGCGTAAATTCTGACGTACTGACCGTTTCTACCGTTAACTCTCAGGATCAGGTAACTCAAAAGCCCCTGCGTGACTCGGTTAAACAGGCACTGAAGAACTATTTTGCTCAACTGAACGGTCAGGATGTGAATGACCTGTATGAGCTGGTACTGGCTGAAGTTGAACAGCCCCTGTTGGACATGGTGATGCAATACACCCGTGGTAACCAGACCCGCGCTGCTCTGATGATGGGCATCAACCGCGGTACGCTGCGTAAAAAACTGAAAAAATACGGCATGAACTGATACTAGTCAGTTGCTTGCTTGATATAAAAGGCGCTCTTCGGCATGGGGAAGCGCCTTTTTTATTATCTGCGCCAACAGAACTCATTACTAATTCACCAGCCGTAGCGCAGGCCCTCCCGATAAACGCGCAGCACAGACCACCGCCATTATATTATCCACCAGCGCAGGCGCCTGCTGATAAAGATCGAAGCGTTGCGGATCGAGCAGCCAGTTTTTAATCAGCCCGGAAAAAGCACTGTGTAAAACAATTAATATCATCTCAATGTTTGTTTCGGCTGGCAATATATTGTTACGCACGCAGCACTGCAGGATGCCGCCAATGAGTGAATAATTAAAACCAATACGTTGGCGAATTTCGTATTCCGAAAGCATATCACTGGAAAACTCACAGCGCTGATAAAGAATTTGCATCAGAGCGCGCTGTCGAGGATTCGCAGCAATATAGCGCAGGCCTGCAATAAACCGCTCGCGTAAAGCATTTAGCGGCTCATGTTCGTACTCTATGGCCTGACTGGGCTGAATCAAATCTCTAAGCGGCGGCTGCTGCTGCCACATTTCATTAAACAGCTCCGTCTTACTGGCAAAATGCCAGTACACCGCGCCGCGAGTCACTCCCGCCGCATCGGCGATATCCGTCAGGGTGGTGTTGGTTACTCCGCGCAGGGCGAACTGCTGGATTGCGGACTCAATCAGGAGCTGCCGCGTGCGCTGCGCCTCTTCTTTTGTTTTTCTTGCCATACAAGGCCCCACTTCCCGATAAGCAGATAATATAGGATATTCTTAATTAGAATTAATCTAGCATTTGCCATGAAGTATTATTTAGCAAAAATGCAGACAAGTTAATCCTGATGCGAAAAGAGAATTAATTATTCAAGTGAATATCACCGGAAAATACATTCACTGAAATAATGTCTATTTATCAACTTTTACAATTGCGATAAATCGCAATACTACAGTGACCATTTTTTGTTTTTGCGTGCCTTGCTGATTGCTTAAAAATAAGTATCTCTTACATCCAACGGCGTTTATTTGTAGGATGGCAAACTGCTTTTTGATTCCCTCTTTCTTTCACAGATTCGCCGCCTGATTGGGTACGTAATCTATAAGGAACCGCCATGACGACTCACGCCAGAGTGACACTTTTATCCGGTTTAATTATCTCGGCCTTATTGCTAACCGGTTGCGATAATTCTGACAACCAGCAACCCCATGCGCAGGCGCCGCAGGTGACGGTCCATGTCGTGAACAGCGCGCCGCTATCAGTCACCACCGAACTGCCGGGCCGAACCTCTGCTTTTCGCGTAGCGGAAGTCCGCCCCCAGGTGAGCGGTATCATCCTGAAGCGTAACTTTGTTGAAGGAAGTGATGTCGAAGCAGGCCAGTCGCTCTATCAGATCGATCCGGCGACCTACCAGGCGGCGTGGAACAGCGCCAAAGGCGATGAGGCCAAAGCCGAAGCCGCGGCCGCAATCGCCCATTTGACGGTGAAACGCTACGTTCCACTGCTGGGTACTAAATATATCAGCCAGCAGGAATACGATCAGGCAGTGGCCACCGCCCGCCAGGCCGATGCCGATGTCATCGCCACCAAAGCTGCCGTGGAAACGGCCCGTATCAACCTGGCCTACACCAAAGTAACCTCCCCCATTAGCGGGCGCATCGGTAAATCGAGCGTCACCGAAGGGGCGCTGGTCACCAACGGCCAGTCGGATGCCATGGCTACCGTCCAGCAGCTCGATCCCATCTATGTTGACGTGACGGAGTCCAGTAATGACTTCATGCGCCTTAAGCAGGAAAGCCTGCAGCGCGGCGGTGATACCAAAAGCGTTGAGCTGGTCATGGAGAACGGCCAGGCCTATCCGCTCAAAGGTTCACTGCAGTTTTCTGACGTCACTGTTGATGAAAGTACGGGCTCAATTACTCTGCGCGCTATCTTCCCTAACCCGCAGCATGTCCTGCTGCCGGGGATGTTCGTCCGCGCCCGCATAGACGAAGGCGTCGATCCGCAGGCTATCCTGGTACCGCAGCAAGGGGTGACCCGCACGCCGCGTGGTGATGCCTCTGTGATGCTGGTGAATGACAAAAACCAGGTTGAAACCCGGGAAGTGGTCGCGACTCAGGCCGTTGGCGATAAGTGGCTTATCACCAGTGGGCTGAAGCCGGGCGATAAAGTGATTGTCAGCGGCTTACAGAAAGTCCGTCCAGGCGTCACTGTCAAAGCGGAAGCGGAGCGTGCGGCGCCGGCCGTGCAATAAGGATACCCAGCCATGTCTAAGTTTTTTATTCATCGACCGGTCTTCGCCTGGGTGCTGGCTATCATTATGATGATTGCCGGCGGCCTGGCCATCCTGCAGCTGCCGATAGCTCAGTACCCGACAATCGCCCCTCCTGCGGTAGCGATCTCCGCCACCTACCCCGGTGCAGATGCCCAGACCGTACAGGATACCGTCACTCAGGTTATCGAGCAGAATATGAACGGCATCGACAACCTGATGTATATGTCGTCGACCAGCGACTCTGCCGGTTCGGTAACCATTACGCTCACCTTTAAATCGGGTACCGATCCCGATATTGCCCAGGTACAGGTGCAAAACAAACTGCAGCTGGCCACGCCGCTGCTGCCCCAGGAAGTACAGCAGCAGGGGATTAGCGTCGAGAAATCCAGTAGCAGCTTCCTGTTGGTCGCCGGCTTTATCTCTGATAACCCGACCACCACCCAGGACGATATCTCTGACTATGTCGCCTCCAATGTCAAAGATCCTATTAGCCGCCTCAACGGCGTGGGCGATGTGCAGCTGTTCGGCGCGCAATACGCCATGCGCGTCTGGCTGGATGGCAACCTGCTGAATAAATACAACCTGACGCCGGTGGACGTCATCAATGCGCTGCAGGTCCAGAACGATCAGATCGCCGCGGGTCAGCTCGGCGGTACGCCAGCGCTGAAAGGTCAGCAGTTGAACGCGTCAATCATCGCTCAGACGCGGCTCAAAGATCCGCAGGAGTTTGGCAAGGTCACGCTGCGGGTCAATGCCGATGGCTCTGTCGTCCATCTGAAAGACGTCGCCCGCATTGAGCTGGGGGGAGAGAACTATAACGTTGTCGCCAGAATTAACGGTAAACCTGCCTCTGGTCTGGGTATTAAGCTTGCGACCGGCGCCAACGCCCTGGATACCGCCACCGCGATTAAAGCGAAGCTGGCCGAGCTGCAGCCCTACTTCCCTCAGGGGATGAAGGTGGTTTATCCGTATGATACGACCCCTTTCGTCAAAATCTCCATTCACGAAGTGGTCAAAACGCTTTTTGAAGCAATTATTCTCGTCTTTCTTGTCATGTATCTGTTCCTGCAGAACATGCGCGCAACGCTCATTCCAACCATTGCCGTACCCGTGGTGCTGTTGGGAACCTTCGCGGTATTGTCGATGTTTGGCTACTCCATCAACACGCTGACAATGTTTGGCATGGTGTTGGCGATAGGTCTGCTGGTCGATGACGCTATCGTAGTAGTGGAAAACGTCGAACGTGTGATGGTTGAGGAGAAGCTCTCGCCAAAAGAAGCGACGGAAAAATCTATGTCGCAGATCCAGGGAGCGCTGGTGGGTATCGCCATGGTGCTCTCCGCAGTATTTGTCCCGATGGCCTTTTTCGGCGGCTCAACCGGCGCGATTTATCGTCAGTTTTCAATCACCATCGTCTCCGCCATGGCGCTCTCCGTGCTGGTTGCGCTGGTACTGACTCCGGCGCTCTGCGCCACGTTGTTGAAGCCAGCCTCAGCTGAACACCATGAGAAAAAAGGATTTTTCGGCTGGTTTAACGCCCGCTTCGACCAGAGCGTTAACCACTATACCAACAGCGTCAGCGGTATTTTACGTGGAACTGGCCGTTATCTGGTGATCTACCTGCTGATCGTCGTGGGGATGGCCGTGCTGTTCATGCGCTTGCCCACGTCCTTTCTGCCCGACGAAGACCAGGGCGTCTTCCTGACCATGATCCAGCTGCCGTCCGGTGCTACCCAGGAGCGCACGCAGAAGGTCCTGGATACGGTGACTGATTACTACCTGCATAACGAGAAGGCCAACGTTGAAAGCGTCTTTACCGTTAACGGCTTCAGCTTCAGCGGCCAGGGACAAAACTCCGGTATGGCGTTTGTCAGCCTGAAGCCCTGGGAAGCGCGCAGCGGCGATGAAAACAGCGTGGAGTCCATCATCAAGCGGGCCACCGTAGCCTTTAGCCAGATCAAAGACGCCATGGTTTTCCCGTTCAACATGCCAGCCATTATTGAGCTGGGTACCGCCACCGGCTTCGACTTTGAACTGATCGACCAGGGCGGACTCGGTCATACCGCTCTGACCCAGGCGCGCAATCAACTGCTGGGCATGGTGAAACAGCATCCGGATCAGCTGGTTCGGGTACGCCCTAATGGGCTTGAAGATACCCCTCAGTTCAAACTGGATGTCGATCAGGAAAAAGCGCAGGCGCTGGGCGTATCGCTCTCCGATATCAATGAAACGATATCAGCCGCGCTGGGCGGATACTACGTAAATGACTTTATTGACCGCGGCCGCGTGAAAAAAGTGTACGTTCAGGCTGATGCCCACTTCCGTATGCTGCCGAGCGACATTAACAACATGTATGTTCGTAGCGCCAACGGCGAAATGGTGCCGTTCTCCGCCTTTGTCACTTCACGCTGGATATATGGCTCGCCGCGCCTGGAGCGCTACAATGGGTTGCCATCTATGGAGATCCTCGGTGAAGCTTCGCCAGGCAAAAGTACCGGGGAAGCCATGGCGCTGATGGAAACGCTGGCCAGTAAACTGCCGAGCGGCATCGGTTATGACTGGACCGGGATGTCTTACCAGGAACGGCTCTCCGGCAACCAGGCGCCTGCGCTCTATGCCATCTCGCTGATCGTCGTCTTCCTGTGTCTGGCGGCGCTGTATGAGAGCTGGTCGATCCCCTTCTCAGTCATGTTAGTGGTTCCGCTGGGGGTCATTGGCGCGCTGTTAGCCGCCACGCTGCGTGGGCTGAATAATGACGTTTACTTCCAGGTCGGACTCTTGACCACGATCGGTTTGTCGGCCAAGAATGCGATCCTGATCGTCGAGTTCGCCAAGGATCTGATGGAGAAAGAAGGGAAAGGGATCATTGAGGCCACGCTGGAGGCATCGCGGATGCGCCTGCGGCCTATTCTGATGACCTCTCTGGCCTTTATTCTCGGGGTCATGCCGCTGGTGATTAGCCATGGTGCCGGCAGCGGGGCGCAGAATGCGGTTGGCACCGGCGTGATGGGCGGGATGCTGACCGCGACGCTGCTGGCGATCTTCTTTGTTCCGGTGTTCTTCGTGGTCGTTAGACGACGCTTTACCCGGCACGCTGAATAACTCGGCTATGTCTTGAAGGCGCCCCTTGCGGGCGCTTTTTTTCGCATGCAATATTGGCAGCCAGCTAAACGCGCCACAGTCTGGCAACCGCCATCGCACGCAGCATCGCTGAATCACAATCTTTCTCTCCATCTTTTCTGCATATTCCCGGGCTTATCTTCACGATATTTACGCGGCTCATATATTGAGATGATTTCGGCCTCCGGCCCGGACAATTCGCGGTGATAAAATAAGCCATTCCGTTCTGCACTGGCTTTCAGTACAACCCAGCGGATTATCCAGAGGTAATATCATGAAAAAGTATTTAATCGTGGCGCTGCTGGCCTCTCTGCTGGCAGGCTGTGCCCATGACTCTCCCTGCGTACCGGTTTATGACTCGCAAGGCCGCTTAGTCCATACCAATACCTGTATGAAAGGCACAACAGAAGACAACTGGGAAACCGCAGGCGCAATCGCCGGGGGTGCGGCCGCGGTAGCCGGCCTCACGTTAGGGATCGTTGCTCTGACCCGCTAGATCGCTTCCCCAACCGCAGATACAGGTGTATCCCCTGTATCTGCTCCACTCCATTCCCCAAAGTAAGCGATCATTCAGGCTCTTCCTGACGATAGTTCGCCAGCTTTCTTAGCCGTTGTTGTTGCCAGAGACCGCTGGCAATGAGTCGTCCATCGCTATCGGCAAACTTTTCAGATTCAGGGTTCAGGACCAACAAACACCAAAGGCCCGGTCGAAGAGCGGGCCTTTACTCTGATGGTGAGCAATGATGGCGAACGTCCTGTCCCTCTCTCCGGACCGTTGCTGCGCAATGTTCATATCGATGCCAGTTAGATTTTCCCTGGGCAGCAAAGAAGCTCATCGGCAAACAACAGATAACACAAAAGCAAAAGGCCCAGTCTTTCGACTGGGCCTTTTGCTTTATTTGATGCCTGGCGATTCCCTACTCTCACATGGGGAGACCCCACACTACCATCGGCGCTACGACGTTTCACTTCTGAGTTCGGCATGGGGTCAGGTGGGACCGCCGCGCTATTGTCGCCAGGCAAATTCTTTACAACGTGCCGAACTTTAACCTAAAAAGTGGTGCTGATACCCAGAGTCGAACTGGGGACCTCACCCTTACCAAGGGTGCGCTCTACCAACTGAGCCATATCAGCACGCTAAATTTGATGCCTGGCAGTTCCCTACTCTCACATGGGGAGACCCCACACTACCATCGGCGCTACGGCGTTTCACTTCTGAGTTCGGCATGGGGTCAGGTGGGACCACCGCGCTAGTGCCGCCAGGCAAATTCTGTTTTATCAACACGTCTCACCAACGTATCGATTAATCTGTATCAGAGCTGAAAATTCTCTCAATCCGCCAAAACATCTTCGGCGTTGTAAGGTTAAGCCTCACGGTTCATTAGTACCGGTTAGCTCAACGCATCGCTGCGCTTACACACCCGGCCTATCAACGTCGTCGTCTTCAACGTTCCTTCAGGAGACTTAAAGTCTCAGGGAGAACTCATCTCGGGGCAAGTTTCGTGCTTAGATGCTTTCAGCACTTATCTCTTCCGCATTTAGCTACCGGGCAGTGCCATTGGCATGACAACCCGAACACCAGTGATGCGTCCACTCCGGTCCTCTCGTACTAGGAGCAGCCCCCCTCAATTCTCCAGCGCCCACGGCAGATAGGGACCGAACTGTCTCACGACGTTCTAAACCCAGCTCGCGTACCACTTTAAATGGCGAACAGCCATACCCTTGGGACCTACTTCAGCCCCAGGATGTGATGAGCCGACATCGAGGTGCCAAACACCGCCGTCGATATGAACTCTTGGGCGGTATCAGCCTGTTATCCCCGGAGTACCTTTTATCCGTTGAGCGATGGCCCTTCCATTCAGAACCACCGGATCACTATGACCTGCTTTCGCACCTGCTCGCGCCGTCACGCTCGCAGTCAAGCTAGCTTATGCCATTGCACTAACCTCCTGATGTCCGACCAGGATTAGCTAACCTTCGTGCTCCTCCGTTACGCTTTGGGAGGAGACCGCCCCAGTCAAACTACCCACCAGACACTGTCCGCAACCCCGGTAAGGGGCCAACGTTAGAACATCAAACATTAAAGGGTGGTATTTCAAGGTTGGCTCCACGCAGACTGGCGTCCACGCTTCAAAGCCTCCCACCTATCCTACACATCAAGGCTCAATGTTCAGTGTCAAGCTATAGTAAAGGTTCACGGGGTCTTTCCGTCTTGCCGCGGGTACACTGCATCTTCACAGCGAGTTCAATTTCACTGAGTCTCGGGTGGAGACAGCCTGGCCATCATTACGCCATTCGTGCAGGTCGGAACTTACCCGACAAGGAATTTCGCTACCTTAGGACCGTTATAGTTACGGCCGCCGTTTACCGGGGCTTCGATCAAGAGCTTCTCCTTACGGATAACCCCATCAATTAACCTTCCGGCACCGGGCAGGCGTCACACCGTATACGTCCACTTTCGTGTTTGCACAGTGCTGTGTTTTTAATAAACAGTTGCAGCCAGCTGGTATCTTCGACTGGTCTCAGCTCCATCCGCAGGGACTTCACCTACACACCAGCGTGCCTTCTCCCGAAGTTACGGCACCATTTTGCCTAGTTCCTTCACCCGAGTTCTCTCAAGCGCCTTGGTATTCTCTACCTGACCACCTGTGTCGGTTTGGGGTACGATTTGATGTTACCTGATGCTTAGAGGCTTTTCCTGGAAGCAGGGCATTTGTTACTTCAGCACCGTAGTGCCTCGTCATCACACCTCAGCCTTGATTATCCGGATTTGCCTGGACAACCAGCCTACATGCTTAAACCGGGACAACCGTCGCCCGGCTAACATAGCCTTCTCCGTCCCCCCTTCGCAGTAACACCAAGTACAGGAATATTAACCTGTTTCCCATCGACTACGCCTTTCGGCCTCGCCTTAGGGGTCGACTCACCCTGCCCCGATTAACGTTGGACAGGAACCCTTGGTCTTCCGGCGAGCGGGCTTTTCACCCGCTTTATCGTTACTTATGTCAGCATTCGCACTTCTGATACCTCCAGCATGCCTCACAGCACACCTTCGCAGGCTTACAGAACGCTCCCCTACCCAACAACACATAGTGTCGCTGCCGCAGCTTCGGTGCATGGTTTAGCCCCGTTACATCTTCCGCGCAGGCCGACTCGACCAGTGAGCTATTACGCTTTCTTTAAATGATGGCTGCTTCTAAGCCAACATCCTGGCTGTCTGTGCCTTCCCACATCGTTTCCCACTTAACCATGACTTTGGGACCTTAGCTGGCGGTCTGGGTTGTTTCCCTCTTCACGACGGACGTTAGCACCCGCCGTGTGTCTCCCGTGATAACATTCTTCGGTATTCGTAGTTTGCATCGGGTTGGTAAGTCGGGATGACCCCCTAGCCGAAACAGTGCTCTACCCCCGAAGATGAATTCACGAGGCGCTACCTAAATAGCTTTCGGGGAGAACCAGCTATCTCCCGGTTTGATTGGCCTTTCACCCCCAGCCACAAGTCATCCGCTAATTTTTCAACATTAGTCGGTTCGGTCCTCCAGTTAGTGTTACCCAACCTTCAACCTGCCCATGGCTAGATCACCGGGTTTCGGGTCTATACCCTGCAACTTAACGCCCAGTTAAGACTCGGTTTCCCTGCGGCTCCCCTATACGGTTAACCTTGCTACAGAATATAAGTCGCTGACCCATTATACAAAAGGTACGCAGTCACACCCGAAGGTGCTCCCACTGCTTGTACGTACACGGTTTCAGGTTCTTTTTCACTCCCCTCGCCGGGGTTCTTTTCGCCTTTCCCTCACGGTACTGGTTCACTATCGGTCAGTCAGGAGTATTTAGCCTTGGAGGATGGTCCCCCCATATTCAGACAGGATACCACGTGTCCCGCCCTACTCTTCGAGTTCACAACCTGTGCATTTTGGTGTACGGGACTATCACCCTGTACCGTCGGACTTTCCAGACCGTTCCACTAACACACAAGCTGATTCAGACTCTGGGCTGCTCCCCGTTCGCTCGCCGCTACTGGGGGAATCTCGGTTGATTTCTTTTCCTCGGGGTACTTAGATGTTTCAGTTCCCCCGGTTCGCCTCGTTAACCTATGTATTCAGTTAACGATAGTGTGACGAATCACACTGGGTTTCCCCATTCGGACATCGCCGGTTATAACGGTTCATATCACCTTACCGACGCTTTTCGCAGATTAGCACGTCCTTCATCGCCTCTGACTGCCAGGGCATCCACCGTGTACGCTTAGTCGCTTAACCTCACAACCCGAAGATGTTTCGTAAAACATCATCGTGTCGCGAAAATTTGAGAGACTCGAACACACATTAACTGTGTGTCGTTTCAATTTTCAGCTTGATCCAGATTTTTAAAGAGCAAAACTTC
>NZ_MJDM01000005.1:2594774-2762411 GCF_008452795.1 Klebsiella sp. AqSCr
CTATTTTCATCAGACAATCTGTGTGAGCACTGCAAAGGCAGGTTCTTTAAGGTAAGGAGGTGATCCAACCGCAGGTTCCCCTACGGTTACCTTGTTACGACTTCACCCCAGTCATGAATCACAAAGTGGTAAGCGCCCTCCCGAAGGTTAAGCTACCTACTTCTTTTGCAACCCACTCCCATGGTGTGACGGGCGGTGTGTACAAGGCCCGGGAACGTATTCACCGTAGCATTCTGATCTACGATTACTAGCGATTCCGACTTCATGGAGTCGAGTTGCAGACTCCAATCCGGACTACGACATACTTTATGAGGTCCGCTTGCTCTCGCGAGGTCGCTTCTCTTTGTATATGCCATTGTAGCACGTGTGTAGCCCTGGTCGTAAGGGCCATGATGACTTGACGTCATCCCCACCTTCCTCCAGTTTATCACTGGCAGTCTCCTTTGAGTTCCCGGCCTAACCGCTGGCAACAAAGGATAAGGGTTGCGCTCGTTGCGGGACTTAACCCAACATTTCACAACACGAGCTGACGACAGCCATGCAGCACCTGTCTCACAGTTCCCGAAGGCACCAATCCATCTCTGGAAAGTTCTGTGGATGTCAAGACCAGGTAAGGTTCTTCGCGTTGCATCGAATTAAACCACATGCTCCACCGCTTGTGCGGGCCCCCGTCAATTCATTTGAGTTTTAACCTTGCGGCCGTACTCCCCAGGCGGTCGATTTAACGCGTTAGCTCCGGAAGCCACGCCTCAAGGGCACAACCTCCAAATCGACATCGTTTACGGCGTGGACTACCAGGGTATCTAATCCTGTTTGCTCCCCACGCTTTCGCACCTGAGCGTCAGTCTTTGTCCAGGGGGCCGCCTTCGCCACCGGTATTCCTCCAGATCTCTACGCATTTCACCGCTACACCTGGAATTCTACCCCCCTCTACAAGACTCTAGCCTGCCAGTTTCGAATGCAGTTCCCAGGTTGAGCCCGGGGATTTCACATCCGACTTGACAGACCGCCTGCGTGCGCTTTACGCCCAGTAATTCCGATTAACGCTTGCACCCTCCGTATTACCGCGGCTGCTGGCACGGAGTTAGCCGGTGCTTCTTCTGCGGGTAACGTCAATCGCCAAGGTTATTAACCTTAACGCCTTCCTCCCCGCTGAAAGTGCTTTACAACCCGAAGGCCTTCTTCACACACGCGGCATGGCTGCATCAGGCTTGCGCCCATTGTGCAATATTCCCCACTGCTGCCTCCCGTAGGAGTCTGGACCGTGTCTCAGTTCCAGTGTGGCTGGTCATCCTCTCAGACCAGCTAGGGATCGTCGCCTAGGTGAGCCGTTACCCCACCTACTAGCTAATCCCATCTGGGCACATCTGATGGCATGAGGCCCGAAGGTCCCCCACTTTGGTCTTGCGACATTATGCGGTATTAGCTACCGTTTCCAGTAGTTATCCCCCTCCATCAGGCAGTTTCCCAGACATTACTCACCCGTCCGCCGCTCGTCACCCGAGAGCAAGCTCTCTGTGCTACCGCTCGACTTGCATGTGTTAGGCCTGCCGCCAGCGTTCAATCTGAGCCATGATCAAACTCTTCAATTTAAGTTTGATGCTCAAAGAATTAAACTTCGTAATGAATTACGTGTTCACTCTTGAGACTTGGTATTCATTTTTCGTCCGAGGACGTTAAGAATCCATGTCACTTTGAGTGCCCACACAGATTGTCTGATAAATTGTTAAAGAGCAGTTGCGACGCGCTTTAGCGCTCTGTCGCGAGGTGGCGTATATTACGCTTTCCTCTTTCAGAGTCAACCCGTTTTTCAGGATTTTTCTCTGCAACCGAACCGACTGTTTGTGTGAAGTGATTCACATCTGCCGTGTCAGTGGGTGCGCATTATAGGGATCCCATTTTTTTGCACAAGCCTTTTTTCGATCTTTTTTTCTGAATGGTGATTTTTCACCCTTTTCGCCGTGTAATTGCACGATTTGCTCAATTTTCACCGTTTTCAGGGGTTGCACAGGGAGATAAAAGCCACCAAAGTCTTCTTATGCTCCCGTATTTTTGAGGTCTATATGTCTGCTCAGCTGCGCCCCTACAAAGCATTTTTCCCACAAATCGGTCTTCGCGTCATGATTGACGCATCCAGCGTCGTCATCGGCGATGTCAGAATTGCCGATGACGTCAGCGTCTGGCCTCTGGTGGCCATTCGCGGCGACGTCAACTATGTATCGATAGGTCAACGCAGCAATATTCAGGACGGTAGCGTTCTCCATGTGACCCATAAGTCCTCTTATAAGCCGGAGGGAAATCCGCTGATCATTGGTGAGGATGTAACTGTTGGTCATAAAGTGATGCTGCACGGCTGCACTATCGGCAACCGCGTACTGGTTGGCATGGGTTCGATCTTATTAGATGGTGTCGTCGTTGGCGACGACGTCATGATAGGTGCGGGAAGTCTGGTACCGCAGAACAAACAGCTGGAAAGCGGCTACCTTTACTTTGGCAATCCGGTCAAACAGATCCGCCCCCTGACAGAGGCGGAACGGGAAGGACTCAAGTATTCAGCAAATAACTATGTGAAATGGAAAAATGAGTACCTGGATCAGGATAACCAGATCCAGCCCTGAGCATCTTCCTGACCATCGCGGATCAATGCTTCTGCCTCTTCCTCTAGATCCCAACGATGTTCCTGGAAGGCGGCCAGCCACTGCGCTGGCCCCTCTGCGCCGAAACGCTGCTGCAGGGTTTGCCCTGAAATTGCGCAGGTTAATTGCATCCCATTCACCAGCGCGGGAAAAACCACGCCCTGCCGTTCGGCATCCCATGATTCCCGGTCAGGAAACTGAATCGCCTGATTCATGCATTCAGTTCCTGCTGCAGCGTTTCAATGACCGGAGCGATAGCCGGCAGAACGCCGTGCCATAGCAGAACAGCATGGGCGGCTTGCGCCACCAGCATTCCCAGCCCATCGGCACAGTGAACTGCGCCATATTGCTGGCACCAGTGAAGAAACGGTGTCGGCCCTTTCTGGTAAAACATGTCATAGCAATATACGTCAGCGTTGACAATAGATGCCGGGATAGCTGGTACATCACCGTCTATTCCACTGGACGTCGCATTGACGATCAGATCGAATGTTTCCCCGGATAAGGTATCCATCTCCCTTGCGCTAACGCTCCCGGTATGGGCGAAGAGAGTGGCTAACTCACGGGCACGAGAATAGGTGCGATTCACGATCGTGACGGCGCATCCCAGCGACAGAAGCGGCAAAAGAACCCCGCGAGATGCCCCACCAGCACCAACCAGCAGGATCCGTTGGCGTGGCTTAATGAATCCCAGGCGTTCCAGATCGCTCAGAAGACCAATACCGTCGGTGTTGTCCCCCAGTAAACGGCCATCTTCCAGGCGTTTCAGGGTGTTTACTGCTCCCGCCAGCGCTGCGCGTTCTGTCAGTTCGTCGGCACGCGCAAAGGCTTCCTCTTTAAAAGGAACGGTGACGTTGGCCCCCTTTCCTCCTTCTGCAAAGAACTGATTCAGAGAAGAGACAAAATCGTCCAGCGGCGCCAGTACACGTCCATAAGGATGAGTAATTCCTAACTGGCGGGCAAACAGCTGATGAATAGCAGGCGACTTGCTGTGCGCGATCGGATTACCAAAAACGGCATAGGTTTCCATGGTTCACCCCTGGCGGAACAGTTCACCCGTCAGGGCATCACGAATTTCAGATGGGTTTTGCCGGCCGCCCGTAGCGCCATCCACCACCGGGAAGCTGTCGCCAAACTGAGCATGGACCTCTGCGGTAGTACGGCACGGTGGTTGCCCGGTGAGATTGGCGCTGGTCGAAACCAGTGGTTTTCCGTAGGCTTCGCACAATTCGATTACCAGCGGATGGTTAGTCACGCGTACGGCCAGTGAATCAAAACGTCCAGTCAGCCAGCGCGGCGTTTCAGGACGCGCCGGGAATACAAACGTCACCGGTCCCGGCCAGCAAGAGAAGATGGCTTCCCGCTGTGAGTCACTTAACCGTGAATCATCAATATAGGGCTTCAGTTGCTCAAAGCTGGCGGCGATAAGGATCAATCCTTTCTCAACGGGACGCTGCTTCAGCTCCAGCAGGCGCATAACGGCCGTTTCGCTGTCAGGGTCGCAGCCGACGCCAAACACGGCTTCGGTGGGATAGGCGATGACATGTTCATTTTTCAGGACCGCCACGGCATGGACGACGGCTTCGGAGGGCAGGTTATTGTTCACTGATTTATTCCGCCGGGATCGGCTTTCCACATTGTTTACTGGCACAGAAGCGTCTGAGCCCCTGCGCCGTCTTCTTTTCTATTAACAGCGGGTAATGGCATTCAGGGCATTCGCCCGCCACCGGTTTAAAATTGATAACGAACTGGCAATCAGGATAGCGATCGCAGGAGTGAAAGGTTTTACCGAAACGGGAACGACGCTGGACCAGATGGCCTTGTCCGCACTGCGGGCAAGCGATAGCCGTCTCATCGGGTTTATCAATCAGCTCGGTATGTTCACATTCCGGATAGCGGCTACAGCCAATGAACATCCCAAAACGCCCCTGGCGTAACACCATAACCGCACCGCACGATGGGCACTCTTGCCCCTCCAGCACCTTAACGATATGCCCATCCGCCTGGCTTTTCAGGGGACGAATATAGTCACAGTCCGGATAATGCGAACAGCCGAGAAACGGGCCATGTTTCCCGGAACGGATCACCAGTTCGGCCCCGCACTGCGGGCAGGGCTCATTTTTACGCACCGAAAACAGTGCTGATTTGGTCATAACAACTCGATGTTGCTGCAAAAAGATTAATGCAGCATACCTTCATTTACTTCGAAGAGTAATTCTTCCATTTGCTGATAGGCGTTTTCACAGCCCGGAATATTGAACAGTACCATCAGGATGACCCATTTCAGGTCTTCCAGCTCAAATTCCGCCGTATCCAGCGCCAGTACGCGCTCTATCACCATTTCTCGCGTTTCGAGGTTCAACACCTGAATCTGCTCGAGGAAGAGTAAAAACCCCCGGCAACTGGCATCCAGACGCTGGCACTCCTCTTCGGTATATACCCGAAGAGAGAGCGGGTCGGAAGCGAGCTGCATGGGTTCAACGAGACCCTCCTGATAATCAGCCAGTTTCTCGAGCCACATTAACGCGTTATAGATGTCTTCCCGCTCAAAACCCGCATCGGTAAGATCCCGCGTCAGTTTGTCCTGATCCACGCGCATTTCTGCTTCGCTATGGATGTAAGTTTCAAACAAATACATGAGTACGTCGAACATGGCTTGCCCTCCTTAATCGGACATAGCCGCCGGGTACAGCTGCGATCCAGCCTGCTAACTCCAGTTCAAGTAGCTGAGCTACGGTTACTGGCACAGATTGGCCGGCACGTTCAGCGACAACGTCAACAGGTGTTACCTCATCTCCTACGTTAGCCAGGAGCTCCGGAAATGGCAATGCTACAGACGGCTGATCGACGCAAATATTTATCGAATCAGACGTATCAGTCAGCCAGGCCAGCTCGTTATGCCAGTATTCCACAATATCCTCTGGCGAGGTCACTGGCACCGCGCCTTGCTTAATTAACCAGTGCGGGCCTTCCGATCCCGGATTGCCTATCGGGCCAGGCAGGGCGAACACATCCCTTCCCTGCTCCAGGGCGCAGCGGACGGTGACTAGCGATCCGCTTCGCAACGCCGCCTCAATCACCAGCACGCCCAGGCTTAAGCCGCTGATAATCCGGTTGCGTCTGGGGAAATGTGCGGGAAGCGGCGGCGTAATGAGTGGAAATTCAGATACCAGCGTACCGCCATTGTCGATGATCTGCCGGGCGAGGGTTGCATGGCGCCGCGGATACACCTGACTCAGCCCATTGCCCAGTACCGCGATAGTTTTACCCTCCGCTGCCAGCGCGCCGCGGTGCGCGACCCCGTCAATGCCTAACGCCAGCCCACTGGTGATGGTAATCCCTTTATGCGCCAGCGTTTCGCTGAACAGTTTCCCCCAGCGGGCGCCATACCAGGAGTGCGAGCGACTGCCAATAACGGCAAGCTGCGCGCTGTGAAGCAGGGCGAGGTCGCCGCTGACCAGCAACGCGCCGGGGTAATCAGCGATAGCCTTTAACCGCAATGGATAGCGCGGATCGTCACCCCGTAACAGATGATGATCCGGTTGTTCCAGCCAGCGCCGCGTCTCGTCAAGCTCATGCTCGTCAAGCCGGAAAAATAACTTTGCCTGCGCCGCGGTCATCCCGACGGCATGCAGCGCTTCACGATCAACGCTGGCGGCTGCGCATAAGCGCTGAGCGACCTCTACCATCCTGTCGCCATACAAGCTACTGACCTTCATCAGCCGCAGCCAAATCTCGTCGGGCGTCATCCTTACCCCCTGCCATAAGCGGTATTGACAATCTTTGCGATTGGACAGTGAGACTGTCAATTGCAGGGGGTTTTGTCTAGAATAGAGCTAATAATCTTATCAACTCCTGAATACGACTCTGGAACTTTATGGCAGTTTTGCAAGTGTTACATATTCCGGACGAGCGCCTTCGCAAAGTCGCCGAGCCGGTCAAAGAAGTGAATGCGGAAATTCAGCGTATCGTCGATGATATGTTCGACACCATGTACGCCGAGGAAGGCATCGGTCTGGCCGCAACCCAGGTCGATATCCATCAGCGCATTATCGTTATTGATGTGTCGGAAAATCGTGAAGAGCAGCTGGTATTAATTAACCCGGAAATGCTGGAGAAAGATGGCGAAACCGGTATTGAAGAAGGCTGCTTGTCTATTCCTGAACAGCGCGCCCTGGTGCCGCGTGCGGAAAAAGTGAAGATCCGGGCACTGGATCGCAATGGTAAGCCGTTTGAACTGGAGGCCGATGGCCTGCTGGCTATCTGTATCCAGCATGAGATGGATCACCTGGTCGGCAAACTGTTTATTGACTATCTGTCACCACTCAAACAACAGCGCATTCGTCAGAAGGTAGAGAAACTGGATCGTTTACGTTCCCGTGCCTGATAACAAGGAATACCGTGTCACAATCACTACGTATCATTTTCGCCGGCACCCCTGATTTTGCAGCGCGTCATCTTGATGCGCTGCTGTCGTCTGAACATCAGGTTGTTGGCGTATTCACTCAGCCTGATCGCCCTGCTGGTCGCGGCAAAAAATTGATGCCAAGCCCGGTAAAAGTGCTGGCAGAAGCCCATAACTTACCTGTGTTCCAGCCATCCTCCCTGCGTCCGCAGGATAACCAGCGGTTAGTCGCCGATCTCGGAGCCGATATTATGGTGGTAGTGGCGTACGGTCTGATTCTGCCTAAAGCGGTGCTGGAGATGCCCCGTCTGGGCTGTATCAACGTTCACGGCTCGCTGCTACCGCGCTGGCGTGGCGCAGCGCCAATTCAGCGTTCACTGTGGGCGGGGGATAGCGAAACTGGCGTAACCATCATGCAGATGGACGTCGGCCTTGATACGGGGGATATGCTGTATAAGCTTTCCTGCCCCATTACCGCAGAGGATACCAGCGGCAGCCTGTACGATAAGCTGGCCGAGCTCGGCCCTCAGGGGCTGCTGGCAACGTTAGCCCAGCTGGCCAACGGCACCGCACGGCCTGAAGTACAAGATGAATCGCTGGTGTGCCATGCCGAAAAGCTGAGTAAAGAAGAGGCTCGTATCGATTGGTCGCTTTCCGCTGCGCAGTTGGAACGCTGCATCCGCGCGTTTAATCCGTGGCCAATGAGCTGGCTGGAAATTGACGGACAACCGGTAAAAGTGTGGCGGGCATCGGTCATCGCCGAAGCCGCTCACGCCGAACCGGGTACTATCGTGGCAGCAACCAAACAGGGTATTCAGGTCGCCACGGGGGATGGGATCCTCAGCCTGGAGTCGCTACAGCCTGCGGGTAAAAAAGCGATGAGCGCCCAGGACTTACTCAATTCCCGCCGGGAGTGGTTTATCCCTGGCACCCGTCTCGCCTGACGGTCGTCTCTTCTGAAGCCCGGGTTCGCCGGGCATTTTTATTTTTGCGCTTATGAAAAAGAATATAAATTTACGCAGCCTGGCCGCCCAGGCTATCGAACAAGTTGTTGAAAAAGGGCAGTCTTTAAGCAACGTACTGCCCCCTCTACAGCAGAAAGTCAGCGATAAAGATAAAGCGCTACTGCAGGAGTTGTGCTTTGGTGTACTACGTACTCTAAGCCAGCTGGAGTGGCTTATCAGCAAGCTAATGGCGCGTCCGATGACCGGCAAACAGCGCACCGTGCACTTTCTGATCATGGTTGGTCTCTATCAGTTACTCTACACCCGCATTCCCCCGCATGCCGCGCTGGCGGAAACGGTAGAAGGCGCGGTGGCCATTAAACGCCCGCAGCTTAAAGGGCTGATCAACGGCGTGCTACGCCAGTTCCAGCGCCAGCAGGAAGCGTTGTTAGCCGAATTTGCTGAGCATGAAAACCGCTATCTTCATCCCAAATGGCTGCTGAAACGCCTGCAGCAGGCCTGGCCGCAGCAGTGGCAGGAGATCGTCGAGGCGAACAACCAGCGCCCGCCGATGTGGCTGCGCGTTAACCGCAACCATCATTCCCGGGATGAGTGGCTTGCCCTGCTTAACGAGGCCGGTTTAGAGGGCTTTACCCACCCTGATTATCCGGACGCCGTACGCTTGGCCACTCCTGCCCCGGTCCACGCGTTACCAGGCTTTGCCGAAGGCTGGGTGACCGTCCAGGACGCCTCGGCCCAGGGCTGTATACGTTATCTGCAGCCGGAAAACGGCGAACGCATTCTCGATCTCTGCGCCGCGCCGGGCGGGAAGACGACGCATATTCTGGAAGTCGCTCCCCAGGCTCAGGTTATGGCAGTGGATATTGATGAACAGCGTCTGTCCCGCGTCTATGACAACCTGAAGCGTCTGGGTGTAAAAGCGGAAGTAAAACAGGGCGATGGTCGCTTCCCTGAGCAGTGGTGTGGCAATGAGCAGTTCGATCGTATTCTGCTGGATGCTCCCTGCTCCGCAACCGGCGTTATTCGCCGCCATCCGGATATCAAATGGCTGCGCCGGGATCGGGATATCGCCGAGTTAGCCCAACTGCAGGCCGAGATCCTCAATGCCATCTGGGGGCACCTGAAGCCAGGCGGCACGCTGGTTTACGCAACCTGTTCTATTCTGCCGGAAGAGAACAGTCAGCAAATTGCCGCCTTCCTCGCGCGAACTCCGGATGCAGAACTTCACGCAACCGGCACGCCGGCGAGCCCCGGGCAGCAAAATCTGCCGGGCGTGGAAGAAGGTGATGGCTTCTTTTACGCTAAGCTAATCAAACGTCGGAACTAATGGGTTACTGCAGATGAAGATTATTATTCTGGGCGCCGGCCAGGTCGGCGGCACGCTGGCGGAAAACCTCGTCGGCGAGAACAATGATATTACGCTGGTTGATACCAATGGCGACCGTCTGCGCAGCCTGCAGGATAAGTTCGACCTGCGTGTCGTCCAGGGGCATGGCTCTCACCCTCGCGTACTGCGCGAGGCGGGAGCCGATGATGCCGATATGCTGGTAGCGGTCACTAGTTCGGACGAAACCAACATGGTGGCCTGCCAGGTCGCTTACTCATTGTTCAATACGCCAAACCGCATAGCGCGTATTCGTGCGCCTGATTACGTTCGTGATGCGGAAAAGCTCTTCAACTCTGAAGCGGTACCCATCGATCACTTAATCGCTCCGGAACAACTGGTCATCGACAACATCCACCGTCTGATCGAATATCCCGGCGCGCTGCAGGTCGTGAACTTCGCCGAAGGAAAAGTCAGTCTCGCGGTAGTAAAAGCCTATTATGGTGGCCCGCTGGTGGGGAATGCCTTATCCACTATGCGGGAGCATATGCCGCATATCGATACGCGCGTGGCCGCCATTTTCCGCCACGATCGCCCCATCCGCCCGCAGGGCTCGACGATTGTCGAGGCCGGAGATGAAGTCTTCTTTATTGCCGCCTCGCAGCATATTCGCGCGGTCATGAGCGAACTGCAGCGACTGGAAAAGCCGTATAAGCGTATTATGCTGGTCGGCGGGGGCAATATTGGCGCGGGTCTGGCCCATAAGCTGGAAAAAGATTACAGCGTTAAGCTTATCGAACGTAATCAGCAGCGGGCCGCTGAGCTGGCGGAAAAGCTGCAGCATACTATCGTCTTCTACGGGGATGCATCGGACCAGGAGCTGTTAGCTGAAGAGCATATTGACCAGGTGGACCTGTTTATTGCCGTCACTAACGACGACGAAGCCAATATTATGTCGGCTATGTTGGCCAAGCGAATGGGCGCGAAAAAAGTGATGGTGCTAATCCAGCGCAGAGCCTACGTGGATCTGGTCCAGGGTAGCGTCATCGATATTGCGATTTCGCCTCAGCAGGCCACAATTTCCGCACTCCTCAGTCATGTCCGTAAAGCCGATATTGTCGGCGTCTCCTCCTTGCGCCGCGGCGTTGCAGAAGCGATTGAGGCAGTCGCGCACGGCGATGAGAGCACCTCCCGGGTAGTCGGGCGTTCGATCGATGAGATCAAACTTCCACCGGGCACGATCATCGGCGCCGTCGTGCGGGGCAATGACGTGATGATCGCCAATAATAATCTACGGATCGAGCAGGGCGACCATGTGATCATGTTTTTGACCGATAAGAAGTTTATTTCCGATGTCGAAAGGCTGTTCCAGCCAAGTCCTTTCTTCCTGTAATTCCCAGGGCGCCGAACAGGCGCCTTTTTATTATCCCTTATTATTCAAAGGTTAATATTTTGCAGTAACTATCTGCTGGGAATGGCAAATGAAAATACATTTGTTAAACTTACAACGTCAGCTGGCACAAGGAGAATAAAATGAGTTTTTTAAAAGAGTTTCGCGAATTCGCGATGCGCGGGAACGTTGTCGATTTGGCAGTGGGTGTGATCATCGGTGCAGCATTCGGTAAAATTGTTTCATCACTGGTCGCGGATATTATTATGCCGCCACTCGGCCTGTTGATTGGCGGGATCGATTTTAAACAGTTTGCCGTCACGCTACGTGATGCCCAGGGCGATGTCCCGGCTGTGGTGATGCATTATGGGGTATTCATTCAAAACGTTTTCGATTTCATCATCGTCGCGTTTGCCATCTTCATGGCGATTAAATTGATGAATAAGTTAAATCGTAAGAAAGAAGAGGCTCCGGCGGCACCGCCAGCTCCCTCTAAAGAAGAAGTTCTGCTGAGCGAAATTCGCGATCTGCTGAAAGAACAAAACAACCGTTCTTAATCAGCAGAGAAAGCAGAAGGCCAGTGGTAAAAAAGCGATTCGCTTGCTTGCCACTGGCCTCCCGATCAATCCTTCCTGCATGTTTATCTTTACGTTGATAGCTTCCTTTCCCTTTCTTGTTTTTCTCTACGCGCTGCCTGAATAACGGATCGTGGAGAAGTGCCTCAATGGCGTTATCTTTAATTTGTCCTTTAGTATGCTGATAGCGACTCATAGTTACTCCGGTATATGTATAAACTCGGCGCGAGTGTAGATCCGCGCGTTTAAAAAATCAACGTCCGCCATTGCCGTTGCTGGCCCCTTGTTCAAGGGCCTCAAGGATAGAACAGTAAACGCTGCTGTGGGCAGTGCCGCAACAGGCATCGTTGAGCCGCTGCAGAGAGCGGCGCATCGTCTGTAGCTCTTTAATCCGCGCCTCGACTTCACTTAATCGCGCCTGAACGATCCCTTTCGACTCCTGACAGGTATGATGCTCCGGATCGATGCGGATCGACAATAATTCGCGGATCGCTTCCAGGGTGAAACCCAGTTGTCGGGCATAACGAATAAAGCGCAGCCGTTGAAGATCGTTATCCGAGTACAGACGAAATCCTCCCTCGGTGCGTATGTCATGATCCATCATCTGCTGCTTTTCATAGTAGCGGATGGTATCAGGCGTCACGTCAGCCAGTTTTGCCAATTCACCAATACGATACATATTTACTCCTGATTTATTTTTTGCAGCAACGCATCGGCGTACTCACCGCGTAAAAAGTCGGTGTTCAGACCTGCCTGACGTAACTTCAGCTCGAGCAGGGCAAGGCGTTTGCTAAGTTCGGCATGACGCGGATCGTCCTGACGGACGCCATTCAGTAAGTCTGCCAGAGCCAACGCTTCTTTGCGTTGCTCCAGTTCCGGAGGAAGACATCCTGCATTTTTCAGAAGGCGATAGCCTGCCCGCAACTCCGCCGGCACATGTGAATCGTCATCGAGAGTCAGCGGTTCTCCGCTGCCGGGTAAATTATCGAACTCACCTTTGGTTTGGGCATCGAGGATATGACGTTCCGCCCACTGATCCAGCAACCACATTCTACGGCTCCAGGGGATGAACAAAAAGAGTACAGATAGTGTAGTGAAATGGGGATGGGGTAGATATAAAAAAACCCGCCAGGGCGGGTTTTTTTACGTTACTACAGATTACTCTGCAGCAGCTTCTGCTTTCGGCTCAGCACGATCAACCAGCTCGATGTATGCCATCGGCGCGTTGTCGCCTGCACGGAAGCCACACTTCAGAATGCGAGTGTAACCACCGGCGCGGCTCGCGAAACGCGGGCCCAGCTCGTTAAACAGTTTTGCCACGATCTCGTTATCACGAGTGCGGGCGAATGCCAGACGACGATTAGCAACGCTATCAGTCTTGGCAAGAGTAATCAGCGGCTCAACTACGCGACGCAGTTCTTTCGCTTTCGGCAGGGTCGTCTTGATGATTTCATGACGAACCAGCGAACCTGCCATGTTACGGAACATAGCCTGGCGATGGCTGCTGTTGCGGTTCAGTTGACGACCACTCTTACGATGGCGCATGACCTTATCCTTCTCAGTAAAACCTTAACCTGTGATCCGGTTACTCGTCAGCAATGCTTGCTGGTGGCCAGTTTTCCAGGCGCATGCCCAGAGACAGTCCACGGGAAGCCAGCACGTCTTTAATCTCAGTAAGAGATTTTTTACCCAGGTTCGGCGTTTTCAGCAACTCAACCTCGGTACGCTGTACCAGATCACCGATATAGTGGATAGCTTCTGCCTTGAGGCAGTTAGCAGAGCGGACAGTCAATTCCAGATCGTCAACAGGGCGCAGCAGGATCGGATCGAATTCTGGTTTCTCTTCTTTCACTTCTGGCTGACGTACATCACGTAGGTCAACAAAAGCTTCCAGTTGTTCAGCCAGGATGGTTGCCGCACGACGAATCGCCTCTTCAGGATCGATTGTGCCGTTGGTTTCCATTTCGATGACCAGCTTGTCCAGGTCGGTACGCTGTTCTACACGCGCAGCTTCAACATTGTAGGCAATACGCTCTACAGGGCTGTAGCAGGCGTCGACCAGCAGACGGCCGATTGGGCGCTCATCTTCTTCCGAATGAATTCGGGCAGAAGCCGGCACATAACCGCGACCGCGCTGAACTTTGATACGCATGCTAATAGCAGCGTTCTCATCAGTCAGGTGGCAAATCACGTGCTGCGGCTTGACGATTTCGACATCACCGTCGTGGGTAATGTCGGCTGCGGTCACAGGGCCAATGCCAGATTTATTCAAAGTAAGGATGACTTCATCTTTACCCTGAACTCTCACCGCCAGCCCTTTCAGGTTGAGCAGGATTTCAAGGATGTCTTCCTGAACGCCTTCTTTGGTGCTGTACTCGTGCAGTACACCATCAATCTCAACCTCGGTCACCGCGCAACCCGGCATCGATGAGAGCAGAATACGGCGCAGTGCGTTACCCAGAGTATGGCCGAAGCCACGCTCTAAAGGCTCAAGGGTCACCTTGGCGTGCGTCGAACTCACTTGCTCGATATCGACCAGGCGCGGTTTTAGAAACTCTGTCACAGAACCCTGCATTGTGTCCTCTCTTTGGTACTAAGCTTTACTTGGAGTAAAGCTCGACGATCAGGTGTTCGTTAATGTCCGCAGACAGATCAGAACGCTCCGGCTGACGCTTGAACGTACCTTCCATCTTGCCAGCATCAACTTCCAGCCAGGTTGGCTTTTCACGCTGCTCAGCCAGCTCCAGAGCGGCTTTCACGCGAGATTGCTTTTTCGCTTTCTCACGAATGCTGACAACGTCATTCGCTTTAACCTGATAAGAAGCGATGTTAACAACACGACCGTTTACCATAATCGCTTTGTGGCTAACCAGCTGGCGTGCTTCAGCACGAGTGGCGCCGAAGCCCATACGGTATACAACGTTGTCCAGACGACCTTCCAGCAGAGCCAACAGGTTTTCACCGGTGTTGCCTTTCAGACGTGCTGCTTCTTTATAGTAGTTACGGAACTGACGCTCCAGCACACCGTACATACGGCGAACTTTTTGCTTTTCACGCAACTGCACACCATAGTCAGACAGACGCGGCTTACGCGCACCGTGCTGGCCAGGAGCTTGTTCAATTTTACACTTGGTATCGATCGCGCGAACGCCAGACTTAAGGAATAAGTCGGTGCCCTCACGACGGCTCAGCTTGAGCTTAGGACCCAAATATCTTGCCATTTTCTTTCTCCAACTAACCTGGAAAACGCAGCGTTATACGCGACGTTTTTTCGGCGGACGACAACCGTTATGAGGGATCGGAGTCACATCAGTAATATTAGTGATGCGGAAACCAGCGGCGTTCAGTGCACGAATGGTAGATTCGCGACCCGGACCCGGACCTTTGACCATAACTTCCAGATTCTTGATGCCGTATTCTTTTACGGCTTCTGCGCAACGCTCTGCTGCAACCTGAGCTGCGAACGGAGTGGATTTGCGAGAACCACGGAAACCGGAACCACCGGCTGTTGCCCAACCCAGTGCGTTACCCTGACGATCAGTGATGGTAACGATGGTGTTGTTAAAAGAAGCATGGATATGAGCCACGCCGTCAGAGACTTGTTTTCTTACACGCTTACGTGCACGAATTGGTGCCTTTGCCATTATTCAATCACCCCGATTATTTCTTGATCGGTTTACGCGGACCCTTACGGGTACGTGCGTTGGTCTTGGTACGCTGACCGCGAACCGGGAGACCACGACGATGACGCAAACCACGGTAGCAACCAAGGTCCATCAGACGCTTGATGCTCAGGGTGATTTCACGGCGCAGATCACCTTCAACGACAAATTTACCTACTGCTTCACGCAGAATATCAATTTGTTCTTCAGACAGCTCACTGATCTTAACATTTTCAGCGATGCCCGTTTCAGCGCAGATGGCTTTAGAACGGGTTTTGCCGATACCGAAAATAGCGGTTAAAGCGATAACGGTATGTTTGTGATCAGGAATGTTAATGCCTGCTATACGGGCCACTATGCACTCCTACTATTTAATATGTACGCACCATGCTGAAAAGCCCGTTTTCAGGATACTCAAATGGAAACGTACAGACATACAAAAGATTGGCTGGCTAATCTAGCCAGCTCAATCCAACTTTGCAAGAAAAATATGCGAAAAAATCAGCCTTGGCGCTGTTTATGCTTCGGCTCGGCACTGCAAATCACACGGATGACACCATCACGCTTAACGATTTTGCAGTTACGGCATAATTTCTTGACGGAAGCACGAACTTTCATTTTTACTCTCCGTAACTTCTCGGGCGACCAGTTTTAACGGCCGTAGCCTTTCAGGTTCGCCTTCTTCAATGCAGACTCATACTGACTGGACATCATCAGAGTTTGCACTTGAGCCATAAAGTCCATAATCACGACAACAACGATAAGCAGCGAGGTCCCACCGAAGTAGAACGGCACTTTCATCGCGTCACGCATGAACTCCGGGATCAGGCAGATAAAAGTAATGTACAACGCACCAACCAGAGTCAGGCGAGTCATCACTTTATCGATATACTTCGCCGTTTGCTCTCCCGGACGAATTCCTGGTACAAATGCACCGGACTTCTTCAGGTTATCTGCTGTTTCACGCGGGTTGAAAACCAACGCCGTGTAGAAGAAACAGAAGAAGATGATTGCAGACGCATAGAGTAACACATAAAGCGGTTGCCCAGGCTGCAAATACAGCGAAATTGTTGTCAGCCAGTTCCAACCAGTACCACCCCCGAACCATGACGTGATGGTTGCCGGGAACAGTATAATACTGGAAGCGAAGATTGCCGGGATTACCCCCGCCATATTCACTTTCAGCGGTAAATGTGTGCTCTGTGCAGCATAGACACGACGACCCTGTTGACGTTTCGCGTAGTTTACCACAATGCGGCGTTGACCACGCTCAACGAATACAACAAAGAAGGTCACTGCAAATACTAATACTGCAACCAACAGCAACAGGAGGAAGTGCAGGTCGCCTTGACGCGCTTGCTCGATAGTATGGGCGATGGCCGGCGGGAGTCCCGCAACGATACCGGCGAAGATAATGATCGAGATACCGTTACCGATACCACGTTCAGTGATCTGTTCGCCGAGCCACATCAGGAACATAGTCCCTGTGACCAGACTGACAACAGCGGTGAAATAGAATGCAAAGCCTGGATTAATCACCAGGCCTTGCATACCAGGCATATTCGGCAGACCGGTAGCAATACCGATCGACTGGAATATCGCCAGCACCAGAGTACCGTAGCGGGTGTACTGGCTGATCTTACGACGACCAGACTCCCCTTCTTTCTTCAGTTCCGCCAGCGGTTGATAAACCACCGTCAGCAGCTGCACGATGATCGATGCCGAAATGTACGGCATAATCCCCAGCGCAAAGATAGAAGCACGGCTGAGAGCACCACCAGAGAACATGTTGAACATTTCAATGATGGTGCCTCGCTGTTGCTCAAGCAGTTTGGCAAGTACAGCGGCATCAATACCAGGGATCGGAATAAAAGAGCCAATACGGAACACTATCAGCGCACCGACCACAAACAGAAGTCTGCGTTTCAGTTCGCCAAGGCCACCTTTGGCACTTTGAAAATCTAATCCCGGTTGTTTAGCCATCTGCTACTTATTCCTCAATTTTACCGCCAGCAGCTTCGATAGCAGCACGAGCACCTTTAGTCACACGCAGGCCACGAACAGTTACCGGACGAGTTACCTCACCAGACAGGATCACTTTCGCGAACTCGATCTGGACACCGATAATGTTAGCCGCTTTCAGCGCGTTCAGGTCTACTACATCGCCTTCTACGTGAGCCAGATCGGAGAGACGGATCTCTGCGGTGATCATCGCTTTACGAGAAGTGAAGCCGAATTTCGGCAGACGACGGTACAGAGGCATCTGACCACCCTCGAAACCGCGACGTACGCCACCGCCAGAACGAGATTTCTGACCTTTGTGACCACGACCACCGGTTTTACCGAGGCCAGAACCGATACCACGACCCAGGCGTTTACCCGCCTTTTTGGAGCCTTCGGCCGGAGACAGAGTATTTAAACGCATCTCTTACTCCTCAACTTTAACCATGAAGGAAACCGCGTTGACCATACCACGAACAGCAGGAGTATCCTCGCGCTCTACGGTGTGACCAATACGACGCAGACCCAGGCCAAGCAGCGTTGCCTTGTGTTTCGGCAGACGACCGATTGCACTGCGGGTTTGAGTAATTTTAATAGTCTTTGCCATGGTTTATTTCCCCAGAATTTCTTCAACGGATTTACCACGCTTGGCAGCGACCATATCCGGGGACTTCATGTTTTCCAGACCGTCGATAGTTGCACGAACCACGTTAATCGGGTTAGTGGAACCATACGCTTTAGCCAGAACGTTACGAACCCCAGCGACTTCCAGAACGGCGCGCATTGCACCACCGGCGATGATACCGGTACCTTCGGAAGCCGGCTGCATGAATACACGAGAACCCGTGTGAGTACCCTTAACCGGGTGCTGCAGGGTGCCGTGGTTCAGCGCGACGTTAATCATATTGCGACGGGCTTTTTCCATCGCTTTCTGGATCGCTGCTGGAACTTCACGCGCTTTACCGTAACCAAAACCAACGCGACCGTTACCATCGCCTACTACAGTCAGAGCTGTGAAGGAGAAAATACGACCACCTTTAACGGTTTTAGATACGCGGTTTACCGCGATCAGCTTTTCCTGCAGTTCGCCAGCTTGTTTTTCGATGTGAGCCATCTTACACCTCTACCTTAGAACTGAAGGCCAGCTTCACGGGCAGCATCTGCCAGTGCCTGGACACGACCATGATATTGGAACCCGGAACGGTCAAAGGAAACATCTTTGATGCCTTTTTCCAGAGCGCGTTCAGCGACAGCTTTACCCACAGCTGCTGCAGCGTCTTTGTTACCGGTGTACTTCAGTTGTTCAGCGATAGCTTTTTCTACAGTAGAAGCAGCTACCAGAACTTCAGAACCATTCGGTGCAATTACCTGTGCGTAAATGTGACGCGGGGTACGATGTACCACCAGGCGAGTTGCGCCCAGCTCCTGGAGCTTGCGGCGTGCGCGGGTCGCACGACGGATACGAGCAGATTTCTTATCCATAGTGTTACCTTACTTCTTCTTAGCCTCTTTGGTACGCACGACTTCGTCGGCGTAACGAACACCCTTGCCTTTGTAAGGCTCAGGACGACGGTAGGCGCGCAGATCTGCTGCAACCTGGCCGATCACCTGCTTATCAGCGCCTTTCAGCACGATTTCAGTCTGAGTCGGACATTCTGCAGTGATACCCGCAGGCAGCTGATGATCAACCGGGTGAGAGAAACCTAAAGCCAGGTTTACTACATTCCCTTTGACCGCTGCACGATAACCTACACCAACCAGCTGCAGCTTCTTAGTGAAGCCTTCGGTAACACCGATAACCATTGAGTTCAGCAGGGCACGCGCGGTACCAGCCTGAGCCCAACCGTCTGCGTAACCATCACGCGGACCGAAGGTCAGTGCATTATCTGCATGTTTAACTTCAACAGCATCGTTGAGAGTACGAGTCAGCTCGCCGTTTTTACCTTTGATCGTAATAACCTGACCGTTGATTTTTACATCAACGCCGGCAGGAACAACGACCGGTGCTTTAGCAACACGAGACATTTTTTCCTCCGATTAGGCTACGTAGCAGATAATTTCGCCACCAAGACCAGCCTGGCGCGCTGCACGATCAGTCATAACACCTTTAGAGGTAGAAACAACTGCGATACCCAGACCGGCCATAACTTTCGGCAGCTCATCTTTTTTCTTATAGATGCGCAGACCTGGGCGGCTGACACGCTGAATGCTTTCTACAACAGCTTTGCCCTGGAAATACTTGAGAGTAAGTTCCAGTTCAGGCTTGGTGTCGCCTTCAACTTTAAAATCTTCGATAAAACCTTCTTCCTTCAGCACGTTGGCGATTGCCACTTTCAGCTTGGAGGAAGGCATGGTGACCGCAGCTTTGTTCGCGGCCTGACCGTTACGGATACGGGTCAGCATATCCGCGATCGGATCTTGCATGCTCATCTGTCTTTACTCCCGTGATTCAATTGGTGACAATTACCAGCTAGCCTTTTTCAGACCCGGGATTTCACCGCGCATAGCGGCTTCACGGACCTTAATACGGCTCAACCCGAACTTCCGCAGGAAACCATGCGGACGACCTGTTTGACGGCAGCGGTTACGCTGACGAGACGGGCTGGAATCACGCGGCAGAGTCTGCAGCTTGAGAACGGCATTCCAACGATCTTCGTCGGTTGCGTTCACATCAGAGATGATAGCTTTCAGTTCAGCGCGTTTAGCGAAGAATTTATCAGCTAAAGCCACGCGCTTTACTTCGCGTGCTTTCATTGATTGCTTAGCCATTAAGTAACCCTACCTTACTTGCGGAACGGGAAGTCAAAGGCAGCCAGCAGAGCACGGCCTTCTTCGTCAGATTTCGCAGTAGTGGTAATGGTAATATCCAAACCACGAACGCGGTCGACTTTATCGTAGTCGATTTCTGGGAAGATGATCTGCTCACGGACACCCATGCTGTAGTTGCCACGACCGTCGAAAGACTTAGCGGACAGGCCGCGGAAGTCACGAATACGCGGTACAGCAATAGTGATCAGGCGCTCAAAGAACTCCCACATGCGTTCGCCACGCAGAGTTACTTTACAGCCGATCGGATAGCCCTGACGGATTTTGAAGCCTGCAACTGATTTGCGTGCTTTGGTGATCAGCGGTTTTTGACCGGAGATTGCTGCCAGGTCAGCTGCTGCGTTATCCAGCAGTTTCTTGTCAGCGATCGCTTCACCAACACCCATGTTCAGGGTGATCTTCTCGACCCGAGGGACTTGCATGACAGAATTGTAGTTAAACTCAGTCATGAGTTTCTTAACTACTTCGTCTTTGTAGTAATCATGCAGTTTCGCCATCGTACTACTCCAAATTACTTGATAGTTTCGCTGTTAGACTTGAAGAAACGGACTTTTTTACCGTCTTCGAATCTAAAGCCTACACGGTCAGCCTTGCCGGTTGCCGCATTGAAGATTGCAACGTTAGAAACCTGAATTGCAGCTTCTTTTTCAACGATGCCGCCTGGTTGGTTCAGAGCCGGAACCGGCTTCTGGTGTTTCTTAACCAGGTTGATACCTTCAACAATGACCTTGCCGGAAGACAGGACATTCTTAACTTTACCGCGCTTACCTTTATCTTTACCGGTTAACACGATAACTTCGTCATCACGACGGATTTTCGCTGCCATGATTCGCTCCTTAGAGTACTTCTGGTGCCAGAGAGATAATTTTCATGAACTTCTCGGTACGAAGTTCACGAGTTACCGGCCCAAAAATACGCGTACCGATAGGCTGCTCGCTGTTATTGTTCAGAATAACGCATGCATTACCATCGAAGCGAATGACAGAACCGTCCGGGCGACGAACACCCTTCTTGGTGCGCACCACTACCGCCTTCAGCACATCACCTTTTTTGACCTTACCACGCGGAATTGCTTCTTTGATGGTGATCTTGATGATGTCGCCTACGCCTGCGTAGCGACGGTGCGAGCCACCCAGAACCTTGATACACATTACGCGACGTGCACCGGAGTTGTCGGCGACGTTCAGCATAGTCTGTTCTTGGATCATTTTAGTGCTCCGCTAATGTCAACTACTACTGAGACCCGAAAATTAGGGTCGTTAAAAAGCCCCATATCGAGGGCGCGGCATTATAACACCACAAACCAGATATGGGTAGAAAAAATAAACGGCTCATCGCTGAGCCGTTTATCCGTATCGAGAATGCGTACTCTATTACAGAACCGCTTTCTCTACAACGCGAACCAGCGTCCAGGACTTAGTCTTGGACAGCGGACGGCATTCGCGGATTTCAACCTTGTCGCCGATACCGCATTCGTTGTTCTCGTCATGTACGTGCAGTTTGGTCGTACGTTTGATGAATTTACCGTAAACCGGGTGTTTCACCATACGTTCGATAGCAACAACAATGGATTTCTCCATTTTGTCGCTAACTACGCGACCTTGCAGAGTACGGATTTTATCGGTCATTACGCACCCGCCTTCTGAGTCAGTAAAGTCTTAACGCGTGCAACATCACGACGCACTTGCTTCAGCAGATGAGTCTGTTGCAGCTGGCCACTTGCAGCCTGCATGCGCAGGTTGAACTGCTCACGCAGCAGGTTCAGCAGCTCAGCGTTCAGCTCTTCAACGCTTTTTTCACGCAGCTCTTTTGCTTTCATTACATCACCGTCTTAGTTACAAAGGTGGTTTTGATCGGCAGTTTCGCTGCTGCCAGGCCGAATGCTTCACGGGCCAGCTCTTCCGGTACACCGTCCATTTCATACAGGACTTTACCCGGCTGAATCAAGGCAACCCAGTACTCCACGTTACCTTTACCTTTACCCATACGAACTTCCAGCGGCTTCTCGGTGATCGGTTTGTCCGGGAATACACGGATCCAGATCTTACCTTGACGCTTAACTGCACGGGTCATAGCACGACGTGCTGCTTCGATCTGACGTGCAGTCAGACGACCACGGCCAACAGCTTTCAGACCGAAAGTGCCGAAGCTAACATCCGTACCCTGCGCCAGACCACGGTTGCGGCCTTTGTGCACTTTACGGAATTTTGTACGCTTTGGTTGTAACATCAGCGACGCTCCTTATTTACGGCCTTTACGCTGCTGCTTTTTAGGTTGAGCAGCCGGTTCCGGTTGTTCAACAGCAGCCATACCACCCAGGATCTCACCTTTGAAGATCCATACCTTAACGCCGATTACACCGTAAGTGGTGTGCGCTTCAGAGGTGTTGTAGTCGATGTCAGCACGCAGAGTGTGCAGCGGTACGCGACCTTCACGGTACCATTCGGTACGTGCGATTTCCGCGCCGCCCAGACGGCCGCTAACTTCAACTTTGATACCTTTAGCGCCCAGACGCATTGCGTTCTGTACAGCACGCTTCATCGCACGACGGAACATAACGCGACGTTCCAGCTGAGAAGTGATGCTGTCAGCAACCAGTTTTGCGTCCAGTTCAGGTTTACGAACTTCGGCGATATTGATCTGTGCAGGTACGCCAGCGATATCCGCTACGACCTTGCGCAGTTTTTCTACGTCTTCGCCTTTCTTACCGATAACGATACCCGGGCGAGCGGTGTGAATGGTCACACGGATGCTCTTAGCCGGACGCTCGATAACGATGCGAGATACAGACGCTTTAGCCAGTTCTTTAGTCAGGAACTGACGTACTTTAAAATCGCTGTCCAGGTTGTCAGCGAATTCTTTGGTGTTCGCGAACCAGGTAGAGTTCCATGGTTTGACAATACCCAGGCGAATACCATTAGGATGTACTTTCTGACCCATTGCTAGTCTCCAGAGTCTCAGCGATCGGACACAACCACAGTGATGTGGCTGGTGCGCTTCAGGATGCGATCTGCACGACCTTTAGCACGCGGCATAATGCGCTTCATGCTCGGGCCTTCGTCTACGAAAATTTTCGCAACTTTCAGATCATCAATGTCAGCGCCATCGTTGTGTTCAGCGTTAGCAATGGCAGATTCCAGTACCTTCTTGACCAGTACAGCAGCTTTTTTGTTGGTGTAGGTCAGAATATCCAGGGCCTGCGACACTTTCTTACCGCGAATCAGGTCAGCTACAAGGCGAACCTTCTGAGCAGAAGAACGAGCATGGCGATGTTGAGCTAAAGTTTCCATCTCTTCCTCCTACCTTATTTCTTCTTCGCTTTTTTATCAGCAGCGTGGCCGCGATAAGTACGAGTCGGTGCGAATTCACCCAGTTTGTGACCGACCATTTCGTCGGAAACAAATACTGGAACGTGCTGACGACCATTATGGACAGCGATGGTCAAACCGATCATGTTAGGAAAGATCGTTGAACGACGGGACCAAGTGCGCAGGGGCTTCTTGTCTCCGCTTTCCACCGCTTTCTCTACCTTCTTCAGCAAGTGCAGGTCAATAAAAGGACCTTTCTTGAGAGAACGTGGCATGGCTTATCCTCTAAAATTATTTGCTACGGCGACGTACGATGAATTTATCAGTACGCTTGTTGCTGCGGGTCTTCTTACCTTTGGTCTGCAGGCCCCACGGGGATACCGGGTGCTTACCAAAGTTACGACCTTCACCACCACCATGTGGGTGGTCTACTGGGTTCATCGCAGTACCGCGAACGGTAGGACGAACACCACGCCAGCGTGCAGCACCTGCTTTACCCAGAACGCGCAGCATATGCTCAGCATTGCCAACTTCGCCCAGAGTCGCGCGGCAGTCTGCTTCGACTTTACGCATTTCACCAGAACGCAGACGCAGGGTGACATAAGCACCGTCACGAGCAACGATCTGAACGTAAGTACCAGCGGAACGAGCCAGCTGACCGCCTTTACCTGGTTTCATTTCTACGTTATGAACGGTAGAACCAACCGGGATATTGCGCATCGGCAGGGTGTTGCCTGCTTTGATTGCAGCATCAACGCCAGACTGAATCTGGTCGCCAGCTTTCAGGCCTTTCGGGGCCAGGATGTAACGGCGCTCGCCGTCTTTGTACAGAACCAGCGCGATGTTCGCGGAGCGGTTCGGATCGTACTCAAGACGTTCAACAACTGCCGGGATACCATCTTTGTTGCGTTTGAAGTCAACAATACGGTAAGCCTGCTTGTGGCCACCACCGATATGACGGGTGGTGATACGGCCATTGTTGTTACGACCACCGGATTTGCTGTTTTTTTCCAGCAACGGAGCAAAAGGTTTGCCCTTGTGCAGCTCTGGGTTAACCACTTTAACGACGTGGCGACGACCCGGAGATGTCGGTTTACATTTAACAACTGCCATTGTATTACTCCTCCGACTTACTCAGCGCCGCCAACGAAGTCCAGATTCTGGCCTTCTTTCAGGGTGACGTAAGCTTTTTTCCAGTCGCTACGACGACCGATACGCTGTCCGTGACGTTTAACTTTCCCTTTAACAACCAGGGTGTTAACGACTTCGACTTCGACTTCAAACAGTTTCTGCACAGCAGCTTTGATTTCTGCTTTGGTCGCGTCTTTAGCAACTTTGAGAACGATGGTGTTTGTTTTTTCCATCGCAGTAGACGCTTTTTCAGAAACGTGCGGTGCGCGCAGCACCTTCAGCAGACGTTCTTCACGAATCATGCCAGCATCTCCTCAACTTGCTTAACAGCATCAGCAGTCATTACGACTTTGTCGAAGGCGATCAGGCTAACCGGGTCGATACCGTTCGCATCACGTACGTCAACCTTATGCAGGTTACGTGCGGCCAGGAACAGGTTCTCGTCCAGCTCACCGGTGATGATCAGCACATCTTCCAGAGCCATGTCTTTCAGTTTCTGTGCCAGCAGCTTAGTTTTCGGCGCTTCAACAGAGAACTTCTCGACAACGATCAGACGATCCTGACGTACCAGTTCGGACAGAATGCTTTTCAGCGCGCCGCGGTACATCTTCTTGTTAACTTTTTGACTGTGGTCCTGCGGACGAGCAGCGAAGGTCACGCCACCGGAACGCCAGATCGGGCTCTTGATAGAACCAGAACGCGCACGGCCGGTACCTTTCTGGCGCCACGGTTTTTTACCGGAGCCAGTGATTTCAGCACGAGTCTTCTGAGCACGAGTGCCCTGACGCGCACCGGCTGCATAAGCAACAACAACCTGGTGAACCAGCGCTTCGTTGAAATCACGACCGAAGGTAGTTTCGGAAACAGTCAGCGCGCTCTGCGCGTCTTTCAATACTAATTCCATTGCTATCTCCTCACGCCTTCACAGCTGGTTTAACGATCAGGTCGCTACCGGTCGCACCCGGGACAGCACCTTTAACCAGCAGCAGGTTGCGCTCAGCGTCAACACGTACTACGTCCAGGCTCTGAACGGTTACACGCTCATTACCCAGCTGACCTGCCATTTTCTTGCCTTTGAACACTTTGCCCGGAGTCTGGTTCTGACCGATAGAACCCGGAACGCGGTGGGACAAGGAGTTACCGTGAGTAGCGTCCTGGGTACGGAAGTTCCAGCGCTTAACGGTACCAGCAAAACCTTTACCTTTAGAGGTACCGGTTACGTCAACTTTTTTAACGTCAGCAAACAGTTCAACGCTAATGTTCTGACCTACGGTGAATTCTTCGCCGTCAGCCAGACGGAATTCCCACAGACCACGGCCAGCTTCAACGCCAGCTTTAGCGAAGTGACCCGCTTCCGGCTTGGTTACACGGTTAGCTTTTTTAGCACCGGTGGTAACCTGGATTGCGCGGTAGCCATCGTTAGCCAGGTCTTTAACCTGAGTAACACGGTTTGCTTCAACTTCGATTACGGTTACTGGGATAGAAACGCCATCTTCAGTGAAGATGCGGGTCATGCCCACTTTTTTACCGACTAAACCAATCATTGTTTCAACCTCTCAATCGCTCGATGACCTGATTAACCCAGGCTGATCTGCACGTCTACACCGGCAGCCAGATCCAGACGCATCAGAGCATCAACGGTTTTTTCAGTTGGCTCAACGATGTCAACCAGACGCTTGTGAGTGCGAATTTCGTACTGGTCACGCGCGTCTTTGTTGACGTGCGGGGAGATCAGAACGGTAAAGCGCTCTTTGCGGGTCGGCAGCGGGATCGGACCACGGACTTGCGCACCAGTGCGCTTAGCAGTCTCGACGATTTCCGCGGTTGATTGATCGATCAGACGATGATCAAACGCTTTCAGGCGGATACGGATTCTTTGGTTCTGCATGAGACCAGAGCTCCAATTATTTTATAGACGAAATGATTACTCCTCATACCCATTACGATTGATGGGAGAGTGTAACCGTTCTTACATAGTCCCCCGATTGGAGACATTGTTTGATAACCCAAATGCGATTACCAGGGTTCATATTGAACCGGCCGTCAACTTTGACAGGCCCGCGCATTATACGCAAATTCTGGCACGACGCAAGTGCTGTTTAGAAAATCATCACCAGGATTTGCGCGCCTTCGCGTTAGCGCGCTGTACGAGGCTGCAATGCGGAGTAAGAGCGCGGATTGTGGGATCCATTCCCGGAAAATGCCTTTTGTGCTGAACGGGAGAGGATGAGCATAGTGACGCAATGTTCATCGATCATTGCGGGGTCAACTATGCTCGCCGCCCTCCCCTTCTTGCTGTGCTATAGCGGTTTGACCGTGGCATTATGCCACCAGGATCTGCGCCACGGTCTGTTGCCCGACCGTTACACCTGTCCCCTGCTGTGGAGTGGTTTACTTTTTTATCTCTGTCTGGCGCCGCACCAGCTGCATGATGCCGTCTGGGGGGCGATAGCGGGCTATCTCTCTTTGGCTGCGATTTACTGGCTATACCGCGGTATCCGCGGCTATGAAGGGTTGGGTTATGGAGATATAAAATATCTTGCCGCCCTCGGCGCCTGGCATGGCTGGCGATTGCTGCCGCAGTTGGTCCTGGTTGCCTCGCTACTCGCCGGCATAGCGTGGGCAGGAGCAGGTTTATACGCCAGTTGCGGCAGGAAGAGCAAATGGGGAAGAAGCAACCCGCTGCCGTTTGGGCCATTCCTGGCGGCCGCGGGTTTTTGGTGCGGGTGGCAGACGCTGGCTAGTCTGACACTTTGATCTGCGACTGCAGGTAATTTTGCAGACCGATTTTGCCAATCAAATCGAGTTCGGTTTCCAGCCAGTCGATATGGCCTTCTTCATCCGCCAGGATCTCAATCATCATATCGCGGCTGACGTAGTCATGGACGCTGTCGGCATAGGCAATAGCCTCACGCAAATTTTGCGCCCCTTCCAGCTCCAGCCTCAAATCGGACCGCAGCATCTCTTCCACATCTTCACCGATGCCAAGTTTGCCGAGATCCTGCAGATTAGGGATACCTTCGAGAAAAAGAATACGCTCGATATACTTATCGGCGTGCTTCATTTCGTCGATGGATTCGTGGTACTCAATATCGTTGAGGCGCATCAGGCCCCAATTTTTAAACATTCTCGCATGAAGAAAGTACTGATTAATTGCGACTAGCTCATTTCCCAATAATTTATTGAGATAACTTATGATTTTGACATCACCTTTCATTATATAGTCCCTCCGCTTCCACTCATTGAAGCGTAGCCCGGCCTATAGGGATGTCAAAAGAGAAGCGTGGACTTCAGGCGATTTCTTTGAATTCCGGCATGGTGGTTAATTCATCTTCCATCACTTCACGCGCGGCACGAACACACTTACCGCATTGATTTCCCACGGGAACAAACTTACGTAATTGCTGAAAAGATTGCGGTTGAAACTGGCGCACAACCTGACGAATTTTTTTATCGCTGACGCCATTGCACAAACAAACGTACATAGAAACTCCCGTTCAATTTATGCACAAATATTAAATGAGAATGGTTATGATTACAATAGACCATTTGCTCATTATCCGCCGCAACGCACGATATGAATAGCCAGCAAAAATCCGTTTTTCGCTGAATGACAGACAGCAAAAAGGGCGCCGAAGCGCCCTTTTTAATTCAAAGCTAACGAATTAGCCCAGAACTTTAGCTACAACGCCCGCGCCAACGGTACGGCCGCCTTCACGGATTGCGAAACGCAGGCCGTCGTCCATCGCGATCGGGTGGATCAGGGTAACAACCATTTTGATGTTGTCGCCCGGCATTACCATCTCTACGCCTTCCGGCAGTTCGATGGTGCCAGTCACGTCAGTAGTACGGAAGTAGAACTGCGGACGGTAGCCTTTGAAGAACGGAGTATGACGGCCGCCTTCGTCTTTGGACAGGATGTACACTTCAGATTCGAACTTGGTGTGCGGGTTGATGGTGCCCGGCTTAGCCAGTACCTGACCACGTTCGATTTCTTCACGTTTGATACCACGCAGCAGAACACCTACGTTCTCACCAGCACGGCCTTCGTCCAGCAGTTTGCGGAACATTTCAACGCCAGTACAGGTGGTTTTCGCGGTTTCTTTGATACCAACGATTTCAACTTCTTCACCTACTTTGATGATACCGCGCTCTACACGACCGGTAACAACGGTACCACGACCGGAGATGGAGAATACGTCTTCGATCGGCAGCAGGAACGGCTTGTCAATCGCACGCTCTGGTTCCGGGATATAGGTATCCAGGTGGCCAGCCAGTTCGATGATTTTCGCTTCCCACTCTGCGTCGCCTTCCAGCGCTTTCAGAGCAGAACCACGAACGATCGGAGTGTCGTCGCCCGGGAAATCGTACTGAGACAGCAGTTCACGAACTTCCATCTCAACCAGTTCCAGCAGCTCTTCGTCATCAACCATGTCGCATTTGTTCAGGAACACGATGATGTACGGAACGCCTACCTGACGACCCAGCAGGATGTGCTCACGAGTCTGCGGCATCGGGCCGTCAGTCGCAGCAACAACCAGGATCGCGCCGTCCATCTGCGCAGCACCGGTGATCATGTTTTTAACATAGTCGGCGTGGCCCGGGCAGTCTACGTGCGCGTAGTGGCGAGTCGGGGTGTCATATTCAACGTGAGAGGTGTTGATGGTGATACCACGAGCTTTTTCTTCCGGCGCGTTATCGATCTGGTCGAATGCGCGAGCAGAACCACCGTAGGTTTTAGCCAGAACGGTAGTGATGGCAGCAGTCAGGGTAGTTTTACCATGGTCAACGTGGCCGATAGTACCAACGTTGACGTGCGGTTTTGTACGTTCAAATTTTTCTTTAGACACGGCTATATTCCTTACTATAGTGCTCTCCCCTTCGGAGAGAGCACGGGACTTAGGTTTTAATCCTGTGGATTATTTACCACGGGCTTCAATAACGGCCTGAGCAACGTTGTTCGGCGCATCATCATACTTCAGGAATTCCATGGTGTATGATGCACGACCTTTGGTCAGAGAACGCAGCTGAGTTGCATAACCGAACATTTCGGACAGCGGTACTTCAGCGTGGATCTTAACGCCGGTTACTTCGGATTCCTGACCGCGCAGCATACCGCGACGACGGCTCAAGTCACCGATAACGTCACCAGTGTTCTCTTCCGGAGTTTCTACTTCAACCTTCATGATCGGCTCAAGCAGAACTGGTTTTGCTTTCTTAAAGCCTTCTTTAAAGGCAATAGACGCAGCCAGTTTAAACGCCAGCTCAGAGGAGTCAACGTCGTGGTAAGAACCGAAGTGCAGACGGATACCCATATCAACTACCGGGTAACCTGCCAGCGGACCAGCTTTCAGCTGTTCCTGGATGCCTTTATCAACGGCCGGGATGTATTCGCCAGGAATTACACCACCTTTGATGTCGTTGATGAACTCGTAACCTTTCGGGTTAGAGCCCGGCTCCAGCGGGTACATGTCGATCACAACGTGACCGTACTGACCACGACCACCAGACTGCTTGGCGTGTTTACCTTCGATATCGGTAACTTTCGCGCGAATCGCTTCACGGTAAGCAACCTGAGGTTTACCGACGTTCGCTTCAACGTTGAATTCACGCTTCATACGGTCAACGATGATGTCGAGGTGCAGCTCACCCATACCGGCGATAATGGTCTGGTTAGACTCTTCGTCAGTCCATACGCGGAAAGACGGGTCTTCTTTAGCCAGACGACCCAGAGCCAGACCCATTTTTTCCTGGTCAGCTTTGGTTTTCGGCTCAACGGCGATGGAGATTACCGGCTCAGGGAATTCCATACGCTCCAGAATGATCGGCGCATCCGGGTCACACAGGGTGTCACCAGTGGTTACGTCTTTCAGACCGATAGCAGCAGCGATGTCGCCCGCGCGAACTTCTTTGATCTCTTCACGTTTGTTAGCGTGCATCTGAACGATACGACCGAAACGCTCACGTGCAGCTTTCACGGAGTTCAGTACGGTATCACCAGAGTTAACCACACCGGAGTACACGCGGAAGAAGGTCAGGTTACCCACGAACGGGTCGGTAGCGATTTTGAACGCCAGTGCAGAGAACGGCTCGTCGTCGCTTGCGTGACGCTCAGCCGGGGTATCTTTACCGTCGTCCAGGATACCGTTGATCGCAGGTACGTCAACCGGGGATGGCAGGTAATCAATTACCGCATCCAGCATCGCCTGAACGCCTTTGTTCTTGAACGCAGAACCACAGGTTACCAGGATGATTTCGTTGTTCAGAACGCGCTGACGCAGAGCTTTTTTGATCTCTTCTTCAGTCAGTTCTTCACCACCCAGGTATTTTTCCATCAGCTCTTCAGAAGCTTCAGCTGCGGATTCGATCAGGTTCTGGTGCCATTCATCAGCCAGGTCCTGCATGTCAGCCGGGATATCTTCGTATTCGAAGGTTACGCCCTGGTCTGCATCGTTCCAGTTGATGGCTTTCATTTTCACCAGGTCAACAACGCCGGTGAAACCTTCTTCAGCACCAATTGCCAGCTGCAGCGGAACCGGGTTCGCGCCCAGACGGGTTTTGATCTGACCAACAACTTTCAGGAAGTTAGCGCCCATGCGGTCCATTTTGTTAACGAACGCGATGCGCGGAACTTTATATTTGTTTGCCTGACGCCATACGGTTTCAGACTGCGGCTGAACACCACCAACTGCGCAGTAAACCATTACCGCACCATCAAGAACACGCATGGAACGTTCTACTTCGATAGTGAAGTCAACGTGCCCCGGGGTGTCGATGATGTTTACGCGGTGCGGTTCATACTGTTTGGCCATACCAGACCAGAATGCAGTAGTCGCAGCGGAAGTGATGGTGATACCACGTTCCTGCTCCTGCTCCATCCAGTCCATGGTAGCGGCGCCGTCATGAACTTCACCGATTTTGTGGTTTACACCGGTGTAGAACAGAATACGTTCGGTAGTAGTGGTTTTACCGGCGTCGATGTGCGCACTGATACCGATGTTACGGTAGCGTGCGATGGGTGTTGTACGAGCCATTTGATTCCTCGTTTATTTCTTTAGGCGTTCAGTTAAGTTATCCAGAGCGGGCGACTCATCTGAAGCGCCCGCCTGGTGACTATGACTCCGAAGGGATTACCAACGGTAGTGAGCGAACGCCTTGTTGGCTTCGGCCATACGGTGAACGTCTTCACGTTTCTTAACTGCAGTACCTTTGTTGTCTGCAGCATCAGTGAGTTCGTTCGCCAGGCGCAGAGCCATGGATTTATCACCGCGTTTACGAGCAGCTTCAACGATCCAACGCATTGCCAGGGCATTACGACGGACCGGACGAACTTCAACTGGAACCTGATAAGTAGAACCACCTACGCGGCGGGACTTAACTTCGACAGTCGGGCGCACGTTTTCGAGCGCAACTTCGAAGGCTTCCAGTTCAGATTTACCAGAACGCTGAGCCAGGGTCTCCAGCGCGCTGTATACGATAGTTTCTGCAGTAGATTTTTTACCATCTACCATCAGGATATTGACAAATTTAGCCAGCAGTTCTGATCCGAACTTCGGATCCGGCAGAATTTTACGCTGACCAATGACGCGACGACGTGGCATGGAAATACTCCGTTGTTAATTCAGGATTGTCCAAAACTCTAAGAGTTTAGTATGACATTAAGATAAATCAGTTTGGCCTTACTTAACGGAGAACCATTAAGCCTTAGGACGCTTCACGCCGTACTTGGAGCGAGCCTGCTTACGGTCTTTAACGCCGGAGCAGTCAAGCGCACCGCGAACGGTGTGGTAACGAACACCCGGAAGGTCTTTAACACGACCGCCACGGATCAGGATCACGGAGTGCTCCTGCAGGTTGTGACCTTCACCACCGATGTAGGAGGTGACTTCGAAACCGTTAGTCAGACGCACACGGCAAACTTTACGCAGTGCGGAGTTCGGTTTCTTAGGAGTGGTGGTATATACGCGAGTACATACGCCACGTTTCTGCGGGCAGGCTTCCAGCGCTGGCACGTTGCTCTTTGCAACTTTGCGCGCGCGTGGTTTGCGTACCAGCTGGTTAATTGTTGCCATTAAATAGCTCCTGGTTTTAGCTTTTGCTTCGTAAACACGTAATAAATCGCCTCATATATTATGAGGACGCAGAATTTTAGGGCGGTGCCGAAAAGGTGTCAAGAAATATACAACGATCCCGCCATCACCAGGCCAACTGACCGGCATGTTTGACTGTGAGTCTGACAAAATCAGTATAGCTAACCCTGCCGACACTGTCCGCAATTTGACCAGCCAGCCCGCGGGCGTCAACGTCGTCTTGCAGCACGTATAGGGTTATGGGGGCGGATTGCAGGATCTCAAGGAAGCGACCATCGGCGATGGCCGCGGTGACGCCGTCAGACAGTAGTACCAGATCGTCGCCGTGCTCCATCAAACGAAGCATCGCTGCGATGTCGGCATGCCAGGGGGAAACACTGAGCGTATGGAGCATGGGGGCCTCAGAAACGCAAAATCACATCAAATTCATGCAGACGGGCGCGCAGGGCATCCGGCGCCAGGCATTCGACATCCACCACCCACGGGGTCGTGGGATCCAGGCCGCGCTCTCGCGCTGAGTCGGCGCACAGCCAGCACTGGTCGATATCATATAGCGACAGCAATTTAAAGGTAGCGATGTAGTCGCGGGCCAGCACAGCGCCAGGCCGCTGTTCGGGTAACAGCTGAAACACGCCGTCGCCCACAAAAAACACGCCAATATCGTCGGTGAGCGCAGAGGTTGCTAATAAGGCATCGAGGCCTTCCCTGCCAGCGGCGCTGCCGTGCGGCGCAGAGGAAAATACAAAAGCCACACGTTTCATCAGAACTGCACCATCCGATCGCAAGTAAGCGCCGCTTCCGCTAGCGCGCCGAGCCCGCTCAAGGTAAAACCCGGCTGCAAATTGTGGCCAGGCAGAGCGAGCTGTTGCGCTTCGCGTTCGTCCGTTACGCCACGACGCAGGGCGGCCGCCACGCAGATATGCAGCGCGACGCCGTGCTCATCGTGGAGGGATTGCCACCCGCGCACCAGATCGAACTCATCGCTGGCGGGCGCCGTCAACTGGTTAGCGTTAAGCACGCCTTCGCGATAGAAAAAAACGCACGCCAGCTCATGGCCTTCCTGCAGCACGGCCTGGGCAAATTGCCAGGCGCTGCTCGCCTGCTGCGTGCCATAGGCTGGGCCGGTCACCGTGAGGGCAAAACGCATTACTTATCCAGCCCCTGGAAATCGCCGCTTTTGAACTGGCGAATATAGAGGTAGACGGTGTGCTTGGAGATGTTCAGACGATCGGCTACCTGGTTAATAGCGTCTTTAATATCGAAGATCCCTTTCTCGTAGAGATTCAGCACGATTTGACGGTTTTTCGCATTGTTAGACACGCTGCGATCGGCATTCACCTCTTCAATGGTGAACTCCAGCGTCTGGGCGACCAGATCGTCTACCGAAGAAGCAAAGTTCACCGGCGAGTTCACTTCAGGCGTTTCTGGCGGAATAAAGGTGCTCATGATCTGGGAAAACGGCACATCCAGATTCATGTTGATACACAGCAGACCAATCACTCGGTGATCGCGGTTGCGAATGGCAATCGTCACCGACTTCATCAGTACGCCGCTTTTAGCGCGGGTAAAGTAGCATTTGGAAACGCTGCTATCGGCGCCCGTCATATCGTGCAGCATGCGCAGCGCAAGATCGGTAATCGGTGAACCAATTTGGCGGCCGGTATGTTCACCATTGGCGATACGGATGGCAGAGCATTTCAGATCCTGCAAAGAATGCAGCACGATTTCACAGTGCGAACCGATGAGCATCGCCAACCCGTCCACTACCGCTTCATAAGATTTGAGAATATCGAAATCGGTCTGGTCAAAGGGACGTTGATCCAGCAGGTCAAGCTCGCTGGTTTCATTGGTTAAAAGCGACCTGGACATGAAAAAAAGCACTCCTTTTCAGGAGCCTGTCGTTATTGTCAGGGCAGGCTCATCATCATTATTAAGCTATCTAAAGTAATACAGCGCCTGAGGATCTTTCCAGTTTTAATTATATCTGCGCTCAATAAAAAAGCCGCCGCCTCTGACGAGACGGCGGCCTGAACCTGATTACTTCTTAGCGTCAGCTTTCGCGTCCGCGGCTTTCGCATCGCCTGCGGCTTCCGGCTGTGCATCTGCCTTCGGCGCCGGTTTGATATCCAGCACTTCTACATCAAAGACCAGCGTAGAGTTGGCCGGGATGCCCGGGACGCCAGTTTTACCGTAGGCCAGGTCCGGCGGAATAACCAGCTTGATTTTGCCGCCTTTCTTGATGTTCTTCAGGCCTTCAGTCCAGCCCGGGATCACGCCGTCGAGACGGAAAGAGAGCGGCTCGCCGCGAGTATAAGAGTTATCAAACTCTTTACCGTCGATCAGGGTACCTTTGTAGTTTACCACCACGGTATCGCTATCTTTCGGCGCATCGCCAGCGCCTTCTTTCTCGACTTTATACAGCAGGCCAGTTTTTGAGGTTTTCACGCCCTTCTCTTTGGCAAAGTTGTCACGGAAAGCTTTGCCTTTGGCTTCGTTCTCAGTGGCGTCTTTTTCCATTTTCTGCTGAGCCGCGGTCTTCACGCGCGTTTCAAAGGCCTGCAGAGTCTGTTCGATCTCCTGGTCGGACAGTTTGCTCTTATCGGCAAACGCGTCCTGTACGCCGGCGATCAGCTGGGCTTTATCCAGCTTAATGCCCAGCTTCTCTTGTTCTTTCAGGGAGTTTTCCATGTAACGCCCCAGGGACGCGCCCAGCGCATAGGCCGATTTCTGATCGTCATTTTTAAATGCCGATTTACTCTCAGCCGCCGGGGCTGCCTTCGTTGCCGTATCTGCAGCGAAGGTCAGCGGTGCATTCAGGGCGACGGCCATTGTGGTCGCCAGCAGCGTTACTTTAAACAGTGATTTCATCCATTTCTCCAGGGCCGGGGCCTCTCGCCCCAGGGTTATCGTAAAAAGCAAAAAACGTACTATAGAACGTTGCCGTTAAAATCTACATACGGACGTTCCTGAATATCGCCTCTTTTAGGACTATTTTTGTATGAATAAGTTTCCTGTACGGCGCAGCGATGCTGCGCGCCAGGGGAAACTTAAGTAGAATCCGCCCGCAGGATCAGACTAAAGAGGTTACCCATGCACGATAGCACATTAGAAACGCGCCTTGCGGAGCTGGAAAGCCGGCTGGCGTTTCAGGAAATCACCATCGAAGACCTCAACAAAACCGTGACCGCCCACGAGATCGAGATGGCGAAGATGCGGGAGCATATGCGTCTGATGATCGAGAAGCTGAAGGCGACCCAACCCTCCCATATCGCCTCCCAGGCGGAAGAGACGCCACCGCCGCACTATTGAGGCGTAAAAAAAGCGGGTTTCCCCGCTTTTTTGTCGTCTTCGTGCCGAAGCGCAAAGATTAGTGGCAGCCGCAGCCACCGTGGCCGCCGCAGCCGCCTTTACCATGGTCGTGACCATGATCGTGGCCGTGGCCGTGGCCGCCGCAGCAACCGTCATGACCATGGTCATGATCGTGATCGTGGCCATGCGCGCCGTGCACGTGACCGTGCTCCAGCTCTTCCGCAGTCGCTTCGCGGATGGCGACGACTTCCACATTAAACTTCAGGTTCTGGCCAGCCAGCATGTGGTTGCCATCAACCACAACGTGGTCGTCTTCAACTTCAGTGATTTCTACTGGTACCGGACCCTGATCGGTTTCCGCCAGGAAGCGCATGCCAACCTGCAGTTCATCAACGCCCATGAAGACGTCTTTCGGTACACGCTGCACCAGGTTTTCGTCATACTGACCGTAAGCGTCGTTAGCGCCGACGGCAACGTCAAATTTGTCGCCCACTTCGTGGCCATCCAGCGCGTTTTCCAGGCCGGAAATCAGGGAGCCGTGACCGTGCAGGTAATCCAGCGGCGCGCTTACCGGAGATTCATCAACCAACACACCGTCTTCTGTACGTACCTGATAGGCCAGGCTGACCACCAGGTCTTTTGCTACTTTCATGATATCTCCTGAGATGGGAAGAATAGTGGCGCAGATTGTAGCGGAATTCTGCTGCCGTGTACCCTTTAGCTTAAAAAAAGCCGACGGATAACGCTAGTCGGGATGAAAAATGCCAATCACCTGCTCCTCTTTGCGTACATGCTCACGGGCCTCTTTATCTGCCTCACGCATCTGATGACCGCACTTAACGCACTCAACAACATCGACATTATTCTCACGCCACATTGCCAGCGAATCCTGCGCCTGGCACGCCGGACATTTCGCCCCGGCAATAAAACGTTTACGCACTGCCATAAGATTTACCTTTATTCAAACTCGTCCCAGCCGTCCAGCTGCCGGCTCTCTTTCTGCATTTCGCGCTGGAAAATCTCTTCCAGTTCGCGCCGGGCCTCCCGCACGCGTGATATCTGTACCGTATCAGTATGCACTGGCATTAGCTCGCGCAGCATTCGCATATCGAGGCGTCGGAAGTGCAGCTGCGCGCGCTGGGCCTGGTGAGGATGCATCCCGAGGGTGATGAGCGCTTTGCGCCCCAGCTCCAACGCACTGGAGAAAGTTTCACGAGAAAACTGCGTCACGCCGGCCTGCAGCAGCTCATGCGCCTCAACGCGCCCGCGAGCGCGGGCCAGAATATGCAGATGTGGAAAGTGTTGTTGACACATTTCCACCAGCCGCATGGTATCTTCTGGCTCATTACAGGTGATGACGATCGACTGCGCCTCTTCCGCTCCCGCCGAGCGCAGCAGCTCCAGCTGGGTGGCATCGCCAAAATAGACTTTATAGCCATAGTTGCGCATCAGATTTACCGCGCTGATGTCCCGCTCCAGTACCGTAATACGCATCTTATTGGCCATCAGCAGGCGACCAATGACCTGACCAAAGCGACCAAACCCGACAATAATCACCTGCGGCTTGTCATCCTCCACCCACGGCGCCTCACCGGTATCGTCCGCCGGGTTCAGCCGTCGCGACAATAGCTTATCTATCCCCTTCATCAGCAGCGGCGTCGTCATCATCGACAACGTTACCGCCACCAGCAGCAGCGCCATCTGGTCGTGCTGAAACAACCGCTGAGAGGCGGGCAGCGAAAAGAGGACAAACGCGAACTCGCCGCCCTGGCTTAATACGCCCGCGAACTGCATCCGCTCGGAACTTCGCAGGCCATAGAGACGGGCCAGCAGATAGAGCACCAGCATTTTTACCGCCACCAGCACCGCCACGCTCACCGCCACCCACAGCAGATGGGTATACAGTACGCCAAGGTTCAGCGCCATGCCGACGGAAATAAAGAACAACCCGAGCAGCAGCCCCTTGAACGGATCGATAGCGATCTCCAGTTCGTGGCGATACTCACTTTCCGCCAGCAGCACGCCGGCAATAAAGGTGCCCAGCGCCATCGACAGCCCCAGCGCCTCCATAAACAGGGCAGATCCGAGGACCAACAGCAGCGTGGCGGCAGTGAACACCTCCCTGACCCCCGAGCTGGCGATAAAACGGAACACCGGCCGCAGCAGATAGCGTCCGCCAATCAGCATCCCGGCAAAGGCCAGGACCTTCATGCCGACCGTCAACCAGTTCACATGCTCATCCGCTGAACCGGCCAGCAGGGGCACCAGCGCCAGCGCCGGGATCACCGCCAGATCCTGAAACAGCAGCACCGAAAAGCCTAGCTGTCCCGCTTCGCTGCGGCTCATTCCCTTCTCACGCATCAGCTGCAGCGCCATGGCGGTGGAAGACATCGCCAGGCCGATCCCGCCGACCACCGCCGCCTGCCATGAAAACCCGGTCGTCATCAGCAACCCACCGAGGATCGCCGCGCTGAGCATCACCTGCGCCGCGCCAACGCCGAAGATGGAGCTCCGCAGTCGCCATAGCTTGGCGGGATTGAGCTCCAGGCCGATGATAAACATCAGAAACACTACGCCGAGCTCAGAGAAATGGAGAATTTCATCCACATCGCTGATAAACCCGAGCCCCCACGGACCAATGGCGATCCCGGCCAGCAGATAGCCCAGCACCGCGCCAATCCCCAGTCTTGAAGCCAGAGGGACGGCGATGACGGCCGCGAACAAAAACAACACCCCCGCCAGCAGCAAATCAGATCCCGCCATGGACACCTCCGGCGGCGATGGGGTTGGCCAACCAGTCCCGGTAGGCCAGGGCGCGGCTGCGCAGCTCCTCTGGCTGCTGCCTCCGGGCCCAGTAGACGATAATGGGGCTCATCCAGTGCATACGGCACATGCCGGCGGTCAGTTCAAAAGGACGTAAAATATCGTTCATCGGATAGCGATTAGCATCGCGACGGTAGGCGCTCTCAGGCTCGCCGGTAGTGATCACGCTGCGCCAGTACTTTCCCGCCAGTTCGTTCCCTCCGGCGCCGCTGGCGAAGCCGCGGCTTAACACACGATCCAGCCACTCCTTAAGCAGCGCCGGACAGCTCCAGGTATATAAAGGGTGCTGGAAAACAATCACCTCATGCTGGCGCAGCAGGTCCTGTTCGTAAGCAATATCGATAAAAAAATCCGGATAGTGCGCGTAGAGATCGTGCACGGTGACGTTCGGCAACTGTAAGGCCGGCTCTAATAAAACCCGGTTGGCCACGGAATCCTGAGATTCTGGGTGGGCATACAGCAGCAACACTTTCGCTGTCTGAGACATCATTCCCCTCCCGTAGGTCTTCTGGCGGCCTGCACAGCCCCGGCGTTTTGACACAGCCAGAATGACTTTGTGTATCGTCTTCGTTTTGGGCTACCATGGCGGCCCGGTGAAGCGATTCGCTTCCACACTACATTATCATAATGACAAATTAACATAGTCTGAACATACGGCGCCTTATGATTGTTTTCTCCTCGTTACAAATTCGTCGCGGCGTACGCGTCCTGCTGGACAACGCCACCGCTACCATCAATCCTGGCCAAAAGGTCGGTCTGGTGGGGAAAAACGGCTGCGGGAAATCGACGCTGCTATCGCTTTTGAAAAACGAGATAAGCGCTGACGGCGGCAGTATGACCTTTCCCGGCAACTGGCAGCTGGCCTGGGTGAATCAGGAAACCCCGGCGCTACCGCAGCCGGCAATCGATTATGTCATTGACGGCGATCGAGAATATCGCCAGCTGGAGGCCGCGCTCCAGCAGGCTAACGAACGCAACGACGGTCATGCTATCGCAACCGTCCACGGTAAGCTGGACGCCATCGACGCCTGGACGATCCGTTCGCGCGCCGCCAGCCTGCTGCACGGACTGGGGTTCAGCAATGAACAGCTTGAGCGGCCGGTCAGCGATTTTTCCGGCGGCTGGCGTATGCGCCTTAACCTCGCCCAGGCGCTGATCTGCCGCTCCGATCTGCTGCTGCTCGATGAACCGACTAACCACCTCGATCTCGATGCGGTGATCTGGCTGGAGAAGTGGCTGAAGGGCTATACGGGAACGCTGATCCTCATCTCCCACGATCGCGATTTTCTCGATCCTATCGTCGACAAAATTATCCATATCGAACAGCAGACAATGTTTGAGTACACCGGCAACTACAGTTCGTTTGAAGTGCAGCGCGCCACCCGCCTCGCTCAGCAGCAGGCGATGTACGAAAGCCAGCAGCAGCGCGTCGCGCACCTGCAAAGCTATATCGATCGCTTCCGTGCCAAAGCCACCAAGGCCAAGCAGGCGCAAAGCCGGATCAAAATGCTGGAGCGGATGGAGCTTATCGCTCCGGCGCACGTGGATAACCCGTTCCACTTCAGCTTCCGCCAGCCGGAGAGCTTGCCTAACCCGCTGCTGAAGATGGAGAAAGTCAGCGCCGGCTACGGCGAGCGTATTATTCTCGACTCCATCAAGCTTAACCTGGTGCCGGGCTCGCGTATCGGCCTGCTGGGCCGCAACGGCGCCGGGAAGTCGACGCTGATTAAGCTCCTGGCAGGCGAGCTCCAGCCCGTAAGCGGCGAGATCGGCCTCGCGAAAGGCATCAAGCTCGGCTACTTCGCCCAGCATCAGCTGGAATTCCTGCGCGCCGATGAGTCGCCGCTGCAGCACCTGGCGCGTCTGGCGCCGCAGGAGCTGGAGCAGAAGCTGCGTGATTATCTCGGCGGCTTTGGTTTCCAGGGCGATAAGGTGAGCGAAGAAACCCGCCGCTTCTCCGGTGGAGAAAAGGCGCGCCTGGTACTGGCCCTGATCGTCTGGCAGCGCCCTAACCTGCTGCTGCTCGATGAACCGACCAACCACCTTGACCTCGATATGCGTCAGGCCTTAACCGAAGCGCTGATCGACTTTGAAGGGGCGCTGGTGGTCGTATCGCACGATCGGCACCTGATCCGTTCCACCACTGACGATCTGTACCTCGTCCACGATGGTAAAGTCGAGCCGTTCGACGGCGATCTGGAAGATTATCAGCAGTGGCTCAGCGACTCGCAAAAACAGGAGTCCCAGAGCGGCGAGGCGCCAAAAGAGAGCGGCAATAGCGCCCAGGCGCGCAAAGACCAGAAGCGTCGGGAAGCGGAGCTGCGCAGCCAGACCCAACCGCTGCGCAAAGAGATCGCCCGTCTGGAAAAAGAGATGGACAAGCTCAACGCGCAGTTGGCCAGTGCGGAAGAAAAACTTGGCGACAGTGAGCTTTATGACGCCTCACGTAAAGCCGAGCTGACCGAATGCCTGCAGCAGCAGGCCAGCGCGAAGTCCGGGCTGGAGGAGTGCGAGATGGCCTGGCTGGAGGCCCAGGAGCAGCTGGAGCGCATGCTTCAGGAAGGCTAAACTCTTCCTCTTCATCCTGCCTGCGCGTACGCTGCCGCTGGCAGGGTGGGTTTCTGCCCTCTTCATGGCCTGGCCATCAGCGACATCAATGATTTGTTTTTGCTGTAAGCTGGCGTCACTGGCCGCAAGACCACATATTGGCTAACCCCCTGCATGCCCTGCGCGGTATAGTCATCATCACGTTTATTAATTGTTCTGGTGCTATGGTTGAAATCATCCCCACAGACATGACGCCCCCCGAAAACGATTCGCGTGAGTTCCATCCGATGCGCGGCGTGGGCAATCGTCATCTGCAAACCATGCTGCCGCGGCTGATTCGCCGTAAATTGCGCTTTACCCCGCACTGGCAGCGCCTTGAGCTGCCGGACGGCGATTTTGTCGATCTGGCCTGGAGCGAAGACCCGCACCAGGCGCGCCATAAGCCGCGCCTCGTCGTTTTTCACGGCCTGGAAGGCAGTCTGCACAGCCCGTACGCCCATGGTCTGATCCACGCGGCGATACAGCGCGGCTGGCTGGGCGTGGTGATGCATTTCCGCGGCTGCAGCGGCGAACCTAACCGCAATCACCGCATCTATCACTCCGGCGAAACGGAAGATGGCACCTGGTTTTTGCACTGGCTGAAGCGCGAGTTTGGTCCCGCGCCGACCGCGGCCGTCGGCTATTCGCTGGGCGGCAATATGCTGGGCTGCCTGCTGGCAGAAGAAGGCGACCGCTGCCCGCTGGATGCGGCGGTGATCGTCTCCGCGCCTTTCATGCTCGAAGCCTGCAGCTATCATATGGATAAGGGCTTCTCGCGGGTTTATCAGCGCTATCTGCTCAATCTGTTAAAAGCCAACGCTTCACGCAAGCTGAAAGCGTACCCGGGCTCGCTGCCCGTCGATTTACGCCAGCTCAAAGGGATGCGCCGCATCCGGGAATTTGACGATATGATCACCGCCAAAATCCATGGCTTTGCCGATGCGCTGGATTATTACCGGCAATGCAGCGCCATGCCGCGGCTCAGCGATATCACTAAGCCGACGCTCATCATTCACGCGAAAGACGATCCGTTTATGGATCACCACTCTATTCCGCCGCAGGAGCAACTGCCCGCGAACGTAGAGTATCAATTGACCGAGCAAGGCGGCCACGTTGGCTTTGTCAGCGGCACTCTGCGTAAACCGGAGATGTGGCTGGAAAGACGCATTCCCGACTGGTTAAACCGCTGGCTGGAGGTTCCCGTATGATTATTCCCTGGCAGGATCTGGATCCCGAAACGCTGGATAACCTGATTGAAAGCTTTGTGTTACGTGAAGGCACCGATTATGGTGAATATGAACGTTCACTTGCCGATAAAGTCGCCGATGTAAAACAGCAGCTGAAACGCGGAGAGGCGGTCCTTGTGTGGTCGGAACTGCATGAGACGGTCAATATTATGCCGCGCGCGCTGTTTAACGGCTAAGGCGACGCCACTACATCGTTTAACCAGGGAGTTGTTATGTCTGCCAAACATCCGGTGATCGCCGTCACGGGCTCCAGCGGCGCGGGCACTACCACCACCAGCCTTGCCTTTCGCAAAATCTTCGCGCAGCTAAACCTGCATGCCGCGGAGGTGGAAGGCGATAGCTTTCATCGCTACACCCGCCCGGAAATGGACATGGCGATCCGTAAGGCGCGGGATCAGGGTAAACATATCAGCTACTTTGGCCCGGAGGCGAACGACTTCGGCCTGCTGGAGCAGACCTTTGTCGACTATGGTCGCCACGGCAAAGGTCAGTCGCGGAAATATCTCCACACCTATGACGAAGCCGTGCCGTGGAATCAGGTGCCGGGGACCTTTACCCCCTGGCAGCCGCTGCCGGAGCCGACAGACGTGCTGTTCTATGAGGGGCTGCACGGCGGGGTTGTCACGCCGCAGCATGATGTCGCCAGCCATGTCGACCTGCTGGTCGGGGTGGTGCCTATCGTTAACCTCGAGTGGATCCAAAAGCTTATTCGCGACACCAGCGAACGCGGCCACTCCCGGGAGGCGGTGATGGACTCGGTCGTCCGCTCGATGGAAGATTACATCAACTTCATTACCCCGCAATTTTCCCGCACCCATATCAACTTTCAGCGCGTGCCGACGGTGGACACCTCCAACCCGTTTGCCGCCAAAGCGATCCCCTCGCTGGACGAGAGCTTTGTAGTGATCCATTTCCGCAATCTGCAGAATATCGATTTCCCCTGGCTGTTGGCGATGCTGCAGGGCTCGTTTATCTCGCACATGAACACCCTGGTGGTGCCGGGCGGTAAAATGGGGCTGGCGATGGAGCTTATCATGACGCCGCTGGTCGAGCGCCTGATGGAAGGCCGTAAGATAGGCTAACCAAAAAACCCCGGCCTGGCCGGGGTTGAGATTCGATACAACGGCAGGCGAAGACTACGCCTCGATCACTTCATAGGAGTGAGTGATGTTCACCGCTTTTTCCAGCATCAGCGCCACCGAGCAGTATTTCTCTGCCGACAGGTCCACCGCCCGGGAGACCGCGGCATCTTTCAGCGCCTTGCCGGTGACGATAAAATGCAGATTAATATGCGTGAACAGACGCGGAGCCTCTTCGCGACGCTCGGAGGTCAGCTTCACTTCGCAATTGGTCACGTCGTGACGACCTTTTTGCAGAATGGAGACCACATCGATCGCACTGCAACCGCCCGCCGCCATCAGCACCATCTCCATCGGGCTGGGAGCCTTATCCCCAGAGTTGCCATCCATCAGAATCTGGTGTCCCGATGCGGACTCCCCGATAAAGGTTAACCCTTCTACCCATTTCACACGCGCTTGCATAAAATTTAACTCCAGTATCGCAATATTCCTGTCAGATTACGCGCACATAACAATTCTCGCAACGGAAGGCGACCTGCGTCATGCTGAAGCGAGACACCAGGAGACATGCGGCGAAAGCTATGCTAAAACAGTCTGGATGCTACAGTAATACATTGATGTACTGCATGTATGCAGAGGAGTTCACATTACGGGCTGTCGAAAAATCATCAGCCAGCTTCCCAGGTATAGGGAAACAATACGATTGCATGCCCGGACGCCGTGTAGTGTCGGCGCCCGGAGATAGCTTATAACAGAGGATAACCGCGCATGGTGCTTGGCAAACCGCAAACAGACCCTACCCTTGAATGGTTCTTGTCTCATTGCCACATTCATAAGTACCCATCAAAGAGCACGCTGATCCACCAGGGTGAAAAAGCAGAAACGCTGTACTACATCGTTAAAGGCTCCGTGGCTGTACTCATCAAGGATGAAGAAGGTAAAGAGATGATCCTCTCCTACCTCAACCAGGGCGATTTCATCGGTGAATTAGGCCTGTTTGAAGAGGGTCAGGAGCGTAGCGCCTGGGTACGGGCGAAAACCGCATGTGAAGTGGCCGAAATCTCTTATAAGAAATTCCGTCAGCTGATCCAGGTGAACCCGGACATTCTGATGCGTCTCTCTTCGCAAATGGCTCGCCGTCTGCAGGTCACGTCTGAGAAAGTGGGCAACCTTGCCTTCCTCGACGTGACGGGCCGTATCGCCCAGACGCTGCTGAACCTGGCGAAGCAACCGGATGCCATGACCCACCCGGACGGTATGCAAATTAAAATTACCCGCCAGGAAATTGGTCAGATCGTCGGCTGCTCTCGTGAAACCGTTGGTCGTATTTTGAAAATGCTGGAAGATCAGAACCTGATTTCCGCGCACGGTAAAACCATCGTCGTCTACGGCACCCGTTAAGTTGCTAAGCGGCGTATTGCTCCCGCAGTACGCCGTTTTTGTTTTTCCCTCATGTGGCGCAGGCTGATTTACCACCCGGAAGTCAACTATGCACTGCGGCAAACGCTGGTGCTGTGTCTGCCCGTGGCCATCGGTCTTCTGCTCGGCCATCTCCAGCAGGGGCTGTTATTTTCCTTAGTCCCCGCCTGCTGCAACATTGCCGGTCTTGATACCCCGCATAAGCGCTTTTTCAAACGCCTGATTATCGGCGGCTGCCTGTTTGCCGGATGCAGTCTGGTGGTGCAGTTGCTGCTTGCCCAGGCGATACCCCTGCCGTTTATTCTCAGCGGCCTGGCGCTCTTGCTCGGCGTTACCGCGGAGATCAGTTCGCTGCACGCGCGGCTGCTGCCCGCGTCGCTGATCGCCGCCATCTTTACCCTGAGCCTGGCGGGCAATATGCCCATCTGGGAGCCGCTGCTGATCTACGCCTTCGGCACGCTGTGGTACGGCGTGTTTAACTGGTTCTGGTTCTGGCTGTGGCGCGAACAGCCGCTACGGGAGTCGCTTAGCCTGCTTTACCGGGAGCTGGCGGACTACTGTGAAGCCAAATACAGCCTGCTGACCCAGCATACCGATCCCTCGACCGCCCTGCCGCCGCTGCTCACCCGCCAGCAGAAAGTGGTCGATCTGATTACCCAGTGCTATCAGCAGATGCATATGCTGGCCGCTAACCAACGCAACGATCATAAGCGCCTGCTGCGGGCGTTTCAGATGGGGCTGGATCTGCAGGAGCATATTTCGGTCAGCCTGCATCAGCCGGAAGAGGTGCAAAAGCTGGTGGAACGCAGCCATGCCGAAGCGGTGATCCGCTGGAACGCGCAGACCGTCGCCGCCCGCCTGCGCGTGCTGGCGGATGACATGCTCTATCATCGCTTTCCAAAGCGCTTTCAGATGGATAAACAGATCGAGGCTCTGGAAAAGATCGCCAGACAACATCCGGATAACCCGGTCGGCCACTTCTGCGCCTGGCACTTCAGCCGCATCGCCCGGGTGCTGCATACCCAGCGCCCGCTGTATGCCCGGGACCTGATGGCCGACAAAGAGCGTCGTTTACCGCTATTGCCCGCGCTAAAGAACTACCTGTCGCTAAAATCGCCCGCGCTGCGCAATGCCGCCCGCATCAGCGTGATGCTGAGCGTCGCCAGCCTGATGGGCAACGCCCTGCACTTGCCTAAGCCCTACTGGATCCTGATGACGGTGCTTTTCGTCACCCAGAACGGCTATGGCGCCACCCGGGTGCGTATTGTTCACCGGGCGGCGGGGACGCTCGCCGGCCTGACGATCGCCGGGCTGACCTTGCATTTTCACGTTCCGGAGAGCTACACCCTGAGCGGGATGCTGCTGATTACCCTGCTCAGCTATCTGATCATTCGCAAACACTATGGCTGGGCGATGGTTGGGTTTACGGTGACGGCGGTATATACCCTGCAGCTGCTGACGCTTAACGGCGAACAGTTTATTATCGCCCGGCTGATCGACACCCTTATCGGCTGCCTGATTGCCTTCGGCGGGATGGTCTGGCTGTGGCCGCAGTGGCAGAGCGGCCTGCTGAAAAAAAACGCCCACGATGCGCTGGAGGCCGACCAGCAGGCAATTCGCCTGATCCTCAGCGCCGATCCAAAAGCCCCCGCGCTGGCCTATCAACGCATGCGCGTCAACCAGGCGCACAACGCGCTCTACAACTCCCTGAATCAGGCGATGCAGGAACCCGGGTTTAATACCCACTATCTGGAAGATATGAAGCTGTGGGTGACGCACAGCCAGTTTATCGTCGAACACATCAACGCTATGACCACCCTGGCCCGGGAGCATACGATGCTGACCCCGGATCTTGCCCAGCGCTATCTCGAATCCTGTGAGATTGCGCTGCAGCGCTGCCAGCAGCGGCTGGACAGCGATGGTCCCGGCAGCGCAGGGGATGCCAATATTATGGAGTCGCCGGAAAGCGAGGCGCCGATCGGTCCGTTAAGCACCCTGGAGCAGCATCTGCAACGCATTCTGGGCCATCTGAACACCATGCACACCATTTCATCAGTGGCATGGCGTCAGCGGCCGCACCATGGCATCTGGCTGCGGAAGATCAGCCGTTAATCACCTTTGCCACGGCCTGAGCAAAGCGCGCCATCCCCTCGGCAATATCCTGCTCGTCGATGATCAGCGAGGGAACAAAACGCATCACGTCCGGCCCGGCGTTGAGCACCATGACGCCGGCGTCGGCCGCGGCATAGAGGAAATCACGCGCACGGCCTTTGTGCTGCGGCTTGAGTTCCGCGCCGATCAGCAGGCCCATCCCGCGTATATCACTGAACAGATCAAACTCGGCATCCAGCCGCTGCAGGTGTTTGACGAACAGTTCGCGCTTCGCGCTCACGCCATCCAGCACCGCCGGGGTATTGATCAAATCGAAGGCGGCGTTGGCGACCGCGCAGGCCAGCGGGTTGCCGCCGTAGGTTGAGCCATGGGAGCCCGCATGGAAGGCGCTGGCGATCTCGTGGGTGGTCAGCATGGCGCTGACCGGGAAGCCGCCGCCCAGCGCTTTGGCGCTGGTCAGAATATCCGGGGTCACGCCGTAGTGCATATAGGCGAACAGCGATCCGGTACGCCCCATACCACACTGTACTTCATCAAAGACGAGCAGCGCCTGGTGCTGATCGCACAGCTCGCGCAGTCCCTGCAGGAAAGCCGGCGTGGCCGCCGTCACGCCGCCTTCGCCCTGAATCGGCTCCACCACCACCGCGCAGGTGTGGTCATCCATCACCGCTTTTACCGCCTGCAGATCGTTGAAGGGAACATGGACAATATCCGCCGGTTTTGGGCCGAAACCATCGGAATACTTCGGCTGACCGCCGACGGAAACGGTAAACAGGGAGCGGCCATGAAAGGCATTATGGAAGGCGATGATTTTGGTTTTATACGGGCTATGGCGGGTCACCGCATAGTGACGCGCCAGCTTAAAGGCCGTTTCATTGGCTTCGGTGCCGGAGTTCATAAACACCACGCGCTCGGCGAAGGTAGCCTCGACAAGTTTACGTCCCAGACGCAGCGCCGGCTCATTGGTAAAGACGTTGCTGGTGTGCCACAGCGTTTCGCCCTGCTGATGCAGCGCCGCCACCAGCGCCGGATGGCAATGGCCAAGCGCCGTCACCGCGATACCGCCGGCGAAATCGATATACTCTTTCCCCTGCTGATCCCAGACGCGGCTGCCTTTCCCCTTCACCGGGATGAATTCTGCCGGTGCATAAATTGGCAAAATAACTTCATCGAATGTGGCGCGGGTGATTGCCGGTTGTTCAGTTGCCATGTCTTGCCCATCCCTCTTCGTTACGCAGATGCGATTATGATAATCTAATCACAAAATATGCATAAAAAATCAGTCAATAGCAACTGAAAATCACCGTTTCAAAAAGTTGGCCAGCAATTGATGGCCCTGCTCGCTGAGGATGCTTTCCGGATGAAACTGCACGCCCTCGAGATCCCATTCGCGGTGACGGATCCCCATAATCTCACCGCTGGCGCTGCGGGCAGTGACGTTAAACTCGGACGGGAGCGTCGGCGGGTCAATCACCAGCGAGTGATAGCGGGTCACCGTCAGGGGATTATTCAGCCCCTGAAACACCCCTTCGCCGTTATGCTCGATAAGCGAGGTTTTGCCATGCATCACCTGGGCCGCCCGCACGATAGTCGCGCCAAACGCCTGGGCGATCGCCTGATGCCCGAGACAGACGCCCAGCAGCGGCGTTTTTCCGGCATAGTGGCGGATAACCGCGAGGGAAATCCCCGCCTCATCCGGCGTGCAGGGGCCTGGCGAGATCACGATTTTCTCCGGCGCCAGCGCCGCTATCTCCTCCAGCGTCAACGCATCGTTGCGCCTGACCAGTACTTCCGCCCCCAGTTCGCAGAAGTACTGATACAGATTCCAGGTGAAAGAGTCATAGTTATCGATAAGCAGGATCATAGCGGCTCCGGAACAATCAAAACCGGGCTATTCTACTCAGATTCCCGCGCTTCGCTTACCACTTTGCGAAAGATCGCCACCAGCGGGGCCAGATCGCCCATCGCGCTCTGCTGGCAGGCCGCACTCCAGCCGGCGGGGTCAACGTCACGCCAGTTAAGAAGGTAGCCGGCATGTATCGCCAGCTGTTCAAAGAAAATACGCTGGGTCAGGCCATTGCCAAGACGAAAAGGGTGCAGCACATTAATTTCACCATAGAACCAGCTCAGGCGTTCGATGAAGGTATCGCGCGGCAGGCCATTGAGATAATCCTCCTGCTCAAGGGCCTGCATCAGGGCATTCCCCTCCTCCTCGATCCGGGCAAAGTGGCAGAACGGCGTATCGCCCAGGTAGAGGTTCACTTCACGCAAGCGGCCCGCCCAGTCAAACAGATCCTGATACAACTGGTGATGAATAGCGCACAGATAGGGTAAGCCGCGCACCCGCGGGCCCAGCGGCAGAGTGGCCGCCCGCAGCGCTGTCATCTCAAAGGCGGCCTGCTGCAGATTTTTAGCCTGGCGGATGCCGAGACGGTTGCGCAGCACGTTCAGCGCCGGATAGAGATAAGGATCGCGTTCATCGCCGAATTTATCGCTCATACTCCCTCCGCAACGTCGCCAGACGCGCCAGCGCCTCTTCGGCAGTCAGCGTAACCAGCGGCACCGTCACGCCTTCAAGGCGACGGCTGGCCTGAAAATTGGTATTGCGTGTCTGTTCCCAGAGTCGGGATTTTTGCTTATCGGTGAGTGGACGCATCGTCGCCCCCCATATCGTCCCCTGTGTGCCACAAGTATAAGCAGCAATTTCAGGTTATGCCGGGAGGTGACCGGGCGCGGCGATAGACCACCGCGCCGCGGGAGGATTAGGGTAGCACTTTCGCAGAGAGGATAACGACCGGTTTGGTCGGCACATTCTGGTACGGACCAACGTTATGGGTCTGGACCTGAGAGATCTTATCCGCAACATCCATCCCCTTCACCACTTTGCCGAATACCGCATAGCCAAAGTCGCGCTGGCCATGGTCGAGGAAGGCGTTATCCGCCACGTTGATGAAGAACTGACTGGTGGCGCTATCCTGATCGGCGGTACGCGCCATCGCGATGGTGCCGCGGGTGTTGCGCAGGCCGTTGTCTGCTTCATTCTTGATCGGCGGGTTAGGCTGCTTCTGCTGCATCTGTTCGTTAAAGCCGCCGCCCTGCACCATGAATCCCGGGATCACGCGGTGAAAGGTGGTGTTGTTGTAGAAGCCGCTGTTGACGTACTTCAGGAAGTTATCCACGGAAATCGGGGCTTTCTGGCTGTTTAACTCAAGCTCAATGTTACCTGCCGAAGTGGTCAGCAGCACATGCGGATCGCCCTTTGCCGCCATGGCCGGGGAGAACGCTGAAATAGCGAAAACGGCAGCCATCGCCGCCAGTGTTGATTTGAGCATGGAAATTCCTTAACGGAGCAGAATAAAAGCGAGTGCCTTGATTCTAAAGAGCCTTTGCATCCTGGGCCAGCCTTTTACCAAATTTTACTTAGCTGTAATAATTGTAACCGCGCAAACGATCTCCTTTGCAGCGAACAAGCGTGATGCAGATCACATTAAAACATGCAAAAGATAACCCATTTCACAATAAACATTTAATTACATCACCTGAACGAATAAAATCTGTCCGCCCGGCGCAGCGTCAACGCGCTTTACCTTTCTATTCACAGGCCAGTCATGACTAACAGCAACCGTATTAAGCTCACATGGATCAGCTTCTTCTCCTACGCCCTGACCGGCGCGTTGGTGATCGTCACCGGGATGGTGATGGGTAACATTGCGGATTATTTCCATCTGCCCGTTTCCAGTATGAGCAACACCTTTACCTTTCTGAACGCCGGTATTCTTATCTCCATCTTCCTCAATGCCTGGCTGATGGAAATCGTGCCGCTGAAAACTCAGCTGCGCTGTGGCTTTATTTTGATGGTGCTGGCGGTGGCCGGCCTGATGCTCAGCCACAGCCTGGCGCTGTTCTCCGCGTCAATGTTCGTTCTTGGCCTGGTGAGCGGGATCACCATGTCGATCGGGACCTTCCTGATCACCCATATGTATGAAGGCCGTCAGCGCGGGGCGCGTCTGCTGTTTACCGACTCCTTCTTTAGCATGGCGGGCATGATTTTCCCGATGGTCGCCGCCGTCCTGCTGGCGCGCAGCATCGAGTGGTACTGGGTCTACGCCTGTATTGGTCTGGTGTATGTCGCTATTTTCGTCCTGACTTTCGGCTGTGATTTCCCGGTGCTGGGCAAAAAAGCCCAGAGTGAAAACAGCCAGCCGGTGGTGAAAGAGAAGTGGGGCATTGGCGTACTGTTCCTCTCCGTTGCGGCGCTGTGCTACATCCTCGGTCAGCTGGGCTTTATCTCCTGGGTACCGGAATATGCAAAGAGCCTGGGCATGAGCCTCGGCGACGCCGGTAAACTGGTGAGCGATTTCTGGATGTCCTACATGATCGGCATGTGGTCATTCAGCTTCATCCTGCGCTTCTTCGACCTGCAGCGTATCTTAACCGTCCTCGCCGGGCTCGCGACGGTGCTGATGTACCTGTTTATCAATGGTTCGCCGGAGCATATGCCGTGGTTTATTCTGACCCTGGGCTTCTTCTCCAGCGCCATTTACACCTCGATCATTACGCTCGGTTCGCAGCAGACGCGGGTCGCTTCGCCGAAGCTGGTGAACTTTATCCTCACCTGCGGCACCATCGGCACCATGCTCACTTTCGTGGTCACCGGCCCGATTGTGGCGGCCAGCGGTCCCCTGGCCGCGCTGCACACCGCTAACGGCCTCTATGCCGTGGTATTCGTAATGTGCTTTATCCTCGGCTTCGTCTCCCGTCATCGCCAGAACAACGCTCAGGCGGCGTCTCACTAAGCCTTCGGCCCCTTTGCATCCGCAAGGGGGCTGTTCCTCATAAAAGAAAGCTCCTCGCCACCGCGGTCAGTTTGGATCCAGCTTTGCGCCGGCTGGGTGGTCGCGATCACCCTTCCCTGGCGAATTGACCAGCGCACCGGCACCTGGCAGCGGACGGCCTCAAAGCCATTCTCCGCCGGGAGAATGATCAGGTTAGCCGGGTTGCCGCTGACAATGCCGTAATCCTCGAGGCCAAACGTACGGGCGCTGTTGTCGGTGATAAGCTGCAGGCCGTCGTTGATCTGCTGGTAGCCCATCAGCTGGCAAACATGGAGCCCCATATGCAGGACCTGCAGCATATTGCCGGTCCCCAGCGGGTACCACGGGTCAAAGACGTCATCATGACCAAAGCAAACGTTGATCCCCGCCGCCAACAGCTCCTTCACCCGGGTAATGCCCCGTCGCTTCGGGTAGTCGTCAAACCGGCCCTGCAGATGAATATTCACCAGCGGATTGGCGACAAAGTTGATGCCGGAGAGCTTAAGCAAGCGGAACAGACGCGAGGTATAAGCGCCATTATAGGAGTGCATAGCGGTGGTATGGCTGGCCGTTACCCGCGGCCCTATCCCCGCTTTCAGCGCCAGCGCGGCAACGGTTTCAACAAAGCGCGACTGCTCATCGTCAATTTCATCGCAGTGAATATCCAGTGGGCGGTCATATTGCTGCGCCAGACGGAAGGCGATATGCAGCGATTCCACACCATATTCACGGGTGAACTCAAAATGCGGGATCGCCCCGACGACGTCCGCCCCCAGCTTGAGGGCCTCCTCCAGCAGCGCCTCGCCGTTGGGGTAAGAGAGGATCCCCTCCTGTGGAAAAGCGACAATCTGTAACTCGACCCATGGCGCCACCTCCTGTTTGACCTCCAGCATCGCCTTCAGCGCCGTTAACGTGGGATCGGAAACATCGACATGAGTGCGGACAAACTGCACGCCATTGGCGATCTGCCACTTCAGGGTTTTCCACGCCCGGGCTTTGACGTCCTCATGGCTGAGCAGCGCTTTCCGCTCCGCCCAGCGCTCAATCCCCTCGAACAGAGTACCGGACTGATTCCAGTTCGGCTCGCCGGCCGTCTGGGTGGTATCCAGATGGATATGCGGCTCGATAAAAGGCGGGATCGCTAGCCCGCCGCGAGCGTTCAATACCTCATAGCTTTCATCGTGCGCCTCCCCCATCGGCGTGATCGCGCCAAAGCGGCCCTTATCAATGGCTATTTGCCACAGGCCGTCGCGGTCTGCCAGGCGTACGTTCTGAATCAACCAAAGCGGCGCTGCTGTCATATCACCCTCTCTATTCAATACGGCTTGTTTTCTGTCTAACCCCAATCGCGGCTTACCCAATTCTTGTACACAAAATCAGCAAAAAGGAAAAGTCAGCGTTTTCCATGACTTATAAAAATACTGACAAATCAAACGCATACCCATTAAGTGGTAGGTGAAGTTGTCATTGATTTGCATCAATAAGCCTGATGGCTGAATCGTTAAGGTAGGCGGTAATAGAAAAGAAATCGAGGCAAAAATGAGCAAAGTCAGAATCGCTATTATCGGTAACGGCATGGTTGGCCATCGCTTTATCGAAGAGCTTCTCGATAAGGCGCCTGCCGGACAGTTCGACATTACCGTGTTCTGTGAAGAACCGCGTATCGCCTACGACCGCGTCCACCTGTCGTCTTATTTCTCCCATCACACTGCGGAAGAACTGTCGCTGGTACGCGAAGGTTTCTATGAGAAACACGGCGTCAAGGTGCTGGTCGGCGAACGGGCGATCACCATCAACCGCCAGGAGAAAGTGATCCACTCCAGCGCCGGGCGTACCGTGTTCTACGACAAGCTGATTATGGCGACCGGCTCATACCCGTGGATCCCGCCGATTAAAGGCGCGGAAACCCAGGATTGCTTCGTCTATCGCACTATTGAAGATCTTAACGCCATCGAATCCTGCGCCCGCCGCAGCAAACGCGGCGCGGTAGTCGGCGGCGGCCTGCTCGGCCTGGAAGCGGCCGGCGCGTTGAAAAACCTCGGCGTGGAAACCCATGTTATCGAATTCGCGCCGATGCTGATGGCCGAACAGCTCGACCAGATGGGCGGCGAGCAGTTGCGGCGCAAAATCGAAAGCATGGGCGTGAAAGTTCACACCAGCAAAAACACCAAAGAGATTGTTCAGCAGGGCACCGAGGCGCGCAAAACCATGCACTTCGCCGACGGTAGCGAGCTGCAGGTCGATTTCATCGTCTTCTCAACCGGGATCCGCCCGCGCGATAAGCTGGCCACCCAGTGCGGGCTGGCGGTCGCCCAGCGCGGCGGCATCATGGTCAACGATAGCTGCCAGACCTCCGATCCGGATATCTATGCCATCGGGGAATGCGCCAGCTGGAACAACCGCGTCTACGGTCTGGTCGCCCCCGGCTATAAAATGGCCCAGGTGGCCGTCGACCATCTCCTCGGCAGTGAAAATAGCTTCACCGGCGCCGACCTCAGCGCCAAGCTGAAGCTGTTGGGTGTGGACGTGGGCGGGATCGGCGATGCCCACGGCCGCACGCCGGGCGCCCGTAGCTACGTCTATCTCGACGAAAGCAAAGAAGTTTATAAGCGCCTGATCGTCAGCGCCGACAACAAAACGCTGCTCGGCGCGGTGCTGGTCGGCGATACCAGCGACTACGGCAATCTGCTGCAGCTGGTGCTCAACGCCATCGAGCTGCCGGAAAACCCGGATTCGCTGATCCTCCCGGCCCACGCCGGCAGCGGCAAGCCGTCCATCGGCGTCGATAAACTGCCGGACAGCGCGCAGATCTGCTCCTGCTTTGACGTCAGCAAAGGCGACCTGATCGCCGCTATCAACAAAGGCTGCCACACCGTGGCGGCGCTGAAAGCGGAAACCAAAGCCGGGACCGGCTGCGGGGGCTGTATTCCGCTGGTCACTCAGGTGCTCAACGCCGAGCTGGCGAAACAGGGCATCGAGGTCAACAACAATCTGTGCGAACACTTCGCCTACTCCCGTCAGGAGCTGTTCCACCTGATCCGCGTGGAAGGCATTAAAACCTTCGACGAGCTGCTGGAAAAACACGGTCAGGGCTACGGCTGTGAAGTCTGTAAGCCGACCGTCGGTTCCCTGCTGGCCTCCTGCTGGAATGAGTACATCCTCAAGCCGCAGCACACGCCGCTGCAGGACAGCAACGACAACTTCCTCGCCAACATTCAGAAAGATGGTACCTATTCGGTGATCCCGCGCTCAGCTGGCGGCGAAATCACGCCGGAAGGGCTGGTCGCCGTGGGCCGCATCGCGCGTGAATTCAATCTGTACACCAAAATCACCGGCTCTCAGCGCATCGGCCTGTTTGGCGCGCAGAAAGACGACCTGCCGGAGATCTGGCGGCAGCTGATTGAAGCGGGATTCGAAACCGGCCACGCCTACGCCAAAGCGCTGCGAATGGCGAAAACCTGCGTCGGCAGCACCTGGTGCCGCTACGGCGTTGGCGACAGCGTCGGCTTCGGCGTAGAACTGGAAAACCGCTATAAAGGCATCCGCACCCCGCACAAAATGAAGTTCGGCGTCTCCGGCTGCACCCGTGAATGCGCGGAAGCGCAGGGTAAAGACGTTGGGATCATCGCCACCGAGAAAGGCTGGAACCTGTACGTGTGCGGTAACGGCGGGATGAAACCGCGTCACGCCGATCTACTGGCCGCGGACCTCGATCGCGATACGCTCATCAAATATCTCGACCGCTTTATGATGTTCTACATCCGCACCGCCGATAAGCTGACCCGCACTGCCCCGTGGCTGGACAATATGGAAGGCGGTATCGACTATCTGCGCAGCGTCATCATCGATGACAAGCTCGGTCTGAACGACCATCTGGAAGAAGAACTGGCTCGCCTGCGCGCCGCCTTCGCCTGCGAGTGGACCGAGACCGTCAACAACCCGGCGGCGCAGACCCGCTTCAAACACTTTATCAACAGCGACCAGCGCGACCCGAACGTTCAGGTGGTGCCGGAACGTGACCAGCACCGCCCGGCCACGCCGTATGAGCGTATCCCGGTTACTCTGGTGGAGGAAAAAGCATGAGCCAGTGGGTAAATATCTGCAGCATCGACGACATCCTGCCGGCCACCGGCGTCTGCGCCCTGCTCGGTCAGCAGCAGGTGGCGATCTTCCGTCCCTACCATGACGACAGAGTATTCGCCATCAGCAACATTGATCCGTTCTTCAACGCCAGCGTACTGTCTCGCGGGATTATCGCCGAGCATGACGGCGCGCTATGGGTCGCCAGCCCGCTGAAAAAACAGCGCTTCCGTCTAAGCGACGGCCTGTGCATGGAAGATGCCAGCCACTCTATCGCCCGCTTCGACGCTCGCGTGAAAGACGGACACGTTCAGCTTAAAGCGTAAGTCCTTCTCCCTCCCCCCGGCCACGGGGGGAGATATAAGTAACAGTTCTGACCGACAGCGCATGAGTGCGGGATATGTCGCATGTTTTGTATTACCTTTGCTGCTATTCTACGACCACTCGTTTTCTACCCCTTATTTTTATGAGGTTATTCTGTGGATCACTTACCCATATTCTGCCAGTTGCGCCAGCGCGATTGTTTACTGGTTGGCGGCGGGGATGTCGCCGAACGCAAAGCCCGTCTGCTGCTGGATGCTGGCGCTAACGTCACGGTCAATGCGCTCGACTTCACGCCCCAGTTTCAGGTGTGGGCTGATTCACAGATGCTAACTCTGGTGCAGGGGGAGTTTATCCCCTCGCTGCTGGATAACTGCTGGCTGGCCATCGCCGCTACTGATGATGAGACGGTCAACCAGCAGGTTAGCGAGGCGGCCGAAGCGCGGCGTATCTTCTGTAACGTGGTGGATGCCCCGCGCCAGGCCAGCTTTATCATGCCGTCGATCATCGATCGCTCGCCGCTGATGGTCGCCGTCTCCTCGGGCGGGACATCACCGGTTCTGGCGCGCCTGCTGCGCGAGAAACTGGAGTCAATTCTGCCCCTGCATCTCGGCCAGCTGGCCCGCTATGCCGGCCATCTGCGCGCGCGGGTTAAGCAGCAGTTTGCCACCGTAGGCGAGCGTCGCCGCTTCTGGGAGAAGCTGTTTGTTAACGACCGTCTGGCGCAGTCGCTGGCTAATGACGATCGGCAGGCAGTCGCGGATACCACTGAGCAGTTGCTGACGGAGCCGTTGGAGCATCGCGGCGAGGTGGTGCTGGTTGGCGCCGGCCCCGGTGACGCCGGGCTGCTCACGCTCAAAGGCCTGCAGCAGATCCAGCAGGCTGACGTGGTGGTCTATGATCGGCTGGTCTCCGATGACATCATGAATCTGGTGCGCCGCGATGCCGATCGGGTATTCGTCGGCAAGCGCTCAGGCTACCACTGCGTCCCGCAGGAGGAGATCAACCAGATCCTGCTGCGCGAAGCGCAAAAAGGAAGACGCGTGGTCCGGCTGAAAGGCGGCGATCCCTTTATCTTTGGCCGCGGAGGGGAAGAGCTGGAGACGCTTTGCGAGGCGGGCATCCCCTTCTCCGTTGTGCCTGGCATTACCGCCGCCTCCGGCTGCTCCGCTTATTCGGGGATCCCCTTGACCCACCGCGATTTCGCGCAGGGCGTCCGCCTGGTCACTGGCCACCTGAAAACCGGCGGCGAGCTGGACTGGGCGAACCTGGCGGTGGAGAAGCAAACCCTGGTGTTCTACATGGGTCTGAACCAGGCGCCGGCGATCCGCGAGAAGCTTATCGCTCACGGCATGGCTGAAGATATGCCCGCCGCCATCGTCGAGAACGGCACCGCTGTGACGCAAAAAGTGGTCAGCGGCACCTTAGGACAACTGGATATTCTGGCGCAGCAGATGGCCAGCCCGGCGCTGATCATCGTCGGCCGCGTGGTCGGTCTGCGGGATAAACTGAACTGGTTTTCGAACCATTAACCTTGCCTCCCATAAAGTGACAGGCATAAAAAAGGGCGGGATAGCATCCCGCCCTTTTAGCTGTTGCGTCGCTTACGGCTTGGCGACAAAGCCAATCGCTTCGTATACCGCTTTCAGGGTTTGAGAAGCCCGCGCGCTGGCCTTTTCCGCACCGTCTTTCATCACCTGATTGAGAAACGCTTCGTCGTTACGGAAACGGTGATAGCGCTCCTGCAGGTCAATCAGCATGCCCGATACCGCTTCGGCGACTTCGCCTTTCAGGTGGCCATACATTTTGCCTTCAAAATGCTGTTCCAGCTCAGGAATAGTTTTCCCGGTAACCGCGGAGAGGATATCCAGCAGGTTGGAGACGCCCGCTTTCTCTTTCAGATCGTAACGCACTACCGGCGGCTCGTCGGAGTCGGTGACCGCACGTTTAATCTTCTTGACCACCGATTTCGGATCTTCCAGCAGGCCGATGACGTTGTTGCGATTGTCGTCGGACTTGGACATCTTTTTCGTCGGCTCCAGCAGCGACATCACGCGCGCGCCGGATTTAGGGATAAACGGCTCAGGCACTTTAAAAATATCGCCGTAGATGGCGTTAAAACGCTGGGCGATATCGCGGCTTAGCTCAAGGTGCTGTTTCTGATCTTCGCCCACCGGAACCTGGTTGGTCTGGTACAGCAGAATGTCAGCGGCCATCAGTACCGGATAATCAAACAGACCGGCGTTGATGTTCTCCGCGTAGCGCGCTGACTTGTCTTTAAACTGAGTCATGCGGCTCAGTTCGCCGAAATAGGTGTAGCAGTTCAGCGCCCAGCCTAGCTGGGCATGTTCCGGCACGTGCGACTGCACGAAGATAGTGCTTTTCTGCGGGTCGATGCCGCAGGCCAGATACAGCGCCAGGGTGTCCAGCGTCGCCTTGCGCAGCTGCTGCGGATCCTGGCGCACGGTGATGGCGTGCTGGTCCACGATGCAATAGATGCAGTGGTAATCGTCCTGCATGTTTACCCACTGACGCAGCGCACCCATATAGTTGCCAATGGTCAGTTCACCTGAGGGCTGTGCGCCACTAAAAACGATGGGCTTAGTCATGTTTCAATTCCTGAGTTTCACTGTGCGGTAACCCGAGAGCGGGTAAGAGTTCGTTAAACTGGTCGAAGAGATAGTCCGGCTCGCTCAGCGCAAGCGGTTCACCATAGTTATAACCGTAGGTCAGACCAACAGAGCAGCAGCCTGCCGCTTTGGCCGCCTGAATATCATTGCGCGAATCGCCGACAAACAGCAGCTCGGCTGGAGCCAGAGAGAGCTTTTCCGCCACCAGCAGCAGCGGTTCCGGATGCGGCTTTTTATTCTGCACGTCATCGCCGCCAATCACCACGGTAAAATATTTCGCAATATCGAGCGCGTCCAACAGCGGGGCGACAAACGGCGTCGGCTTATTGGTAACCAGCGCCAGCGGCAGGCCTTTGGCATGCAGCGCGCCGAGCGTATCGGCCACCGCCGGGAACAGGAAACTGCCCTCTTCCGCCGCTTCGGCGTAATAGCGGTCAAACAGTTTACGCAAAATGCGCAGCTGCTCGTCTTGCGGAATATCATGATCGTCGACGGAAGGCTTACCCATCGCCGCACGTAACGTTGCTCGCTCCTGACGAGCCCAGGTCAGCGCCCGCTCCATCAGGACATCGGCGCCGTTACCGATCCAGGTGATAACGCGTTCTTCTCCCGCCACCGGCAGCTCCAGGGCGTACAGGGCGTTATCAACCGCCGAGGTTAGACCCGGCGCGCTGTCCACCAGCGTGCCGTCGAGATCAAATGCGATGCCGCGGATCGCCTGTAATTTATCCATGACTCACCTTCGCTAATTCACTACGCATTTGATCAATGACTTGCTTGTAGTCCGGCTGACCGAAGATCGCCGAACCGGCAACAAACATATCCGCACCCGCCGCGGCGATTTCGCCGATATTGCTGGCTTTCACGCCGCCATCCACTTCCAGGCGGATGTCGTAGCCGGACGCATCGATGCGCTGGCGCACTTCACGCAGTTTATCCAGCGTCTGGGGAATAAAGGACTGGCCGCCAAAGCCCGGGTTAACCGACATCAGCAGGATCACGTCCAGCTTATCCATCACGTAATCGAGGTAGCTCAGCGGCGTCGCCGGGTTAAACACCAGGCCCGCTTTACAGCCGTGCTCTTTGATAAGCTGCAGGCTGCGATCGACGTGTTCGGAGGCTTCCGGATGGAAGGTGATAATGCTGGCGCCGGCTTCGGCAAAATCAGGAATGATGCGGTCGACCGGCTTCACCATCAGGTGAACGTCGATTGGCGCGGTAATACCGTAATTACGCAGTGACTTCAGCACCATCGGGCCAATCGTCAGGTTTGGCACGTAGTGGTTGTCCATAACGTCGAAGTGCACGACATCCGCACCCGCCGCCAGCGCCTTCGCGGTATCCTCACCCAGACGGGCAAAATCAGCCGACAGAATCGAAGGGGCAATCAAATACTGCTTCATCCGCATCTCCTTGAAATTTATTTGGTCTTAGGCGGACGGTAGAGCGCTAATAGCTCGTCCACCTTTTTACGCGTACCACCGTTGCTGCTGATGCTGCGCCGCACCTTCACAATATGCGTTTCTGCCGCGTTTTTATACCATTCCTGCGTCAGCGGCGTGCGGTGGTTGGAAATCAGCACCGGGATGCGCTTTTTCATCAGCGATTCCGCCTTTTGCGCCAGCAGTACCTGTTGTTCCAGGTTGAAACTGTTGGTGTGGTAGGCGGTAAAGTTCGCCGTCGCCGTTAGCGGCGCATAGGGCGGATCGCAATACACCACTGTGCGGCTATCCGCACGTTGCATGCACTCTTCGTAAGATTCGCAGTAAAACTCGGCGTTTTGCGCCTTCTCGGCGAAATGATAGAGCTCAGCTTCGGGGAAATAGGGCTTTTTATAACGGCCAAACGGCACATTGAACTCGCCGCGCAGATTGTAGCGGCACAGGCCGTTGTAGCCGTGACGGTTCAAATACAGGAACAGCACCGCGCGACGCAGCGGATCCTGGCTTTGGTTAAATTCATCACGATACAGGTAGTAGCGCTCAGCGACGTTATTTTCCGGGGTAAACATCTCACGGGCGGCGGCGACGTATTCGTCGGTGCGCAGTTTGACGATGTTGTACAGGCCGATTAAGTCACTGTTGATATCCGCGAGGATATAACGAGAAAAGTCGGTATTAAGAAATACCGACCCGGCGCCCACAAAGGGCTCGATCAAGCACTCGCCTTCCGGCAAATGCTTTTTAATATCGTCAAGCAGGGGGAACTTTCCCCCTGCCCACTTCAGAAAAGCGCGATTCTTTTTCATGCTGCCTAACTAATTACACGTTCTCCGGCTGTGGAGAAAGCTCCGACAGCATCCTGCGCTTAAGACTACCCCACGGCATTATTTCAGGTCAGCCTGAACCTGATGCAGCGGTTTTGCCCATGGATTTTTCGCCTGCACGTCCGCCGGCAGCGAGGTGACAGCACGTTTCGCTTCATCTTTCGATGCATAGATACCGCTCACCAGCACGTACCATGGTTGGCCGTTACGCGACGTTTCATAGACAACATATTTATCCAGCTTCTCTTTCTTCGCCCAGTTGTTGAGGTTGTCGTAGTTAGAGGAGCTGCTGAGCTGCAGAGTATAGTGACCCGACGGCGCAGTTTTCATTGAGCTGACGTCACCTGCCGTCTTCCCGCTCTTCGCTGCCGGCGCTGCCGCAGCTGCCGTTGCCGCTGGCGCTGCGGTCGTCGTGGTCGGCTTGCTCTGAGCGGTGGCCACCGGTTTGCTTTCGCTGACGGACGTTTTCGCCGGAGCGGTGGTCGCCGTGCTTTCAACATGCTTCGGCTGGACCGGCTTCGATTCTACCGGCGTTTTCGCCACGGCCTGTGGCTTCGGCTGCGGCTTCGCTTCGATAACGGTATGCTTACGTTCAGCCGGACGCGGGGTCGCTGCTGTCTGACGCTCGGTCGCCTGGCGCGGCGCCGCGGTGCCATTGGCGCCATTCCGGATTGGCGCGACGGTAGCCGGTTCAGTCGGCAGCGTCGAGTTAGCCACGGCGCCGTCCAGTTGGCCCTGCTGCTGGGTCAACGCATTGTTCAGATCGCCCTGAACTTCGATACGCTGCTGGCCCTGCGGCGCAGCCGCTGCCTGGCCCTGCGTCGGGTTCGCGGCAATAGGCGGTACCGTTACGTCCTGCTGTGAGGTGCTGTTAGCAGCGGCAGTCTGATCCTGGCCGGCAGCAGGCATGCTGGCGGACTGGTCGTCAGACAGATTAATGCTCTTCTCGCCGGAAGCGGTCTGCTGGCTGGAAGATGATGGCGATTTCAGTGCGGAACCGATACCCACGATCAACAGCAGCAGCACCAGAATCCCCACACCCATCATGATGTACTGGCGGGAGGCCGGTTTGGCCGGCGCTTTTTTACGCTTGCGCGGACGACGCTCTACAGGCTGCTCTTCGAGCATCTCCTCGTCTTGCGCATCCAGTTCTTCTTCGAACTCTTCCTCTTCACGCTCGCGACGGGCCTTACCAGCGCGCGTCGGACGGCCTTCATCGGCATCAAGATCAACATCGTCAAAATTGATCTGCGGATCGGCATCACGCTCGGAAGACTGACGGGAACGACCAGCACGACGATCGTTGCGATCGGCTTTCATATCGTCTTCTGGTTTGAAATCATCCATTTAACACCCCACTAAAAGGCTTATGCTCACGATTATTGCACATCACCCGAAATGATAACGCCGCGCGAACGCGGCCAGACCTTCTTATTGTTGCGCCTGCTGAGTATCAGCAATCGCGCCAAGAACCACATCGTGCGGCACTCCGCCGCGCAGCTCGCTGCTTCCTATTGCGAGCGGGAGCACCAGCCGCATTTCGCCAGCCAGTACCTTTTTATCGCGCATCATATGGGGCAAATACGCCTGCGCACTCATTTCCTGCGGGCCGCGTACCGGTAAGCCTGCACGCTTGAGCAGCTCGATAATGCGCTGAGTATCCTGCGCGCGAAACTGCCCCAGCCGTTCGGACGTGCGTGCCGCCATCACCATACCTGCCGCCACCGCTTCGCCATGCAGCCAGTTACCGTAGCCCATTTCCGCTTCGATAGCATGGCCGAAAGTATGTCCAAGATTGAGTAAAGCACGTAACCCGGTTTCACGCTCGTCGGCTGCCACAACCTCCGCTTTCAGTTCACAGCAGCGGCGAATGCAGTACGCCATGGCGGTATCGTCCAGCGCCAGCAGCGCATCAATGTTGTTTTCCAGCCAGCTGAAGAATTCACCATCCAGGATCACCCCGTACTTGATGACCTCAGCCAGTCCGGAAGCGAGCTCGCGCTTCGGCAGAGTTTTCAGACAGTTAAGATCAACTACCACGGAAACCGGCTGCCAGAAGGCGCCAATCATGTTTTTGCCGAGAGGGTGGTTCACTGCGGTTTTGCCGCCGACCGACGAGTCGACCTGCGACAACAGGGTGGTAGGGACCTGGATGAAACGCACGCCGCGCTGATAGCTTGCCGCGGCGAAACCGGTTAAATCACCGATCACCCCCCCGCCAAGCGCCACCAGAGTGGTGTCGCGGCCATGTGGTTTTTGCAACAGCGCAGTAAACACGGTATCCATCACCGCCAGGCTTTTGTATTGCTCGCCGTCTGGCAGAATGACGCTGTCAACGTTGACCCCTGACTGCTCCAGCGCAGAGCGGACGGTATCCAGATAAAGCGGCGCCAGCGTTTCGTTGGTGACCAGCATAGCCTGGTCGCCCGACTTGAGTGGCAGGAAGGAAGCTGGATCGTTAAACAAACCAGCCGCGATGGTAATCGGGTAACTACGTTCCCCGAGGGTAACAGTAAGCCTCTCCATAACGCGACATCCACCTCAATGACTATTACTCTGACGCACTTTTATTAAGCCAGAATCAGTTGCTTTCCAGCATATGAATAATCTGGTTCGCGACGACTTTCGCACTCTGATCGTCTGTGCGGATAGTCACATCGGCGATCTCTTCATACAGCGGGTTACGCTCGTCAGCCAGCGCTTCCAGCACTTCACGAGGCGGCGCATCGACTTGTAGCAAAGGACGCTTTTTATCGCGCTGCGTACGGGCCAACTGCTTCTCGATCGTAGTTTCCAGGTAGACCACCACGCCGCGGGCGGAGAGACGGTTACGCGTTTCACGGGATTTTACAGAGCCGCCGCCAGTCGCCAGCACAATCCCCTGTTTTTCCGTCAACTCATTGATAATTTTCTCTTCACGGTCGCGGAAGCCTTCTTCGCCTTCAACATCGAAGACCCAGCCCACATCAGCGCCAGTGCGTTTCTCAATCTCTTGATCAGAATCGTAAAATTCCATGTTGAGCTGTTGGGCTAACTGGCGCCCAATAGTGCTTTTGCCGGCACCCATAGGCCCAACCAGAAAGATATTGCGTTTCTCTGCCATTTTTTCGGTACTACTAAGACTATTCGTTAATGATAAACCCGCTTCGCAGACACCCAGCGCCGCAGGGCATGAACTGAAACCTCATATGCAATAGAGCGAGAGTCAGACTAAAAATTATCTCAATACTCCGGCTGGTTTGGCAACTGAATAAAATCGCCGGACAATAAAGGGAGGATTGATGTCGTACCCGACTCTCAAATCGGTACCCCTTGTATGCTAAATCCGTCCTCACGTCAAACACCTGAAACGTGTTTAGCATGAAAAACCTGCTTAACGTACTGCCAGAATCCGTGGCGTAATAAAGACAACCAGTTCGCGACGTTCATTATCTTTCCCGTCACGACGGAACAGACGTCCCAGTACCGGGATATCGCCAAGCAGCGGGACGCTGTCGCGGGCGGTTTTGTTTTTCTGCGAAAAGATGCCGCCCAACGCTAAAGTCTCGCCGCTGCGAACTTCCACCAGGGTCTCTATCTCCTGCTTATCGATGGCCAGCGCTTCGCCGTTTTCCTGCTTCAGCACCTGGCCTGGCGTATTCTCGCTTATTCGCAGCTTAAGCCGCACTCTTCCCTGCTGCAGCACCGTCGGCGTGACCTCCATGCCCAGCACCGCCTCTTTGAACTCCACCGAAGTGGCGCCGCTTTCGCCACTGGAAACCTGATAGGGGATCTCGCTTCCCTGCTTGATGCTGGCAGGCTGCATGTGGGAGGCCAATAAACGCGGGCTGGCAATAATTTCGACCTGCTGCTTGCGCTCCAGCGCGGATAGCTCCAGCTCAAGCAAGCGACCGTTGATCTTGCCGACGTTAAACCCTGCGCGGGTGCTGGCATCGTTTACCGATACATCGCTGCTTAGGGTGGTGATTTGCCCGGAGCCTGGCGGGCTTCCGGCTTCCGCAAGCCGCCACTTCACCCCCAGCTCACGAAGGCTGGTTTCGCTCATCGACACGATATGGGCGGCCAGCTCCACCTGGCCGACCGGCAGATCCATCTCCTGCGCCCAGGCCTTCAACGCCGGCAGGTGCCGGGCATCATCGCGGATCAGCAGCCGATTAGTCCGTTTGTCCGCCATCAGGTGTCCCCTGGCGCTGAGCAGCTTTCCGCCGCTTTTAGCCAGCTCCTCAGCGTCGGCAAAGTGCAGGGTCACGCTCTCCGCCTGCAGGGGCAGGTTCTGCAGGCGTTTCTCCTGTTCGGCTTCACGCTGCGCCTGATTTGCCTTTTGCCAGGCCTGAGTGTGCGCGTAGATGACCGTCCCCTGCTGTTGCAAAGAGAGACCCGCGCTATCCGCTACCGCCCGCAGCGCCTGGCTCCAGGGAACCTTCTGCAGACGCAGGGAGAGCGTGCCGCTGACGTCCGGCGCGACGACGAGGTTCTTATGGTTCATTTCGGCCAGGGCTTGCAGCACCTGGGCCACTGGCGCATCGTCAATCACCAGCGAAACCGGTTTATCATTGCGGGCGGCGGGGGCCACCGCCAGCGGCAGCAGCAGAAGCAGCAGGCTTATCCATCGCATCATGTTGTTTCCCTTCACGTTGCCAGCGCCACGCTGGCGGTTCACATCCCGAAGACGTGACGATGTCCAGCTCACCGGCCGTCAGCCGGCTCACCCGCCAGCCCGTGGGCAATTGCTCATCCATGCGTACCCGTCGCCACTTTCCGTTCCCATCCTGCAGAAACCCCGTCCAGCCAGCCTCATCCCCAACCGCCCCGCCATAGCGCCATTGCGAAAGCTGCGCCGTGCGGCAGGGATCCTCAACCGGCTGGAAAGGGTCACGCTCGGCCGCCAGCAGCGACAGCGGTAGCCACAGGAAGATCCAGCGTTTACCGCTCATCTTCCGCCTCCAGCAGCAGTCGCAGGCGGAGCGTCTGCGCCTCACGGCCCAGCGAAAACGAACGCGGATTCATCCCGCAGCGCGCCAGCCAGGAAAAAAGCGCGGGTACCGTTGACCAGGACAGGGTCAGCTCCATCTCGCCGCCGCTTCCCTGCGGACGCCAGGCGATAAGCTTCGCTCCGGAGAGCGGAATGGCTATGGGCGAAAATGACTGCGTGTCGATGCGCGCCCCGGGATTTTCCTCGCCGGGGATGCGCAGCGCCATGATCCGCCGCCACTGCGTTTGCAACGCCGCATCACGGGTTACCGCCGCCTGCGGCGGGCGCAGATCGCGCCAGAGCGCCACGCCGCCTCCCGACAGCCCCATTGCGATCAGGATCGGCAGCCCCGTCCAGGCGCCCCGAAGGTTAATCCGCATCAGCGCGCGCTCCCGTCAGGGAAAAACTGAACTGCCAACGCCCCTCGGCGTCGCGCTGGGTCCCGCCGGCTTTTGCCGGCGCGAATCCCGCGACGCGAGTCAGTGCAGCCTCCACGCTGGTTAGCGCCTGCAGGTTAAGGGCCAGGCCGTCCAGCGTGAGGAGTACGCCCTGGTACTCCAGCCGCGTCAGCCACGCCTGCGCGGGCAGATCTGCCGCCAGCGCCTGCAGCCTGGGTTGCCAGGCGGCGATCGCCGATCTGCGCTGGTACTGCTGGCGCTGCCGTTGATGCTGCTGCCACGCCTCACGCATCGCCTGCTCGCGCTGCTTAAGCGAGGCGAGCAGCTGCGCGTCGGCCGTCGTGTGAAGCGTCGCCAGGAAGTCGCGCTGCAGACGCGCCGTTCGGCTCACCAGCAGGCCCATCCCGCCCAGCAGCACAATGCCGATGGTTAACAACAGGACGTAGCGCAGGCGCTGGCGGCGACGCAGGTCGCGCCAGGGAAGAAGATTAACGACATGCGTCATGCCGCCCGCCTCCCAGCGCCAGCCCAAGGGCAATGGCGTAACGATCGCCATCGGCTGGCAGCGGGGGCTGCCGACGGTGAATCACTTGCCAGACATCAAAGCGACTGGCCTCATCGCCCGCGTCAATACACAGGCGCAGCGGAATCTGAAGCTGCCCCGCCAGCTGGCTTAAGGACCCGACATCAGCGCAGGCGTCGCTGCCCCAGGCCTCACGGGTCGCCCACAGCCAGTGCTTTTCATCCCGCCACGCCAGGCCCTGGTCTGCCGCAGTCATCCAGGGGAAAAAGGCGCCGAGCGCACTGGCATCCGGTACGATGGCCGCCACCCGCAGCCGCAGCCGCCCTGCCAGCTCCCGCAGAACATTGATATCCAGCCGCTGCGCCGCCGTAACCTGCCAGCCGTCATCCCGCGAGGTAGGCGCATAATCAATACATAGCGCGGAGGCAGGCATTGCCAGCTGCTGGCTCATGGCGCTGGCTACCCACGTCGCCTGTTCCCGCTCCCGCAGGGCGAACTGGGGATACGGAAGACGCTTTTGCAGTGTGTGCACCGCGGGAAAGGCGATACTAACCTGATGCTGCGCCGGTAGCTCCCGCCGCCAGGCGGCCAGCCGCGAACCGAGTGCGCTGACGTCCGCCACCATTCCCTGACGTACCAGCCCCGGCGGCAATGGGATACGCCACCAGCGGCGCAGCGCCCAGTGTGAACGTTCATGCAATAGCGCGACAATGGCAATGCTATCCTGTTGGATATGCATTCCAAGCCGCCAGTTTCTGAAAGCCATGCTTACGATCTCCTTATCCGGCAAAACTGCCCGGCTATATCAATGCACCTGGCTTGCCTTTATACTACCGCGCGTTTGTTTATAAACTGCCCAAATAAAACTAAATGGGAAAACACCGGTGAAGTTCGTAAAGTATCTATTGATCCTTGCAGTCTGTTGCGTACTGCTGGGAGCAGGCTCGATTTTTGGCCTCTACAAATACATAGAGCCGCAACTCCCCGACGTCGCAACCCTGAAGGATGTGCGTTTGCAGATCCCGATGCAGGTCTATAGCGCCGACGGTGAGCTTATTGCGCAGTACGGCGAAAAGCGCCGTATCCCTGTGACGTTGCAGCAAATTCCCCCCGAGCTGGTGAAAGCGTTTATCGCCACCGAAGACAGCCGCTTCTATGAGCACCATGGCGTCGATCCGGTAGGTATTTTCCGCGCCGCCAGCGTGGCGATGTTTTCAGGCCACGCCTCCCAGGGCGCCAGCACCATCACCCAGCAGTTAGCGCGTAACTTCTTTCTCAGCCCCGAGAAGACGTTGATGCGTAAGATTAAAGAGGCCTTTCTGGCCATCCGCATCGAGCAGTTGCTGAATAAAGATGAAATCCTTGAGCTGTATCTGAACAAGATCTACCTCGGCTACCGCGCCTATGGCGTCGGCGCCGCGGCGCAGGTCTATTTTGGCAAACCTATCGACCAACTGACCCTGAGTGAGATGGCGGTGATTGCCGGTCTGCCGAAAGCGCCTTCCACTTTTAACCCGCTCTATTCGATGGATCGCGCGACCGCCCGTCGCAACGTGGTGCTGTCGCGTATGCTGAGCGAAGGATACATCACCCAGGCGCAATACGATGAGGCGCGCAGCGAACCCATCGACGCCAGCTATCACGCGCCGAAAATCGCCTTCTCCGCCCCTTACCTGAGTGAAATGGTGCGCCAGGAGATGGTGAATCGCTACGGCGAGCAGGCCTACGAAGATGGTTATCGGGTCTACACCACCATTACCCGTAAAAACCAGCAGGCGGCCCAGCAGGCGGTGCGCAATAACGTGCTGGATTACGATATGCGTCACGGCTACCGCGGCCCGGCCAGCGTACTGTGGAAAGTCGGCGAAACGCCGTGGGAGACGAAGAAGATCGTCGATTCGCTGAAGCGTCAGTCTGGCTACGGTCCGCTTTTCCCGGCGGTGGTCACCTCCGCGAATGCCCAGGAGGCTGTCGCGCTGTTGGCTAACGGCGACTCCGTTTCGCTGACGATGGAGGGCGTGCGCTGGGCCCGTCGCTTTATCTCTGATACGCAGCAAGGGGCGACCCCGCGTAAAGTCAACGACGTTGTGCAGGCCGGGCAGCAGATCTGGGTACGCAAGGTGGGTGACAGCTGGTGGCTGTCCCAGCTCCCGGACGTCAACTCAGCGCTGGTCTCCATTAACCCGCAAAACGGCGCGATTATTGCCCTTGTCGGCGGGTTTGACTTTAACCAGAGCAAATTCAACCGCGCCACCCAGGCGCTGCGCCAGGTCGGCTCCAACATTAAACCGTTCCTCTATACCGCCGCGATGGATAAAGGCTTAACGCTGGCAAGTATGCTCAACGATGTGCCGATCTCGCGCTGGGATGCGGGCGCAGGTTCCGACTGGCGGCCGAAGAACTCGCCGCCGCAGTATGCCGGTCCGATTCGTTTACGCCAGGGCCTGGGGCAGTCGAAAAACGTGGTGATGGTGCGCGCTATGCGCGCCATGGGCGTAGACTACGCCGCCGAGTATCTGCAGCGCTTTGGCTTCCCGGCGCAGAACATTGTCCACACGGAATCGTTGGCGCTGGGCTCAGCCTCCTTTACGCCCCTGCAGGTCGCTCGCGGTTATTCGGTGATGGCCAACGGCGGCTTCCTGGTCAATCCTTTCTTTATCAGTAAGATTGAGAACGATCAGGGCGGGGTCCTCTTCGAGGAGCGTCCGAAAATTGCCTGTCCGCAGTGTGATTTACCGGTAATTTACGGCGATACGCCAAAATCCAACGTGCTGGAAAACAAGGATGTGGAAGATGTCGCCACCTCCGCGGAACCGCAGAATGGCAACGTGCCGCCGCAGCCGCAGCTGGAGCAGGCCAACCAGTCGCTGGTCGCGCAGAGCGGCGCACAGGAATACGCGCCGCATGTGATTAACACACCGCTGGCCTTCCTGATCAAGAGCGCGCTGAACAGCAACATCTTTGGCGAGCCGGGCTGGATGGGCACCGGCTGGCGCGCCGGACGCGATCTGCAGCGGCATGACATCGGTGGGAAAACCGGGACCACCAACAGCTCGAAGGACGCCTGGTTCTCAGGCTACGGACCGGGCGTGGTGACCTCGGTTTGGATCGGCTTTGACGATCATCGTCGCGATCTTGGCCGGACCACCGCCTCCGGAGCGATTAAAGATCAGATCTCTGGCTATGAAGGCGGTGCCAAAAGCGCCCAGCCGGCCTGGGACAGCTTTATGAAGAGCGTGCTGGAAGGCGTTCCGGAAGAACCGTTAACTCCGCCGCCGGGTATCGTCACGGTGAATATCGACCGCAGCACCGGTCAGTTGGCGAATGGGGGCAATAGCCGGGCGGAGTACTTTATTGAAGGAACCCAGCCCACCCAGCAGGCAGTCCGTGAGGTGGGCACCACCCTGACTGACGGCGGCGGTGAAACCCACGAATTGTTCTGACAAAAAAAGCGCCTGCGGGCGCTTTTTTATTGCTGCTTAGCGTGGACGCTCGTTCAGAGTCGGCCCTGGGCCTGCAGCCATTCCCGCACTAAAAACAACGCGCTGACGTTACGGGCCTCGTTAAAATCTTCTTCATCCAGCAGCGACATCAGCTGCGCCAGCGGCCAGCGCACCTGCGGTAGCGGCTCAGGTTCATCGCCCGGCAGTGACTCCGGATAGAGATCTTCCGCCACCATGATATTCATTTTGCTGGAGAAGTAGGAGGGGGCCATACTGAGCTTCTTCAAAAACGTCAGCTTATTGGCGCCATAGCCAACCTCTTCTTTCAGCTCGCGATTGGCCGCTTCATCCACGGTTTCACCTGGATCAATCAGCCCTTTGGAGAAGCCCAGCTCGTAGGACTCCGTCCCCACGGCATACTCACGAATCAAAATAATGTGATCATCCACAATCGGCACAATCATCACCGCTTCACGGGTGGAAGGCCGCATACGTTCATAAACGCGACGCACACCGTTGCTGAACTCCAGATCGACGCTTTCGACATTAAAGAGGCGCGAACGGGCGACAGTTTCAACATTGAGAATGGTGGGTTTTTGTAATGATTTGCTCATTGTCATCGGTCTATGCTGTGATTAAGCAGTCATTGTGCGATACGCAACACGCTTTCGGCAATCCAAATTGCTACTTATTTACAGAGTTGTAACCTTTTCCCTGCAGGGGGAAAAGTAATAAAGATAAAAAAGTCAATAGCTTGAATTCGCTTTGAGAATTTACCGATTTCTGCGCTTTAACGTTTTTGGTAAGCTTGTGCGCTGCTGCATGACATATTCACTACCCTGTAAGCAGGTGCGCCGCTAACACTGCAGCTTGACGTTAGTCTTCACGTTCACCGACGATTTCGTAAGAAAAAAATAACTTTGATGGGATGGGCATGGGCACCTTTCTGATATTCCTTACAGCTCTGCTAATCTGCGTATTGCTCATCGGATGGTGGTATCGCGCTCACGCCAGACGCCGCCGACTCCCCCTACTGCACGCCTTTAGCGACGCTACCACGCGGCAGCTTCCTGCGGATGAGCGCCAGGCTATTGAGAAGTATGTTGCCGAGTTGAGCCACGCCCAGCAGGTGCCGGCGTCCGGTGCGACCAGCGCGCCTGTCGCTCTGGCGCTGAACGAACAGAGTGATACCGTCTATGCGGTGACACGCGCCATCACCCGCTACGGGATCACCACCGACGCGCCGAATAAATGGCGCTATTTCCTCGATTCGGTTGAAGTTCATCTGCCGCCGTTCTGGGAACAGCATATCAACGATGAAAACAGCGTCGAGCTGATCCCCACCGACAGCCTGCCGCTGGTTATCACCCTTAACGGTCATAGCCTGAGCGACTATCGCCAGGAAGCGCAAAGCTACGCCCTGGAACGCGCTTCGGCCACCCAGGCCTCCATTCGCGGCGAAGAGAGCGAGCAGGTAGAGTTGCGGCAGATCCGTCGGGAAACGCCTGAAGAACACGCTCTGAATCGCCCGGACGGGCTGCGCGAAGCGATCCTGATCGTCGCCTCCTTTCTGTTCTTTTATTTCAGCCTGATTGGGCCAGCTGTCTTTACCCCCTGGCTGGTCGCCGCAGGTTTGTTGCTGCTCGCCGCCGGACTGTGGGGGATTTATGCCCCGCCGCGTCGCGCCGCGCTGCGCGAAATCCATTGCCTGCGGGGCGTCCCTAAGCGCTGGGGATTGTTTGGCGAAAACGATCAGGAGCAAATCAATAACATCTCGCTGGGCATTATCGATCTCATCTATCCGCGCCACTGGCAACCCTGGATTGCCCAGGACCTGGGGCAGCAGACCGATATTGATATCTATCTCAACCGCCACGTGGCCCGTCAGGGACGCTACCTGTCGCTTCATGATGAAGTGAAAAACTTCCCGCTGCAGTACTGGCTACGCAGCGCGATTATCGCCGCCGGCGCCCTGGTGGTGGTGATTATGCTGTGGGCCAGCGTACCGTTGAATATGCCGTTTAAGTTCACCCTGTCGTGGCTGAAGGGCGCGCAAACGATTGAAGCCACTACCGTCAGCCAGCTGGAAAAAGCCCATGTGCGCATTGGCGATACGCTGCGCCTGACCGGTACCGGGATGTGTAATATCCGCACGCCGGGCAGTTGGTCCGCCAAAGAGGATTCGCCGTTCCTGCCTTTCGATTGTTCACAGATTGTGTGGAACGACGCCCCTCCTCTGCCGCTGCCGGAGTCTGACATTGTCAGCAAAGCGACCGCCCTGATGCAGTCCGTCCAGCGCCAGCTGCACCCGGAAACCGACGATGATTCCCGCGTCAGCCCTGCCCTACGCTCCGCCATTCAGAAATCAGGCATGGTGCTACTGGATGATTTCGGCGATATCGTGCAGAAAACTAACGATCTCTGCTCGGCAAAGGATGATTGCCTGCGGCTGAAGAATGCGTTGGTCAATCTTGGCAATACCCGTAACTGGGAAACGTTAACCAAGCGCGCCACCGCCGGCAAGCTGGATGGCGTGAACGTGCTGCTGCGGCCGGTCAGCGCCGAGTCGCTGGAGAATCTGGTGACCACCTCAACCGCGCCCTTTGTGATACGCGAAACCTCGCGGGCCGCGCAGGCGCTGAACAGCCCGGCTCCCGGCGGTTTTCTTATCGCCAGCGATGAGGGCAGCGTACTGGTCAATCAGCCGTGGCCGGCGGTGAGTCTGTATGATTATCCGGCCCATGAGCAGTGGGGCGAACTGCGGCGGCTGGCCGGTATGCTCATGCATACCCCCTTCCATGCCGAAGGTATCGTTACCAACCTGTTTACTGACGCCAACGGCACGCAGCATATCAACCTGCATCGCATCCCCGACCGCAGCGGCCTGTGGCGTTATCTGGGCATCACCCTGCTGCTGCTGTCAATGGTGGGGTGCATGGCTTACCACGCCGTGCAGGCCCTGCGTCGTTATCAACGCCATCGTCAGCGTATGGAAGAGATTCAGAAATATTACGAAAGCTGCCTTAATCCGGTTTTGCTCCCCTCATCTGACTCGCAAGATTAATTTTCCCGGCGACAGGGTGTGATACCCTGTCGCCCATTTTCCGCTCGCTGGAGAGTCATCATGCACTTTGATATCGCCTGGCAGGAGGTCGATACCGTTCTGCTGGATATGGACGGCACGCTCCTGGACCTCGCCTTCGACAACTACTTCTGGCAAACGCTGGTGCCTGAAACCTGGGGGGCCGCCCGCGGCCTCAATTTGCAGGAGGCGAAAGACGCCATGCGCCAGGAGTATCACGCCGTGCAGCATACGCTAAACTGGTACTGTCTGGATTACTGGAGCGAGCGCCTGGGTTTGGATATTTGTGCGATGACCAGCGAACAAGGTCCGCGCGCCACGCTGCGCGAGGATACCGTGCCGTTCCTTGATGCGCTCAAGGCCTGCGGTAAGCGACGCATTCTGTTGACCAATGCCCATCCCCACAATCTGGCGGTGAAGCTCAAACACACCGGCCTGGACGCGCACCTTGATTTATTACTTTCCACCCACACATTTGGTTATCCGAAAGAGGATCAGCGTCTGTGGCGCGCCGTGGCGGAGGAAACTGGCCTTGAGGCGCACAAAACGCTGTTTGTCGACGACAGCGAGGCGATACTGGATGCCGCGAGGGAGTTTGGCATTCGTTACTGCCTGGGTATTACCAATCCTGACTCCGGACTGGCGGAAAAGCAGTATCTGCGCCATCCGGGGCTGAATGATTACCGACGACTGATCCCTTCGCTTACCCCGAAGGAGAGGCGATGAAAGAGAAGCCCACCGAAACCGTCAGACTGGACAAATGGCTTTGGGCCGCCCGCTTTTACAAAACCCGCGCGCTGGCGCGGGAAATGATTGAAGGCGGCAAGGTGCATTACAACGGACAACGTAGCAAACCCGGAAAAATCGTCGAACTCGACGCCATGCTGACGCTGCGCCAGGGCAACGACGAGCGGACGGTGCGCATTATCGGCATTACCGAACAGCGCCGCCCGGCAAGCGAAGCCGTCAACCTGTATGAAGAGACGGCGGAGAGTATCGAGAAGCGTGAAAAAATGGCCCTGGCGCGCAAAATGAACGCCCTGACCATGCCGCACCCTGACAGACGTCCGGACAAGAAAGAGCGCCGCGACCTGATGAGATTTAAACACGGCGAGAGTGAATAACTCGCGCCAGAAAGAGAGATGATTATGACTCAACACGATCAATTACATCGTTATCTGTTTGAAAACTATGCCGTGCGCGGCGAGCTGGTGACGGTGTCGGAAACCCTGGAACAGATTCTGGTGAATCACACCTATCCCCAACCGGTCAAAACGGTGCTGGCGGAGCTGTTGGTCGCCACCAGTCTGCTGACCGCGACGCTGAAGTTTGCCGGCGACATTACCGTACAGCTGCAGGGGGATGGCCCTTTACAGCTGGCGGTGATCAACGGCAATAACCAGCAGCAGCTGCGCGGCGTCGCGCGCGTGCAGGGCGAGATTGCGGACGATGCGGATCTGAAAACGATGGTCGGCAACGGCTACCTGGTCATTACCATCTCTCCGGAAGAAGGTGAGCGCTATCAGGGCGTGGTCGGTCTGGAAGGCGATACGCTGGCCGCCTGCCTGGAAGATTATTTCCAGCGTTCAGAGCAGCTGCCGACGCGCCTTATCATCCGCACCGGCGATCATGAAGGCCAGCCGATGGCGGGCGGGATGCTGCTGCAGGTGATGCCGGCGCAGGATGCCCAGACTGCCGACTTCGAGCACCTGGCGACGCTTACCGAGACCATTAAGGCGGAAGAGCTGTTCACCCTGCCGGCAAATGATGTGCTGTGGCGTCTGTACCATGAAGAAGAAGTCACGGTCTACGACCCGCAGAGCGTGGAGTTCAAGTGCACCTGCTCCCGCGAACGCTGCGCCGGCGCGCTGAAGACGCTGCCGGATGAAGAGATTGATAGCATCCTCGCCGACGAAGGCGAAATTGATATGCACTGCGACTACTGCGGTAACCACTATATCTTCAATGCCATGGACATCGCCGAGATCCGTAATAACGCCTCTCCGGCCGATCCGCAGGTTCATTAATCCCCGCATCTTTCTCAGGCACAGGGCGGCAATGTTGTTTGTCGCGTTGTGCCTGACTTTTAATTTATTCGCGAGTTGAATCGATTTTCCCTGAAAGAGTTACGTAATTTAATTTCAGGAAAGCGATTACATTCACATTTCGGCAGTTTTTTTAATTACTTTTTAACCATTGAGAAACATCTAACCCCACCATCCGCCCATTTCCTGAGATAATCCACTCCACTTCGTGACAGGAGTCACCGTTTTTATCGTCATTCTGAGGAATGTCGAGATACGTAAATCTATGAGCCTGGTCGCGGTCAATACCCGGCAATTAACCCTACAATTTACAGCAGTACATCTTGGCTAAGGAGCAGTGACATGCGCGTTAATCATGGTTTAACCCCGCAGGATCTCAAGGCTTATGGTATCAATGACGTCCAGGATATCGTCCACAACCCCAGCTACGACATGTTGTTTCAGGAAGAGCTCGACCCGAACCTGGAAGGCTACGAACGTGGCGTATTAACCACTCTGGGTGCTATCGCCGTCGACACGGGCATTTTTACCGGTCGTTCTCCGAAAGATAAGTATCTCGTGCGCGACGACACCACCCGCGACACCGTCTGGTGGTCCGATAAAGGCAAAGGTAAAAACGACAACAAGCCGCTTTCGCAGGAAACCTGGCAGCATCTGAAAGGGCTGGTGACCCAGCAACTGTCCGGTAAACGCCTGTTTATCGTCGACGCTTTCTGCGGCGCCAACGCCGATACCCGTCTCAGCGTACGTTTCATTACCGAAGTGGCCTGGCAGGCGCACTTCGTTAAAAACATGTTCATCCGTCCGAGCGATGAAGAGCTGGCTGAATTCGAGCCCGACTTCATCGTGATGAACGGCGCGAAATGCACCAATCCGCAGTGGAAAGAGCAGGGCCTCAATTCGGAAAACTTCGTCGCCTTCAACCTCACCGAGCGCATTCAGTTGATCGGCGGCACCTGGTACGGCGGCGAGATGAAGAAAGGGATGTTCTCGATCATGAACTACCTGCTGCCGCTGAAGGGCATCGCCTCCATGCACTGCTCAGCCAACGTCGGCGAGAAAGGCGATGTCGCCATTTTCTTCGGCCTCTCAGGCACCGGCAAAACCACCCTCTCCACCGACCCGAAACGCCGCCTGATTGGCGATGACGAACATGGCTGGGATGACGACGGCGTGTTTAACTTCGAAGGGGGCTGCTACGCCAAGACCATCAAGCTCTCTGAAGCGGCCGAGCCGGATATCTATCACGCCATCCGCCGCAACGCCCTGCTGGAAAACGTGGTGGTACGCGCCGACGGCACGGTCGATTTCGATGACGGTTCAAAGACCGAAAATACCCGCGTCTCCTACCCCATCGACCACATCGACAACATTGTTAAGCCGGTGTCTAAAGCGGGTCACGCTACCAAAGTGATCTTCCTGACGGCCGATGCGTTCGGCGTCCTGCCGCCGGTCTCCCGCCTGACCGCCGACCAGACGCAGTACCATTTCCTGTCCGGGTTTACCGCCAAACTGGCCGGCACCGAGCGCGGCGTAACCGAACCCACGCCAACCTTCTCCGCCTGCTTCGGCGCCGCCTTCCTGTCGCTGCACCCGACGCAGTACGCCGAAGTGCTGGTCAAACGCATGCAGGCGGCTGGCGCGCAGGCTTATCTGGTCAATACCGGCTGGAACGGCACCGGCAAGCGCATCTCGATTAAAGATACCCGCGCGATCATCGACGCCATCCTCAATGGCTCGCTGGACAACGCGGAGACCTTTACCCTGCCGATGTTTAACCTGCAGATCCCGACGGCGCTCCCGGGCGTGGATACCCACATCCTCGATCCGCGCAGCACCTATGGTTCCCCGGAGCAGTGGCAGGAAAAAGCCGACCAGCTGGCGAAGCTGTTTATTGAGAATTTTGAGAAGTATACCGATACGCCAGCGGGCGCCGCGCTGGTGGCGGCAGGACCGCAGCGCTAACGGGCGCAAAGGTGAAAAAGCCGGGCTTGCCCGGCTTTTTATTGTGCAACATCCTGAGCAGCTAACCGCGGGCGCGATCAGCTCTCCCTGGCGGGTTTCATCGGCGCCAGCATCCGGTGCACCGGCAGCCAGGCGCGGATCAGTAACCCGCCGCGTTCGCTGGAGCCAATCTCCAGCCGGCCGTTGTGATTGTCGATAATACGCTGAACAATCGCCAACCCCAGCCCGGTGCCGCTGGTGCTGCGGGCGCTGTCGCCGCGTACAAACGGCTGAAACAGGTGCTCCCGCTGCTCAGGTTTAATCCCCGGTCCGTCATCTTCTACCTGGAACCAGGCCCGGCTCGCTTCGCTGCCGCTGCTGACCTTGATCCAGCCATTGCCATAGCGGGCCGCGTTGACCACCATATTCGCCAGCGCGCGCTTGATAGACAGCGGGTGCATACGTACCGGAATTTCGCCGGCCTGCAGGGCGGTGGCGATTTCCCGCTCATAGCCGCTCTCCGCAGCGATCACTTCCCCCAGCACCGCATTCAGATCCGCCAGCTCCATCGGCATCTCCTGCCCGGTGCGCAGATAGTCGATAAACTGCTCGATGATGGCGTTGCACTCTTCGATATCTTTGTTGATCGACTCCGCGAGATAGCCGTCCTGCTCGCCCATCATCTCGGTGGCCAGACGAATGCGGGTCAGCGGGGTTCGTAAATCATGACTGACCCCGGCCATCAGCAGCGTACGGTCATCAGCCAGCTGCTTCACGCCCGCCGCCATATGGTTAAAGGCGCGCGTCACCGAACGCACTTCGGAGGCGCCATACTCGCGCAGCGGCGGCGGAATAATACCGCGCCCGACCTGCAGCGCCGCGTGCTCCAGATCCACCAACGGGCGGTTCTGAATACGAATAAACAGCCAGGCGCCGCCTATCGCCAGCAGCATGATCGCCAGGGTATAGCGGAACAGCGGCGAGAAGTCGCCCTGATGGATCTCGGTCAGCGGCACCCGCACCCAGATATTGGGCGACAGCCAGGTCTTCAGCCACACCACAGGGGAGCTTTTATTGACCTCTACCCGCACCTCTGTGGGGCCACCAAGCTGATGGGCCATCTGCTGACTTAAGAATTCATAATGCTGCGCCCAGCGCAGGCCTGCGTCTTCCGCCGCTTCATTGGAATAGAGCGAAATCCCCAGCTCGCGATAAATTTCACGACGAAACGCCGGGGGCACCACCAGCTGGGTGCCATCCTCCAGCTGCAGTTTGTCGGTCATCAGCATACGCACTTCGTAGGCTAACACTTTATTAAACTGCTGGAGACTCGGCAGGATCGCGAAATTCAGTACCACCAGATAGGTCGTCACCAGGCTGACGAACAGCAAGGTGACGATCAGGAGCAGTGTGCGAGCAAAGGAGCTGCGCGGCGAAAAGCGCACGCGTTTCATGCCTTAGAACCGTCCGGGACGAAGACGTAGCCCAGACCCCAGACGGTCTGGATGTAGCGCGGATGCGCCGGGTCCTCTTCCACCATGCGGCGCAGGCGGGAGATCTGTACGTCGATGGAGCGCTCCATCGCAGAGTATTCGCGGCCGCGGGCGAGGTTCATCAGCTTATCGCGCGACAGCGGCTCACGGGGATGGCTCACCAGCGCCTTCAGGACCGCGAATTCGCCGCTGGTCAACGGCATCGGCTCGTCTTCACGGAACATCTCGCGGGTACCCAGGTTCAGTTTGAATTTACCAAAGGCGATAACCGCCTCTTCCTGCGACGGCGCGCCCGGCAGCTCGTTCGCCTGGCGGCGCAGCACCGCCCGGATGCGGGCCAGCAGTTCGCGCGGGTTAAACGGCTTCGGAATATAGTCGTCAGCACCGATCTCCAGACCCACGATCCGATCGACCTCTTCGCCTTTCGCCGTCACCATAATGATCGGCATCGGGTTACTCTGGCTGCGCAGACGACGGCAGATAGAGAGACCATCTTCGCCCGGCAGCATCAGATCCAGCACCATCAGGTGGAAGGATTCACGGGTTAACAGACGATCCATCTGTTCGGCGTTCGCCACGCTACGAACCTGGAAGCCCTGCTCGGTCAGATAACGCTCGAGCAGCGCACGCAGGCGCATGTCGTCATCCACAACCAGAATCTTATAATTCTCTTGCATTGTTTGTACTCCCAAAGGTTCACTGCAATAGTCAGTGCGTATTCTCAAAAAAGCCCGGCGCGCTCACCAGCTAAATCTGGTATATATTCCAGGCTAAATTGTTACAAAGCATATTTAACAGCAGGTTAAGTATACATTTAATCATAAGACACAGTATTTATCCTGTCGGTATTATTACGCGCTACAAATTGTGCGCAACGACAGACAGTCAGAAGGTTGAACTCACGATGAAAACGCCGCTGATCACCCGCGAGGGATATGAAAAACTGAAGCAGGAGATGGACTACCTGTGGCGCCAGGAGCGTCCGGAAGTAACCAAAAAGGTGACCTGGGCCGCCAGCCTCGGCGACCGCAGCGAGAACGCGGACTACCAGTACAACAAAAAGCGCCTGCGGGAGATCGATCGCCGGGTCCGCTATCTGACCAAATGTCTGGAACAGTTGAAAATCGTCGATTACTCGCCGCAACAGGAAGGTAAAGTCTTCTTCGGCGCCTGGGTAGAGATTGAAAACGATGAAGGCGATATCAAGCGCTTTCGCATCGTCGGTTACGATGAAATTTTTGGCCGCAAAGACTATATCTCCATCGACTCGCCGATGGCGCGCGCACTGTTAAAAAAAGAGGTTGGCGATCTGGCCATCGTCAACACGCCGGCGGGCGAAGCCAGCTGGTATGTCAACGAGATCGAATACGTTAAATAGACAAGAACTTTCCGAGAGACGCCCGGCGCGGCTGGTATTTTTTGCCGTCAGTCCGTATAACTAGTCCCTGTTTTTTGACCCTAAAGATGAATTAAAAGCCATGATGAATGATTCGCTCTGCCGCATTATTGCGGGTGAACTTCAGGCCAGAGCCGAACAGGTAGAAGCTGCCGTTCGCCTGCTTGATGAAGGGAACACCGTGCCGTTTATTGCACGTTATCGTAAAGAAGTCACCGGCGGTCTGGATGACACGCAGCTGCGTAATCTGGAAACTCGCCTCGGCTATCTGCGCGAACTCGAAGACCGTCGTCAGGCGATCCTCAAATCCATCGCTGAACAGGGCAAACTGACCGACGCGCTGGAAAAAGCCATCAACACCACGCTCAGCAAAACCGAACTGGAAGATCTCTACCTGCCGTACAAGCCGAAGCGCCGTACACGCGGGCAGATCGCTATCGAAGCCGGGCTCGAACCGCTGGCTGACCTGCTGTGGAACGAACCGGCCCACGATCCGGAAGCGGAGGCCGCAAAATATATTGATGCCGATAAGGGCGTAGCCGACAGCAAAGCGGCCCTGGACGGCGCGCGCTATATTCTGATGGAGCGGTTTGCCGAAGACGCCGCGCTGCTGGCGAAGGTCCGTGACTATCTGTGGAAAAACGCCCACCTGGTCTCCACCGTCGTCAGCGGTAAAGAAGAGGAAGGTGCTAAATTCCGCGACTACTTCGATCACCATGAACCGATCGCCACCGTGCCGTCGCATCGCGCGCTGGCGATGTTCCGCGGTCGCAACGAAGGCGTCCTGCAGCTCTCTTTAAACGCTGACCCGCAGTTTGACGAGCCGCCGAAAGAGAGCCACGGCGAGCAAATTATTATCGACCACCTGGGCCTGCGCCTGAATAACGCCCCGGCGGACAGCTGGCGTAAAGGCGTCGTCAGCTGGACCTGGCGGATCAAAGTCCTGATGCATCTCGAAACCGAGCTGATGGGCACCGTGCGCGAACGCGCGGAGGACGAGGCAATCAACGTCTTCGCCCGCAACCTGCACGATCTGCTGATGGCCGCGCCCGCCGGGCTGCGCGCCACCATGGGACTCGATCCGGGCCTGCGCACCGGGGTGAAAGTGGCCGTCGTCGACGCCACCGGTAAACTGGTCGCCACCGATACCATCTATCCCCACACCGGCCAGGCCGCCAAAGCGGCCGTCGCCGTCGCCGCGCTGTGTGAGAAGTACAACGTTGAGCTGGTGGCCATCGGCAACGGTACCGCCTCGCGTGAAACCGAGCGTTTCTTCCTCGACGTGCAGAAGCAGTTCCCGAAGGTCACCGCCCAGAAGGTGATCGTCAGCGAAGCCGGGGCTTCCGTTTACTCCGCCTCCGAGCTGGCGGCGCAGGAGTTTCCGGACCTCGACGTGTCGCTGCGCGGCGCGGTCTCCATCGCCCGCCGTCTGCAGGATCCCCTGGCCGAGCTGGTGAAAATCGACCCGAAATCCATTGGCGTCGGCCAGTATCAGCACGACGTCAGCCAGACCCAGCTGGCGCGTAAGCTGGACGCGGTGGTGGAAGACTGTGTGAACGCCGTCGGCGTTGACCTGAACACCGCCTCCGTTCCGCTGCTGACCCGCGTCGCCGGCCTGACCCGCATGATGGCGCAGAACATCGTCGCCTGGCGCGACGAGAATGGTCAGTTCCAGAACCGCCAGCAGCTGCTGAAAGTCAGCCGTCTGGGGCCGAAAGCCTTTGAACAGTGCGCGGGCTTCCTGCGTATCAACCACGGCGACAACCCGCTGGATGCCTCCACCGTTCACCCGGAAGCTTACCCGGTGGTCGAACGTATTCTGGCCGCCACCCAGCAGGCGCTAAAAGATCTGATGGGCAATAGCAGTGCGCTGCGCCACCTGAAGGCAGTGGACTTCACCGATGAGAAGTTTGGCGTCCCGACGGTCACCGACATTATCAAAGAGCTGGAAAAACCGGGCCGCGATCCGCGTCCGGAGTTTAAGACCGCGAAGTTCGCCGATGGTGTGGAGACCATGAATGACCTGCTGCCGGGAATGATTCTGGAAGGTGCCGTCACCAACGTCACCAACTTCGGCGCGTTTGTTGATATCGGCGTTCATCAGGACGGACTGGTACACATTTCGTCGCTTTCTGACCGGTTTGTTGAGGATCCGCACACCGTGGTGAAAGCGGGCGACATCGTCAAGGTCAAAGTGATGGAAGTCGATCTGCCGCGTAAGCGTATCGCCCTGACCATGCGTCTCGACGAGCAGCCGGGCGACAGCAACGCCCGCCGCGGCGGTGGTCAGGAGCGCCCGCAGGGAAATCGCCCGGCCGCGAAAGCCGCCAAACCCCGCGGTCGCGAGGCGCAGCCTGCCGGCAACAGCGCGATGATGGATGCCCTCGCCGCAGCGATGGGTAAAAAACGCTAAACTCTCCCTGCCCCTTTTTCAGGGGCAGTTTTTTTTCATGACCAGGCCATCGCCATCACACACAAAACAGGTTCAGTTGTTTCTGATAACCTGCTTTTATTCCATGCCTGAAAGGCAGCGAAATTAATATTTTCATTTCGTTAACTTCAGAAACCTTAATTAAACATTAGATCGCCGAAATAATATTTCGCGCATTTTTGATTACAGGCTGACTTTGCGGCATATCAATAAAAAGGTGATTTTCACTTTAAAAATAGCCTGCAGCGCATCATATGTATTGATGATAAAAACCATTCTCATTATCATCGATTACAGAACGTTTTTTTCTTTTTTCGTTGGCTACGGTCCCCGGCGCAACTGCCTCCAGGCGTCCGGAAAATTCTTCTTCGGTTAGCGATAGACAAGTAGGCCCTATGCAATTCACACCTGATAGTGCGTGGAAAATTACCGGTTTTTCTCGCGATATTAGCCCAGCATACCGTCAGAAACTGCTCTCCCTCGGCATGCTGCCCGGTTCCTCTTTTCATGTGGTTCGCGTGGCGCCGCTCGGCGATCCTGTTCATATTGAAACCCGACGCGTCAGTCTGGTATTACGCAAAAAAGATCTCGCCTTAATCGAACTGGAAGCGGTTGCACAATAACGGCTGGCCCGGCACAAGAGTCTGAAATATGCAAAAATTAACCGTTGGTTTAATTGGTAATCCTAATTCCGGCAAGACCACCTTATTTAATCAGCTGACCGGCGCTCGCCAGCGCGTGGGCAACTGGGCTGGGGTGACCGTTGAGCGTAAAGAGGGGATTTTCGCCACCACTGACCACCAGGTCACGCTGGTCGACCTCCCGGGAACCTACTCCCTGACCACCATCTCCTCGCAGACCTCGCTGGACGAGCAGATTGCCTGCCACTACATCCTGAGCGGCGACGCCGACATGCTGATTAACGTGGTCGATGCCTCCAACCTCGAGCGCAACCTCTATCTGACGCTGCAGCTGCTCGAGCTGGGGATCCCCTGCGTCGTCGCGCTGAACATGCTGGATATCGCCGAAAAGCAGCAGGTGCGGATCGATATCGACGCCCTCGCCGCCCGTCTCGGTTGCCCGGTAATTCCGCTGGTATCGACTCGCGGACGGGGGATCGAAGCGCTGAAGATCGCCCTCGACCGTCATCAGGCGAACAGCGATCTTGAGCTGGTCCACTATCCGCAGCCGCTGCTGCGCGAAGCTGACCTGCTGGCGCAGCAGATGTCAGCGCAGATCCCGCCCCGGCAGCGGCGCTGGCTGGGTCTGCAGATGCTGGAGGGCGATATCTACAGCCGGGCCTATGCCGGCGACGCCGCCGATAAACTGGATATCGCCCTGGCGAATCTCAGCGACGAGATCGACGACCCGGCGCTGCACATCGCTGACGCGCGCTATCAGACCATCGCCGCCATTTGCGACGCCGTCAGCAATACCCTGACCGCCGAACCAAGCCGCTTCACCGCCGCGATGGACAAAGTGATCCTCAACCGCTTCCTCGGGTTGCCGATTTTTCTCTTTGTCATGTACTTGATGTTCCTGCTGGCGATCAACATCGGCGGCGCGCTGCAGCCGATTTTCGATGCCGGCTCGGTCGCGATCTTTGTGCATGGCATTCAATGGCTGGGTTACACCCTGCACTTCCCGGACTGGCTGACCGTGTTCCTCGCCCAGGGGATCGGCGGCGGTATCAACACCGTGCTGCCGCTGGTGCCGCAGATCGGCATGATGTATCTGTTTCTCTCCTTCCTTGAGGACTCCGGCTACATGGCGCGCGCCGCCTTTGTGATGGATCGCCTGATGCAAGCCCTCGGCCTGCCGGGGAAATCCTTCGTCCCGCTGATTGTCGGTTTTGGCTGCAACGTGCCGTCGGTGATGGGCGCCCGCACCCTTGACGCGCCGCGCGAGCGTCTGATGACCATTATGATGGCGCCGTTTATGTCCTGCGGCGCGCGGCTGGCGATCTTCGCCGTCTTCGCGGCCGCCTTCTTTGGTCAGAACGGCGCGCTGGCGGTCTTCTCGCTCTATGTGCTGGGCATTGTGATGGCCATCCTCACCGGCCTGATGTTGAAGCACACCATTATGCGCGGCGAAGCCTCGCCGTTCGTGATGGAGCTGCCGGTGTACCACGTCCCGCATATCAAGAGCCTGATTATCCAGACCTGGCAGCGCCTGAAAGGCTTTGTGCTGCGCGCCGGGAAGGTGATCGTCATCGTCAGCATCTTCCTCAGCGCGCTGAACAGCTTCTCACTGAGCGGTAAGGTCGTCGACAACATCAACGACTCCGCGCTGGCCTCGGTGAGCCGGGTCATTACGCCGGTGTTTAAACCGATCGGCGTGCATGAAGATAACTGGCAGGCCACCGTCGGCCTGTTTACCGGCGCGATGGCGAAAGAGGTGGTAGTGGGTACGCTGAACACCCTCTATACCGCCGAAGATATCCAGAATGAGGAATTCAATCCGCAGACCTTCAGTCTCGGCGAAGAACTGCTCGCCGCCGTCGATGAGACATGGCAGGGACTGAAAGACACCTTCAGCCTCAGCGTCCTGGCCAACCCCATCGAAGCCAGCAAAGGCGATGGCGAAATGGCCACCGGCGCCATGGGGGTGATGGGCAGTAAATTTGGCAGCGCAGCGGCGGCATACAGCTACCTGATCTTCGTCCTGCTCTATATTCCCTGCATCTCGGTGATGGGCGCCATCGCCCGCGAATCAAGCCGCGGCTGGATGACCTTCTCCATCCTGTGGGGGCTGAATATCGCCTATTCGCTCTCGACGCTCTATTACCAGACCGTTAGCTTTAGCGATCACCCGCGCTACAGTCTGGTGTGTATCCTGGCGGTAGTGTTGTTCAACGTGGTGCTCTTCGGCCTGTTGCGCCGGGCGCGCAGCCGGGTGGACGTCTCGCTGCTGGCCACGCGAAAAACGCCGGCCTCCTGCTGTTCCAGCCCGGCTGGCGATTGCCACTAAGGAGGGACTGTGGCGTCGTTAATGGAAGTCCGCGATATGCTGGCCCTGCAGGGCCGCATGGAGGCGAAACAGCTCAGTGCTCGCCTGCAGACGCCTCAGCCGCTGATTGACGCCATGCTTGAGCGCATGGAAGCCATGGGTAAGGTGGTCCGGATCAGCGAAACGAGCGAGGGCTGCCTCTCCGGCAGCTGTAAAAGTTGCCCTGAAGGGAAAGCGGCGTGCCGGCAGGAGTGGTGGGCGCTGCGATGAAAGGAGTCAGGCCTGGTCGCGCAACGAGGTAAAACGAGTAAGACAGCTATGAAAAACGGGCCAGCAGGCCCGTTTTCTTATGACTGGATTATTTATAAACGTCAGCGTTCGCGTGTACGGTTTTTTCGTTTTTCTGCCCGGCAATCACCACAAAGTATTTCCCACCCAGCTCATCGGCTTTTTTCGACAGATCGCGTCGGGCATCCATCGGCGACGTCGTCCTGGAGGTCGTAATGCTACCGACCTTGGTCAGATTCATCTTCGCCACGTCTTCTTTTTGGATCTCTTTCGCGGCGAATGCGCCGAAAGAGAGGGTGCCTATCACCAGAGATGCAACCATTCCTGTAACAAGTTTCATAGCCTCTACTCTCCATAAGGTTGTTATTGTAGGTCACGGTGGCGGATTGAAATAATCAACCACCGTAACAACCTAAGTATTGCTAGGAATGGCCCTTTTACCATGGCGCGGCAAAAAAAATTCCCCCAGCCGCCTCTTCAGCGCCAGCAGCGGCTCGCAGAAGGCCGCGGGATGGGAAACAAACGGCGCATGCGCGGCCTTATCGAAGAGGATTGACTCGCTTTCCGGCCACAGGTCATCCAGCAACGGGACGATCTTGCGCGGCACCAGTCCATCCAGCCGGCCATACAGCCGCAGAAACGGCATCGGCAGCCTGACAAGCGCCTGACGCAGATCGACGGTTCTGAGGATCTCCAGTCCGCCATTCAGCGCCTCGGCGGAAGGCATCGGCAGCGAGAGCACCGCCTGCTTTAACGCCCGCGCATCCTGACGCGCGCTCTCTGTGCCCATGGTTTGCAGGGCGAGGAATCGCTCGACGGTGCGCTGGAAATCGTCGCTCAGCTGCTGCTGAAATCCGGCCAGCACCTCGGGCTTGATGCCGGGCCAGTCGTCACGAGCCGCGAAACAGGGGGAAGAGGCAACCGTCACCAGCGCCTGCACGCGTTCCGGACGCATAATCGCGACCTGGCTGGCCACCAGCCCGCCCAGGCTCCAGCCCAGCCACACCGCCTGTGGAGGGGCCTGCTCCAGCACCCGCTGCGCCATCGCCTCCAGCGACATCGCCCCAAACCCGCCGCTGCGGCCATAGCCCGGCAGATCCACCAGGTGGAGGGTAAAATGCGAAGCCAGCTGCGGCGTGATGCAATCCCATACCTGAGCGTTCAGCCCCCAGCCGTGCAGCAGCACAAGATGACAATCTCCTTCGCCGATTGTTTGCCACCAGATGTCGTTCATCCGTTACCGTTCTCTTTTTACTGGACAGAAGGCCAAATATGCTAACAGCACACAGCTTATGCTGGCTATGCCAAATGCCGCTGGCAGTCGCCCGCTGGGGGATCTGCTCCCGCTGCAGCCGCGCCCTGCTCGCCTGTCCCCCGCTCTGCCCGCAGTGCGGCCTGCCGGCGGCGGCATCCCGTCACCCCTGCGGCCGCTGCCTGCAAAAGCCGCCTCCCTGGCATCGGCTGGTGGCGGTCAATGACTATCGCCCGCCGCTGAGCGGTCTGGTGCAGCAGCTGAAATTTCACCATCGCCCGGAGCTAGGCCCCGCCCTCGCGCGTCTGCTGCTGCAGCGCCTTCTGCAGCGTGACGATTTGCCGCCAGTAGACGCTCTGGTCGGCGTGCCGCTATGGCATCGCCGTCGCTGGCGCCGGGGTTATAATCAGTGCGACGAACTGTGCCGACCGTTAGCCCGCTGGCGAGGATGCGTCTGGCATCGCGAAGGCCTGACTCGCCAGCGAGCCGGCGCCGTCCAACATTCGCTCAATGCCCGCCAGCGCAGGCAGAACCTGAAAAATGCCTTTCAGCTTGAATTTGCCGTGCAGGGACTCCATATCGCTCTGGTGGATGATGTCGTCACGACCGGCAGCACCGTCGCTGAGATATCCCGCCTGCTTTTGCGAAACGGCGCCGCGACGGTTCAGGTATGGTGTTTGTGCCGTACCTTGTAGACCCCCGCTGATGGGCGTATTATAACCCAGTAAAATAGTCAACTATTAGGCCAACGCTATGATCCGTATTTCCGATGCTGCACAAGCGCACTTTGCCAAACTGCTGGCAAATCAGGAAGAAGGGACGCAAATTCGCGTATTTGTGATTAATCCCGGCACCCCAAACGCTGAGTGCGGCGTATCTTACTGCCCACCGGATGCGGTGGAAGACACCGACACGGCGCTGAAATTTGAACAGCTGACCGCCTATGTCGATGAGCTCAGCGCGCCCTATCTGGAAGACGCTGAAATTGATTTCGTCACTGACCAGCTCGGCTCGCAGCTGACGCTGAAAGCGCCGAACGCCAAAATGCGCAAAGTCTCTGACGATGCCCCGCTGATGGAGCGCGTCGAGTACCTGCTGCAGTCGCAGATTAACCCGCAGCTGGCAGGCCACGGCGGCCGCGTATCGCTGATGGAGATCACCGACGACGGTCTGGCTATCCTGCAGTTCGGCGGCGGATGCAACGGCTGCTCGATGGTCGACGTGACCCTGAAAGAAGGTATTGAAAAACAGCTGCTGAACGAGTTTCCGGAGCTGAAAGGGGTTCGCGATCTGACCGAGCACCAGCGCGGCGAGCACTCCTACTACTAAACCCTTCCTCCGGCGGCAGCCTGCCGCCGGATCGCCGTGATCCATTCTGTGTTACCGCGCAACATCTCTCGCTAAACGACCGGCAAAAACCGGGGAAAGAGTATGACTTAAGTCTCATATTTAACATTTTCCCCCGTCAGGTGATTCTCAATCCTCACATGTTACCCGTATCATCCATTTCAGGCGCCACCGGCAAAAAAATAGCCAGCTATCCTTTCTCTGGGTAAGGATAATGCAAGCGTTTACGGTGCCAGACTATTTTGCTCCCTGACGGAGCGGATGCTCTACAGGTTCGAACTTTGACGTTACCCATAACAAATTAAGGCCAGGTAAATCATGCCATTAGTCATCGTTGCTATCGGGGTTGCCCTGTTGTTGCTGTTAATGATCCGTTTCAAAATGAACGGCTTCATTGCGCTGGTTCTGGTGGCGCTCGCCGTCGGATTAATGCAGGGTATGCCACTGGATAAAGTGATCGTCTCCATCAAAAACGGCGTTGGCGGCACCCTTGGCAGCCTCGCGCTGATCATGGGCTTCGGCGCTATGCTCGGTAAGCTGCTGGCAGACTGCGGCGGCGCCCAGCGTATCGCCACCACGCTTATCAATAAGTTCGGTAAGAAGCATATTCAGTGGGCGGTGGTCCTGACCGGCTTCACCGTTGGCTTCGCCCTGTTCTATGAAGTGGGCTTCGTGCTGATGCTGCCGCTGGTGTTCACCATCGCCGCCTCGGCCCGTATTCCGTTGCTGTACGTCGGCGTACCGATGGCAGCCGCGCTCTCCGTCACCCACGGCTTCCTGCCGCCGCATCCGGGTCCGACCGCGATCGCCACCATCTTCCATGCCGATATGGGCAAAACGCTGCTCTACGGCACCATTCTGGCTATCCCGACGGTTATCCTGGCGGGACCGGTGTTTGCGCGCTTCCTGAAAGGGATAGATAAGCCGATCCCGGAAGGCCTGCATAACCCGAAAGTGTTCACTGAAGAAGAGATGCCAGGCTTTGGCGTCAGCGTCTGGACCTCGCTGGTTCCGGTGATCCTGATGGCGATGCGCGCCGTGGCTGAGATGATCCTGCCGAAAGGCCACGCCTTCCTGCCAATTGCCGAGTTCTTCGGCGACCCGGTGATGGCCACCCTGATTGCGGTACTGATTGCCCTGTTCACCTTCGGTTTGAACCGCGGCCGCTCCATGGAGCAGATCAACGATACCCTGACCTCTTCGATCAAAATCATCGCCATGATGCTGTTGATCATCGGCGGCGGCGGCGCCTTCAAGCAGGTGCTGGTGGATAGCGGCATGGATAAATACATCGCCTCTATCATGCACGAATCGAACATGTCTCCGCTGTTTATGGCGTGGTCTATCGCCGCGGTGCTGCGTATCGCGCTGGGTTCGGCGACCGTAGCCGCCATCACCGCGGGCGGGATTGCCGCGCCGCTGATCGCCACCACCGGCGTCAGCCCGGAGCTGATGGTTATCGCCGTTGGCTCCGGCAGCGTTATCTTCTCCCACGTCAACGATCCGGGCTTCTGGCTGTTCAAAGAGTACTTTAACCTGACCATCGGCGAGACCATCAAGTCCTGGTCGGTGCTGGAAACCATTATCTCAGTCTGCGGCCTGGTGGGCTGTCTGCTGCTGGGGATGGTGGTGTAAGGTCACTCCCGCCACAGAAAAAGGCCGGTCCGCGTGAAGCGGGCCGGCCTTTTTTATCGGACATGCTCTTCGCCGCGCAGAGGAGCGCGCGGCAGGAAGTTATCAGGAGGCGGCTTTCTTGCTCGCCGCCTTGCGCCGTTTATCCAGATCCTTAATCAGCTTATTGACCCGTTCATCGGCAAACATCTGCTCCAGGGTGACGGACAGCTTCCGGCGCCAGTTCGGGTACTCGGTGCTGGTGCCCGGAATGTTAACCGGCGTCGCCATCTCCAGCCAGTCTTCCGGCTGCAGGCCCAGCAGGGCGCTGTTGCTGTCGGCAATATAACGCTGCATCCCCCGGTTGAGGATCCCCGTCATGCTCATCAGCGAGGCCTTATGGCCGGCGCGCTTGGGCAGACAGCCGTACTTATGCAGTGCGTCCAGCAGCCCTTGTTTCGCCAGCTCGCGGTCCTGGTACAGTCCGCGCAGCACCACCTCATCAGGATAGAGGCCCAGCGCTTTACCTAACGTCAGATCGCCGCTTTCCCAGTAGCCGCGGAGAGTGGGCAGGTCGTGCGTCGTCGCCACAGCCATTGATTGCTCCGGGTACAGCGCCGGCGCGCGGAACGTTTTCTCTGCATCACTCTCAAAATAGAGCACCTTATAAGAATAGACGCCGCTGTTGCGTAACTTGCTGACGATCTCCACCGGTACCGTGCCCAGATCTTCACCGATCACCATGCAGCGATGACGCTGGCTTTCCAGCGCCAGAAGCGACAGCAGATCGTCGACCGGATACTGAACGTAAGCGCCATGGTCGGCGGTTTCACCATACGGGATCCACCACAGACGCAGCACAGACATCACGTGATCGATGCGCAGCGCGCCGCAGTTCTGCATATTAGCGCGCAGCAGGTCGATAAACGGCTCATAGGCGCGGGCGGCAATGATATGCGGATCCATCGGCGGCAGGCCCCAGTTCTGTCCCAGCGGGCCCAGAATATCCGGCGGCGCGCCTACGGATGCTTTCAGGCAGTACAGTTCACGATCGCACCAGGTTTCCGACCCGCCCTCGGCGACGCCCACCGCCAGGTCGCGGTAGAGGCCGATCGGCATGCCGTCACGCTGGCTGGTTTCCCAGCAGGCGGCAAACTGACTCCAGGCCAGCCACTGCAGCCAGAGATAGAAACTGACGTCATCCTCATGCTCGACGCAGAAGGCTTTCACCTCCGGGCTGTCGATATCCTGAAAGGCCTTCGGCCAGGCCGGCCAGCCCCAGCGCAGCGGGTCCTGTTGTACCTGCCAGGCGTGCAGCGCATCGAAAGCCGCCTGCCAGTAGAGGCTTTCCCCTTCGCGCAGAACAAACTCGCGGAACGCTGCCATCTGCTCATCTTCACGACGAGAGAATTGTTTCCACGCCATACGCAGCGCGGTCATTTTCAGCGTAGTGACGGCGGTATAATCCACATCGTCCGTTTCCCGCGCCGCCTGCAGTGCCTGCTGCGTTGCCGGAGACTGCCACCACGCCTGCGCCTCTTCGCTACGCTGGAAATCTTCAACCGCGTTGACGTCGATATAAATAACGTTCAGCCAGCGACGTGAAGACGGGCTATAGGGGCTGGCGCTCTCCGGGTTCGCCGGATAGAGGGCATGAATCGGGTTAAGGCCAATAAACGACCCGCCCCGGCGGGCGATTTCCGGCAGCATGGCCCGCAGATCGCCAAAATCGCCGATCCCCCAGTTTTTCTCTGAGCGCAGGGTATACAGCTGCACGCAGGTGCCCCACAGCTTTTTCCCCTCTTTCAGCGGCTGCGGCTCATAGCAGCGGGCTGGCGCGACGATAGTCCGGCAGTGCCAGCGCTCCCCCTCCTGGGTGAGGGTCAGGGAGTGGTACCCCTCCGGCAGTTTGGCCGGCAGCGGCAGCGTCTCGCCGCCGCGGGTTTTCCCTTGATACTGCTTACCGTCCTCAGTAGTCAGGATCCACTGATACTCACCGCGTCCTGCCACCGGCAGCGACATTTTTTTGCCGTGAGTGAAAATTTTCACGTTCGGCAGCGGGTTAACCGCCACTTTCGTGGCGGCGGTAGAGCGATGCATCGCATCCAGCAGGCGCTGTTTGGTGACAGCCGCGATAGACTGCGGCTTGCCGTGCGCGTTGATATAGCTGGGGCTGATGCCCGCCGCCAGCGCGGCATTATCGAGGCGTTTACTCTCCATAGGCCTTCCTTTAGCGTTTCGCCTGCCAGATACGTTGCTGATAATCGCGGATCGAGCGGTCGGAGCTGAACATGCCGCAGCGCGCGGTGTTGAGGATAGCCGCGCGGGTCCAGGCCTCCTCGTCGCGATACAGCTCATCTACCCGTTTTTGCGCCGCTACGTAGGCTTCGAAATCGGCCAGCACCAGGTACGGATCGCCGCCCTGCAGCAGGCTGTGCAGCATCTGATCGAAGGCATGCTTGTCGCCGTTGCTGTAGGTGCCGTTCTCCAGCTCCTTAAGCACCGCATCGAGCAGCTTGTCTTTTTTACGCCATTTCAGCGGATCGTAGCCTTTCGCTTTCAGGGCTTTCACCTCTTCAACCGTGTGGCCGAAGATAAAGATGTTCTCCTCGCCCACCTGCTCAGCGATTTCCACGTTAGCGCCATCCAGCGTCCCGACGGTCAGCGCGCCGTTCAGCGCCAGCTTCATGTTGCCGGTGCCAGAGGCTTCTTTACCCGCGGTGGAGATCTGCTCGGAGATATCCGCCGCCGGGATCAGTTTTTCTGCTGCCGATACACAATAGTCCGGCAGGAAGACCACCTTCAGCTTATCGCCGACTTTCGGGTCGTTGTTGATCGCTTCCGCTACCTTATTGATGGCAAAAATAATGTTTTTCGCCAGATAGTAGCCCGGCGCCGCTTTCGCGCCGAACAGGAAGACGCGCGGTACGCGGTCGGACTGCGGGTTTTCGCGGATCTCTTTGTACAGCGCAAGGATATGCAGCAGGTTAAGGTGCTGACGCTTATACTCGTGCAGACGTTTGATCTGGATATCGAAGATCGCCTGCGGGTTGATCTCAATCCCGGTACGCTGCTTCACAAACTCAGCCAGATGAACTTTGTTGGCCTGCTTGATATCGCGATAAGTCTGACGGAACGCCGCATCGTCAGCATATTTTTCCAGGTTGATCAGCTGGTCGAGGTCATTGGCCCACTCTTTTTTCAGCGTCTCATCCAGCAGCGAGGCCAGCGCCGGGTTGCACTGCTTGATCCAGCGGCGCGGCGTGATGCCGTTGGTCACGTTATGGAATTTGTTCGGCCACAGCTGGTTATATTCCGGGAACAGATCTTTTACCACCAGATCCGAGTGCAGCGCCGCCACGCCGTTGACAGCAAAGCCGCCCACCACGCACATGTTGGCCATCCGAACCTGTTTGTCATGCACCACCGCCAGCTTCGCCCAGACCTGCTTATCGCCCGGCCAGGTTTTGTCCACCAGCTGTTTAAAGCGGTCGTTGATCTCTTTAATGATCTGCATATGGCGCGGCAGCAGCGCTTTTACCAGCTTCTCATCCCAGCATTCCAACGCTTCCGGCATCAGGGTGTGGTTGGTGTAAGCAAAGGTTTTGCTGGTGATCGCCCAGGCGTCGTCCCAGCTCAGCTGGTGCTCGTCGATCAGCACGCGCAGCAGCTCCGGGATGGCGATGGTCGGGTGCGTATCGTTCAGCTGGATCACTTCGTAATCCGCCAGTTCGGCCAGCTTGCGGCCTGCCAGATGATGACGGCGCAGGATATCGGCCACTGAGCAGGCGCACTGGAAGTACTGCTGCATCAGGCGCAGTTTTTTACCGGCCTGATGGTTGTCGTTCGGGTACAGCACCTTGGTCAGTTTTTCCGCGTCGATGCCCTGCTGCTCGGCGCGCAGGAAATCGCCATCGTTGAATTTGGTCAGGTTGAACGGATGAGCGTGTTTGGCCTGCCACAGACGCAGCGGCTGGGCGACGTTGTTGCGATAGCCAAGCACCGGCAGGTCCCAGGCTTCGCCGGTAATGACGAACGCCGGCTGCCATTCGCCGTTTTTGCTGACTTTCCCGCCGATACCTACCTGGACATCCAGCGCTTCGTTATGACGGAACCACGGGTAGCTGCTGCGCCCCCAGTCGTCAGGGGCTTCCATCTGCTGGCCATCGTCAAATGACTGGCGGAACAGGCCATACTGGTAGTTGAGACCGTAACCGGTCGCCGACTGCCCCACCGTCGCCATGGAGTCGAGGAAGCAGGCTGCCAGACGTCCCAGGCCACCGTTACCCAGCGCCGGGTCAGTCTCTTCTTCCAGCAGATCGGTGAGGTTGACATCGTAGCCTTTCAGCGCGTCGCTGACGCCCTCGTACCAGCCCAGGTTGAGCAGGTTGTTGCCGGTCAGACGACCAATCAGAAACTCCATTGAGATGTAGTTAACGTGACGCTGTCCTTGCGCCGGTTTCGCTACCGGCTGCGCCGCCAGGAGTTCCGCCAACGCTCCGCTGACTGCGCGCCACCATTGACGCTGTGTCATCTCGGAAGCGGACTGTAAACCAAAATGCTGCCACTGACGCGTCAGTGCAGCCTGAAACTGAGCTTTGTTAAATGTAGTCTGTGACATAATGAGATCCGGGTCCTTTACTAAAACGATGGCGCTAGTGTGCCGACCTCCCGATTCATCGTCCTCATCCTGACGGGGATTAGACAGGGAGGAGTGGCGGGGATGAGCGAAAAGTGTGATCCTGAACACTATAGTGTGGGCGAGAAGGCAAAAATATGCTGTAAAAATCACCGCGATATGACAATTGAGAGGTTACCTCCGGTAGCTAAAAATTTGTTACAGGCCAATACGCGTAAAAAATCTTCCAGTTCCTCGCCACGTTATTAACAAAATAAATAGAGGCCCCTGAAGAAATAAGCACCTTTCATCGCATTGACCCGCAAAAAAGATTACTTCTAAGAAATCGCTGACAATAATTTAATAAAAACAAACAACTACTCTTAGCGTAAAATAAATCCACCCACACTCCGCCAGCTACCGCCTGAAAACCGCGGCCGACCAGTCCTGCCTGCGATTTTTTCCCATTCTCAGCCAATGTCAAAATTTGTGACATAGAGCAAATTCAAGAGCATAAACTTCGGACATAACTTGCAATAAATTTCATAATCACCGACCTTATTAGATATTAATTACGAAGCGCAAAAAAAATCGCAACCTCTCTCTTGCACAGCGAAATGTAGAACTATGTTGATTCCGTCCAAATTAAGTCGTCCGGTCCGCCTTGAACACACTGTGGTTCGTGAGCGCTTACTGGCGAAACTTTCCGGCGCGAACAATTATCGTCTCGTGCTGATCACCAGTCCTGCCGGGTACGGTAAGACAACGCTCATTTCTCAGTGGGCCCCGGGTAAAAACGATCTTGGGTGGTTTTCGCTGGACGAAGGCGACAACCAGCAGGAGCGTTTTGCCAGCTATCTGATCGCGGCGATTCAGCAGGCTACCGGCAACCACTGCGCGGCCAGTGAAGCGATGGTGCAAAAACGCCAGTACGCCAGTCTCTCCTCTCTTTTTGCGCAGCTGTTTATTGAACTTGCCGACTGGCAGCGCCCGCTGTATCTCGTCATTGATGATTACCATCTGATCAATAATCCGGTGATCCATGACGCGATGCGCTTTTTCCTGCGCCATCAGCCGGAGAATATGACCCTGGTGGTCCTGTCGCGTAACCTGCCGCAGCTGGGCATTGCCAATCTGCGCGTCCGCGATCAGCTTCTGGAGATTGGCAGTCAGCAGCTGGCCTTTACCCACCAGGAGGCGAAACAATTTTTCGACTGTCGTCTGACATCGCCTATCGAAGCCGACGACAGTAGCCGGCTGTGCGACGATGTCGCCGGGTGGGCCACCGCGCTACAACTCATCGCCCTCTCCGCCCGCCAGAATAACTCCTCCGCCCAACACTCCGCCCGCCGCCTCGCCGGGATTAACGCCAGCCATCTGTCGGATTATCTGGTGGATGAAGTGCTGGATAACGTTGACGCCCGCACGCGCAACTTTTTGCTGAAGAGTTCTCTGCTGCGCTCAATGAACGACGCGTTAATCGTGCGCGTCACCGGCGAAGAGAATGGCCAGATGCAGCTGGAGGAGATCGAACGCCAGGGGCTGTTCCTGCAGCGGATGGATGATTCCGGCGAATGGTTCCGCTATCACCCGCTGTTTGGCAGCTTCCTGCGCCAGCGCTGTCAGTGGGAGCTGGCGGTTGAACTACCGGAGATCCACCGCGCCGCCGCGGAAAGCTGGATGGCGCAAGGTTTCCCCAGCGAGGCCATCCACCATGCGCTGGCGGCCGGCGATGCCAAAATGCTGCGCGATATCTTGCTCAATCATGCCTGGGGCATGTTTAACCATAGCGAGCTGGGGCTACTGGAGCAGTCGCTGGCGGCGCTGCCATGGTCCAATCTGCTGGAAAATCCGCGCCTGATCCTGCTCCAGGCCTGGCTGATGCAGAGCCAGCATCGCTACAGCGAAGTCAATACTCTGCTGGCGCGCGCCGAGCAGGAGATGAGTGTGGAAATGGACACCGCGATGCATGGCGACTTCAACGCGCTGCGCGCGCAGGTGGCGATTAACGATGGCGACCAGGACGAGGCGGAACGTCTGTCAATGGTGGCCCTGGAAGAGCTGCCGCTGGCCAACTATTACAGCCGCATCGTCGCCACATCGGTGCATGGCGAAGTTCTCCATTGTAAGGGAAAGCTGACCAAATCCCTCGCCGTGATGCAGCAGACCGAACAGATGGCCCGCCGTCATGACGTATGGCATTACGCCCTGTGGAGCATCATTCAGCAAAGCGAAATCCTCTTCGCCCAGGGCTTCCTGCAGGCCGCCTGGGAGAGCCAGGAGAAAGCCTTCCAGCTGGTACGCGAACAGCATCTTGAGCAGTTGCCGATGCATGAGTTCCTGCTGCGCATCCGTTCTCAGCTGCTGTGGGCATGGGCGCGCCTCGACGAGGCTGAAGCTTGCGCCCGCCAGGGGATGGACGTGCTATCCACCTATCAGCCGCAGCAGCAGCTGCAGTGCCTGGCGCTGATGGTCCAGTGCTCACTGGCGCGCGGCGATCTGGATAATGCCCGCAGCCACCTGAACCGGCTGGAAAACCTGCTCGGTAATGGTCACTATCACAGCGACTGGGTCTCCAACGCCGATAAGGTGCGAGTGATCTACTGGCAGATGACCGGTGATAAAACCGCGGCGGCCAACTGGCTGCGCCAGACGCCAAAGCCGGAGTTCGCCAACAACCACTTCCTGCAGAGCCAGTGGCGCAACATTGCCCGGGCGCAGATCCTGCTGGGCGACTTCGAACCGGCGGAAATGGTGCTGGAAGAGCTGAACGAAAATGCGCGTTCGCTGCGTTTGATGAGCGATCTCAACCGCAACCTGCTGCTGCTCAACCAGCTGTACTGGCAGTCAGGACGCAAGAGCGAAGCGCAGAAAGCCCTGCTGGAAGCCCTGACGCTCGCCAACCGCACCGGTTTTATCAACCACTTTGTGATTGAAGGCGAGGCGATGGCCCAGCAGCTGCGCCAGCTGATCCAGTTGAACACGTTGCCGGAGCTGGAGCAGCATCGCGCCCAGCGTATTCTGCGCGACATCAACCAGCATCATCGCCACAAATTCGCCCACTTTGACGAAGGGTTCGTCGAGCGACTGCTGAATCATCCGGAGGTGCCGGAGCTTATCCGCACCAGCCCGCTGACCCAGCGCGAGTGGCAGGTGCTTGGCTTAATCTATTCCGGTTACAGCAACGAGCAGATTGCCGGCGAGCTTGACGTGGCGGCCACCACCATCAAGACCCACATTCGCAACCTGTATCAGAAACTGGGCGTCGCCCACCGGCAGGACGCGGTACAGCATGCCCAGCAGTTACTTAAGATGATGGGATACGGCGTCTGACGACGCCGTTGCCGTTTAGCACAGCTCCAGCTGAAGGTTGTTATCAGTGATCACCTTCAGCACGCCGGCCGGCGGCAGCACGTCGGTATAGACCGCATCGACCATACTTATGCTGCCCATGTTGACCATCGCGTTACGGCCAAACTTGGTATGGTCCACCACCAGCATCACGTGGCGTGAATTCTCAATGATCGCCCGCTTGGTGCGCACTTCATGATAATCAAACTCCAGCAGCGAGCCATCGCTGTCTACGCCGCTGATGCCGAGAATGCCGAAGTCGAGGCGGAACTGCGAGATAAAGTCGAGGGTGGCTTCCCCGATGATCCCGCCGTCCCGGCTACGCAGTTCGCCGCCGGCGAGAATAATGCGGAAGTCCTCTTTCACCATCAGCGTGTTGGCGACGTTAAGGTTATTGGTCACAATCCGCAGATCGTTGTGATCGAGCAGGGCGTGCGCCACCGCTTCCGGCGTGGTGCCGATATCAATAAACAGCGTCGCCCCGTCCGGGATCTCGCTGGCCACCCGCCGGGCGATACGCTCTTTCTCCGCAGTCTGGGTCGCTTTGCGATCGTGCCAGGAGGTGTTGACCGAGCTGGAGGGCAGCGCCGCGCCGCCGTGATGGCGGAGGATCATTTTCTGTTCGGCTAAATCGTTCAGGTCGCGGCGGATGGTCTGCGGGCTTACCGCGAACTGCTCAACCAGCTCTTCCGTGCTGACGTAACCCTGTTTTTTTACCAGCTCGATAATGGCGTCATGACGTTGTGTTTGTTTCATGAAATATCCCTGGAAAAATGTCGCCTACCCGACCCCTGTCGGTAAGTCTTTATGCGCGTTTTCGCCCATGTAAGGTATCAACAAACGCCATCGTCAGGCCGGTCGCCAGACCAGCCACGTGCGCGCCGTTGGCGATCGCCATGCCGAAAACATCAAACCAGCCAGCAATTAACCATACTAAAGAGAAGAGTATCAACCCGCGCTGCAGATAAATACCGCTCTGCGGATCGCGCTCGCCCCGCAGCCAGACGTAGCCCATCAGCGCGTAGACCACGCCCGACAAGCCACCAAACCACGGGCCGCTAAACTGGTGCTGCACGAAGCCGCTCAGCAGAGCGCTGATGACGGTGATCACCACCAGCTTGCCGCTGCCGATGCGCTTTTCCACCGCGCCGCCAAGATACCACCACCATAGCAGGTTGAAGAGAATATGCATCAGCGAGAAATGCATGAAAGCATGGCTGAAATAGCGCCAGGCTTCGAACTGCAGCGAAGGATCGTAGGGCCAGGCCAGACAAATCATCACCGGCTGATCGCCCAGCAGATTTTGCAGGATGAACACCGCGATGCAGATCAGCAGAATCGCCCAGGTGAACGGACCGGCGTTATGCCGCAGCGTGGCAAAGAAAGGAAAGCGCTGATAGCGCAACCCGCTATTGGTCTGTCCGGACTGCCAGCTCGCCGCCAGATAGCGCGGGTCCGCCGGGTTTTCGAGAAAACGCGCCAGCTCAGCCCTGACGCGCCCGGCCTGACTCTCATCAGCCAGCCAGACGTCGCTCTGGGTATGCTGCTGGATGGTCAGGATAATCCCCTGCGTCGCCATATAATCGACAAACGCCTGGGCCACCCGCGGGTTGGCAAAAGAGGTAATCATTAACATGCAGCGAATCGCTTATTCCACACAAAGGGGGATAGTATACCTGCCAGTCGTTAAAACGTCCCGCGCGCCACTTCCGCCGGGAAATGGCGATGCCAGGCGTCGAACCCGCCGTCAACGCTATAGACCTTATCAAACCCCTGCTGCAGCAGATATTGCGCGGCGCCCTTGCTGCTGTTGCCGTGATAGCACATCACCATCACCGCCGTGTCAAAGTCGTTGTCACGCATAAACGCGCCCAGCGTATCGTTGGTCAGATGAAACGCGCCCGGCGTATGACCCATCGCATAGCTTTGCGGATCGCGGATATCGACCAGTACCGCCGTCTGCTGATGCAGTTTCTGGTGCGCTTCTTCAACATTGATGCATTCAAACTGTTCCATGATTCTCTTCTCTTTCTCGTCATGACGGGCGATGGCCGACCCAATTTTACCCTGTAGTGTACCGTCAGGCGGTAAAGAAACGCCAATATGTTACACCCATCACTTCAAAATGTTTTTTTGATGTTACCAAAAGCGCGTTTGTTTGCTATAGTGAGCGATATCGAGCATTTATGAGCTTAAACGAAAGTGTGAGAGGGTAAGAACGTGGAAACCAAAGATCTGATTGTGATAGGCGGAGGCATCAACGGTGCCGGTATCGCGGCAGATGCCGCCGGGCGTGGTTTATCCGTACTGATGCTGGAAGCGCGCGATCTCGCCTGCGCCACCTCCAGCGCCAGTTCCAAACTGATCCACGGCGGGCTACGCTACCTCGAACACTATGAGTTCCGTCTGGTCAGCGAAGCGCTGGCCGAGCGTGAAGTGCTGTTAAAAATGGCCCCGCATATCGCCTTCCCGATGCGCTTTCGCCTACCGCATCGCCCGCATCTGCGCCCGGCATGGATGATCCGTATCGGCTTGTTTATGTACGATCATCTGGGCAAACGCACCAGCCTCCCGGGATCCACCGGGTTGCGTTTTGGCGCAGAATCGGTACTTAAACCGGAAATTGTGCGCGGTTTCGAATATTCCGACTGCTGGGTCGACGATGCCCGCCTGGTGCTGGCCAACGCGCAGATGGTCGTCCGCAAAGGCGGCGAAGTGCGTACCCGCACCCGCGCTATCTCGGCGAAACGTGAGAATGGCCTGTGGGTGGTGGAAGCGGAAGATATTGATAGCGGTGAGAAGTTTACCTGGAAGGCGCGCGGCCTGGTCAATGCCACCGGCCCATGGGTCAAACAGTTCTTCGACGAAGGGATGCATCTGCGCTCGCCTTACGGCATCCGTCTGATCAAGGGCAGCCACATCGTGGTGCCGCGGGTGCATACCCGGAAACAGGCTTATATTCTGCAGAACGAAGATAAACGCATAGTGTTTGTTATTCCGTGGATGGATGAGTTCTCTATCATCGGCACGACGGACGTCGAGTATAAGGGCGATCCGAAAGCGGTGGCCATTGATGATAAAGAGATCAACTATCTGCTGAACGTCTATAACGCGCACTTTAAAAAGACCCTCAGCCGGGACGATATCGTCTGGACCTACTCCGGCGTCCGTCCGCTGTGCGACGACGAGTCGGATTCGCCGCAGGCCATTACCCGCGACTATACCCTGGATATTCACGATGAGAACGGTCAGGCGCCGCTGCTGTCCGTCTTCGGCGGCAAGCTGACCACCTATCGCAAACTGGCCGAGCATGCACTGGAAAAACTGACCCCCTATTACAAAGGGATCGGCCCGGCATGGACCAAAACCGCGGTGCTCCCCGGCGGCGATATCGGCGGCGACCGCGACGACTACGCGGCAAAACTGCGCCGTCGCTTCCCGTTCATCAGTGAATCACTGGCCCGCCATTATGCCCGCACCTACGGGAGCAACAGCGAGTGGATCCTGAAGGAAGCCAGCGCCCTGAGCGATCTCGGGGAAGATTTCGGCCACGAGTTTTATGAAGCCGAGCTGAAATATCTGGTTGAGCACGAGTGGGTGCGCAGCCTGGATGACGCCATCTGGCGTCGAACCAAACAGGGTATGTGGCTGACTGCCGAGCAGCAGGCGCGCATCAGCGAATGGCTGGCGCAGCATGCGGGAAAGTCTGAACTGTCGTTAGCGTCCTGACATCGCGTGGCGCCAGGAGAGAAATACCCGGGCTATGGCTTGCGCTTGGCCCGGATACCTGTTCACAAATTAAACGAGACTTTTTTTCCAGTCGGCAATGTGACATTTATACTGAGTTCTCCCCCCAATGCCGCAATGTAGCGTTTTAGGGTCGAAAGCCGAGGGTCGTTATCTGCCTGTTCCATTTTAGCGATCGTTGGCTGCTTTACCCCCATAGCCGCAGCCATCTCTGTTTGCGACATTTGCAACTCTTCTCGAAGCAAGTTTAAAGCGACAGACTGGCGTATCTCTGCCGCTTTCGCTGCAATACGCTGCTGGCTATCAGGACTCTGTTTCGCCATGAGTTCTTTTAGCGTGGCCATTATCGCTCCTTAGTCAGGTGTTGGCTGAATTCTCTGTCAGCCAGAGTAATCATCTCTTTGTAAAAACGTTTCTCATTCATGCCATCCTTATCGCCCGCACATAAAACGATAGCTTTCCGCAGAGGATCAAAAGCAAAAAAGGCGCGGATGGGGAGCCCATGATGCTGAACCCGCAGTTCTTTCATATTCTGAAACGTTGAATCTTTCACCGTATCAACATACGGGCGCCCAAGCTGCGGAGCAAACTCAGACAGGATGAGCATCGTGGCCAACATATCCTCTTTTAAAGCTCTACTTTGTAATTCGAACCAGGTATCAAACGTATCCGTCGTTTCTACATCCCACATAGGCTATGAACGTAAACTTATTGAGCATTTATCGTACTGCTGGCGAATTCACGTCAATAGTATATTCCCGCAATAGCCTGAATCCTCCCCGGCACTTTTCCGAATAAAACGTTCGCCACACAACACAACGGGGCCAAATGGCCCCGTTGTGTTGTGTGGTGTTGCATTGACTGGCTTACAGCCTTACCGGGTCGATATGCCAGATATATTTCGCGTACTCCTGGATCGTCCGGTCAGAAGAGAAGTAGCCCATGTTGGCAATATTCAACATCGCCTTATAGGCCCACTCTTCCGGGTTTTGATACAGCTCGTCGACGCGATCCTGGCAGTCCACATAGCTACGATAGTCCGCCAGAACCTGGTAGTGGTCGCCAAAGTTAATCAGCGAATCCAGCAGGTCGCGGTAGCGCCCCGGTTCTGCCGGGCTGAAGACGCCGGTACCGATCTGCGTCAGCGCCTGGTGGAGCTCTTCATCCTGCTCGTAATATTCGCGTGGTTTATAGCCGCTGCGACGTAGCTCCTCCACCTCTTCCGCGGTGTTGCCGAAGATAAAGATATTCTCTTCGCCCACGTGCTCCTGCATCTCCACGTTTGCCCCATCAAGGGTGCCGATAGTCAGCGCGCCGTTAAGGGCAAACTTCATATTACTGGTGCCGGAAGCTTCAGTGCCTGCGAGGGAGATCTGTTCCGACAGGTCTGCCGCCGGAATGATCAGCTGCGCCAGACTAACGCTGTAGTTGGGGATAAAGACGACCTTCAGCTTGTCGCCAATCTGCGGATCGTTATTAATCACCGCCGCCACATCGTTGATCAGGTGAATAATGTGCTTGGCCATGTAGTAGGCCGAGGCCGCCTTACCGGCGAAAATATTCACCCGCGGTACCCACTCGGCCTGCGGATCGGCCTTGATCCGGTTATAGCGGGTGATGACGTGCAGCACATTCATTAGCTGGCGTTTGTATTCATGGATACGTTTGATCTGCACATCAAACAGCGCCTTCGGATTGACCACCACATTGAGCTGTTGAGCAATATAGCTGGCCAGCCGCTGTTTGTTCTCAAACTTGGCCTGACGCACCGCCTGATTGACCATCGGGTAGTCGATATGCTGTTTCAGCTCATCAAGCTGACTCAGATCGGTCCGCCAGGTGCGGCCGATATGCTCATCCAGCACTTTCGACAGCGGCGGGTTGGCCAGCGCCAGCCAGCGGCGCGGCGTCACACCGTTGGTCACGTTGATAAAGCGCATTGGGAAGATTTTGGCGAATTCGGCAAACAGTGACTCCACCATCAGTCGGGAATGCAGCTCGGACACCCCGTTGACCTTGTGGCTGACCACTACCGCCAGCCAGGCCATCCGCACACGGCGGCCGTTAGACTCGTCGATAATCGAGGTGCGGCTGAGGAGGTCGGTATCGTTCGGATACTGCTCCTGCAAGGTCTTGAGGAAATAGTCGTTAATCTCGAAGATAATCTGCAGATGGCGCGGCAGAATTTTACCCAGCATATCCACCGGCCAGGTCTCGAGCGCTTCGCTCATCAGGGTGTGGTTGGTATAGGAGAAGACCTGGCAGGTCACCTCGAACGCCTCGTCCCAGCTGAACTTATGTTCGTCAATAAGCAGACGCATCAGCTCCGGTATCGACAGCACCGGGTGGGTGTCATTCAGGTGAATGGCAATCTTGTCCGCCAGGTTGTCATAGGTTTTATGCAACATGTAATGGCGACTCAGGATATCCTGCACCGTGGCCGACACGAGGAAATACTCCTGGCGCAGGCGCAGCTCGCGGCCGGAGTAGGTCGAGTCGTCCGGATAGAGCACGCGGGAGACGTTTTCGGAGTGGTTTTTATCCTCTACCGCGGCGAAGTAGTCGCCCTGGTTGAATTTACCGAGGTTAATTTCGCTACTGGCCTGCGCGCTCCACAGACGCAGCGTGTTGGTGGCGTCGGTGTCAAAGCCGGGGATGATCTGGTCGTAGGCTTCCGCAATGATCTCCTCCGTCTCAATCCAGCGGGTTTTCTTTCCTTCCTGCTGAATGCGGCCGCCGAAGCGCACTTTATAGCGGGTGTTGTGGCGCTCAAACTCCCACGGGTTACCGTACTCCAGCCAGTAGTCAGGAGACTCTTTTTGCCGGCCATCGACAATATTCTGTTTAAACATCCCGTAGTCGTAGCGGATGCCGTAACCGCGTCCCGGCAGACCCAGCGCCGCCAGGGAGTCAAGGAAGCAAGCCGCCAGGCGGCCCAGACCGCCGTTGCCAAGCCCGGGGTCATTCTCTTCATCGATCAGCTCTTCGAGATCGAGCCCCATCTCCGCCAGCGCGCTGCTCACATCGTCATAAATGCCCAGCGACAGCAGCGCATTCGAGAGGGTGCGGCCGATCAGAAACTCCATCGACAGATAGTACACCTGGCGCACTTCCTGGGAGAGCTGCGCGCGGTTGGAGCGCAGCCAGCGCTCCACCATGCGATCGCGAACGGCAAACAGCGTGGCGTTAAGCCATTCATGCTTGTTGGCGATGGCCGGATCTTTACCGATGATAAACATCAGTTTATAGGCAATAGAATGCTTTAACGCCTCAACGCTCAGCGTCGGTGATGCATAGCTAAAGGGTACATTCATAACAATGACTCCAGTGGTTACATCAAGCGTTGATAAAGTTCGCGATAGGAGTTCGCGGCAACCTGCCAGCTAAAATCCATATTCATCGCCTGACGCTGCACGTAGCGCCAGAGCGACGGGCGCGACCAGAGGACAAAGGCGCGACGGATAGCGCGCAGCAATGACAGCGCATTGCTGTCCTCAAAGACAAACCCTGTCGCCAGACCATCGGCCAGATTCTCCAGCGAACTGTCAGCGACGGTGTCCGCCAGACCGCCGGTGCGGCGCACCAGCGGCAGCGTCCCGTACTTCAGACCATACAGCTGGGTCAGGCCGCAGGGTTCAAAGCGGCTCGGGACCAGAATGACGTCGGCGCCGCCCATAATGCGGTGGGAGAAGGCCTCATGGTAGCCAATCTGCACACCCACTTTGCCCGGGTGTTCGGCGGCGGCGGCGAGGAAACCTTCCTGCAGCACCGGATCGCCGGCGCCCAGTAGCGCCAGCTGGCCGCCCTGCTCAAGCAGACCCGGCAGCGCTTCAAGCACCAGGTCCAGCCCTTTCTGGCTGGTAAGACGGCTGACGACGGCAAACAACGGCGCTTTATCATCGACCTTCAGGCCCATGGCAATCTGCAGCTGACGCTTGTTCTCCGCCTTCTCCTCCAGCGTGTCGCGATCGTAGCGCATCGGCAGCAGCAGATCGTTTTGCGGGCTCCAGATACCGTCGTCAACGCCGTTGAGAATTCCCGACAGCCGACCTTCATGATGGCGCTGGCGCAGCAGCCCCTCCATGCCGTAGGCGTACTGCGGCTCGGTGATCTCGCGCGCGTAGGTCGGGCTCACCGCCGTAATATGGTCGGCGTAGTAGAGGCCGGCCTTGAGAAACGAGATCTGCCCGTTAAACTCGAGGCCATGCATGTTATAGAACGACCACGGCAGCTCAATGTCATTCATATGCCAGGAGTAAAACATCCCCTGGTACGCCAGGTTGTGCACGGTAAACACCGATTTAGCCGGGCGTCCGCGCGCCGCCAGGTAGGCCGGCGTCAGGCCGGCGTGCCAGTCATGGGCATGCACCACATCCGGGCGCCAGAACGGATCCAGTCCGCTGGCCATTTCACTTCCCACCCAGCCCAGCAGCGCAAAGCGCAGGACGTTGTCGGGATAAGCGTGCTGGTTGGTATCGTGGTAAGGGCTCCCCGGACGGTCATAGAGATGCGGGGCGTCTATCAGGTAGATCCCCACGCCGTTAAAGTGGCCGTACAGCAGCGTGATCCGCCCGGCGAAGGTATCCCGGCGGGTCACCACCTGGGCATCCACCACGCCGCGACGGATATCGGGAAACGCCGGCAACAGCACGCGCGTATCGATACCCTCCGCGATTTGCGCCGCCGGCAGTGCGCCGATGACGTCCGCCAGACCGCCCGTCTTTAACAGCGGGAACATCTCAGAACATACATGTAAGACCTGCATTAGCGCTCCTGTTTGTGCCCTAATTTCCGCAGCATGTCGCGGGTCACCAGCACGATACCTTCCTCTGAGCGATAGAAGCGGCGTGCATCCTCTTCCGCATTCTCACCAATCACCATTCCTTCCGGGATAACACAGGCGCGGTCAATCACGCAGCGACGCAGGCGGCATGAGCGCCCCACCCAGACATCTGGCAACAAGACTGCCGAATCAATGTTACAGAACGAATTCACCCGCACGCGCGGGAACAGCACCGACTGCACCACCACCGACCCGGAGATAATGCACCCCCCGGAAACCAGCGAGTTCAGGGTCATGCCGTGGCTACCGGAGCGGTCCTGCACGAACTTCGCCGGCGGCAGCGATTCCATATGGGTGCGGATCGGCCAGTTCTGGTCGTACATATCCAGCTCCGGCGTGACTGACGCCAGATCGAGGTTAGCCTTCCAGTAGGCTTCCAGCGTCCCCACGTCGCGCCAGTAAGGTTCGGCGTTCGGGTCGGACTGCACGCAGGAGAGCGGGAAAGGATGTGCATAAGCCATGCCAGCTTCGGTGATCTTCGGAATGATGTCTTTACCGAAATCGTGGCTGGAGTTCTCGTTGCGATCGTCTTCTTCCAGCAGCTCATAAAGATAGGCGGCGTCAAAGACATAAATGCCCATGCTGGCCAGCGATTTGGTCGGGTCGGTCGGCATCGCCGGCGGGTTGGCGGGTTTCTCGACAAACTCAATGATTTTTTCGTTTTCGTCGACCGCCATGACGCCGAAGGCGGATGCCTCTTCAATGGGCACCGGCATGCAGGCCACGGTGCAACGCGCCCCTTTTTCGACATGGTCGATCAGCATGCGCGAGTAGTCCTGCTTATAAATATGGTCGCCCGCGAGGATCACCACGTACTCGGCCTTGTAGCGGCTGATGATATCCAGGTTCTGCGTCACCGCATCCGCCGTGCCGCGATACCAATTTTCGCCATGCACGCGCTGCTGAGCCGGCAGCAGATCGACAAACTCGTTCATCTCTTCGCTGAAGAACGACCAGCCGCGCTGGATGTGCTGCACCAGCGTGTGCGACTGATACTGGGTAATAACGCCGATGCGGCGGATCCCTGAGTTAATGCAGTTAGATAATGCGAAATCGATAATACGGAACTTGCCGCCAAAGTGAACGGCAGGTTTCGCACGCTTAATGGTGAGATCCTTCAGCCGGGTGCCACGCCCGCCCGCGAGGATCAACGCCACGGATTTGATGGGTAATTGACGCGCCAGCATCAGCGGATCGTTTTTTTCAAGCCTAACCATGATTAACTCCTTTTTACACCCCCGCTTTCCAGCTCATCCCGCCGCGCCGCCGCCACGGGTCCAACCGAAAGCTTCAGGGCTTACGACCTTTGAAATACGCACACTCCGTGCGCGGGCCCATGCCAGACAGCCATGATGACCGGATTATCCTCTCCGGCGAATGGAGGAACGGCGCGCCATTCCCCCTCGGGTAAAACCATATCGACCACCTCTGCGGTGGCGTTCAGCGTGAGCAGCCAGCGATCCGACAACTGGATCTGCATACACGCGGCCCCCTGCTGCCACTCCGCGGCAGTCAGGGGCTGGGCGTTGCGATTAAGCCAGCGGACGTTGCCATCCCCCTCCTGCCACCAGCGGTTGCGGGTGAGCGCCGGAATACGACGCCGCAGGTGGATCAGCGCCGCGGTAAAGGCGGTTAATCCCGGGTTCGCCTGGCGCCAGTCCAGCCACGTCAGGGCGTTGTCCTGGCAGTAAGCATTATTGTTACCGTGCTGGCTGTGGCCCTGTTCATCGCCCGCCAGCAGCATTGGCGTCCCCTGAGCCAGCAGCAGCGTCGTCAGCAGCGCATGCGCGCTGGCGCGCCGCCGTTCAATCACCGCAAAATTCGCTTCTAATCCTTCTATACCATGATTGTTGCTGTAGTTATTGTTAGTCCCATCGCGATTCTCCTCCCCGTTTGCCTCATTGTGTTTCTGATTGAAACAAACGCAGTCGCGCAGCGTGAAGCCATCGTGGGCCGTCACCAGGTTGACCGTCGCCGATGGCGGCTTGCCATCGCGGGCAAAGAGATCGCTGGAGGCCGCGAAACGTTGGGCAAAATCCCCCAGGGAGACATTTTGCTGTAGCCAGAAGCGTCGGGCGCTATCGCGAAAATGGTCATTCCATTCAGCGAACAGCGGTGGGAAATTACCCACCTGATAGCCGCCCGGGCCGATATCCCAAGGTTCCGCAATCAGTTTCACCTGCGACAGCACGCTGTCGCGGCGGATAGCCTCGAACAGCGGCGCATCCTGGCGGAATTCCGGCGTCCGCCCCATCACTGAGGCGAGGTCGAAGCGAAAGCCGTCGACATGGCACTCATCCACCCAAAAGCGCAAACACTGGCGCGCCCACTCCACCACGCCGGGGTGGCTAAGATTGAGCGTATTACCGCACCCGGTCCAGTTGTGATAATCGCCATCCTCCCTTACCCAATAATAGCTACGGTTGTCGATTCCGCGCAGGGAGACGGTGGGCCCTTCGAGATCGATTTCCGCACTATGGTTGAGCACGATATCCAGAATCACTTCGATACCGGCGGCGTGCAGCGCCTTAACCGCATCGCGAAACTCATCCAGGGCGCGATCCGGGTCGCTGGCGTAGCGCGGATCCAGCGCGAACCACGCCAACGGGTTGTAGCCCCAGTAGTTGCTTAACCCCATCCGCTGCAGTCGCGGCTCGCTGGCGAACTGCGCCACCGGCAACAGCTCAAGGGCGCTGATGCCCAGCGATTTGAAGTAAGCGATCATCGCCGGGTGGCCCAGCGCTTTATAGGTTCCGCGAATGGCTTCCGGTAGCTGCGGATTAAGCAAGGTGAGCCCTTTCACGTGCGCTTCATAAATCACCGTTTCCCCCCATGAGGTACGCGGCGGTTTATCGCCACGCCAGTCATAGCGCAGATCCACCACCTGCGATTTTGGCGCGACCGCGGCGCTGTCGCGACGATCGGGCTGCCACATGCCGCCGTGCAGGCGCTCATCGTCAGGCAGATCGCCCTCGACCCGGTGGGCGCTGGGATCGATCAACAGCTTGGCCGGGTTAAAGCGGTGCCCCTGCGCCGGATCCCAGGGACCATGTACCCGATAGCCGTAGCGCAGGCCCGGCCCGGCGGCGGCCAGCCAGCCGTGCCAGATGTCGCCGCTGCGCGCCGGGAGATCGAAGCGTTGCTCGTTGCCCTGCTCGTCGAATACGCACAGCTCCACCCGCTCCGCATGGGCGGAGAAGAGGGCGAAATTCACCCCCTTGCCGTCATAGCTGGCGCCCAATGGCGCAGGTTTGCCTGCCGCGAGTGAGGTCATTGCGCCTCCCGGACCAGCCAGATCGTCGCCAGCGGGGGCAGGGTCAGCGACAGCGAATGTTCGCGGCCATGGCTGGCGATAGCGTCGCTTTCCACCACGCCGCCATTGCCCTGATTGCTGCCGTGATAGTGCATGGAGTCGGTATTTAGCGCCTCGCGCCAGCGGCCCGGCTGGTTAATGCCGAAGCGGTAGTCGTGGCGCGGCACCGGCGTGAAGTTGCTGGCGACGATAATCTCGTTGCCCGCCCGGTCACGGCGTACAAAGACAAACACCGAGCGCTCATGGTCGTCGACCACCAGCCATTCGAAGCCGTAGGGGTCAAAATCCAGCTCGTGTAGCGCTTTATGATGACGGTAGGTATGGTTCAGGTCGCGCACCAGCCGCTGGACGCCGTGGTGCCAGTTGTCGCCGCCCTCCAGCAGATGCCAGTCGAGGCTAACGTCATGGTTCCACTCGCGGCCCTGAGCGAACTCATTGCCCATAAACAGCAGCTTTTTCCCCGGGAAGGCGAACAGCCAGCCGTAGTAGGCGCGCAGGTTGGCGAACTTCTGCCAGGCATCGCCCGGCATGCGGTCGAGAATCGATTTTTTGCCGTGCACCACTTCATCGTGGGAGAGCGGCAGCACAAAATTCTCGGTGTAGTTGTAGAGCATGCCGAAGGTCATTTTGTCATGATGGTAGCGGCGATGCACCGGATCGAGCTTCATGTAATCCAGGGTGTCGTGCATCCAGCCGAGGTTCCATTTGAACCAGAAACCGAGGCCGCCGCCGGCTGGCGGACGGGTCACCCCGGCAAAATCGGTGGACTCTTCCGCCATGGTGACCGCGCCCGGCGTCTGTTCGCCAAGGATGCGGTTGGTGTTGCGCAGAAACTCAATGGCTTCCAGATTCTCCCGCCCGCCGTATTCGTTAGGGATCCACTCTCCCGCCTTGCGGCTGTAATCGCGATAGATCATCGAGGCCACCGCGTCGACCCGCAGCGCATCGATGCCGAAGCGTTCGATCCAGTACAGCGCGTTACCCACCAGGTAGTTGCTGACTTCCCGACGTCCGTAGTTGTAGATCAGGGTATTCCAGTCCTGGTGATACCCCTCGCGCGGATCGCTGTGCTCATACAGCGAAGTGCCGTCAAACGAGGCAAGGGCAAAATCATCCGCCGGGAAGTGGCCGGGCACCCAGTCAAGAATGACGTTCAGCCCGGCGGCGTGCGCGGCATTGATAAAGTAACGGAAATCGTCGCGGGTGCCGAAGCGGCGGGTCGGCGCATAGAGCCCGGTGGGTTGATAGCCCCAGCTGCCGTCGAACGGGTGCTCGTTAACCGGCAATAGTTCGAGATGGGTGAAGCCCATCCATTTCGCATAGGGCACCAACTGGTCGGCCAGCTCGCGGTAGCTCAGCCAGAAATTATTATCGGTATGACGGCGCCAGGAGCCGAGATGCACTTCATAGATAGAGATCGGGGCATCAAACTGGTTCGCCGCTCTGCGGTCCGCTGGCTGTTCCACTTTGGGCGGCAGGTCGCAGATAAGCGAGGCGCTTTCCGGACGCATTTGCGACTCAAAGGCGTAAGGGTCGGCTTTGACCCGCAGATTGCCGTGGGCGTCAATCAGTTCGAATTTATACAGCTGGCCATTGTGCGCGCCGGGAACGAACAGCTCCCAGATCCCGGACTCTTTGCGGAATCGCATCGGGTGGCGACGGCCATCCCAGTAGTTAAACTGCCCCACCACCGATACGCGGCGGGCGTTCGGCGCCCACACCGAGAAACGGGTACCGGTGACGCCGTCCATGGTGGCAGCGTGCGCGCCCAGCGTTTCGTAAGGGCGCAGGTGGGTCCCTTCCGACAGCAGCCAGACGTCAAGGTCCTGCAACAGCGGACCAAAGCGATAAGGGTCATCGATCAGATTCTGCTGCCCGTGCCAGGTGACGGCCAGCTGATAGCGAAAAGCGTTTTTACGCCGCGGCAGGACGCCGCTGAAGAAACCACGCGAGTCGAGACATTCGAGCTTGCCGACTTTGCGTCCGGTTTTCGGTTCAATAACCCACACGTCGGTGGCATCGGGTAATAATGCGCGCACTTCCAGCCCGGCGTCAGTACGGTGCATGCCGAGCACGGAAAAGGGATCCGCGAAATGACCGGCGATTAGCGCATTAATCACGTCTCTATCAATATGATTAGACATGCTTTCATCCTGTTGTAAGTGTCGCTCATTCCTGTAACTGGCGACTTTTTTTGACCTGAACGGCGCAGTGCTCTCAGCATCCTCCTGCTCCGTCCCACCTTCAGGTAAGGAATTCCTTACTTAAAGCATAGCCAAGGCTGAGTTACCTCCGTGGGGAAAAATCTAACATCCGCGTTTACTCCTTGTATTACGCAAAAAAAAAGGGGGCTCGAAGACCCCCTTTCTGTTCATCCTGGGCTTACGCCAGCTGGCGAAGCATCCGGCGCAGCGGCTCCGCGGCGCCCCACAGCAGCTGGTCGCCAACGGTAAAGGCCGATAGATACTCCGGCCCCATATTCAGTTTACGCAGGCGTCCTACCGGGGTGGTCAGGGTGCCCGTCACCGCGGCCGGGGTCAGCTCGCGCATGGTAATCTCACGATCGTTCGGTACCACTTTGGCCCACGGGTTGTGCGCGGCCAGCAGCTCCTCAACGGTCGGGATAGAAACATCTTTCTTCAGCTTGATGGTAAACGCCTGGCTGTGGCAGCGCAGCGCGCCAACGCGAACGCAGAGGCCGTCTACCGGGATAACGGACGAGGTGGCGAGGATCTTGTTGGTCTCCGCCTGGCCTTTCCACTCTTCGCGGCTCTGACCGTTATCCAGCTGTTTGTCGATCCACGGGATCAGGCTGCCCGCCAGCGGTACGCCAAAGTTATCGACCGGCAGCTCGCCGCTGCGGGTCAGCGACGTCACTTTGCGCTCAATATCCAGGATGGCGGAAGCCGGGTCCGCCAGCTCCGCGGCCACATGATTATGCAGCTGCCCCATCTGGCTCAGCAGCTCGCGCATATGACGCGCGCCGCCGCCGGAAGCCGCCTGGTACGTCGCCACGCTGACCCACTCCACCAGATCCTGAGCAAACAGGCCGCCGAGGGACATCAGCATCAGGCTGACGGTGCAGTTGCCGCCGACAAAGGTTTTCACGCCGTTGTTCAGGCCGGCGGTGATCACATCCTGGTTAACCGGGTCGAGGATAATGATCGCATCGTCCTTCATGCGCAGCGAAGAAGCCGCGTCAATCCAGTAACCCTGCCAGCCGCTTGCGCGCAGCTTCGGGTAAATCTCGTTGGTGTAATCGCCGCCCTGGCACGTGACAATAATGTCCAGCGCCTTCAGCGCGTCCAGATCGAACGCATCCTGCAGCGTGCCACCGGTGCTACCGCCGAATGACGGCGCTGGCTGTCCCAGCTGGGAGGTAGAGAAGAACACCGGGCGAATGGCGTCGAAATCGCGCTCTTCAACCATGCGTTGCATGAGGACAGAGCCGACCATTCCGCGCCAGCCGATAAAACCAACATTTTTCATAACGTATTCCTGCGAGGTGTGTGCTGTTTGTGCCTGGCCAGTTTCCAACTGGATTATCCCTCACCTTACAAAATGCAGCTAAAGTCGCAAGTGAAATTAATCAATGATTGCTGAACAATCAGAAAAGCAACTTATCCTGCACATTGTCCACCGTCGCTGGTCGTCGTCAAAAGCGCAACGATTATCGGAGAAATCCCCCAGGGAATGGAATATTTTCCGTCGCTATTTTATTGATCCTGATTATGGATTAAGCGTGAAATCTGGTGCTTTTCCGCTTGCCAAAAAAAAGCGACAAACCCAGTCACAGCAAGGGCTGACGAGGGATACGAGCATCGTCGTAGCGCTAATAAGGGCCAATAGCTGGCAAGGAAAAGAGGGAAAAAGGGCGGCTTATTGCAAAGAAGCCAGGGTAAGCAGCGTTACCCTGGCTTTTTATTTCCCGCGAGCGGGAGATGAGCGGGCTTAGCTCAGCAGCTGGAAGGCGATCATACCGACAATCGCCCCGGTGGTGCCAAGGATGGTTTCCATCATGGTCCAGGTCTTCAGCGTCTGGGCTTCACTGGCGCCGGTAAATTTACCGAACAGCCAGAAGCCGGCGTCGTTCACGTGGCTTACCACAATCGAGCCGCCGGCGATACAGATAGACAATGCCGCCATCTGCGCGCCGCTGTAGTTCAGCTGCTCAATCACCGGCATCACCAGGCCGACCGCCGTCAGGCACGCCACGGTGGCAGAGCCCTGAATGATACGCACCGCCGCCGCCAGTACGAAGCAGGTAATAGCGATCGGCAGCCCCATTCCGGTCAGCGCTTCACCAAGCGCCGGGCCAACGCCGGAGTCAACCAGCACCTGCTTGAAGACGCCGCCAGCCCCGATCACCAGCAGAATAATCCCGGCCGGCTGCAGCGCGTGGCCGCAAATCTCCATCACCCGGTCTTTCGCCATTCCCTGACGTACCGCCAGACCGTAAATCGCCACCAGGCAGGCCACCAGGATCGCGGTGAACGGGTGGCCGATAAACTCGAACCATTCGTAGGCAGTGGAACCCACCGGCACAAAGCGCGCGGCGATGGTTTTCAGGCCAACCAGCACCAGCGGCAGCAGGATCAGCGCCAGGCTGAAGCCGAAGGAGGGCATTTTGCCTTCGCCGAGATGCGGTTCCGTGACGTCGTCAGGAATATGCAATTCGACGTAGCGGCTGATGAAGTTGCCCCATAGCGGACCGGCGATAATCATCCCCGGAATGGCCGCACACAGGCCAATCAGGATCATCCAGCCAAAGTCGGCGTGCATTTGCGACGCCAGCAGCATCGGCGCCGGTCCAGGCAACAGAAACGCCGCGGCGGCGGCAACGCCGGCAAACAGCGGGATCACCAGCTTCACGAGGTTAGTACCGGTATGGCGCGCCATCGAGAAGGCGACGCTAATCAGCAGTACGATCGCCACTTCGAAGAACAGCGGCAGCGCGCAGATGAGTCCGGCGAGACCAATCGCATAGTGCGCGCGATTGTGGCCAAAGGATTTGAGCATCTTGACGGCAATCTGATCGACCGCCCCCGTTTCATGCAGGATCTTCCCGAACATCGCGCCGAGCGCGACGACGATCGCCAGGAAGCCCAGCGTACCGCCCATCCCTTTCTCCATCGTCGCCGCGATTTTATCCAGCGGCATGCCGGAGAAGAGACCGGCGCCAATAGAAACCACCATCAAAGCCACGAAGGCGTGCATTCGCGCCTTCATGACTAAAAACAGCAGCAGCAATACCGAGCCGACTGCTGTTAAAACAAGCGTTAAAGTACTCACTAGTGACTGCCTTTGTTGATCACCTCGATGGTGCTGGCCACCACGCCTTCCAGCGGCTGGTCGATATCGACGATAAGCACATCGCTCTCGTCGGCGCCTGGTTCCTGCAGCGTTTCAAACTGCGTCACCAACATTTGGGTTTTAAAGAAGTGCCCTTTACGCGCCTTCAGACGGCTTTCGATCACGTCGAAATCGCCTTTCAGGTAGATGAAGGAGAGGTTCGGGTTGCCCTTGCGCAGAATGTCGCGATAGCTCTTCTTCAGCGCCGAGCAGACGATCAGCGACACCTTGTTGGTACGCTGCATGGCGAACGCGGCGTCATTTAGCGCCTGCAGCCACGGCGTGCGGTCGTCATCGTTGAGCGGCTCGCCGGAGGCCATCTTGGTGATATTGCTGCGCGGATGGAGAAAGTCGCCGTCAAGAAACGCGGCATGCAGTTGATGCGCCACTTCGCTGGCGACAGCGGATTTTCCGCTGCCGGAAACGCCCATCAGGACATAGACGTGGTGATCATGGTTAGTCGTGCTCAAAGCGTCCTCCCACTGGACTGGTACGCCGCGCCGGGGCTGATTCATCCAGCGCGAAGGCGGCGTATCGGTTAATTGTTACGGGTAACTGTTATCGGTAACATTGTCATGCCGGACCTGTGGAGAAGCAATATCCATTCGTGCCAGATGTGAATATGTGTGATCTACTTCAAACTTGTCAGTTTAAATTGATCCGCCCGGTGACAATGTGAAACCTAAATCTAACATCTTAGGGGTAATCGCTTCACCACGAATGCGCGCCAGCAGCCGTTCGGCGCCGATGCGCCCCATTCGCTCGCGCGGGGTCAGGACGCTGGCCAGCCGCGGCTCCATCACCTGGCCGATATCATGGCCGTGGAACCCGGCGATCGCCATATCATCGGGGATCTTCAGCCCCAGACGCTGGCACTCGAACGCCGCGCCGACCGCGAGGTCATCGTTGGTGCAGAAGATGCCGTCGAGCTGCGGATATTCGCGGCGCGCCTGGCGCATCAGCTCAATCCCCGAAGAATAGGACGAGGATTGTTCCACCATCACGCTGTAGGGCGTCATCCCGGCGTCAAGCATCGCCTGCTCGTACCCCTTCTGTTTGATGATAGTACGTTCATCAAGACGCGCCCCCAGATAGGCGACATGGCGGTGGCCGCGGGCGATGATCGCCGCGGTCATCTGCCGGGCGGCTTCAAAGTTATCAAACCCGACGGCAATATCGAGACACGGCGACCGGCTGTCCATCAGCTCCACCACCGGAATGCCGGCGACTTCGATCATCTTCAGGGTGCGCGGCGTATGGGTGCGTTCGGTGAGGATCAGGCCATCAATGTTCCAGGAGAGCATCGATTCGAGGCGTTTCTCTTCCATTTCCGGCTTATAGCCGTAGTGCGCCAGCATGGTTTGATAGCCGAAGGCGTCGGTGACGCTTTCGATACCGCGCAGTACTTCCGAAAAGACCTGATTGGTTAACGACGGCAGCAGCACGCCGATGGCGCGGCTGGTGGCGTTGGAAAGAATGTCAGGGGCGCGATTGGGAATATAACCCAGTTCATCGAGGGCAACGGCAATCTTGCCACGCAGCGCTTCGGAGACCTGCTCCGGGTTGCGTAAATAGCGACTGACCGTCATTTTGGTCACGCCGACAAGATCGGCTACATCCTGAAGTACGGGTCTTTTCTTTTTCATCGTCCTGACTGTGATCAACGGGGAAACATTTTCTCAGTTTATCACGGACAAAGCGCAACCTTCCCTAACATGAGGGAAGGCTGCGCAATTTATTTAACCTGGCTCAGATAACTATCAAACCGGCGGCAGATCGAACAGCAGGATCTCGCTATCGCTGTCGGCATGAACCGAAATCGCCTGCTCGTCCCAGATGGCCAGACCGTCGCTGGTGGTGGCTTTAGTACCGTTGATGGTCACTTCGCCTTTGACCACCTGGATCCACACGCGGCGTTCCGCGGCAATCTGGTGAACCGACTGCTCATCTTTCAGCAGCGCCCAGCGATAGAGTTCCATATCCTGGTACACCTTCAGCGAGCCATCTCGCGCATCCGGCGACAGCACCAGCTGTTTGCCCTGGGCGGCGTCGAAGCGGCGCTGCTCGTAGCGCGGGGTAATGCCGGTTTCTTCCGGAATAATCCAGATCTGATACAGACGCAGACGATCGGTTTTGCTCGGGTTGTACTCAGAGTGGCGCACCCCGGTACCCGCGCTCATGATCTGGAACTCGCCCGCCGGCACCTGCTCTTTGTTGCCCATGCTGTCCTGGTGCTCCACCGCCCCTTCCAGCACATAGGTCAGGATCTCCATGTCTTTGTGCGGGTGGGTACCGAAGCCCTGACCGGCGTCGATGACGTCGTCGTTAATCACCCGCAGGGCGGAGAAGCCCATAAAGTTCGGGTCATAATAGTTGGCGAAAGAGAAAGTATGCCAGGAATCCAGCCAGCCATGGTTAGCGTGGCCACGTTCGTTCGCTTTGCGTAAATAGATCATGTTGCACCCCCGTATGTTGTCGATGGAGTCAGTGTGGACCCATTTCGCCGGCGATCATAGAGGGTGAAAATTGACTCCTCTGTTCAAAAAATATGAACAAGCGCAGAGGAGCCAATTTGACTTATCGGGTAAGGGTAATGGTGGCCGGTGAAGGCTGCTCAAAGCCGCGCTGCAGGATCTCCATATTGGTGAGAACGTCAGTTTCCTTGACGTAATTCGGCTGGCCGTTGACGAGGGTGTCGTACAGCGCGTCGTACACCCGACCATAATCGCCGCTCTCCAGCGGCACCGCTTCGCGCACCATCTCCCCTGCCTCGTTGACATACACCAGCTCGCCAACGCTGTCGTCCGCGCCAAATCCCGGCTCGCCCGGCATGATATTGGCCTTCAGGCTGGTCTCCTGCTGGTCAATGCCGTACTTCACAAACGAACCTTTGTGCCCGTGAACGATAAATTTCGGGTAATCGATCTGCACCAGATGGCTGGTCTTAACGATGGCCTTCATATCGCCGTAGAACAGCTGGGCTTCAAAGGTGTCATCCGGGTTGGCTTTATTGCGCAGCGAGCGCAGATCGTAAGAGACATGGTCCGGGCGGCCGAACAGCGAAATGATCTGATCCAGGGTATGCACGCCAAGGCCATAGAACTCGCCGTTTTGCGGACCGCCGGGGTTGGTCTCCGCCAGCGGGCGATAATTATCAAAATGGCTTTCGATCTCCACCAGTTCGCCGAGTTTCCCGCTCTCAATCACCTTTTTGGTGGTCAGGAAGCAGGAGTCGAAACGGCGGTTCTGATAGGGCGTCACCGTCAGGCCTTTGCTGTTCGCCAGGGCAAACAGAGTTTTTGCTTCCTCCAGCGTCGGGGTGAACGGCTTTTCCACCAGCACGTTTTTTCCTGCCTCCAGCGCCTTTTTCGCATATTCAAAATGGCTGTCGGCGTGAGTGCAGACCACCACCAGCTTGACCAGTGGATCGTTTAATACTTCTTCAAGGTCGCTGGTGAAATGAATATGGGAATACTGCGGCGCCTGCTCCTCGGGCTTCGCCCGGCGGCGGTAAATGTGCGCTACCTGCCAGCGGTCTTTGCGGTGCAAAACGTAAGGAAGGTGATAGCGGGTGGTGCTTTTACCAAAGCCAATAAATGCGCAGTGCAGAGTCATAACGCTGTCCTTAGTTAATGAGCTACCTTCAACCATAGCGCAAGCCGGTCCCTCACTTCATCCTCTCTGTTTGCTTGCAGTGAAGATTCGTTAGGAAAATAGTTCGAGTATCACTCATACGTAATTATTAATAACTTATTGATTAATAAGTGATTAAATCAGCAGTTTTCGGCAAAAAACCTTGATCGCCATGGCAAAACTGCGGATAAGTGGAGAGCAAACCAGGAGGTTGCTGATGACTAACGGAGTAGCCAGCCGCTGCTGATGGACAAACAGTATCTCGCCATAAACGGCGCCCTTTTTTTCTGGCTTCTCGCGCTGATCGCCTGGTCTGTCGATGCAAGCGCGCTGGCGCGCCTGGCGGCCGCCTGCGCGCTTATCGCTTTCCTCCTCCATAGCCAACGGAACAAGATTAACGCGATATTTATTAAGAAAAATAAAACGGAACCTCAGATATCAGAAGCAGCCACGCCTCCGGCAATTAACCCAGAACCCGAAGCGGTCGCCAGCAAAAAACACGAGACTACGGTCATCGCCAGCGGGGTGCATTTCGTCGGCAATATAGTCGCCAGCGGCCATGTCTATATCCACGGTCAGGTCACCGGCAACATTGAGGCCAAAGAGCATTTGATTAAGGTAATGCGTGAAGGCCAGGTGGAGGGCAACGTCAGCTGCCGGGAGCTAATAATTGACGGCAAGGTGCAGGGCCAGTGTCATGGCGACAGCATCACCATTGAGGAGCACGGCCATCTGGAGGGTACCCTCGCCTATCGCGCGCTGGCGATCAAGAAAGGCGGCGTTTTTAGCGGTCGCGCTGAAATGCTGGCCGCCGCGGAGAACAAAAGTCATATTCTCGGTCTGGTAGCAGACGCCCCCTCCAAAACCGACGCGGAGCCCGTCAGGCCGCAGAGCGCCTGAGATAGCAGCAAAAAAAAAGCCAGCACCCGGCTGGCTAAAGTAATACTGGAAGCAATGTGAGCAATGTCGTGCTTTCAGGCTTTCCGCAAGGGTCTCCCTGAATGCAGGACAATAATAATCATTCTCATTCGCACTTGTCTACTTTTTTTTGCAAAAAACAACATTGACTCCCCGGCCGCCGTCAGAGATTGTGAAGGGGAATCAGTAACCAAAAAGAGGATAAGGGAATGAGTGACATAGTGATACGCCATGCCGAACCGCGCGATGCTGAACCTTTACGTATGCTGATGGCGCACCCGGAGGTCTATCATGACACACTACAGATCCCCTATCCATCAATGGAAGCCTGGCAGGAGAAGCTACAGCCCAGACCCCATACCTTTCATCTGGTGGCGACACTGGACGAGCAGGTCGCCGGACATCTGTCTCTCCATGTTGAGCCGCGCCCTCGGCGCAGCCACGTCGCAACCTTTGGCATGGCGGTTGCCGCCGGCCATCAGGGTTGCGGCATCGGCAGCGCGCTGATGCGCGAGATGATCGACCTGTGCGACAACTGGCTGCGCGTCGAGCGTATTGAGCTGACGGTGTTCGCCGATAATGCCCCGGCGATTGCGGTGTATAAGAAGTACGGCTTTGAGATCGAAGGCACCGGCAGGCGTTACGCGCTGCGCAACGGTGAGTATGTGGATGCGTATTATATGGCGAGAATGAAGTAGCGTGTTGCCGGGTGGCGGCTTCGCCTTACCCGGCCTGCGTTCGCACAGTTGTAGGCCCGGTAAGCGCAGCAGCGCCACCGGGCAACACATCAATACCCCGCCGTTAAATCATCCGGCGAACGCGGATCGGAGGCGCCATACAGCATGCCGTCCGGCCCCACCATGATGCTCTGGGTACTGCCCATCGCCTCTTTCAGCGCCACTTTCTGCCCCTTCGCCTCCAGCAGCTTGAGGGTATCCGGGCTAAAGCCTTTCTCCACCCGCAGCTCATCCGGCAGCCATTGATGGTGGAAACGCGGCGCGTTGGTGGCTTCCGCGACGTTCATCCCGAAATCGATGGTATTGACCACCATCTGCAGTACGGTGGTGATGATCCGACTGCCGCCCGGGCTGCCGGTCACCAGCCAGGTTTTGCCGTCTTTCACCACAATGGTCGGCGACATTGACGACAGCGGGCGTTTTTTCGGCTCCACCGCATTGGCGTCGCCGCCCACCAGACCATAGACGTTAGGCACGCCGGGCTTCGCCGAGAAATCATCCATCTGGTTATTGAGCAGAATGCCGGAATCACCGGCCACAATGCCGGTACCGAAGGTGGTATTCAGCGTATAGGTCACCGCCACCGCATTGCCGTCTTTATCGACCACCGAGAAGTGGGTGGTCTGGTTACTTTCATAGGGCGCCAGCTTGCCCGGACGGATCTGGCTGGAAGGCTTCGCCTTGTTGACATCAATCTCGGCGGCGATCGCTTTGGCGTAAGCCTTGCTGGTCAGCGCCTGCCACGGCACGTTGACGAAGTCAGGGTCGCCGAGATATTCGGAACGGTCGGCGTAGGCGTGTTTCTCTGCCTCCGCCATCACCTGCATGGCGTCGGCGCTGCCAAAACCATATTTCTGCATATCGAAGTTTTCGAGGATATTGAGGATCTGCACGATATGGATCCCGCCGGAGGACGGCGGCGGCATAGAGTAAACCTCATACCCGCGATACTCGCCGCTAACCGGCGTACGCTCCACGGCCCTGTAGTTGGCGAGGTCAGCTTTGGTGATTAGCCCGCCGTGCTTTTTCATCTCGTCAGCGATCTGGTCGGCGATGGCCCCTTTATAGAAGGCGTCCGGGCCGTGCTCGGCAATCAGCTCCAGGCTCTTACCGAGGTTCTTCTGCACCAGCCGATCGCCCTTCTTCAGCGGCTCGCCGTTCTTCCAGAAGATCGCTTTACTATTTTCATGCTGCGGGATCACTTCGCTGCCGTAGGTCTTCAGATCGTCCGCCAGCGCATCGTTAACGATAAACCCCTCTTCCGCCAGCTTAATCGCCGGACGGATCACTTTGTTCAACGGCATGGTGCCATACTTTTCCAGCGCGAGGGAGAAACCGGCGACGCTGCCTGGCGTGCCGGAGGCCAGATGCGAAGTCAGTGATTTTTTACTGTCCGGGTTGCCCTGGTCGTCAAGGAACATGTCGCGGGTGGCCTGCTCTGGCGCCATTTCGCGGAAATCGATCGCCGTGGTCTTGCCGTCTTTAGTCCGCAGCATCATAAAACCGCCGCCGCCAATATTCCCGGCCTGCGGATGGGTGACCGCCAGCGCGTAGCCTACCGCTACCGCCGCATCGACAGCGTTACCGCCCTGGCGCAGGATATCCACGCCGACGCGGGTCGCCAGCGCGTCCACCGAGGCCACCATCCCCTGCCGGGCGCGTACCGGGTGGAACACATCTTCCTCTACGCCATAAGAGACCGGCGGCGGCGGTGGCGGATTGGCGGCGACGGTAAAGCTGCCCCCCGCCAGCAACGCAGCGATGACCACCTGACGCCATATTGTTGTTTTTATCATTGTCTTACTCCTGAAAGGTAGGTTTCATTCCCCGCTTAAGCCTGGTTGATAACTCCTAAAAAATCATTGTTATGGCAGATTCGAGGTACACTTAAGTGATCCCACGCACGGGAGGAGAAAACCATGAAAGCGATTCTGTTTCTGGCGGCGCTGATGCCGCTTGGCGTATTAGCCCAGCCGATCAATATTAATAACAACCCTAACCAGCCGGGTTACGTGGTCCCCAGCCAGCAGCGCATGCAAAATGAGATGAAGATCCAGCAACAGCAGCAGCAGAGCATGCTGAAGCAGGATCTGAACAATCAGACCCGCTCGCAGCAGCAGCATTTGCAAAACCAGCTGCAGACTAATCAGCAGCGCGCGGCCCAGGGCGGCAATCTGAATGCGCCGCAGCAGGTGCGGCCAAATAACAACGGTGGGATGCTGCGGCAGACTAATCCGTAAAGGTCGTCCGCCGCAAATCCGTCTTAAGGCTGGAAATTCGGCCCGATGACATCAACGGCATCGGTGCAGATGCAGTCTACGCCCCAGCGCAGCAGTTCGGCGGCGCGCTGGGGTTTATTGACCGTGTACACCAGAATGTGCAGGCCAGCCTGTTTCAGGCTCGCCACCCGCGCCGCATCCAGCAGTTTGTGATTGAGGTGAATCGACACGCAGCCCAACCGGGTGGTCAATTCGCGCCAGTCATCGCGCCACTCATCCAGCAGCAGCCCGCGCGGCAGCTCGGGCGCGGCTTCCTGCGCCGCCTCAAGGGCGTCGATTTCAAAAGAGGAGAGCAGCGGCGCGGTCATGCCTTGCCATAGATCGCGCGCGGCCAGCGCCACCACTCTGCCGGTCTGCGGCCCCAGCCCGGTGGTCGGCTTAATTTCGATATTCGCCATCATGCCGTGACGACGGCAGCGCTCCGCCACCTGGGAGAGCAACGGCAGCGGCTCGCCCTTAAATTCACGGCTGAACCAGCTGCCGGCATCGACCTTCAGCAGATCGTCCCACGCCAGCTCTCCCGCCACGCCCCAGCCATTGCTGGTGCGTTCGAGATTATCGTCATGCAGCAGAAAGATCTGCCCGTCCTTCGACAGCTTGGCGTCAAATTCAATCATCGTGTGCCCGTAGCGGGCGCCGACATCGATAGCCGCCAGGGTGTTCTCCGGCGCCAGTTTACCGCCGCCGCGATGGGCGACGATGCGGGGATAAGGCCAGTTACTCATGCGCGTTGTCCTGTTTCACCATCAAAGAGGTGCAGATGTTCCAAAGGCAGATGCAGCCATAGCGTGCTGCCTGCCGCCGGGCGCTGCTGGTGCGGCAGTCTGACCACCAGCTTCTGTTCGCCCCAGCGCCCGTGAGCGAGGTTATCGGCACCTAAAATTTCCAGGGTGTCCATCAGCAGCGGAATACCACCTTGCGCCTGCGAGCTTAAGATAAAATGCTCCGGACGGATACCGAGCGTCATTTTACGCCCAGCGTGGCGCCGGTGCTCATGATTCGTCGGCAGCTGCATGCCGCCCGCCAGCTCAAAGCGACCGCCGTCATCGCTGATGCGCCCTTCCAGCAGGTTCATGGCCGGGCTGCCGATAAAGCTCGCCACAAAGCGGCTGGCTGGCTTCTCATACACTTCCACCGGGGTGCCGATCTGCTCGGCAACGCCTTTGTTCATCACCATCACCCGCTGGGCGAGGGTCATCGCCTCCACCTGGTCATGGGTGACGTACAGCGAGGTGGTTTTCAGGCGGCGATGCAGCTGCTGCAGTTCCAGACGCATCTGCACGCGCAGCTTGGCGTCGAGGTTTGACAACGGTTCGTCGAAGAGGAATACCGCCGGGTCACGCACGATGGCGCGGCCCATCGCCACGCGCTGGCGCTGGCCGCCGGACAGTTCCCGCGGGCGGCGCTTGAGCAGACCATCCAGCTCAAGAATGCGCGCCGCCTCCTGCACCCGCTCGGCGATCAATCCCTTACCCATGCCGCGAATCTTCAGCCCCCACGCCATGTTCTCTTCCACGCTCATATGCGGATAAAGGGCATAGTTCTGGAACACCATCGCGATGCCGCGATCCTTCGGCTCCATCTCGGTCACCCGTTTACGATCGATCCAGATATCGCCGCTGGTCACCCGTTCAAGTCCGGCGACCATCCGCAGCAGCGTTGATTTCCCGCAGCCCGACGGGCCGACCATAACGATAAATTCCCCGTCCGCCACGTCCAGCGTCAGCGGTTGAATTACCTGGGTTTTGCCATCCCAGCTTTTGCTTACTGCCTGTAGTTTTAAACCAGCCATTTTATTTCTCACTATCGACCAGGCCGCGCACAAACGCGCGCTGCATGGCTAAAACGATGACGACCGGCGGGATCAGGGTCAGCAGCATCGCCGCCATCACCTGATTCCACTGGGTAGTACCTTCGCCGGTGGCGATCATGCCTTTAATACCGGCGACGGCGGTGCCAAGATTCACATCCTGAATAATCAGCAACGGCCACAGATACTGGTTCCAGCCGTAGATAAAGGTGATGACGAACAGCGCGGCGAGGTTGGTTTTCGACAACGGCAGCACGATGTCGCGAAAGAAGCGCATCGGCGAAGCGCCATCGATACGCGCCGCTTCAATCAGCTCGTCCGGCAGGGTCATAAAGAACTGGCGGAACAGGAAGGTAGCGGTGGCCGAAGCCATCAACGGCAGCGTTAACCCGGCATAGCTGTCGAGCATGTTGAGGTTGGCGATCACCTCCACCGTCGGGAAAATACGCACCTCGACCGGCAGCATCAGGGTGATAAAGATCATCCAGAAGAACAGGTTACGCAGCGGAAAGCGGAACCAGACGATAGCGAACGCCGAAAGCATCGACACCACGATTTTGCCGACCGTAATGGCGAACGCCATGATGAAGCTGTTGAGCATCATCAGCCAGAACGGCGCGCTGTTGACGCCGACGCCGTTCACCCAAATGGTCTTCATGTTCTCCAGCAGATGTCCGCCGGGGATCAGCGTCATCGGCGTTTCAAATACCGATTTGTTATCCAGCGTCGCCGCCACGAAGGCGACGTACAGCGGGAATAAAATGACGGCGATACCCAGGATCAGCATGGTGTGGCTGAAAATCGTCAGCCCGCGACGGTTCTCAATCATTGGTAACGCACCTTACTTTCAACGTAACGGAACTGCACCACCGTCAGGATAATGACGAGGAACATCAGCACCACCGACTGCGCGGCGGAAGCGGATAGATCGAGCCCGGCGAAACCTTCGCGATAGATTTTGTAGATCAGAGTGGTGGTCGCCTGCACCGGGCCGCCAGCGGTGGCGGCATCGATCACCGGGAAGGTGTCGAAGAAGGCATAAACCAGGTTGACCACCAGCAGGAAGAAACTCACCGGCGCAATCAGCGGCAGCGCCAGCTTAAAGAAGCGACGAATCGGCCCGGCGCCGTCGATGGCGGCGGCCTCAACCAGCGAACGCGGAATCGACTGCAGCGCGGCGAAGAAGAACAGGAAGTTGTAGCTTATCTGCTTCCACACCGAGGCGAAGACCACCAGAAACATCGCCTGGCCGCTGTTCTGCGCATGGTTCCAGTCATAGCCCAGCTCGCCGAGGAAATGGGTGATCAGCCCGCGCCCGGGGTTAAAGAGGAAGATCCACAGCACCGCCGCGACGGCGGGGGCCACGGCGTACGGCAGCAGCATCAGCGTTTGATAAAAGCGGCTGCCGCGCACCACATAGTCGACCAGCGCGGCGAAAAACAGTGAAATGAGCAGGCCGCTGACGGTCACCAGAGCGCTGAATTTTATGGTGGTCCAGAACGAGTCCAGGTAGTACGGATCGTGGAACAGCGCAACGAAGTTATCCAGGCCGACGAACTGGCTGGAAAGGCCAAAGGGATCGACGCTCTGCAGCGAGTACCACAGCGCTTCGCCTGCGGGCCAGATAAAGAAAATCAACGTGATAATCAGCTGCGGCGCGACCAGCACATAGGGCAGCCAGCGCGAGCGGAATACCGGACGGGATGATGACATTGAGATTGGGTTCCTGAACAATGCCGGGTGGCGGCTACGCCTTACCCGGCCTACATAGGGCACATCGTAGGCCCGGTAAGCGCAGCGCCACCGGGCAAGTTACAGATTACGATTTGGTCGCTTGCTCGAAGCGACGCAGCAGCTGGTTCCCGCGCTGCACGGCGGAATCCAGCGCCTGCTGCGGGGTTTTCTTGCCGGTCCACACGCTCTCCAGCTCTTCATCGACGATGGTGCGGATTTGCGGCATGTTGCCCAGGCGCAGACCTTTGGTGAACGGCAACGGCGGCTTGTTCAGCATCTGGCGGGTAGCGATATCGGCGCCCGGGTTCTTATCATAGAAGCCCTGCTGACGCGTCAGATCGTAGGCCGCGGTAGTGATCGGCAGGTAGCCGGTTTTCTGGTGCCACTCGGCGGCGTTTTCCGGTTTGGTCAGGAAGTCGAGGAACTTCGCCACGCCGGTGTAGGTCTCTTTGTCTTTGCCCTGCATCACCCACAGGCTGGCCCCGCCGATGATGGCGTTCTGCGGCGCGCCTTTCACGTCGGCATCGTAAGGCATCATGCCGACGCCGTAGTTAAATTTGGCGTACTGGCGGATATCGGCCAGCGAGCCGGACGAGGCAGTGGTAATGGCGCAGTCGCCGTTATAGAACTTTTCGGTAGACTCGTCTTTACGCCCGAAGTAGCTGAAATCGCCCTTCTTGTTCATCTCTTCGAGCAGCGCGATATGCTTCACCTGCTCCGGCTTGTTGAACTCAAGAACCGCGTCGGTACCGTCGAAGCCGTTATTCTTCGTGGCCACCGGCAGACCGTGCCAGGCGCTGAAGTTTTCAATCTGGATCCAGCCCTGCCAGCCACTGGCGTAGCCGCACTTCATCCCGGCGGCTTTCAGCTTCGCGGTATAGGCCGCCAGATCCTGCCAGGTCTTCGGCGGCTGATCCGGATCTAAGCCGGCTTTTTTGAAGGCGTCTTTGTTGTAGTAGAGCACCGGGGTAGAGCTGTTAAACGGCTGGGAGAGCAGATGGCCGGTTTTCGAATCGGTGTAATACCCGGCCACCGTCGGTACGAACTGCGATTCATCAAACTTGATGCCCGCCTCGCTAAACACCTGGTAGACCGGCTTAATGGCTTTTGACGCCATCATGGTGGCGGTGCCGACTTCATACACCTGCAGGATAGCCGGCGCGTTGCCGGTACGGAAGGCGGCGATACCGGCGCTCAGGCTCTGCTCGTAGTTGCCTTTGTATACCGGAACGATTTTGTAATCAGGATTGGCCGCGTTAAAGCGTTGCGCCAGAGAATCCACTTCTTTACCCAGCTCGCCTTCCATTGAGTGCCAGAATGGGATGGTGGTAACCGCCAGGGCCTGACCGGCAAAAGCCAGGCTCAGCGCCAGTCCTAAAGCTGTATGTCGTAACGATATCATCGGTTATCTCTCTTGTTGTGCCGGATGCGCGATTTCACGCGTTTTATGCTCGCGGGGTAACATGACATGTTCGAATTACAGAAAAATAACTTTTTTATTACAAAAAAAAGATAGTAACGGGTCAGAGAGATGACAAGCCGATGAAAGGATGGGGGAAGTAAAGTGGGAGCTGAGACACGGATAATATTCTTGCGATCGGCTCCCGGGGTCGGCGCAAGCGCCTCGCCCGGGCTACAAACCGGCGAAGCCGCCGGGTTGCAACGAGTTAACAGTCATCCACGCAAACGCGCGACAATCTGTTCCAGGGTAAGTTGCCCTGCTGCTGCCTCGACGGTAATACCGACGAAGTCTGGATTCGCTGGCAATATAATTCCATTTCGCTTTAAAAAAAGCAGGGTGATAAACAGTGCCGTACGCTTATTACCATCATTAAATATATGACCGCGAGAAATCGCCAGCAGATGCATCGCAGCGAGTCGCCACACGTCTGTCACACCTTCATATTCAATTTTGTTTAGCACCCTATACATTATCGCTTCGGCACGCCCCGGATCGGGCATACCGGCAACGCCAGGCGTGACGCGGAGCAGCCTGTCGTGAAACTGTATTATCTCTTCCGCTGAGATAATCTGCAGCGTCATTTATCCGCAAGCTCCCTGATCTCATCACCATGAACCGCCATGATAGCAGCGAACTCATCATCCATTCTGGCCGCCTGGTAGCGTTCAAACTCTTCTGCACTAATGATGACTGCAGATTTATGCCCACGACGGGTAATGGTCACAGGTACACCTGTCACTGCGCTTTCCAGCACATCGGCCAGATTTTGCCGGGCTTCGCTATAGTTAACCGTTCTCATAAAAACCTCCAAAGCTGTACTCTTTTATTGTACAACATACATGTACAAAAAAAGAGCCAACAGGCTCTTTTAAATGTATTCGTGCGATCGGCTCCCGGGGTCGGCGCAAGCGCCTCGCCCGGGCTACAAACCGGCGAAGTGAACGACGCCGGGTTGCGATGAATTAACCGCCGAGATAGGCGCTGCGCACCGCCTCGTTGGCCAACAGCGCGTCGCCGGTGTCCTCCAGCACCACGTGGCCGTTCTCCAGCACATAGCCGCGGTCGGCCAGCTTCAGCGCCTGGTTGGCGTTCTGCTCAACCAGGAAGATCGTCATCCCTTGCTCGCGCAGCTGCTCGATGGTGTCGAAAATCTGCTGAATGATAATCGGCGCCAGCCCCAGCGACGGTTCATCCAGCAGCAGCAGGCGCGGTTGGCTCATCAGGGCGCGACCGATCGCCAGCATCTGCTGCTCGCCGCCGGACATGGTGCCGGCGCGCTGAATACGGCGTTCATGCAGACGCGGGAACAACTCATACACCCATTTGATGCGGGTCTGGAACTGATCGCGGTCGGCAAAAAAACCGCCCATCGCCAGGTTCTCTTCCACCGTCATACGCGAAAAGACGCGCCGCCCTTCCGGAACGATCGCCACCGCCTCGCGCATGATCTTCGCGGTTTGCCAGTCGGTAATATCCTTACCGTCAAAGACAATGCGCCCGCTGGAGGCGCGCGGGTCGCCGCACAGCGTGCCGAGCAGGGTGGTTTTCCCCGCGCCGTTGGCGCCGATAAGCGTGACGATCTCGCCCTGTTTGATATGCAGGCTGACGTTGTGCAGCGCCTGAATCTTGCCGTAGTGGGCGCTGACGTTGTCAAAAGTTAACATCGCGTTTTCCATCTTATGCCTCACCAAGGTATGCGCGGATCACGTCCGGGTTATTACGAATCTCTTCCGGCGTCCCGTTGGCCAGCGGTGTTCCCTGGTTCACGACGTAGATGCGATCGGAAATGCCCATCACCAGCTTCATATCGTGTTCGATAAGCAGGATGGTGGTGTTGTGATGGTTACGCAGCTCGGCGATAAGCTCGTCCAGCTCTTTGGTCTCTTTCGGGTTCAGCCCCGCCGCCGGTTCATCGAGCATCAGAATTTCCGGCTGGGTCACCATGCAGCGGGCAATCTCCAGCCGACGCTGGTCGCCGTAGGCCAGGTTGCTGGCCTGACGGTTGGCATGCTCCAGCAGGCCGATGCGCTCCAGCCAGGTGGCGGCCCTGTCCAGCGCTTCGCTCTGCGCCCGACGGAAGGCCGGCGTTTTCAGCAGGCCGGAGAAGAGCCCGGTTTTCAGCTGCTGATGCTGCGCCACCAGCAGGTTTTCAATCACCGTCATTTCGCGGAACAGGCGCACGTGCTGGAAGGTCCGCACCACGCCCATCCGCGCAATCTGCTGACCCGGCAGCCCTTCCAGGTGCTGGTCGCGCAGCAGAATAGTGCCGCCGGTGGGCTTGTAAAAACCGGTCAGGCAGTTAAAGACGGTGGTCTTCCCGGCGCCGTTGGGGCCGATCAGCGAGACGATCTCGCGCTCTCTGAGCTCCAGCGACACATTGTTGACGGCCAGCAGACCGCCGAAACGCATCATCAGGCCGCTAACGGATAATAATGGCTGACTCATGCCTGCTCTCCTTTCGCCTGACCGTTTTTCAGCTTCAACTGCACGCGCGTCATTGGCAGAAGCCCCTGCGGACGCCAGATCATCATCAGCACCATCAGGCCGCCGAGCATTAACATGCTGTATTCGTTGAAGTCACGCATCAACTCGCGCGAGACCACCAGCAGAATAGCCGCGAGGATCACCGCGAACTGCGAGCCCATCCCGCCCAGCACGACGATCGCCAGCACAAAGGCTGACTCGGCGAAGGTAAAGGATTCCGGGCTGACGAAGCCCTGGCGCGCGGCGAACAGCGTGCCGGCGAAGCCAGCAAACGCGGCGCTGATGGTAAAGGCGGTCAGCTTGATGCGCGTCGGGCTCAGGCCCAGCGAACGACAGGCGATCTCATCTTCACGCAGCGCTTCCCATGCCCGGCCCAGCGGCATTCGCAGCAGGCGGTTGATGACGAACAGGCTGAGCACTACCAGCAGCAACGCCACCAGGTAGAGGAAAATCACCCGGTCGGAGGGATCGTATTTGACGCCGAAGAAGTTGCTGAAGGTATCCCAGCCGCCTTCGCGGGCGCTGCGGCTAAATTCGAGGCCAAAGAAGGTCGGTTTCGGGATCTGGCTGATGCCGTTCGGCCCGCCGGTGATCTCGGTATTGTTGAGCAGCAGAATGCGCACGATCTCGCCGAAGCCTAAGGTCACAATCGCCAGGTAGTCGCCGCGCAAACGCAGCACCGGGAAGCCCAGCAGGAAACCGGCCGCCGCGGAGACCAGGCCGGCCAGCGGGAGACAGGTCCAGAAGCCAAGACCGTAATAGTGGTTCAGCAGCGCAAAGGTATACGCGCCGATGGCATAGAACCCACCGTAGCCCAGCACCAGCAGGCCGGAAAGGCCGACCACCACGTTCAACCCGAGGCCGAGGATGATATAGATCATCGTCAGGGTGGCGATATCCACCGTGCCGCGCGACACCATAAACGGCCAGGCCACGGCAATCACCAGCAGGGCGATCAGGAACAGCTTCTGCTTCACCGTCGACCCGTCAATCGCCGGCATAATAAACTTCGGCCCGGAGACGTTCTTAACCGCTTTCTGGAACAGCGGCCGCAGCAGCTGGAAGAAAAAGACCACCGCGGTACCGATGAAGATCCACTGCCAGCGAATATCGGCGGCGGTATCGACCACCAGTTTGGTGCCGTTCAGCTCCAGCTGCACGCCCATAAAGACGCCCGCCAGAATGAAGAACATCACGGCAGAGAGCAGCGCCATTGCAATTTGCATCGGTTTCATACTTTTTCCACCTCCGGGCGGCCCAGAATGCCGGTCGGCATCACTAACAGCACCAGAATCAGCAGCGCGAAGGAAACGACGTCCTTATATTCGGTGCTGAGATAGGCGGAAGAGAGCGCCTCGGCAATACCCAGGATCAGGCCGCCGATCATCGCGCCAGGGATACTGCCGATCCCGCCGAGCACGGCGGCGGTGAACGCCTTCATCCCGGCCATAAAGCCGATGTAGGGGTTAATCACGCCGTAGAACTGCCCCAGCAGCACGCCGGCCACCGCCGCCATCGCTGCGCCGATGACAAAGGTCAGGGCAATGACGCGGTCGGTGTTAATCCCGAGCAGGCTGGCCATTTTCAGATCTTCCGCGCAGGCGCGGCAGGCGCGCCCCATCCGCGAGTAGCGAATAAACAGCGTCAGGGCCAGCATGGCGATAAAGGTCACCACCCAGATCACCAGTTGCATGGTGGTGATTGTCGCGGAGAAGCTGTCGCTGTGGCCGACGACCCACTGGCCGTTAAACAAGCTCGGCAGCGCCACGTCGCGGGAGCCCTGGGTCAGGCTGACGTAGTTCTGCAGGAAGATAGACATCCCGATGGCGGAGATCAGCGCAATCAGGCGCTTGGAGTTACGCACCGGCCGATAGGCCACGCGCTCAATGCTCCAGCCGTAGGCGCTGGCAATCACAATGGCGCCCACGAATCCGGCGGCGACCAGCAGCCAGCTAGTGTCAATGCCCATCATCATCAGCGCGGCGATGATCATGAAGGAGACATAGCTGCCAATCATATAGACCTCGCCGTGGGCGAAGTTGATCATGCCGATAATGCCGTACACCATCGTATAGCCGATGGCGATCAACGCATAGGTACTGCCCAGCGTGACGCCGTTAAACATCTGCTGCAGAAAATAGAGAAACTGCTCGGACATAAGGTAACCTTTTTCAAACCGCCCGCGGTTCGCAGGCGGAGGGATAACTCGTCTTCAGCGCTTATTTCGCCGCGCTCGAAGAGCCGTCGGCGTGCCACTGGAAGACACCAAACTCAAATCCCTTCAGATCGCCTTTTTCATCCCAGGTCAGCGGCCCAATCACGGTTTTCGCCCCGTGCGCTTTCAAATCTTTGATTAAATCCAGCGGCTGCTGGCTGCCGGTTCTGTCCATCGCCTGCGCCAGCGACTGAACGGCGGCATAGGTGATCCAGACGTACGGTCCGCTCGGATCTTTCTTCTCCGCTTTCAGCGCGTTGACGATGGCGCTGTTGGCAGGGTCCTGATCGTAGCGTTTTGGCATTGTCACCAGCATGCCTTCCGCCGCGGCGCCCGCGATATTGGACAGCGAGGCGTTGCCGACCCCTTCCGGCCCCATAAACACGGTTTTCAACCCGACGGAGCGCGCCTGGCGCAGCATCTGGCCCATTTCCGGGTAGTAGCCGCCGTAGTAGACGAAGTCGATGTTCTCTTTCTTCAGGCGCGCCAGCAGGGCGGAGAAATCTTTTTCCCCCGCGGTGATGCCATCGAAGAAGACGATGTTGGCCCCGGCTTTCTTCAGGTTGTCCTGCACCGAACGCGCCAGCCCTTCGCCGTACTGCTGCTTGTCATGAATGATGGCGATACGCTGCGGTTTGACTTTCTCGACGATATATTTCGCCGCGGTCGGCCCCTGCGAGGAGTCGAGGCCGGCGGTACGCATGATGTACTGGTATCCGCGCTGGGTCAGCTCCGGATTGGTCGCCCCGGGGGAGATCATCAGGATGCCTTCATCCTCATAGATGTCGGAAGCCGGCTGGGTGGAAGAGGAGCACAGGTGGCCGATAACGTACTGAATGCCGTCGTTGACGATTTTGTTGGCCACCGCGACCGCTTGCTTCGGATCGCAGGCGTCGTCATATTCGACGGCCACCAGCTTGTCGCCCTTAATGCCGCCGCTGGCGTTGATGTCTTTAATCGCCTGACGCGCGCCATTGAACTCCATGTCGCCCCACTGGGCCACTGGACCCGACATCGCGCCGACCACGGCGACCTTAATATCCTTGGCCATCGCCGCGTGCGACATCGCTAATGCGACAATGCCCGCGACGATGGTTTTCGCGTTCCTTTTCATGCTGCAGAACCCCGTTCGTGATGTGGTGTAAATGTTTTGTATTTTTATGGTTAAAAAGCATTCTGTGCTTTTATTAAACAACGCCATTTTTACCATTGAGTTTAATGGTTTAGCGCAGCTTTTCACTAAAAAACAGATTAAAACCTCTATTTTTCAGTCGATTAAGCAAAGATAATATTCTGTATTTTGGTGAAGATAAACAAAAAAAAGTCCATCCTGTAGCATAAAATAACGATACATAAGGCGGAATAAAACGCTGCACATTAGGTTAAAATTCTGCTTATTTTTCGATCCATGACGGATTGCGCTACCCTGACAACGCCAGGAAAACGAATCCCCTGATGTACGCGCAAAAAACAGCGCTCCGCCAGACAGCAATTTTGGGTACACTGGCGCCTCTGTTTTGCACTGGATTTGCCGCCCATGAAACTGACCATTATCCGTTTACAGCACTTCAGCGATCAGGATCGCATTGATCTGGGGAAAATCTGGCCGTCGCAGGATCTGTCGACGCTGACCCTTGATGAAAACCATCGTCTCTACGCCGCCCGCTTTAACGAGCGCCTGCTGGGCGCCGTGCGCGTTACCCTGCGCGGCGTCGAAGGTGAGCTCAGCGATCTGTGCGTGCGTGAAGTGACCCGCCGCCGCGGCGTCGGACAATACTTAGTGGAAGAGACATTGCGTGATAACCCGGCGATCAATAGCTGGCGCGTCGCCGACCACGGGGTGGAGGACCGCGGCGTGATGGCGGCCTTTATGCAGGCGCTCGGCTTTAGCGCCCAGCAGAATGGTTGGGAAAAGTATTAAGCCGTAGCCCCAATAAGCGGAGCATGACCAAGGAAGAACCCGGCGGCGCTTCGCTTAGCCGGGCTACCTGGCGACTGTAGCCCCGGTAAGCGCAGCGCGACCGGGGTCAGACAACGCATTTGCAGCGTGAAAGGCGCCCCGCCCATTTAACCCAGCATTTCGCGTTGCAAAAAGGCGTCAAGACCCGAAATCCCCGGGAGCTTACATCAGTAAGTGACCGGGGTTGAGGGCCGCAGACAACGCATTTGCAGCGTGAAAGGCGCCGGTTAAATTATTTGGCGTCGGTCGCCGTACCATTAGCATGCCAGGTAAAGACCCCGAACTCAAAGCCTTTCAGGTCGCCTTTCTGATCCCACGACAGCGGGCCCATCACGGTGTCTACTGTCGCGCCTTTCAGGTATTTAGCGATTTCCGCCGGATCGTCAGACTGATTCAGGCCTGCCTGCAGCGACTGCAGCGCCGCGTAGGTGGTCCACACGAAGGCGCCGCTCGGATCCTGTTTCTTCGCCTTGATCGCATCCACGATCGGTTTGTTCGCCGGCACCTGGTCGTAGTTCTTCGGCTTGGTTACCAGCAGGCCTTCCGCCGACTCGCCGGCGATGTTAGACAGGGAGACGTTCGCTACGCCTTCCGGGCCCATAAACTGGGTTTTCAGACCGGCGGCGCGCGCCTGACGCAGGATCTGGCCCATTTCCGGGTGATAGCCGCCGTAGTAGACGAAATCGATATTCTCTTTCTTCAGGCGCGCCACCAGGGTGGAGAAATCTTTCTCACCGGCGGTGATCCCGTCGAAGAAGACCACGTTTGCCCCACCTTTTTTCAGGCCATCCTGCACCGCACGGGCCAAACCTTCGCCGTACTGCTGTTTGTCATGTACCACTGCGATACGCTGCGGCTTCACTTTGTCGAGAATGTATTTCGCCGCGGTTGGCCCCTGATCGGAGTCCAGACCGGTGGTGCGCAGGATCAGCTTATAGCCGCGCGCCGTCAGCTCCGGAGCAGTCGCTGCAGGGGTAATCATCAGAATGCCTTCGTCTTCATAGATATCAGACGCCGGCTGAGTGGAAGAGGAACACAGATGACCAATAACGTATTTGATGCCGTCGTTGACCACTTTGTTGGCTACCGCTACCGCCTGTTTCGGGTCGCAAGCGTCATCATATTTGACGATCTGCAGCTTATTGCCCTTGATGCCGCCCTTAGCGTTGATATCCGCTACCGCCTGCTCTGCGCCGGTAAACTCCTGGTCGCCGTACTGGGCCACCGGGCCGGACATCGCCCCGACTACCGCGATTTTGATATCTTCCGCCAGCGCCGCGCTGCTCATAACTAAGGCAATACATCCTGCCAGTAACGCTTTACCCTTCATATTCATCCTGAGGCTCCCCATTATTATGGTTTTTGCATTTGTTGTGATGTTGTTTATTAGCGTATTATTTTGTTTATACCGATAGGAAAAGCATATGATAGCTAATCAACCGGGTGCTGCCCGCGCTTTTGCAGCACACTATGCTAAACATACCGTCATTCTGAGGAATTTGAAACGACTAAATTGCGGGCTATGTAACAGATAAGTGACAAATAAAAAAACCGCGCCAGCATGAACCGGACGCGGTGCAAAACAGAGCCTGATTACCAGCCTGCGGGTAGGTAGCCCACCGCGGATGCTATCGCGTAGGCGGCGCTGCAAAGATACAACAACACAATGAAGCATTGGATAAGCGGATGGGTCATCCAGGCCGGACAGGTCCAGCCCGGGGTCAGATCGCCACGCTGGCGGGCGCCCTTGAGCATCAGGATCGGCATAATCGATAAAATGACGCCGCTGAACACCCCGGCAAAATAGAGCGCGTTGACGAAGGAGACCATGCCGCTATAGGCCAGTACGAACGGCGGGATCGCCACCACCAGCAGCACCATCAGGCGCCGGGCGGGCTGTTCGTCATTCCCCAGGCGGAACTGATCGAAGATATTGGTCAGAAAGCTGCCGCCCAGTCCCCAGTAGGAGGTCAGCATCGCGCACAGCGCAAACAGATTGGCTGAGAAGAAGGCCCATTCGCCAAGCGCCCGCCCCCAGGAGATGGTGGCCACATCCGAGATATTGTCGAGACCGTTAAGCGAGATCACCGACAACGGCACCAGCGCCAGCAGGGTAAAGGTCAGCGCCATGCCGACCATGATGGCTTTAGGCAATTTTTCCGGTTTGTCGGCGAAGCCCCGCGCCATCTCCGGCACGATATACTGTGCCGAGAAGCAGAATGCCACGACGTTGAAGACCGGAACCATATACAGCCAGTTGCCGTCAAGCAGATAGCCGACGCGGGTGGTCTCTTTCAACAGCGTGGCAATCACCAGCACCGAGATCATCACCACCATGCCGATGCTGATAAATTTCTCACCGCGGCCGATCGCCTTCAGCCCCAGGTAGAGTACCCCTGCCGCCGGAACGAAAAACAGCACGCTACCCAGCGCCGGCGAGATGCCAAACAGGGAGTGCAGCAGCTTACCGCTGCCGGTCATATACGCCGTCAATGCCCCGACGCTATTGACGCAGACGGAGAGAAACATCATCAGCGCGCCAAAGCCGCCGACGTAGCGCTTCGATAATCCACTGAGCTGCAGATGTTTACGGGTGCGCAGCGTGGATTCCGCGACATAGAGCATAGTCACCGTGGTCAGACTACCCACCAGCACCAGCCAGAACAGCAGTGGTAAAAAGCCCGCTTTGCTTGACGCATAGGCGATAGAGAGGACGCCCGCGCCAATATTGGTACCGACAATCATCGATACCCCTTCGACGAAGCTCAGAGATTTTGCAGGGACAGCCGTACGTTCCCGGCCGGTGAGGACGGGAGAAAAGGTGGAGTTTTCAGACATAATACTTAATGAGATGGTCACTCCCTCCTTCCCGGTACTATGCTGAGGACAGGCTTTCATTCGGAGAACTATCATGGAAAACATTGCGCTCATTGGTATCGATCTGGGTAAAAACTCTTTCCATATTCATTGCCAGGATCGTCGCGGGAAGGCTGTTTACCGTAAAAAATTTACCCGGCCAAAGTTGATCGAATTTTTGGCGACATGCCCCGCTACAACCATCGCAATGGAAGCCTGTGGCGGTTCTCACTTTATGGCACGCAAGTTGGAAGAGTTGGGGCATTCCCCAAAGCTGATATCACCACAATTTGTCCGCCCGTTCGTTAAAAGCAATAAAAACGACTTTGTCGACGCCGAAGCTATTTGTGAAGCTGCATCGCGTCCGTCTATGCGTTTTGTGCAGCCCAGAACGGAATCTCAGCAGGCAATGCGGGCTCTGCATCGTGTCCGTGAATCCCTGGTTCAGGATAAGGTAAAAACAACCAATCAAATGCATGCTTTTCTGCTGGAATTTGGCATTAGCGTTCCCCGAGGAGCTGCCGTTATTAGCCGACTGAGTACCATTCTTGAGGATAATAGTTTGCCTCTTTACCTCAGCCAGTTATTGCTGAAATTACAACAGCATTATCACTATCTTGTTGAGCAGATTAAAGATTTGGAATCCCAGTTGAAACGAAAGTTGGACGAAGATGAGGTTGGACAGCGCTTGCTGAGCATTCCCTGCGTCGGAACACTGACAGCGAGTACTATTTCAACTGAGATTGGCGACGGGAAGCAGTACGCCAGCAGCCGTGACTTTGCGGCGGCAACAGGGCTTGTACCTCGGCAGTACAGCACGGGAGGTAGGACGACATTGCTGGGAATTAGTAAGCGAGGTAATAAAAAGATCCGAACTTTGTTGGTTCAATGTGCCAGGGTATTCATACAAAAACTGGAACACCAGTCTGGCAAATTGGCCGATTGGGTCAGGGATTTACTGTGCCGGAAAAGCAACTTTGTCGTCACTTGTGCTCTGGCAAACAAGCTGGCCAGAATAGCCTGGGCCCTAACGGCACGACAGCAAACTTATGTAGCATAACGGCAGAAATACACCGGTTTAAAGAATTACTGATCTGGTTTTGCGAATACTGATATTGATGATACTAACGGCCCACCGGCCTGTTGAGGAACCTGTAAAACGGAAAGGCTCATTGAAGCCGTATATTTTCTGGAGGTTCATCAGGCGCGGAACTCATCAAGGCGCGGGAATAAAATCCCATTCAGACGCCGGATAGATTCAAGCAAGCCAACTTGTCGTCAAAATCGGTGTTGCAAAAACGGGAGTGACCATAGATTCCGTTTTACTCCGGCGGTTGTCACCGCCGGAAAAAAGGTGATATCAGGGTGATAAACCACTCACGCTGAGCATAAACAGCCGGCTGCGGCGTCCTGTTTCTGTTCGGCTTCCCTGCCGCCGCAGCCCGCCGGGGAGACGTTAGCTCTTCAGTACGCGCGCCAGAATATCCAGCGCTTTCGAGAACTGGGCGTCGGGGATAGTCAACGGATACAGGAAGCGGATCACGTTGCCGTAGACGCCACAGCTCAGCAGCAGCAGGCCGTTCTCCTGCGCTTTCTGTTGCACCTGGCGGGTGAATTCCGGCGACGGTTCGCCTGTTTGCGGATCGTTAAACTCCACCGCCACCATCGACCCCCGGCCGCGGACATCAACGATCGCCGGGCAGGTAGCGCGCGCCTGGTTGAGCACTTCCTGCAGATGGCTACCCAGCTGTTCAGCGCGCTGGCACAGCTGCTCTTCGGCAATCACATCCAGCACCGCGTGCGCCGCGGCCACCGCCAGCGGGTTACCGGCATAGGTTCCGCCCAGCCCGCCAGGCGCTGGCGCATCCATCACTTCGGCGCGACCAACGACGCCCGACAGCGGGAAACCGCCGGCGAGGCTTTTCGCCATCGTCATCAGATCCGGTTTCACCTCATAGTGCTGCATAGCGAACAGCTTGCCGGTGCGGGCGAAACCGGTCTGCACTTCATCGGCGATCAGCAGAATGCCGTGGGTATCGCACAGGTCGCGCAGCGCCTGCATAAAATCGGCCGGCGCGACGTTAAAGCCGCCTTCCCCCTGGATCGGCTCGAGAATGATGGCCGCTACCTGGTCCGGCGCAATATCCGCTTTGAAAATGCGCTCCAGGCTTTTCAGCGCATCCGCGGTGGTCACGCCATGCGCCGCATTGGGGTAAACGCCGTGATACACCGAGCCCGGGAATGGCCCGAAGCCGATTTTGTAGGGCGCGACCTTACCGGTGAGGGCCATGGTCATAAAGGTACGGCCGTGGAAACCGCCGCCGAAGGTAATCAGCCCCGGACGACCGGTGTAAGCGCGGGCGATTTTCACCGCGTTCTCGACCGCTTCCGCGCCGGTGGTGAAGAAAGCCGTTTTTGCCGGCCCGTCAATTGGCGCCAGATCGTTGATACGCTCCGCCAGCGAAACATAGCTTTCGTACGGCACAATCTGATAGGCGGTGTGGGTGAAGGCCTGCAGCTGGTCGGCAACCGCGGCGACCACTTTCGGATGGCGGTGACCGGTATTTAACACGGCGATCCCGGCAGCGAAATCGATCACCTCATTGCCTTCGATATCCCACAGCGTGGCGTTTTCCGCCTTCTCGACAAAGTAGTTACACATTACGCCTACGCCGCGCGGCGTCGCCTGCTGGCGACGTTGATTCAGTTCTGAGCTTTTCACCTGCGAATCTCCTGTCGTGTATGTCACGTTATCGCAACAAATTAGAAACGATGTCGTTTATTTACACAGGAGTTGGCCCTATAATCGAGTACCAATTTTGAATATCTGAGGGATCCAATTGCGTTCGCTGGTGGGTGACCTGGTGCTGGTCCGTCTGCAGGAAGAGCGGGATCCTCTTCTGCACAAACGCTTATATAACGCGCTGCGCCGCGCGATCCTCGACGGTTCGCTGGCGCCTCAAAGCCGTCTGCCGCCGTCGCGGGACCTGGCGGGCGAACTTGGCGTATCAAGAAACACCATATTAACAACTTATGAACAATTGCTGGCGGAAGGATATGTGGTTTCCCGTCGGGGAAGCGGAACATTCGTTGCCCAAACCGCCCCTGAGAGCTCATTGACGGCTAAAGGTCAGCAAGAAAACAGCAGTATCGCAGCACCGACGGCGCATCTTTCACGCCGAGGCCAGCATCTGCTCGGCCAGGTCAGCGCCAGCCCGCGCCAGTGGGGAGCGTTTATACCCGGCGTGCCGGACGTTAACGCCTTTCCCCACCCGCTGTTCAGTAAGATCCAGGCCCGCATCAGCCGTCGGCCCAAACCGGAGCGGCTCAGCTATAGCTGCAACGGCGGCACTCCGGAACTGCAGCAGGCGCTGGTGGATTATCTGCGCGTGTCGCGCGGCGTCCACTGTCAGTCAGATCAAATTCTTATCACCGAGGGGATCCACCAGGCGATCGATCTGGTCACCCGCATGCTGTGTGATAACGGCGATCTGGCATGGGTGGAGGAGCCTTCCTACTGGGGGATCCGCCACGTGCTGGCGATGAACGACGTTCGGGCAGAGCCCCTGACCGTCGATGCCAACGGCCTGTGCCCGCCGGAGACGGTTGACGATGCGCCGAGGCTGATCTTCGTTACGCCTTCCCACCAGTATCCTCTGGGCGCGGTGATGAGCCTTGAGCGCCGCCAGCGCCTGCTGGCACTCGCCCGTCAGCAGGGGAGCTGGATCGTCGAAGATGATTATGACAGCGAGTTTCGCTTTTCCGGTCAGCCGATCCCCGCCCTGCAGGGTCTGGTCGCCGACGCCCCGGTGGTCTATATCGGCACCTTCAGCAAGACGCTCTATCCCGGCCTGCGCCTGGGCTACGTGGTGATCCCGCGGCCGCTGGTCAGCGACCTGAAGCACGCCCATGCCGAGCTTTACCGCGGCGGCCATTCGCTGATCCAGATGGCGCTGGCGGAGTTTATTACCGCCGGCCACTATTCGGCCCATATCCGCCGTATGCGGCTGCTCTACAGCCGTCGCCGCGCCTTTTTAACTGAGCTTATCCAGCGGCACTGTATGCCGTACGCCCTGTCTGACTTTAGCGATAATGCCGGGCTGCATTTGATCCTCAATTTGCCCGCAGAGGCTGACGATGTGGCGATCGCCAGAGAGGCCAATGCGCGGCACATTCTGGTGCGGCCGCTGTCGCGCTACTACCTGACGGCGGCGCGCAAGAAAGGATTACTGATGGGATTCGCCAGCCAGCCCGAAGAGCAGATGGCGTCGGCGTTCAGCGTCTTACTCGGCTGCCTGCAGACGCACTGCCCGCAGATGCTCCTGCTCCGGGAGGACGCAGAAAAACAAAACGCCCCAACCTGAGGCGGGGCGTTATCGGGGAGCCTGATATCAGGTATCAGGCAGGCGTGGCGTATCAGGCTTCGATAGCGGCACGCAGTTTTTTCATGGCGTTCTTTTCCAGCTGACGCACGCGCTCTGCGGAGACGCCGTAGCGGTCGGCCAGTTCCTGCAGCGTGGACTTGTTATCTTCGTCCAGCCAGCGGGCGCGGATGATGTCCTGGCTACGCTCGTCCAGGCCCTGCATCGCGTCAGTCAGCTTATTCGCCGCCTGCTCTTCCCAGTTATCGTCTTCGATGCCGTCAGCAAAGTTAGACGTTTTGTCCTGCAGATACAGGACCGGCGCCATCGGCTGGCTGTCGGACTCATCGTCGGACGACATGTCGAAGGTCATGTCCTGGGCCGCCATACGGGATTCCATCTCGCGGACGTCTTTGCTCGACACGCCCAGCTCACGGGCCACCATTTCCACTTCATCCTGGTTGAACCAACCCAAACGCTGTTTGGTTTTACGCAGGTTAAAGAACAGCTTACGCTGTGCTTTGGTGGTAGCGACCTTCACAATACGCCAGTTGCGCAGCACGTATTCGTGAATTTCGGCTTTAATCCAGTGCACGGCGAAGGAGACCAGGCGCACACCCACTTCCGGGTTGAAGCGACGCACGGCTTTCATCAGGCCGATATTGCCTTCCTGGATCAGATCCGCCTGCGGCAGGCCATAGCCCGAGTAGTTACGAGCAATGTGAACAACAAAGCGCAGGTGAGACAGAATCAGCTTTTTCGCTGCTTCCAGATCGCCCTGGTAATGCAGCTTTTCAGCAAGCTCCCGCTCTTCATCAGCCGACAGCATCGGCCAAGTGTTAGCGGCCCGGATGTACGATTCCAGGTTACCAACGGGGGCTAAAGCTAAAGTTTGCATTTCTTTGGTCATTCAAATCCTCTCAATTGATATCTTCTGACGCGTTCTTGTCCCCATCAGGCAACAAGCATGCCAGCATTCATGAGCAACGAGAATATCACTCACATTAGTATCAGACAGTGATTTTATCCACAAGTTCCATGCAACGGTGTGAATAAATTACGCACAAAATGTGACACCACGATGAAAAAGTGAGGGCAGGAAAAGGGGAACAAGCTTGCGGTATCTTTCCCTGCGAACAGGAACTCATTGCAGCAGGGAAAGATTATATCACGCTTTTATTAATCGGGAGTAAAGTGACGTAAATGTTGCACTGTCGCCAGCCAGGCGGCTACCCACCCGATCATCGAGCAGACGATCAACATCAACAGACACTCGTCGAAGCCTAAGCCGCTCAGCTCAAACTGGGTGCCGAAGACTTTCGCCACTTCGGTCACCGCCGACGAGAGGCGCATTACCAGAATCTCCGACAGGATCAGCGATAAAAACGCGCCGGAAAAGCCCAGCATCGCTCCGCCGTAGAGGAACGGACGCAGGATAAAGCCGTCGGTGGCGCCGATAAGCTTCTGAACGTTAATGGTATCGCGGCGGGCGAAGATGCTCAGGCGCACGCTGTTGCCGATCACCAGGAACACCGCCGCCACCATCAGCACGCCGATCATCGCCGACACGCGTCCTACCAGCCCGGTGAGCGAGGAGAGACGGGCAAACCAGCTGTCGTCCATCCGCACTTCATCGACGCCCTGGATCCGCGTTACCCGATCGCGCAGGGTATTCAGCGCCTCGGTGCTCTGGAAATCCAGCTTCGGCACCACGATGGCGACCGCCGGCAGCGGGTTCTCCTCCAGCATATCCAGGGCGCCGCCAAAGCCAGACCAGTTACGGAATTCCCCCAGCGCCTCGTCACGGGACAAATAGTTTACCTTGTCGACGCCCTGCTCCGCCTGCAGCTGGCCCACCACCCGCGCCGCGGCATCGTCATCCAGCGTTTTTTCCAGATAAACGGTGATCTGCGGCGAGGGATAATACTGGGACGCCGCGCTGCTGACGTTTTTGTAGACCATGTAGCAGACGCTTGGCAGGGTCAACGAAATGGCGATGACCATGACCGTCAGGAAGGTCGCCAGCGGCGTGCTTTTTAGATCCTGCAGCGCGCCGTGCCAGGCATAGCGCACCTGCTCGTTGAATACGTTGCTCTTACGCGAGGCCGGGTTAGGCGCCGCTTTCGGCCGTTTTGGCGCATTGCGTCCGCCGCCGCCGCCGCCCGCGGCGTTGCGCAGGCGATCGAACTTGCTGCCGAACTGGCGAATCTGGTTCATTGCGTCGCGCTTATTCACCCCGAATGCCTCCATGCAGATGGCCGTCGCTAAGCGTCAGCACGCGGTACGGACGACTGGAGATAAGCCCCAGATCGTGCGTGGCCATCAGTACCGTCACCCCGACGCGGTTAAACTCTTCAAACAGACGTAAAATCCCCTCCGAGAGCGCCTCGTCGAGGTTGCCGGTCGGTTCATCCGCCAGCAGCACCGCCGGCTTGTTGACCACCGCGCGAGCGATTCCCACGCGCTGCTGTTCACCGCCGGAGAGCTGAATGGGAAAATTCTTCGCTTTGTCCAGCAGGCCAACCTTGTCCAGCGCCGCCGAGACGCGACGACGAATATCATCGCCGCTGGCGCCGGCGATAATCAGCGGGATCGCCACGTTGTCATACACGGTACGATCCATCAGCAAATGGTGGTCCTGGAAAATCATACCGATCTGGCGGCGCAGGAACGGCACCTCACGGCTCTTCAGACGGCTGATTTCATGACCGCTGAAGAAGATTTTCCCGGCGCTGGGCCGTTCGATACCACAGATAAGCTTCAGCAGGGTACTCTTCCCTGCGCCGGAATGGCCGGTCAGAAACGCCATCTCGCCCGGCTGCAGGTGGAAGGTCACCCCCTGCAGCGCTTGTCTCCCACCGAGATAGGCTTTGCTGACTTGTTCAAAGCGAATCATTCTTAATCCTCTCGGGCAAAAAGTGCCTCAATAAAGTCGCCCGCATTAAACGGACGCAGATCCTCAATACGCTCGCCGACGCCAATATAGCGAATCGGAATGCCGAACTGATCGGCCACCGAGAAGATCACGCCGCCTTTGGCGGTGCCGTCCAGCTTGGTCAAAGTGATCCCGGTCAAACCTACCGCCTCATGGAACAGTTTGGCCTGGCTAATAGCATTCTGCCCGGTGCTGGCGTCAATGGTTAACATCACCTCGTGCGGCGCGTCGACGTCCAGCTTTTTCATTACCCGGACAATCTTCTTCAGCTCTTCCATCAGGTGCGATTTATTTTGCAAACGCCCGGCGGTATCGGCAATCAGTACGTCAACATGGCGCGCCTTCGCCGCCTGAATGGCGTCGAAAATCACCGAGGCGGAGTCGGCGCCGGTGTGCTGGGCGATCACCGGGATATTATTACGCTGGCCCCAGACCTGCAGCTGTTCCACCGCCGCCGCACGGAAGGTATCCCCCGCCGCCAGCATCACCGACTTACCCTGCTGTTCAAACTGACGCGCCAGCTTGCCGATGGTAGTGGTTTTCCCCACCCCGTTCACGCCGACCATCAGAATAACAAATGGCGTTTTGCCTTCAACGTTCAGCGGCTCGTCTACTTTGGCGAGAATCTCGCCCATCTCTTCTTTCAGCAGGCCGTACAGCGCTTCCGCATCGCGCAGCTGCTTACGGCTGGCGCCTTCCGTCAGGTTGGTAATGATCTTGCGGGTGGTTTCCACCCCGACGTCGGCGATCAGCAGCTGTTCTTCCAGCTCTTCAAACAGATCATCGTCGATCTTCTTACCGCGGAACAGGCTGATAAATCCGGAACCGAGATTTTGCTTCGTTTTCAGCAGGCTACGTTTGAGGCGGGCGAAGAAACCTTCTTTTGTCGGTTTTTCCTGCTCCTGAGCCAGCGCTTCAAGCGGCGCCTCGTCCTCGGGCGCCGGCACCACTACCGCCGCCTCTTCTGCCGCTTCGGCCGCCAGCGCCTGCGCTTCCAGCTCTTCATCGCTTAACGGCGCGTCCTCTTCGGGCGCTTCTGTCTCCTGCGGCTGGACAACGATGCCTTCCACAGGCTGCTCTGCTACGGCTTCCGCCACCACCGGTTCGGCGATAACCTCTTCCGCCAGCGGCTCAACCACCGCAGGCTGTTCAGGCGGTTCGCTGACCGCGGGCTCCGGTTCAACAACAGGCGTTTCTTCGGTCAGAGCAGGCGTTTCCACCCACTCTTCTTCCTGCGCGCTGGCAGGCTCCGCGAGGTGCGCTTTTTCGCTTTCGACCACCGTCTCGGTCACTTCGACGACGTCTTCGGCAAACGCCTCCGGGTCTGCTTTCGGCGCGCTCGGCTCAGCAGGGGTTTCAACCGCCGGTATCTCTTCGGCAACCGCTTGCTGTTCTTCTACTTTTTGCTCAGTCTCGGTTTCCTGTGCCTGTTCTTTCTGTCCAAAGCCCAGCCAGGAAAAGAAGCCACGTTTTTTCTCTTTTGCCATTTGCGACCACACTCCTCGCTGTTTATTCATGGCGCAGCTTCATCAGAAGCTGAAAAAATGATGAAATTAGTTGGATAGTCTATCACTTAACTTAACTCGCAGCACCGCCCCCGGATTAAGGTTTCGTCAACCGCCGTCGATCGCTAGAATAGCAGGCTGGAAGTTGAGACTTGAGCAGAGAGATGAAAAAACCAAACCACGCGGGCAGCGGTCAGATCCGCATCATCGGCGGGCAATGGCGCGGCCGTAAATTACCGGTGCCGGAGAGCCCGGGCCTGCGGCCGACCACCGACCGGGTTCGCGAAACCCTTTTTAACTGGCTGGCGCCGTCCATTGTTGACGCGCACTGCCTCGATTGCTTTGCCGGCAGCGGCGCGCTGGGGCTGGAAGCGCTGTCCCGCTATGCGGCCAGCACCACGCTGCTGGAGATGGAGCGCGGCGTAGCCCAGCAGCTGCAAAAAAATCTCGCCACCCTGAAAGCGGATCGCGGCAAGGTGATCACCACCAACACCCTCAGCTTCCTGAGCCAGCCGGGGACCCCGCACCAGATCGTGTTCGTCGACCCGCCGTTCCGTCAGGGGCTGCTGGAGGAGACGCTACGTCTGCTGGAGACACAAGGCTGGCTGGCCGATGAGGCCCTGGTGTACGTCGAAAGCGAAGTCGAAAACGGCTTACCGCCGGTGCCGGCTAACTGGCAATTGTATCGTGAAAAAGTGGCCGGACAGGTCGCCTACCGTCTTTACCAACGTGAGGCCCAAGGAGAGCACCATGCTGATTAATTTAGGCCGCCTGCTGATGCTGTGCGTCTGGGCCTTTCTGTTATTGAATCTGTTTCAGCCCTTCCCGAAGCCGCTGAATATCTTTGTCAACGTCGCGCTGATTTTCATGATCCTGATGCACGGTCTGCAGCTGACGCTGCTCAAGGCGACGCAGCCGAAAGAGGCGCCGCCGCTGAGCCGCTTTGAGCAAATCCGCATTTTTATTTTCGGCGTGTTTGAGCTCGTCGCCTGGCAGAAAAAACTGAAGGCGACGCTGAAAAAATAGTCCTGAAAAGGGCTCAGGGATCGGGCGTAAACGCCACGAACGCTGTGCCCTTATAACTCAACATCCCACGATCGCCGACGCTCAGCGCGTGATATTGCGGCGCGTCAAGGCGAAACACCACCTCCAGCCCACCGTTTTCGGGGCGAAAGCTCGCTTCATAGCGCATCTCACTGCCTGCAGGCGTCACCGTCTGCTGCCGCGAGCGCCGATCGTTAATCACTTTTTCCCGTTTATTGCTGACGATAACCCGCTTTTGTAGCAACGGCGCGGCGTCATTCGCCTGTTTCTCACGGCGCTGCTGGACATAGCGAAACGAAGCCGCCACCACAATCACCGCGACGACCAGAACAAAAAAGAGGGGCATTTTACTCATTAGGGTTACCCATAAAAAATATCAGGAATCAGCATACTGCGTCGGGAATAACATTGTCATCTGCTACACCAAACCACTACACTGAGTAGTAGCATCACGCATCCGTAACTTTCTTTATGATAACAGATACAGGGACTTACTATGCTTTGGTCATTTATTGCTGTCTGTTTCTCCGCATGGCTTTATGTCGATGCATCCTATCGTGGGCCGGCATGGCGACGCTGGGTTTTTAAACCTGTCACCCTGATTCTGTTGCTGTTACTGGCCTGGCAGGCGCCGATGTTCAATGCCATCAGCTATCTGGTGCTGGCTGGCCTGTGCGCCTCGCTGCTCGGCGACGCCCTGACCCTGCTGCCGCGCCAGCGGGTGATGTACGCGGTGGGCGCTTTCTTCCTGTCACATCTGCTGTATACCATCTGGTTCGCCAGCCAGCTGACGCTGTCGTTCTTCTGGCCGCTGCCACTGGTGCTGCTGGTATTCGGCGCCCTGCTAATGGCGGTGATCTGGAGTCGGCTGGAAGAGATGAAAATGCCGGTGCTGACCTTTATCGGAATGACGCTGGTAATGGTCTGGCTGGCCGGTGAGCTGTGGTTTGCCCGCCCCACCAACACCGCGCTGTCCGGTTTCGCCGGCGCAGCCCTGCTGCTGCTGAGCAATGCCGTGTGGCTGGTGAGCCACTATCGTCGCCGCTTCCGCGCCGATAACGCCATCGCCGCCGCATTCTACTTTGCCGGCCACTTCCTGATCGTGCGCGCGCTGTACCTGTAATTTAGTCCTTGACTCTGGAGTCGACTCCAGAGTGTATCCTACGGCTAATGAGAAAATTATCATTTCCCGGAGGGTGCCATGTCGACTCCAGACGCGCAGGATAAAAAAGTTCCACAATTCTCGTCTTTCACCATGCGGCCAGCAACCGCCCCGGCGGAGAGCTGCTGTACAGATCACGCCTGCGCCACAGAGTCCGCCCCTGCCGCCGAAGCGCTTAGCGACGCCCGCTACCGCTGGCAGGTAGATGGCATGGACTGCGCCGCCTGCGCCCGCAAGGTGGAAACCGCGGTCCGTCAGGTGCCCGGGGTCAGTCAGGTCCAGGTGCTGTTCGCCACAGAAAAGCTGCTGGTTAACGCCGAGGGCGATGTCCGCGCTCAGGTTGAGAACGCGGTCCGCCAGGCGGGGTATACGCTGCGCGATGCCGATGCTCCCGCAGCAGAGCAAACCCGAGGGTCGCTGCTGCGCGACAATCTGCCGTTACTGACGCTGGTTATCATGATGGCCTTGAGCTGGGGGCTGGAGCAGGCCAACCACCCTGCCGGTCAGTTGGCCTTTATTGCCACCACCCTGGTTGGCCTGTGGCCGGTTGCCCGCCAGGCGCTACGCCTGATCAAGAGCGGGAGCTGGTTCGCCATTGAAACGCTGATGAGCGTCGCCGCCATCGGGGCGCTGTTTATCGGCGCCACCGCGGAGGCGGCGATGGTCCTGCTGCTGTTCCTGATCGGCGAGCGTCTCGAAGGCTGGGCCGCCAGCCGCGCACGGCAGGGGGTGAGCGCGCTGATGGCGCTGAAGCCCGACACCGCCATCCGTCTGCGCAACGGCGTGCGGGAAACCGTCGCCCAGCGCGACCTGCGTCCCGGAGATGTGATTGAAGTGGCTGCCGGCGGGCGTCTGCCGGCGGATGGACAACTGCTGTCGCCGTTTGCCAGCTTTGATGAAAGCGCCCTGACCGGCGAGTCGGTGCCGGTGGAGCGTCAGGCCGGGGAACGGGTAGCGGCGGGCGCCACCAGCGTCGACCGCCTGGTGCAGCTTACCGTGATATCCGAACCGGGCGACAGCGCCATCGACCGCATCCTGAAGCTGATTGAAGAGGCTGAGGAGCGTCGGGCGCCAATCGAGCGCTTCATCGACCGCTTCAGCCGGATCTACACCCCGGCCATTATGGTGGTGGCCTTGTTGGTCGCCATTGTCCCGCCGCTGTTCTTCGCCAGCGCCTGGCTGCCGTGGATTTATAAAGGACTGACGCTGCTGCTGATCGGCTGTCCATGCGCGCTGGTCATCTCCACGCCGGCGGCCATCACCTCCGGCCTGGCGGTCGCCGCCCGCCGCGGGGCGCTAATCAAAGGCGGCGCGGCGCTGGAACAGCTGGGCCAGGTGCGCCAGGTGGCGTTCGATAAAACCGGCACCCTGACCGTCGGCCAGCCGCAGGTGACTTCGGTTATTGCCACGGCCGAAGTTGACGACAACGCGCTGCTGGCGCTGGCGGCGGCAGTGGAGCAAGGCTCCAGCCACCCGCTGGCGCAGGCTATCGTCCGTGAAGCGCAGCGGCGTCAGCTGAGCATTCCGCTTGCCAGCGGCCAGCGGGCGCTGGCGGGCTCTGGTATCGAAGCCGAAGTCAACGGCAGCCGCATCCTGATCTGCGCAGCCAGCAAAGCCGCCCCGGCAGAGCATGAGGCGCAGATCCAGCAGCTGGAAAGCGCCGGGCAAACGGTAGTGCTGGTGATGCGCGGCGAGACGCTGCTCGGCATTCTGGCGCTGCGCGATACCCTGCGCGACGACGCGCGTCAGGCGGTGGATGCTTTGCATCAGTTGGGCGTTCAGGGGGTGATCCTTACCGGGGATAACCCGCGCGCCGCGGCGGCCATCGCCAGCGAACTGGGGCTGGAATTCCGCGCCGGTCTGCTACCGGCGGACAAGGTCAACGCGGTGATAGCGCTGAATGCCGACGCGCCGCTGGCGATGGTCGGGGACGGTATCAACGACGCGCCGGCGATGAAAGCGGCCACCATCGGCATCGCCATGGGCAGCGGAACCGACGTGGCGCTGGAGACGGCCGACGCCGCGCTGACCCATAACCGTCTGACCGGCCTGGCGCAGATGATTTCCCTGGCGCGCGCCACCCACGCCAATATCCGCCAGAACATCGCGATTGCCTTAGGGCTGAAGGGGATTTTCCTCGTCACCACCCTGCTCGGCCTGACCGGTCTGTGGCTGGCGGTGCTGGCGGATACCGGCGCCACCGTGCTGGTAACGGCTAACGCGCTGCGGTTATTGCGTAAGAAGTTGTAGCATCGATACCGGCTTCCCTGCTCGCGCTACGCTTAGCAGGGCTACGGTTCCAGACCGTCGGGTAGCCCGGATAAGGCGCTACGCGCCGCCATCCGGGAGAGGCTCAGGGACGTAGGCCAGGTCAGGCGCAGCCGCCACCGGGGAAAATATCGGACACTGTGCCTGAAATAGCGCCCGGCGGCGCTGCGCTTGCGCGGGCCTACGGGTGGAGCGGTTTGTTGCTGCTGTAAGCCGGGTCAGGCGTAGCCGCCACCCGGCAAAAGACAACATAACGGCATAAAGGGGTAGCCCGGATAAGGCGCTACGCGCCGCCATCCGGGAGAGGCTCAGTGGCTTTTGCGGATCAGGTAGCGGTACGGCAGGGCTTCGGTTTCCTGGGCCACCAGCTCATGCTCCATAAAGCGGCAGAATCCCGGGATATCGCGGGTGGTGGCCGGATCGTCAGCAATAATCAGCAGCGTCTCGCCCACCGGCATCGTCCGCACGGTTTTACGCACCATCATGACCGGCTCCGGGCAGCGGAGTCCCAGGGCATCCAGGGTGTGGTCAGGAGTGGAGAAAAGTTCGCTCATTTTAGTCTCACGTCAACAAAACGGCCTTAGTTTACCCCCTGCTCGCCAGTACGCAAGCCAGGTTAACGTTTGCGCGAAAAACAACCATTGCATTACGCCGGCAACGCAGTATCATGCAGCCGTTTTTAATTGGGTTCCCTCACCCCAACGTTCCGCTGCCGATTGCTCATTCACCTGAAGCATGACGGGCATAAAAAGGTCACAATATGAATCCGTTTACTACCGTACAGCGCAAAAAAGCGCTCGTCTGGCTTTCGCTATTTCATTTGCTGGTCATCACCTCCAGCAACTATCTGGTTCAGCTGCCGATCTCCATCTTTGGTTTCCATACCACCTGGGGCGCGTTTAGTTTTCCGTTTATTTTCCTCGCCACCGACCTGACGGTGCGAATTTTTGGCGCCCCGCTGGCGCGACGCATCATTTTCGCGGTGATGGTCCCGGCGCTGGCCATCTCTTACGGCATCTCCGCGCTGTTCTACATGGGCGAATGGCAGGGCTTTGCCGCGCTGGGCACCTTTAATCTCTTCGTCGCGCGCATCGCCGTCGCCAGCTTTATGGCCTATGCGCTGGGGCAGATCCTCGACGTTCACGTCTTTAACCGCCTGCGGCAGAGCCGCCGCTGGTGGTTGGCCCCTACCGCCTCGACGCTGTTCGGCAACATCAGCGATACCGTGGCGTTTTTCTTTATCGCTTTCTGGCGCAGCCCGGACCCGTTTATGGCCGCCCACTGGGGGGAAATCGCCCTCGTCGACTACAGCTTTAAAGTGCTTATCAGCATCATTTTCTTCCTGCCGATGTACGGCGTGCTGTTAAATATGCTGTTGAAAAGACTGGCGGATAAATCTGATTTGTCGGCATTACAGCCGAGTTAAAGGTACTCGCGGGCTGATGTGTTAAGATAGCCGGATGAGCCATTAGTGGCCGTTTATCGAAAGGAAGATGTCAATGCGCAATTTGGTTAAATATGTCGGTATTGGCCTGCTGGTGATGGGGCTTGCCGCCTGCGATAACAGCGATTCAAAAGCGCCAACCGTTGGCGCAGCAGCGGAGAGCAATGCCAGCGGCCAGGCAATCAGCCTGCTGGATGGCAAGCTGAGCTTCACCCTGCCTGCGGGCATGGCCGACCAGAGCGGCAAACTGGGTACCCAGGCGAACAATATGCACGTCTACTCTGACGCTACCGGCCAGAAAGCGGTCATCGTCATCGTCGGCGACAGCACCAATGAAGATCTGGCGGTGCTGGCGAAACGCCTGGAAGATCAGCAGCGCAGCCGCGACCCGCAGCTGCAGGTGGTGAGCAATAAACCGCTGGAGATTAAAGGCCATACCCTGCAGCAGCTGGACAGCATTATCTCCGCCAAGGGGCAGACCGCCTGGTCTTCCGTGATCCTCGGCAAAGTGGATGACAAGCTGCTGACCCTGCAGGTCACCCTGCCGGCGGATAACCAGCAGCAGGCGCAGACCGAAGCGGAAAGCATCATCAACACCCTCACCATCCAGTAATTACTGGCCTGGTGCGCTGGCCTCCGGTTCGCTAACCGGGGGCCGTTTTTTTAGCCGCCAGCCCAACAGCAGCGCCGCCATCACCAGCCCCGCCGCGGCGAGATAAATCATCGAGATCCCGGTCCACGCCATCAGCAATCCGGCCAGCGGCCCGCTGACGCCCAACGACAAATCCATAAACACGGTATAGGTCGCCAGCGCCGACCCCTGATTGTGCTGCGGCACCGCTTTCACCGCCACCACCCCCAGCGCCGGGAAGACCAGCGAAAAGCCAGCCCCGGTAAGGAAAGTACCGATTTTCGCCATCATCGGCGTATCGGCAAAGCCGACCAGCAGCAGGCCGATCGCCTCCACGCTAAAGCAGAGCATCGCCACGTTCAGCCCGCCGAGTCGGTTAATGGCGTTGGGAAACAGCAGCCGCGCGCCAACGAACGCGCAGCTGAATAATGTCAGCGCGAAAGCCGCGCCGTCCCAACCTTTGGCGTCATAAAATAGCGTGATAAAGGTGGCGATCACCCCAAAGCCGGCGGAGGCCAACGCCAGCGCCATGCCGTAGGGCCAGACCCGGCCGAGCACCGCGCGAAACGACATCGCTTTGCCTTTGGCAGCCTTCACCGCCGCGCGGGGCAGCGCGCAGAGGATAGCCACCAGCGCTACCGCCATAATGACCCCGGCCAGACCGCTGAGGCCAATGTGCGAATAGCACAGCACGCCGAGCGGCGCGCCCATCGCCATCGCCCCATAGGTCACAATCCCGTTCCACGAGATCACCCGCCCGATATGCAGCGAACCGACCACGCCGACGCCCCACAGCGTCGAGCCTGTGCCGGCGAAGCTCTGGCCGATACCAAGGATCACCCGTCCGAGGCATAACAGCAGCAGGCTAATCAGTGGCCAGCCGCTGCCCCAGGCGGCCAGCAGATAGCTTAAACCGCTCAAAAAGCAGCCGCCGAGGCCGAAGACGACAATCTTTTTGGGCCCCAGCAGGTCGGCATAGCGCCCGGCATGCGGGCGGCTGAGCAGCGTGGCGAAATATTGCAGGCTAATCACCAGCCCGGCCCAGAAAGCGCTAAAGCCCATGACTTCATGAACATAGCCGGGCAGCACCGCCAGCGGTAGGCCGATGGTGAGGTAGCTGGCAAAGTTAAAGATAACGACAGAGACAATCCGCAGATTGAGGCGCAGTCCATTAAGCGCCGGTTCGGCGACGGGTTCGGGCATCAGGTTCCACCAGATTTCGACAACCAGCTTTCACTATTACCACGCTGTCGGCGGAAAAGCAGCCCTCCTTTCGGAATATTGGCAGTCGGCGAACCGCTACACTTATCTGGCGCGACTCATAAAAGGAATACCTATGTCCCCTCCGCAGGCTGATAAAGCCGGGCTTCATATTTTACTTAAGCTGGCGGCGCTGGTGATTATCCTCGCCGGGATCCACGCCGCCGCCGATATCCTGGTGCAGCTGCTGCTGGCGCTGTTTTTCGCTATTGTTCTCAACCCGCTGGTCACCTGGTTCATTCGCCGCGGGGTGCGGCGTCCGTTCGCCATTACCCTGGTGGTGACGGCGATGCTGGTGATGCTCACCGCGCTGCTCGGCGTGCTGGCGGCGTCGCTCAATGACTTTGTCGCCATGCTGCCCGATTTCAACCGCGCCCTGACGCGCAAGATCCTCCAGCTCCAGGAGTATCTCCCCTTCCTTAATCTGCATATCAATCCGGAGCGGATGCTGCGGCGCATGGATTCAGAACGGCTGATGACCTGGGCCACGACGCTGATGACCCAGCTTTCCGGGGCGATGGCCAGCATCGTGCTGCTGGTGATGACGGTGATCTTTATGCTGTTTGAGGTTCGCCACCTGCCCTACAAACTGCGTTTTGCCCTCAATAACCCGCGCCTGCATATCGCCGGATTGCACCGGGCGCTGAAAGGCGTCACCCATTATCTGGCGCTGAAGACGCTGATTAGCCTGTGGACCGGGCTGATTGTCTGGCTGGGGCTGCTGGCGATGGGGGTACAGTTCGCCCTGATGTGGGGGGTGCTGGCGTTTTTGCTGAACTATGTGCCGAACATTGGCTCCGCCATCTCCGCTATCCCCCCCATGCTGCAGGCGCTGCTGTTCAGCGGCATCTATGAGTGCCTGTTGGTAGGGGCGCTGTTTCTGGTGGTGCATATGGTGCTGGGCAACATGGTGGAGCCGCGCATGATGGGCCACCGGCTGGGGATGTCGACCCTGGTGGTGTTCCTGTCGTTATTGGTCTGGGGCTGGCTGCTGGGGCCGGTGGGAATGCTGCTCTCAGTGCCGTTAACCAGCGTCTGTAAAATCTGGATGGAAACCACCGTCGGAGGCAGCAAGCTGGCGATCCTGCTCGGCCCGGGCCGTCCCAAAAGCCGGCTCCCCGGCTAGCGGCGTTTCACCGGCCAGAAGATGGTCAATACGCCGGCGACGATGATCGCCACGCCCAGCAGCGATTGCCAGTAGAACGGCTCATGCCAGCCGGGCAGCCAGATGGCGGCGGCCCACACGAGGATATAGCTCAGGCTCAGTAGCGCATACGCTTTCGACAGCGGCAGGCGATGGAGGGCAAAGTACCAGCAGACCATCGACAGCAGGTAGCCCAGCAGGCCGAAAAACAGGCCGAAAGTCCCGGGCTGGAAATGCAGCAGATGCTGGAGAAATGCCACAATATCGGTCAGCGGCGGCAAGGCCACCATGGCGCTGCGCAGCAGCAACTGCGCGGCGCTGACGAGGCCGACGCTGAGTAATGCCCAGAAAAAGCCCATCAGACGCTGGTCCCCAGAATGACAATGCCCACGACGATCAACCCGACACCAAGCCAGTGGCGACGGGCGACCGGCTCATGCCAGATGCCCCAGCCCGCGAGGGTAACCCAGACGAAATTCAGACTCAGCATCGGATAGGCGATGCTGACCGGAATAGACTGCAGGACGCTCAGCCACAGCAGCATGCCGCAGCCCAGACATAACAGCGCCATCCCCAACCAGAAGAGTATATGGCGACTCCGCCGTCCGCGACGGGACGGGCGGGTCGCCTGTTTCTGGCAGAGCTGTCCGGCGCAGCTCAGCAGGCTGGCGCACACCAGACAGATCCAGACGCTCATTGCGGCAGGTACTGAAGGAAAACGACCCGGCCCAGCTCGTAGGCGTTATCCGGTTTCGGTAACGGTAAGTCGAGCATACTCTCTCCTTTATCCATCAACAGCACCAGCGAGACCGGCCCCTGCTGACGATGCGCGGCCAGCCAGTCGGCAAAACCGGCCTGGCTGACAAAGCTTCCCTGAGCATCCGGCCAGTCGAGACCGTACTTCAGCTCACCCTGTTTGTCGAACATAATAATATCGCTTCGCTTCAGCTCCCAGGCCAGGCCGCCGGCGATCCCAACGTTGTTGGTCAGGACGTAACGGCTGGGCTGCAGGGATTCGCTGACGATATCCACGAGGAACTGCGGCTGTTTGCTGTCGATAACCCGGTCCGGGATGGCGAAGCCCACCAGCAGCGCCAGGCCGAGCGGACAGAGCGCGGCGAGGCTCCAGCGGCGGCCAGAGTCTTTCATCGCCAGCCAGCCCATCAGCGCCCAGACGGCAAAAGCGATCGCCGCCAGCAGACATTTATACAGCTCAATCTTGGTCCACACCGGCTTATGCATGAAGCCCCACGGCGAGACCACCAGCACGGCGATAAGCCCCAGCAAACCAACGCCCAGGTTGATCATCCCGTTGATGCGCAACGCTTTCGCGCCGGTCTTTGCGGCCTCCAGCGCGTAGCGGGCCATCAGGATCGACAGCGGCGCAAAGCACGGCAGAATATAGGTCGGCAGTTTGCCTTTGGCGATACTGAAGAACAGGAACGGCATCGCCACCCAACCTAACAGATACAGCGCGCCGCGGGCCTCATCGCGCTCAAGCCAGCCGCGCTTTAGCGCCCCCGGCAGCAGGGCCAGCCACGGCAGACTGCCGGCGATCAGGAACGGGATGTAGTACCAGAACGGCGCTTTGTGCTGGGCGTCTTTTTCAGCAAAACGCTGAATATGCTCGACCCAGAAGAAGTAGCGCCAGAAGTCCGGCTCGCGCTGAGCGATAGCCAGCCCCCAGGGCAGCACCACCAGCGTACAGACGATTACCGCCAGCCAGCCGTAGGTCAGCACTTCACGCCAGCGTTTACGGGCGATCACCCACGGCAGAACGCCCACCACCGGCACCGCCAGCGCCAGGAAGCCCTTGGTCATCACCCCCATCCCGCAGGCGACGCCCAGCAGCACGTAGCCCAGTATTTTGCCGCTGCGGCTGTGCGCCTGCGCCGCGCCCCAGAAGCTGCACATCGCCAGCGCCAGCCACAGGGTGATCATCGGGTCCAGCACCGCATAGGTGCCAATCGCATACACCAGCATCGCGGTGAGGAAGATAATCGGCGACAGGATAGCTACCCGCTTATCACGAAAGATCCGCCACGCCAGCCAGGCCACCAGCAGGGCGGTCATGGTGATGGCGAAGACCGACCCGAAGCGTACGCCGAAGTTATTATGGCCAAACAGCCACTGACCGATACTGTTGATCCAGTAACCGGCAATCGGTTTTTCGAAGTAGCGCAGGCCGAGAAAATGCGGTACCACCCAGTCGCCGGTGGCCAGCATTTCACGGCTGATCTCCGCGTAGCGGGTTTCGTCGGGTTGCCAGAGCAAACGGAAATTGAGCGGCAGCAGATAATACAGCGCAAACAGCGCAATCAGAGAGACGCCATAGCGAATGCTTTTCATCAAATACCCGAAGTCAGTAATTGTTCACGTCCGAGCCAGCCTTCCCGGCCAGCCAGTTCACCACGAACCACTTTGCCTGAGGGCAGCTCGCTAAAGTCAGCGGGCAGCAGCTGGCTCAGTGGGCAAAACTGAATTTCTTCTTCCGCCGCCATGGTCAGTAGTTCATTGAACTGATCGGCGTAGGCAATGCCTTCCACTTCAGCGTGAATGGTATAGACCGGCACGCCCGCATCGCGATGGATGCAGTCCAGCAGGTAGCGGTTAAAGCCGGCGATATCCACCGCCGTGCCCACCGCCTCGTCCCAGGTCGGCAACGTGACCGGGATCTGCACCGTACCAGAGACGCCGCTGCCGAGCTGGGGCAGAAACGGCCGCGTGCCGCGACAGTCGCTGTTGTAGAGAAAATCGAAGGATTCTTTGGCTTTAACCACCCGCTGATCGGCGCGCCAGCCGGCGACGGCCGAGCAGGTCACCGGCCGGCCGATGATGCGCTCGAGCTCCAGCAGGCCGCGCTCAACTTCCAGCGCCAGCCGTTCCTGCGGCCAGACGCCGCTCCACGCCTGCCAACTGTAGTGGTCCCAGGCGTGCAGGCCGACTTCATGAGATTCGGCGGCGGCGCGGATCACCGCTTCGTTCCCTGCGCCGATGCGGCGCCCCGGCCAGGCGGTGCCGGCCAGCAGAATATCCCAGCCGTACAGCGAGGCGGCTCTGGAACGCAGCATCTTCCACAGAAACTTCGGTTTTACCAGGCGCCACAGGTGGCGCCCCATATTGTCCGGCCCGACGCTGAAGAAGAAGCTTGCCTGGATCCCATGCCGGCCCAGCAGCTCCAGCAGCCGCGGAACGCCGTCCCGCGTGCCGCGAAAGGTATCGACATCTATGCGTAAGCCGACCTGTTTCATGGATTTTTATCGTCCACCAGTTCAACCGTGCGCAGGAAGAAGTCCAACGTGTGTTCGACCGTTTCTTCCATCTCCACCTTCGGCTCCCAGTTCAGGCAGCGTTTGGCGTTGCGGATGCTCGGCTTACGATGCTCAACGTCCTGGTAGCCCTTTCCGTAGTAATCGCTGCTTTCCACTTCACGGAAGCCGGCGAACGGCGGGAAGCGATCGCGCAGCGGATGACGTTCGAAGCAGGCGAGCAGCATTTCGGCCAGCTCTTTGATGCTCGCTTCGTTATCCGGGTTGCCGATGTTAATGATCTGCCCGTCGCAGCGGCCGTCTTTGTTCTCGATGATGCGGAACAGCGCTTCGATACCGTCGCTGATGTCGGTGAAGCAGCGCTTCTGCTTGCCGCCTTCGATAAGCTTGATCGGCGACCCTTCCACCAGGTTGAGGATCAGCTGAGTGATGGCGCGGGAGCTACCGATACGCGCGGCATTAAGGTTATCCAGACGCGGCCCCATCCAGTTGAACGGACGGAACAGGGTGAACTTGAGGCCATTCTTATCGCCATAGGCCCAGATCACACGATCCAGCAGCTGCTTGGAGACCGAGTAGATCCAGCGCTGTTTGTTGATCGGCCCCACCACCAGGTTGGAGCTATCTTCGTCGAAATTTTTGTCGGTGCACATGCCGTACACTTCCGAGGTCGACGGGAAGATAATGCGCTTATTGTATTTTACGCAGTCGCGGATGATTTTCAGGTTCTCTTCGAAATCCAGCTCGAACACGCGCAGCGGGTTGCGGGTGTATTCGATAGGCGTGGCGATGGCCACCAGCGGCAGCACCACGTCGCATTTCTTAATGTGATACTCGATCCACTCGGAGTGAATGCTGATATCGCCTTCCACAAAGTGGAAACGCGGACAGTCGAGAAAACGGCTGATGGCGTCGGAGCCGATATCCAGACCGTAAATCTCATAGTTGTCGTCCTGCAGCAGGCGCTCGGTCAGGTGGTTACCGATAAAGCCGTTGACGCCGAGGATCAGCACCCGGGTGCGACGCTTAATCGCCACCACCGGTTTGCTGCTGATCACCGCCCCGGACACCAGGCCCAGCGCCTGCGCCAGCTGAGCGCCCTGCATGTACACGCCGCGTTCGGTCTGGCCGGTGACAATCTCCAGCGCCCCGTCCTGGCACGCGACGATCAGCGGCGCAATGGAGATCACGGTGCCCGGTTTAGCTGCTGGCAAATCGTGGCGAACGCGGGATTTCCAGACGATAAACTTGTTCGCTCCGGCGTAGCCGAAGGCGCCCGGCCACGGATCCGAGACCGCACGCACCAGATTGTGCAGGGTCTGCGCCGGCAGCTCCCAGTCCAGCCGGCCATCTTCCGGGGTACGACGCCCCACATAGGTTGCCTGGCTGTGATCCTGCGGACGCTCATCGGTGGTGCCGGCGAGGATCGCCGGCAGCGCCCGGCTCAGCAGCTCAGTGGCGGCAGCGCACAGCTTACGATGCAGCGTCAGGGCGGCGTCATCCGCGCCAATCGCCACGGCCTGCTGGGCGACGATATCGCCAGCGTCTGCGCGGTTCACCATCCGGTGCAGGGTGACGCCGGTTTCGCTTTCGCCATTGACCAGCACCCAGTTCAGCGGCGCGCGGCCGCGATATTTTGGCAGCAGCGAACCGTGCAGGTTGAACGCCCCTTTCGGCGCCAGATTGAGGATCTCATCGCCCAGCAGGTTGCGATAGTAGAAGGAGAACAGCACGTCCGGCTTCATCTCGCGGATACGCTCAATCCACAGCGGATGGTTCACGTCTTCCGGCGCCCACACCGGAATACCCTGCTCGGCGGCAAGGCGCGCCACGGAGCCAAAGAAATGGTTTTCGCCAGGGTTATCCGGGTGGGTGAAAATAGCAGCGATATCATACCCGGCGTCCAGCAGGGACTGGATACCGGTGCAGCCCATATCGTGATAAGCGAAGACTACGGCTTTCATGAACGATCTTCCTCTTTAGATGCCGTTTCCGGCTGGCGAACAACACGTTGAATAAAGTAGCGGGGGCGGGCGCGCACGTCGTTATAGATGCGGCCGATATACTCCCCGAGCAGGCCCATACCGACAAACTGGGCGCCGATGAACATGAACAGCACGGCGAAGAGCATAAACACCCCTTCCGCCGCCCACTGTGGGCCGAAGGCCAGACGCAGCACCACCAGCAGCAGGCCGAAGGCGAAGCCCAGCAGGGCAATCACGCTGCCGAAAATGCTGAGCAGACGCAGCGGCGTGGTGGTCAGACAGGTCACCAGGTCGTACATCAGGTTGATCAGGCGCATAAAGCTGTATTTGGAGTCGCCGAATTCGCGCTCGGCGTGCATCACCGGGATCTCCACCGCGCGCCGGGCGAAGGTATTCGCCAGGATCGGGATAAAGGTGCTGCGCTCATGGCAGTTGAGCATGGCGTCGATGATATGGCGGCGGTAAGCGCGCAGCATGCAGCCGTAGTCGCCCATCGCTTTGCCGGTGGTGCGCTGGATCAGGCGGTTGATCATCTTCGACGCGGTTTTACGGAAGATGCTGTCCTGACGGTTCTGGCGGACGGTGCCCACCACGTCGTAACCTTCATCAGCCTTCGCCACCAGCCGCGGGATCTCCTCCGGCGGGTTTTGCAGGTCGGCGTCGAGGGTAATAATCAGATCGCCGGTTACATGGCTGAAGCCGGCCATGATCGCCGAGTGCTGGCCGTAGTTACGGTTTAACAGCACGGCGACGACGTGGCTGCCTTCCGCCTCGGCGGCTTCGGTGAGCATGCGCGCGGAATCGTCGCTGCTGCCATCGTCGATCAACAGAATTTCATATTGCCGCCCCAGGGTGGCGCAGGCGGCATCCGTACGACGAAGCAGTTCCGGCAGGCTATCCTGTTCGTTATAAACCGGGATAACCACCGAGACCTTCTTCACGGGAGGGTAAGTAAGCATATCAACGTCCTGACAACTGGCGCAGTGCGGAGATAACGCGAGTGACATCGTCATCGGTCATATCCGGGAACAACGGGAGAGAGCAGATGCGGGCGCTGTTCCATTCGGTATTCGGCAGGGAAACCTCAGGAAAGCGCTCGCGGTAATATTTTTGCGTATGGGCCGCACGGAAGTGCAGGCCGGTGCCGATGCCCATCGCCTTCAGCTTTTCCATCAGCGCGTCGCGGCTGATGCCGCACGCGGCCTCATCGACGCGGATGATAAACAGATGCCAGGCGTGCTGGTGATCCCAGGTCGGGACGCTCAGCGGTTTAAACGGCGTGTCCGCCAGCTCGCGCAGGTAGCGCTGGGCAATCTCGGTCCGGCGCTGATTGGCGTGGCTCAGTTTTTCCAGCTGGACCAGCGCCAGAGCGGCGTTGATATCGGCAAGGTTGTACTTGAAGCCCGGGGTGATCACCTCCGCCTGCGGCGCGCGGCCGTGGGTCTGGCGATCATAAGCGTCCACGCCCAGACCATGGAATTTCAGGCTACGGATGCGGGAGGCCAGCTCGTCGTCGTCGGTGACAATCAGCCCGCCTTCGGCGCAGGTCATGTTTTTGATCGCGTGGAACGAGAAAATGGCGGTCCCCTGCCAGCCCACGTGGCGGCCTTTATAATGGGTACCGGCCGCATGGGCGGCGTCTTCGATCACCGAAATGCCATGGCGCTCGCCCACCGCGCGAATGGCGTCGATGTCGGCTGGCGCGCCCGCGTAGTGCACGGGAATTATCGCTTTGGTACGCGAGGTGATCGCCGCTTCCACCGCTGCAGGGGTAATCATCAGATTGTCGTTATCGACATCGACCATCACCGGCGTGGCGCCCAGCAGGCAGATCATATTGAGAGTGGAGACCCAGGTCTGGGACGGCGTAATGACTTCATCGCCGGGGCCAATACCCAGCGCCATCAGGGTCACATGCATCCCGCCGGTCGCTGAACTGACGGCAATCGCGTGGCGGTTGCCGGTCAGCTGGCAGAATGCCGCTTCGAGTGCCTGATTCTTCGGTCCGGTGGTGATCCAGCCCGACGCTAAAACTTCACGCAGCGCAGCCAGCTCTGCGTCGCCCATCGACGGGCGCGAAAAAGGCAAAAAATCGCTCATCATCATCCTGTTCTGTAGATGACCCACGCACGAATCTGGGTCGTTAGAATAAAATATCCTGCGCCTGCGGACTTAAACGAAATTAAAATGAAGTGAGTTCAGCACGGCATTCCATTTCAGGGTATCTCGACCACTATTAATGTAGTCGACCTTGCTTAGGATAATATTAAGAAATTAATATTTCTTCAGAATAAGAAATAACTTATTAATAAACAGTATGATAGGAGTTTTTTATGGCAGAAATTTGACGGAGGAGCGTTCCTGTCACGAAAAAGAGAACAGGAACGCAATAGTTGAAATTAAACGAGAACTAAACCAGTTCACAATTTATTATTCTGTCATTGTCACGCTTAATGACAAAAAGTTAGCGCAGATCACAAAGTTATTTCTGCTGAATTACAAATTTGCAGGAAAATCCGCAGGCAATTCGCTCGCCGGGCAATTAATGACCTCGTCATTATCCGCGCCACAGTCGCGAATGAAGGTGATAGTGGCGAACTCGTCAATCACTTCCGTCGGGTAGGCCGGGCCGGCATCGCGATACGAATTCATCAGCGGAATATGGTCGTTCTGGAAGCAGATAGTTTTTTCCGGGTTATTCATGATCCAGCGCGGGAAGAAAATAGTGCCGTGGAACAGTTTGTCGCCCAGGTTGACGATCAGGCTGACGTCGGTGCCGGTCGGTTCGGTCCAGGAGATTTTGTAGATACTTTCCCCCACCCGCACAATGTACGCTTCCTGATCTTTCACCCAGCGATTGCCGACGATGCCGCTGTGAATACGGTAGTCGAGGGTGTGGCCATTTTTGACGTAAATCTCGTAGTTCCAGCCGTTGTCGTAGGTATAGACCAGATGTTTACCGATAAAGCCGCTGAGGTCATGTTTGTCGAAAGTGCTCATCATTTATTCTCCTCTGTTTTGTTGAGGACAGCATACGTCTTTAAAAAATGAATGAATAACGCTATGTTTGGATTAAATACATTCAAATTTTAGATTGATTATGCACAAGACAACCCTGGAGCAGTGGGCGTTACTCGAAAAGGTAGTGGAATTGGGGAGCTTTGCCAGAGCGGCGGAGGAGACCAATCGCAGTCAGTCATCGGTAAGCTATAACCTCGCGCTGCTGCAGGAGCGCTTAGGCGTGGCGCTGCTGGCGCCGTCCGGCCGGCGGGCGGTGCTGACGCCGGCTGGCGAACTACTGCTGAATCAGGTCAAGCCGCTGCTGCAGGCCTTCGCCTACGTCGAGACGCACGCCGCCACTCTGCGCAACGGGGCGCGGACCCGCCTGGATCTGGTGGTCGACAGTATTTTCCCGCGCCAGCGGCTGTTCGCGATTTTACGCCAGTTTCAGCAGCGCTATCCGCAGACCCAGGTCAGGCTCACCGAAGTGCTGGAAAACCTGGATGACGAGAGCGCGGCGCGGACGGAAGCCGATGTGATGGTGTTGACCCGCCGCCAGGATATTACCGGCCGCGGGGAGTGGCTGATGAATATTGATTTCATCGCCGTCGCCCACCGCGACCACCCTCTCGCCGCGCTGGACGGACCGCTGGAGGATAGCGCGCTGGCGCCGTGGCCGCTGGTGCGCATTGCCGATCAGGGCGGAGATAGCCAGGCGCCGCGAGACGCCTGGACCTTCTCCACCATTGATGCCGCCATTGATGCGGTGATGTATCAGGTCGGCTTCGGCTGGCTGCCGGAGGAGCGCATTCGCCCCCATCTCAACCAGGGCGTGCTGAAGCGGTTGCCCCTCAGCCATGGCGCGCGCCGCGCGACGCCGCTGCATCTGATCGTTAAGCGGGACCTGGCGCCGATCGACGAACAGGTGGCCACGCTGCTGGCGTTGTTCCGGACGCCCTGAGGGGTAAGGCGGCGCTGGTCGCCTGGGCGTAATGATACGATTTTCTTATACTTTCCGGCGCAATATTGATCCAGGTTACTCCCAAAGTATGATGAATCACTAAAATCGTCATACTTTCCTGTCGTTGAGATTGCCGTCTTGTCTATTATCCGCCTCACCCTGCTGGCGCTGCTCGCCTGCGTCCCTCTGCTGGCTCAGGCCGCGCCGTACCAGCTCACCACCGCCTGGCCGGTTAACGTCGGCCCGCTGAATCCCCATCTCTATACGCCCAACCAGATGTTTGCCCAAAGCATGGTCTATGAACCGCTGGTGAAGTATCAGGCTGACGGCAGCGTACAGCCCTGGCTGGCAACCCGCTGGCGTCACTCCGCCGACGGCAAAACCTGGTGGTTCACCCTGCGCGACGATGTGGCCTTCTCCAACGGCGAACCGTTTAATGCCCAGGCCGCGGCGGCCAATTTTCAGGCGGTGCTGGCCAACCGCCAACGCCACGCTTGGCTTGAGCTCGCCAACCAAATAACCGACGTGCGGGCCCTCAGCGCCACCGAGCTGCAGATCACCCTGAAAAGCGCCTACGCCCCCTTACTGCAAGAGCTGGCCCTGCCCCGCCCGTTCCGCTTCATCGCCCCCTCGCAGTTTATCGATGGCGGCACCGCCAGGGGCATTAAAGCCCCGATCGGCACCGGCCCGTGGCGGCTGGCAAGCTCGCAGCTCAATCAGCGCGATGTGCTGGTGCGCAATGAGCGCTACTGGGGTCGCAAACCCGCGCTACAGCAAATCACCATCAAGGTGATCCCTGACGCCACCAGCCGGGCGGTGGCGTTCGAAACCGGGGAAATCGATATGCTCTACGGCGATGAAGGGCTGCTGCCGCTGGACACCTTCGAACGCTTTCGCCATCACCCCGGCTACGTGGCGCGCCTGTCCGCCCCGGCGGAGACGGTAATGCTGGCGCTAAACGCCAGCCAGGGCCCGACCCGCGAGCAGGCGGTTCGTGAGGCGCTCAACTACGCCGTCGATAAACAGACCCTTGTCGATAGCGTGTTGTATGGCACCCAGCAGGTTGCCGACACCCTGTTTGCCCCCTCCGTCCCTTACGCCCCGCAGAATCTGACGCCGCGCCGTTACGACCCGACAAAAGCCCGCGCCCTGCTGGAACAGGCCGGCTGGCAGCAGCTGGAGGGCCAGCCCTGGCGACAAAAAGCCGGGCAACCGTTGGCGATTGAGCTGGCGTTTATTGGCACCGACGCGCTGGCTAAATCGATGGCCGAAATTATTCAGGCCAATCTGCGGCAGGTCGGCGTGCAGGTCACCCTGGTGGGCGAGGAGGAAAGCAGCATTTACGCGCGCCAGCGCGAAGGCCGCTTCGGCATGATCTTCAATCGCACCTGGGGCGCGCCCTACGATCCGCATGCCTTTTTAAGCTCGATGCGCGTCCCTTCGCATGCGGATTACCAGGCCCAGCGCGGCCTGCCAGACAAGGCACTGATTGATAAAGAGATTAGTGAAGTGCTGACCACCGGGGACGAGGCGCAGCGGAGAAAACTGTACCATGATGTGCTGACCCGTCTGCATCAGGACGCGGTGTATCTGCCCATCAGCTATGTCTCGCTGATGTCGGTCGCGCGCCAGGAGGTCGGGGAGATCCCGTTCGCCCCGGTGACCAGCGAGATCCCTTTCGACCAGATTACCCCGGTAACGCCATAATGCTACGCTATATTTTACGTCGCCTGCTGCTGCTGATCCCGCTGCTGCTCGCCGCCTCCGCCATCATCTTTCTGCTGCTGCGGCTCGGCGCCGGCGACCCGGCGCTGGATTATTTACGCCTGTCGAACCTGCCGCCCACTGAAGAGATGGTTGCCTCGACCCGCGAGCTGCTGGGGCTCAACCAGCCGCTGGCAATGCAGTATCTGCACTGGCTATGGCGGGCGCTGCACCTGGATTTCGGTCTCTCCTATGCCACCCAGCGCCCGGTGCTGGACGACCTGCTGCACTTCCTGCCGGCCACCCTGCTGCTCACCGGCGCGGCGCTGGCGCTGATCCTCGTCACCTCCCTGCCGTTGGGCATCTGGGCGGCGCGCCATCGCGATCGCCTGCCGGACTATATCGTACGGCTGATTGCCTTCCTCGGCGTCTCAATGCCCAACTTCTGGCTGGCCTTTCTGCTGGTGATGCTCTTTTCCGTGCATCTGCAGTGGCTCCCGGCGATGGGGTATGGCGACTGGCAGCACCTGATATTGCCCGCCGTCTCCATCGCCTTTATGTCGCTGGCGATCAACGCCCGCCTGCTGCGCGCCAGCATGCTGGACGCCGCCAGCCAGCGTCACGTGATATGGGCGCGGCTGCGCGGATTGAGCGCGCGCCAGGTGGAGCGCCGACATATCCTGCGCAACGCCACCCTGCCGGTGGTGACCGCCATGGGCATGCACATTGGCGAGCTGATCGGCGGCACCATGATTATCGAAAATATCTTTGCCTGGCCCGGGGTCGGCCGCTACGCGGTTTCCGCCATTTTCAATCGCGATTACCCGGTGATCCAGTGCTTTACCCTGATGATGGTGACGGTGTTCGTGCTGGCTAATCTGGCGGTGGATGTGCTTAACGCGGCGCTCGACCCGCGCCTGCGCCGCCACGAGGAGGTGAGCGCATGAGAGGGCTACAAAGTTTTCGCTGGCCGGTAAAACTCGCCCTGTTAGTCATCGCGCTGCTGGCGGTCATCGCCATCGGCAGCGGCTGGTGGCTGCCCTGGGATCCAGCGGCGATTGACCTTCAGCAGCGGCTGCTGCCGCCGGGCGCAGCGCACTGGCTCGGCACCGATCATCTCGGCCGGGATATTTTCTCACGCCTGCTGGCCGCCACCCGCGTTTCGCTGGGGGCGGTGATGGCTTGTCTGCTGCTGGTGCTGCTGATCGGCCTGGCGGTCGGCGGCAGCGCCGGACTGCTGGGCGGCCGTGCCGACCGCGGCCTGATGCGCATCGCCGAACTGTTTATGACCTTTCCGACCTCGATCCTGTCGTTCTTTATGGTGGGAGTGCTGGGTACCGGGCTGACCAATGTGATCCTCGCCATTGCGCTGTCACACTGGGCCTGGTACGCCAGAATGGTGCGTAACCTGGTGGTTTCCCTGCGCCAGCGCGAATTTATCCTCGCCGCCCGTCTGAGCGGCGCCAGCCAGTGGCGCAC
>NZ_MJDM01000005.1:2762450-3045819 GCF_008452795.1 Klebsiella sp. AqSCr
GCCCGGCGCCGTTATCGGTATCACCGGCGTGGTAGTTATTGCCCTCCCCAGCCAGTGGCGGCTGTTCAGCGACCATCTGGCCGGCGCGGTGATCCCCTCGCTGCTGGTGCTCGCCTCGCTGGATATCGGCCATATGATGCTTCACGTAGCCGGCATGTCGTTCCTCGGTCTCGGTGTCAGCGCACCGACGGCGGAATGGGGGGTGATGATCAACGACGCCCGGCAGTATATCTGGACCCAGCCGCTGCAAATGGTCTGGCCGGGGCTGGCGCTGTTCATCAGCGTGATGGCTTTTAACCTGCTGGGCGACGCGCTGCGCGATCGTCTCGATCCCCACCTGATCGCGGAGCATAGCCACTGATGCCGCAGAAGATCCAACTGGAACAGATCTCGCTTGCCGCTGACCGACCGCTGGTCAGCGACGTCTCCTTCACCCTGCGCCGCGGCCAGGTGCTGGCGCTGCTCGGCAGCAGTGGTTGCGGAAAATCGCTGACCTGCGCCGCCGCGCTGGGCCTGCTGCCGCCCGGCGTCAGGCAAACCGCCGGCCGGGTGCTTCTCGACGGCATTCCGGTGCACGGCGAACAGCTGCGCGGGGCGACCATCGCCACCATCATGCAGAACCCGCGCAGCGCCTTTAACCCGCTGCAGACCATGGCCGCGCATGCCCGGGAAACCTGCCGGGCAGCGGGTCGTGAAACGAATGACGCCGTGCTGCTGGCAGCGATGGAGGAGGTCGGTCTGGACAATCCGCGGGCGCTGCTGAAGCGCTACCCTTTTGAAATGAGCGGGGGCATGCTGCAACGGATGATGGTCGCTCTCGCCCTGCTCAGCCGCGCGCCCTTTATCATCGCCGACGAGCCGACGACCGATCTCGATGCCATCGCCCAGGCGCGCATCCTCGACCTGCTGGCGGATATTGTCGCCAGGCGCGGTCTGGGACTGCTGCTGGTGACGCATGACATGGGCGTCGTGGCGCGGCTGGCGCATCACGTAACGGTGATGGAGAACGGTCGCCTCGTTGAACACTGCGATGTGAATACGCTATTTAGCGCCCCGCGGCACCCGCTCAGCCAGCGCCTGCTGGCCGCGCATCTGGCGTTATACGGTCTGGAGAAAACACCATGAATTTACTCAGCGTCACCGGGGTGAGTCACGATTATCCTCACCACGGCAGAGTCCTGCACGAGATACAACTCGCCATCGCCCCCGGCGAAACGGTGGCCCTGCTCGGACGCAGCGGCTGTGGGAAAAGCACCCTGGCGCGGATGCTGGTGGGTCTGGAAACGCCGCAGCACGGCGATATTGCCTGGCGCGGCGCGCCGCTGGCCGCCCTGAAGGGCGAGGCCATCGGCGCCTTCCGCCGCGATATTCAGCTGGTATTTCAGGATGCCTTCAGCGCGGTGAATCCGCGCAAAACGGTGCGCGAGATCGTCAGCGAGCCGCTGCGCCATCTGTTGTGCTTGCCGCGTGAGGCGCGTGCGCGGCGGGTGGAAGAGATGCTGCTGGCCGTCGACCTCGCGCCGTCGCTGCTCGATAAGCGCCCGGCGCAGCTCAGCGGCGGACAGCTGCAGCGCGTCTGCCTGGCACGCGCCCTGGCGGTACGGCCGCAGCTGTTGATCCTTGATGAAGCGGTTTCAAATCTCGATCTGCTGCTGCAGGCGGAGATTATCGCCCTGCTGAAGCGTCTGCAGGCGCAGTTTGACACCGCCTGCCTGTTCATCACCCATGACCTGCGGCTGGTGGAGCGCTTTTGCCAGCGAGTGCTGGTGATGGAGCACGGGCGCATCGTCGAAACCGCAACGGTTAGTCTACCGCTACGCCTGCGCTCTCCTGCCGGACAGGCGCTCCAGCAGGCGGTGCTCCCCCCTTTTCCTGCCACTCTGCTTAACGAGGCCATGCCATGCAGCGCGTAACCCTGACCCTTGATGATGACCTGCTGGCCGCCCTCGATGCGCTCAGCGCCCGCCGCGGCTACCACAACCGTTCGGAGGCGGTACGCGATATTCTGCGCGACGCCCTCAACCAGGATCCTCCGTCGCCGGAATCACGGCGCGGGTATGCCGTCCTGTCGTACGTGTATGAACATGAAAAACGCGAACTGGCGAGCCGGCTGGTGGCCACCCAGCATCATCATCACGATCTCTCCGTCGCCACGCTGCATGTGCATATCAGTCATGACGACTGCCTGGAGATTGCGGTGCTGAAAGGTGATATGGCCGAGGTACAGCATTTTGCCGACGACGTGATTGCCCAGCGCGGCGTGCGCCATGGGCATTTGCAGTGTTTAGCGGATGATTAATTATTTGAAAATTCTTGGGTGGTTTATCAACAGTTGATAAACCACATAAACTATACGCTTTGTGAATTATCCCTCTTCGCCAATAATGGCGCCTCATTTAACGATCTCGTTATGGCGAGGCTCCTGCATAAATACAAGTTACCGCCCTGTTGGTATCGAGAGAGACCACTCAGGGAAATACAGGCTTCCATCGAATCAAGGTGTTGCCAAGGTAACTTCTGGCGGTCATGACCGTTCAGATACGTTATGCAGTGCTAAAACCAGGACGTAGGGATCTGCCTGCGCTAACCCTGTCTTGTTCGCCCCTATGAGTGATTTTTTATAGGGATTTTTAAACATGTCTTCCATTCAACTCTGCGCCGCCCATCAGGCGACCTCTGGCTTCGACGGCGATGCGATCGTCCAGTACATGCGTACCGATTTTATTACGCTGCAGGAACATCTCAGCGTTCATGAGGCGCGCGAACACTTTATCTCCCAGCTGGCCAGCGATGATATTCCCGGGCAGGTGTTTGTCGTCGCCGGCAAGAAGCTGCGTGGCAGCCTGTCGGTCAAAAAGCTACTCCAGGAAACGGATATCAACCAGTCTATCCGCCACCTGATGGACAGCTGCCTGTTTCGCGTCAAACCTGACGATGAGCGCCAGCAGGTGATTGCCGAGCTCAGCGAGCGCGGCCTCGACCTGGTCCCCGTCGTCGATAAAGGCGAGCTGGTCGGCTGCCTGATGGAGAAGGAGATCGCCCATCTGCTGGAGGATGACGTCACCGAAGATGCTCAGCTGCAGGGGGCAACGCTGCCGCTGGAAAAACCGTACCTCGAGATCAGCCCCTGGACGCTGTGGAAAAAACGCTCGGTGTGGCTGCTGCTGCTGTTCGTGGCCGAAGCCTACACCAGCAGCGTACTGCAGCATTTCGAAGAAGCCCTGGAATCGGCCATCGCGCTGGCCTTCTTTATTCCGCTGCTCATCGGCACCGGCGGCAACAGCGGAACGCAGATCACCTCGACGCTGGTGCGCTCGATGGCGCTGGGGGAAGTGCGACTGCGCGATATGGGGCGGGTGATCCGCAAAGAGGTATCGACCTCGTTTCTGATTGCCCTGACCCTGGGCCTGGCGGGCTGCCTGCGCGCCTGGATGATGGGGATTGGCATGGAAATCACGCTCATCGTCAGCCTGACGCTGGTGTGCATTACCCTGTGGAGCGCGATTGTCTCCTCGGTCATTCCGATGGTGCTTAAGCGGATCGGCATTGACCCGGCGGTAGTTTCCGCGCCGTTTATCGCCACGCTGATTGATGGCACCGGGCTAATTATCTATTTCAAAATCGCCCAGTATTTTCTTGGGTTGAACTGATCATATACGTCCGGGCACCAGGGCGCCCGGACGCGTAGATTACCCTTCCACCAGCGCCTGCGCGCAGGCCCAGGCGCTTGACCACGCCCACTGGAAGTTATACCCCCCGAGCCAGCCGGTAACGTCCATCACTTCGCCGATAAAGTAGAGACCCGGCGCCTTACGCGCCTCCATAGTACGCGACGAGAGTTCGTTGGTGTCCACGCCGCCGAGGGTCACCTCCGCCGTCCGGTAGCCTTCGGTGCCGTTCGGCTGCACGCGCCAGGCGGTTAACGTCTCCACCAGCGTCTGCTGATCGCGAACGTTCAGTTGCTTGAGCGTCACATCAGGTATCTGTCCCAGCTGCTGCAGACACTCCACCAGCCGCTTCGGCAGCTGCATCGCCAGGGTGTTCTTCAGGCTCTGGTTGGGATGCGCGCTGCGCTGCTCGTTAAGGAAGTCATCAAGATCGCAGTCCGGTAGCAGATTAACGGTGACGAACTCGCCGGGCTGCCAGTAGCTGGAAATTTGCAGCACCGCCGGTCCGGAAAGGCCGCGGTGGGTGAACAGCAGATTTTCGCGAAACAGAGTGCCGTTCTCGGCGGTAATGGTCGACGGCACCGACACGCCGGAGAGGACCTGCAGCTGCTCAAGCAATGGCTTGTGGAGGGTAAACGGCACCAGCCCCGCGCGGGTCGGCAGCACCTTCAGGCCGAACTGCTCGGCGACTTTATAGCCAAACGGCGAGGCGCCGAGCCCCGGCATCGACAGACCGCCGGAGGCGATCACCAGCTTTTTGGTCACCAGCGTTTCGCCGTTCACCTGTAGCCGGTAGCCTTGTTCATCGCGCTCCACGCTGAGGATTTCGCTGCGCAGACGGATCTCCACGCCGCCCTTTTCACATTCCGCGAGCAGCAGATTGACGATCTGCTCCGCCGAATCATCGCAAAACAGCTGGCCGAGGGTCTTCTCATGCCAGGCGATGCCGTATTTACCGACCAGCTCGATAAAGTCCCACTGGGTGTAGCGCGCCAGGGCAGATTTGCAAAAATGCGGGTTTTGGCTCAAATAGGCCGCCGGTTCAACATACATGTTGGTAAAGTTGCAGCGGCCGCCGCCGGACATCAGAATTTTTCGCCCCGGCTTTTTGCCGTTATCCAGCAGCAGGACGCGGCAGCCAAGCTGGCCCGCCTGCGCTGCGCAAAACATTCCCGCCGCTCCGGCGCCAACGACAATGGCATCAAACCTTTCCACACCGCGTTCCTCGTTCCCCAATTGTCGGGTTTTGTAAATATTTCACTCTGGTCACACCAGCGGGAAAAATCCCGCATTAGATACATCATTGAAAGATATAGGATTACTCCCAACAGGGTAAAACCTAAACAGGAAGAAAATCAAAAAAAGTCTATATTTCACTTTGCCCGCGCCGCTAAAGTCACTGATAATGCGCCGCGTTCATGTCCTCAAAATGGCGTAACGTCCTATGCTACATTTATTTGCCGGTCTGGATTTACATACCGGACTATTATTATTGCTTGCTTTAGCTTTTGTACTGTTTTACGAAGCGATTAACGGTTTCCATGATACCGCAAACGCGGTGGCTACGGTTATCTACACTCGCGCAATGCGCTCACAGCTCGCTGTGGCGATGGCGGCGCTCTTCAACTTCTTCGGCGTTCTGCTGGGCGGTCTCAGCGTAGCCTATGCCATCGTGCATATGCTGCCGACCGATCTGCTGCTTAACATGGGTTCCGCACATGGCCTCGCCATGGTGTTCTCTATGCTGCTGGCGGCGATCATCTGGAACCTCGGCACCTGGTACTTCGGTCTTCCAGCTTCCAGTTCTCATACCCTGATTGGCGCCATCATCGGCATTGGTTTAACCAATGCGCTGATGACCGGTACTTCCGTGGTTGATGCGCTGAATATCCCGAAAGTCATCGGTATTTTTGCTTCGCTTATCATCTCGCCGATCGTCGGTCTGGTGATCGCGGGCGGCCTGATTTTCCTGCTGCGTCGCTACTGGAGCGGAACCAAAAAACGCGCGCGTATCCACCTGACGCCCGCAGAGCGTGAAAAGAAAGACGGTAAGAAAAAGCCGCCGTTCTGGACCCGTATCGCGCTGATCCTGTCTGCTATTGGCGTGTCGTTCTCTCACGGTGCTAACGATGGGCAGAAAGGCATTGGCCTGGTGATGCTGGTGCTGATCGGCGTCGCGCCGGCGGGTTTCGTGGTGAATATGAATGCCTCTGGTTACGAAATCACCCGTACCCGCGATGCGGTCAACAACGTGGAAACCTTCTTCCAGCAGCGTCCTGAACTGCTGAAAAAAGCCACCGGCGTCGATCAGCTGGTGCCTTCTCCGGATACCAATACCGCGGCCAATGGCGAGTTCCACTGCCATCCGGCGAACACCATCAACGCCCTTGACCGCGTCAAAACCATGCTGACCGGCGTTGAGAACTACGAGTCGCTAAAACCGGAACAGCGCGGCCAGCTGCGTCGCATCATGCTCTGCATCTCCGACACCACCGACAAGGTGGCGAAGCTGCCGGATGTGAGCGCTGACGACCAGCGTCTGCTGAAGAAACTGAAAACCGATATGCTGAGCACCATCGAGTACGCGCCAATCTGGATTATCATGGCTGTCGCGCTGGCGCTGGGTATCGGCACCATGATCGGCTGGCGCCGCGTGGCGACCACCATCGGTGAGAAGATTGGTAAGAAAGGCATGACCTACGCTCAGGGGATGTCGGCTCAGATGACCGCAGCGGTTTCTATCGGTCTGGCGAGCTACACCGGGATGCCGGTTTCCACCACCCACGTACTCTCCTCCTCGGTAGCGGGGACGATGCTGGTGGATGGCGGTGGTCTGCAGAAAAAGACGGTGACCAGCATTCTGATGGCCTGGGTGCTGACCCTGCCGGCAGCGATTATCCTTTCAGGCGTCCTTTACTGGCTCTCCCTGAAACTGATTTAAGCGTTATTCGTTCAAAACGGGCCAGCTTGCTGGCCCGTTTTTTTATTCTGAAACGTTAGTGCCAGATCATCAGCGCAATCAGGCTCACCACCACCAGGCCGCACAGGGCGCTGGTCAGGATAAACTGGCGACGAACACGTTCGCAGCGACGAATAAATTCATCATCGTGATGGTCACGGTAGCGCTGGGCATAGATATACCACACCAGCCGCATCTGTTTGCTGGGCTGCCCGTGCGAGGTAAAAAAGCCGCCGCCATCAACATACTGATAGAGCAAGGGATCGCAACCACGTAGCACCACCAATAATGCACGCAACGATGAGAAGTAGCGTGCCATATTCACCACACAAACGACACACAGGGCCCAAAACAGCGCAATAGTGCTGATCATACCTCCTCCCCGGCGACCCGCCTACGGAGAAAACCTCCGCGGCTACCGCTCCCCAAATAACCCACGACGATACCGTAAAGAGTGCGATTCCGATCACATTTATTTTTCCGACCGGCTCATTAAATAGTGTAGGAGATCCATTAATTTTTTTACCACAAGGTTATTCGTTATCAATACGTAAGACGGATAAATTTGTTTAACTTTTAGGTGAACCCAGTGCATTGACGGAGTGCGGGGGGCGCTATAAGGTAGGAAATATCTTCTACAATGAAGTCCTTAAAGGCTACCCTCCCGCGAATGTAGCACGCAGGACGCGGGCGAAACGGCAGCGCCAGCTGTCAGGTCCAATGGTCATCGACAAACTTATGGAAGGAGTAACACTATGGCTTACAAACATATTCTGATTGCAGTAGACCTGTCCCCGGAGAGTAAAGTACTGGTTGAAAAAGCCGTTTCTATGGCCCGCCCGTATAACGCGAAAGTCTCCCTGATCCATGTGGATGTGAATTACTCCGACCTCTACACCGGGCTGATTGACGTTAACCTCGGCGACATGCAAAAACGCATCTCCGAAGAGACCCATCACGCGCTGACCGAGCTCTCGACCAACGCAGGCTATCCCATCACCGAGACCCTGAGCGGCAGCGGCGACCTTGGCCAGGTGCTGGTCGATGCGATTAAAAAATACGATATGGACCTGGTGGTCTGCGGCCATCATCAGGACTTCTGGAGCAAGCTGATGTCCTCTGCCCGCCAGCTGATTAACACCGTTCATGTCGACATGCTGATCGTCCCGCTGCGCGACGAAGAAGACGAATAACCGTCTCGTTTTATCCGCGCAATACGCCCGCCGATGCGGGCGTTTTTTATTTTCGCTTTCCCTCGCCATGCGGCAGAACTTCAATCCATAAAATCGCCATTCAATTAGTGTGATCAACCAGTTATTCGGCGAAATATCTATATAATAATCTATTCCATAAGCCAATAACCGCAGCATGGCGAGTTATCAGACATTTTCGGCGCGTTCTGGCATACGCGTTCATACTTTTTGGGAAAGTAATACAAGGCGAAGGAATATGAATACAACTGCACCTACGGGCTTGCTGCAGCAACCTCGTCCGTTCTTTATGATCTTCTTTGTGGAGCTCTGGGAACGTTTTGGCTATTACGGCGTTCAGGGGATCCTGGCGGTCTTCTTTGTTAAACAGCTGGGCTTCTCTCAGGAACAGGCCTTTATCACCTTCGGCGCCTTCGCGGCGCTGGTTTACGGGCTGATCTCCATCGGCGGCTACGTGGGCGACCATTTGCTGGGGACCAAACGCACGCTGGTGCTCGGCGCCATTGTGCTGGCTATCGGCTACTTTATGACCGGGATGTCGCTGCTGAAACCGCAGCTGATCTTTATCGCTCTCGGCACCATCGCCGTCGGCAACGGTTTGTTTAAAGCCAACCCGGCGAGCCTGCTCTCCAAATGCTATCCGCCGAAGGATGCCCGTCTCGACGGGGCATTTACCCTGTTCTATATGTCGATAAACATCGGTTCGCTGCTGTCGCTGTCGCTGGCGCCGGTGATCGCCGAAAAATTTGGCTACGCGGTAACCTATAACCTGTGCGGCGCGGGGCTGATTATCGCGCTGCTGGTCTACTTCGCCTGCCGCGGGATGGTGAAAGATATTGGCTCCGAGCCGGATCATCGCCCCCTCAGCCTACGCAATCTGGCGCTGGTGCTGGCCGGTACGGTGGTAATGATTTTTCTCTGCGCCTGGCTGATGCATAACGTGATGATCGCCAACCTGGTGCTGATTGTTCTGTCGGTCGTGGTTATTGCGTTCTTTTTCCGTGAGGCGTTTCGCCTCGATAAAACTGGACGCAACAAAATGTTCGTCGCCTTTATTCTGATGATCGAGGCGGTGCTGTTTTACATTCTGTATGCCCAGATGCCGACCTCGCTGAACTTCTTCGCCATCAACAACGTCCATCATGAGATCCTTGGCTTTACCATCAACCCGGTCAGCTTCCAGGCGCTGAATCCCTTCTGGGTAGTGGTCGCCAGCCCGGTGCTGGCGGCGATCTACACCCATCTCGGTCATAAGGGTAAAGACCTGACCATGCCGGTGAAATTTACCCTCGGGATGTTCCTCTGCGCGCTGGGCTTCCTGACCGCCGCGGCGGCCGGGATGTGGTTCGCCGACGCCCAGGGGTTAACCTCGCCGTGGTTTATTGTGCTGGTTTATCTGTTCCAGAGTCTGGGCGAACTGTTAATCAGCGCTCTGGGGCTGGCGATGGTTGCCGCGCTGGTGCCGCAGCATCTGATGGGCTTTATTCTGGGGATGTGGTTTCTGACCCAGGCCGCCGCTTTCCTGCTGGGCGGCTATGTGGCGACCTTTACCGCGGTGCCGGAAAACATCACCGACCCGCTGCAGACCCTGCCGGTCTACACCAATGTGTTCAGTAAAATTGGCCTGGTGACGCTGGGCGTCACGGTGGTAATGGCGCTGATGGTGCCGTGGCTGAACCGGATGATTAATACCCCGGCCAGCGCCGAATAACCGTTTGAGATGGCCGATCCGCACTGGCGCCGTTTGTTCAGATATTGTGGTTCCCGGCTTGCGCTACGCTGAGCCGGGCGACGATTCGGTAGCCCGGATAAGGCGCGTTGCGCCGCTATCCGGGAGATACCACCACGGCGTAATATTACTCCGGCGTACCGGCGTAAATATCAAACCGATGCCCTTTGGTCACCACCGCATTCGGCGTGGCGACTTCCGCCAGCGGCGGCGCATAATCCGGGCGCTTCACCACCACCCGCTTGGTCGCCAGCTGGCGCGCCGGGGCCAGCAGGCCATCGGCGTCTAAATCCGGCCCCACCAGCGACTGAAAGACGCGCATCTCTTTCTTCACCAGCGCGCTTTTCTGCTTATGCGGGAACATCGGATCGAGGTACACCACCTGCGGGCGCGGGGTGATATCGGTTAACGCCGTCAGGCTGGAGGCGTGGATCAGCTGCAGCCGCTCCTGCAGCCAGCCGCCGATTTCCGCGTCAGCATAGCCGCGCGCCAGGCCATCATCGAGCAGCGCGGCGACCACCGGATTACGCTCCAGCATCCGCACGCGACAGCCGACTGACGCCAGCACAAAGGCATCGCGTCCCAGCCCGGCCGTCGCATCGACGACATCCGGCAGGTAATCGCCTTTAATACCCACCGCTTTAGCCACCGCTTCGCCGCGGCCGCCGCCAAACTTGCGCCGGTGGGCCATCGCCCCGCCGACGAAATCGACGAAGATGCCGCCAAGCTTGGGCTCATCGCGCTTGCGTAGCTCCAGATGCTCCGTCGTCAGCGCCAGCGCCATCGGGTTATCGTCATCCTGCTCCAGCCCCCAGCGGGCGGCTAAAACAGATAAGGCGCCGTCACCGGCGCCTGTTTCATCAATTAAGCAGATCTTCACGTAGCAATCAGCCTTTGATCCCGTAATGCTCCAGCATCGCGTCCAGCTGCGGCTCGCGCCCGCGGAAGCGTTTGAACAGCTCCATCGGCTCTTCGGAACCGCCGCGGCTCAGGATATTGTCGAGGAACGACTGACCGGTTTCACGGTTGAAAATCCCCTCTTCTTCGAAGCGTGAGAAGGCGTCTGCCGCCAGCACGTCGGCCCACAGGTAGCTGTAGTAACCTGCCGCATAGCCGCCAGCGAAGATGTGGCTGAAGGCGTGCGGGAAGCGGCCCCAGGTCGGCCCCGGCACCACGGCGACCTGCTTTTTAATCTCGGCCAGGGTCTCAAGGATTTTCGCCCCCTGCTCCGGTTTGTACTCCGCATGCAGGCGGAAATCGAACAGGCCGAACTCCAGCTGGCGCAGAATAAACATCGCCGCCTGGTAGTTTTTCGCCGCCAGCATTTTCTCCAGCAGCTCCTGCGGCAGCGGTTCACCGGTTTCATAATGGCCGGAGATAAACGCCAGCGCTTCCGGCTCCCAGCACCAGTTCTCCATAAACTGGCTCGGCAGCTCGACCGCATCCCACGGCACCCCGCTGATGCCGGAAACCCCGGCGGTGTCGATGCGGGTCAGCATATGGTGCAGACCGTGGCCGAACTCGTGGAACAGGGTGATCACTTCGTCATGGGTGAACAGCGCCGGCTTGCCGTTGACCGGGCGGTTGAAGTTACAGGTCAGGTAGGCGACCGGCTTCTGCAGGGAACCATCCAGTTTACGCATCTGGCCGACGCAGTCGTCCATCCACGCCCCCCCGCGCTTATGTTCGCGGGCATACAGGTCGAGATAGAAGCTGCCGCGCAGCTCGTTGTGTTCGTCATACAGCTCGAAGAAGCGCACTTCCGGATGCCACACATCGACATCGGTACGCTCTTTAGCGGTAATACCGTAAATGCGCTTAACCACTTCAAACAGGCCGCTAACGGCTTTGTTTTCCGGGAAATAGGGGCGCAGCTGCTCATCGCTGATGCTGTAGAGGTGCTGCTTCTGTTTTTCGCTGTAGTAGGCAATGTCCCACGGCTGCAGCTCATCGACGCCAAACTCGGCTTTGGCGAAGGCGCGCAGCTGGGCCAGCTCTTTTTCGCCCTGCGGACGGGCGCGTTTTGCCAGGTCGGTGAGGAAGTCGAGCACCTGCTGCGGATCCTTCGCCATTTTGGTGGCGAGGGATTTATACGCATAGCTGTCAAAGCCCAACAGCTGCGCCAGCTCGTGACGCAGCGCGAGGATCTCCGCCATCACCGGGCTGTTATCCCATTTCCCGGCGTTCGGGCCCTGATCGGAGGCGCGGGTGGAATAGGCGCGATACATCTCTTCGCGCAGCGCCTGGTTATCGCAGTAGGTCATCACCGGCAGATAGCTCGGAATATCCAGGGTCAGCAGATACCCTTCCTGCTCTTTGGCCTGCGCCTGAGCCTGAGCGGCGGCCAGCGCGCTTTCCGGCATGCCGGCCAGCTCGGCGACATCGGTCACCAGCTTGTTCCAGCCCATGGTGGCGTCGAGGACGTTGTTGCTGTACTGGTTGCCCAGCTCAGAGAGGCGCGCGGCGATTTCACCGTAGCGTTTCTGCGCCTCCGGCGGCAGGCCAATCCCGGATAATTCAAAATCGCGCAGCGCGTTATCAACCGCTTTTTTCTGCGCGGTATTCAGCGTGGCGTAGTTATCGCCATCGCGCAGGTCGCGATAGGCTTTATACAGGCCTTCATGCTGGCCGACCCAGGTGCTGTACTCGGAGAGCAGCGGCAGCGTCTGTTCGTAGGCCTCACGCAGTTCAGGGCTGTTTTTAACCGAATTCAGATGGCTGACAGGCGAGAAGATGCGTCCCAGCACATCGTCCACTTCCGCCAGCGGCTGGCAAAGATTTTCCCAGCTATACGGCGCGCCATGCGCCACCGCGCTTTCCACCGCGGCCCGGCAATCCTCCAGCGCTTTGGTGACCGCAGGGACCACGTGCTCTGGTTTGATCGCAGAAAAAGGCGGCAGGGAGAAAGGCGTCAATAATGGATTGGTCATATGCGCTGTCCTGTTGAAAAGGGTGAATGAAGCGCGCGTCCGGCGCTTATGCATGAGATCTAGAATGGGGGATAGTTGGGGGAATTTCAATGACGGGCGGTGCGTCAGCCTGGGTATTGCTGCGATAAGTCCGCCCGTTGCCGGAAAAGCGCGACACGCAGTGCAGCGTGCCGGAAACCACATTACTGCCTTTTTTGCGCCATCTCCCAGGCCGCCGACAGATTCAGCCGCTGCCAGAATTGCTGTTCGGGGGTGGTGCCGGATAGCGGGTAACCCGCCGGCAGCGCGGTGTTGACCATCAGCGCCCGACGCTGGGCCGCTGACAGATGCGGCAGGGCATCTTCCAGCAGCACTTCCGCCCCCTCCGGCACCTGTAAACGCGGCTGCGGACCCTTCTGCTGCGGCAGATCGTAGGTCATGGTGAAGCGAGAGAAATCACGCATCGCCGGATCGCGCCAGGGATCGTCTTTCACGCTGCTCTTCGCGCACTCGGCAAGCGATGTGCCGCAGGCCTTCGCCAGCGCGGCGCGCAGCTGATCGCGGGCTTCGTTAAATAATACCCGGTAGTGCGGATCGTTAAGATAGTGGGCCACGTTGCGCTCGGCCACCATTCGCGAGCCGATCACGTCCAGCGGGTAGTGGACGCCCAGCACGATGCGCGAGTAGCCATAGCGGGCGCCGCGCGCCACCAGCGCGTCGTAGCGCTCCGGGATCATCGCCGCCAGCAGCAGCGCATCGGTATAGCCGGTGTTGGTGTGGCCGCTGGGGAACGAGCCGCCGTCGGCGGTGTAGGGCTGGTTATCTTTCACCACCACATCGTCAGGCACCAGGTGAATGGTGTTGCCCTGCACCAGAAACGGCCGCGGATTATTGAAGTGCTTTTTCGCCTCGCCGGTGCTGACCTCCGAGGCTTTGATCAACGCTGCCGCTTTCCCCAGCGCGCCCTGGTCATAGGCGGTCAGAAACGCTTTGCCAAGGCGTGGCCCCAGCGCGTCGCTGAGGAAGTAGAGGTAGCTAATGCCTTCCGCATCGGCCAGCGCCTGACGGCGCGTGGTCTGCACGGCGTCGCGATTGATGGCGGTCACCGTCGCCAGATTCTGCTTCACGACGGTCTCCGGCAGGGTGCTGAACGCCGACAGCAGCGCAATGCCCGCCTGCTGGTTGGCCCGGGTCTGGAAGTCATAGCCGCTGGCCTTCAGCCAGGCGGTATCGGCCTGAGTTTGGTTTTGTTTGGTGCGCGCCAGCCGATCGCGGGTCAGCGTGGCGGCATTCCCCTGCAGAGCGTGGCGTAGCTGCGCCAGCGCCTGTTGCTCAAGATCGTCATACGCCTGGCTGGAGGCAGCCGGCGTCACGCTATTGGCGAGGGCCGCCGCCCTGTTCAGCGGGATGTCTTTAGCCAGAACCGGTTGCGCCAGCAGCAGCGCGACGGCCAGCAGCGAGAGTTGCCTTTTCATTATTTTTCCTTTTATTCAAATAATTACCTTGCCTGTATCCGACGCTAGCGCGGCCGTTTGACGTTTTTATGACAGCGTTATGTTTTGCAACGCTTTTGGCAGAAATGAAACAGCGCGGCGGCGCAGCGGTAATCTCGGCCGATCTGCGGTAAACTATCGGTTAACTTGTTTACTTCCCGGAATCTCTGCATCCATGCTCAGTTATCGCCACAGCTTTCACGCAGGCAACCACGCCGACGTCCTCAAACACACCGTTCAGAGCCTGATCATTGAATCACTGAAAGAGAAAGAAAAACCGTTTCTCTACCTGGACACTCACGCCGGCGCGGGCCGCTATCAGCTGAGCGGCGAGCACGCCGAACGTACCGGCGAGTATCTTGAAGGCATCGCCCGCATCTGGCAGCAGGACGACCTGCCGGCAGAGCTGGAGCCGTATATTTCGGTCGTAGAACACTTCAACCGTAACGGCCAGCTGCGCTACTACCCGGGCTCGCCGCTGATTGCCCGCCAGCTGCTGCGCGAGCAGGACAGCCTGCAGATGACCGAGCTGCACCCGAGCGACTTCCCGCTGCTGCGCGCTGAATTCCAGAAAGACAGCCGCGCGCGCGTCGATAAAGCCGATGGCTACCAGCAGCTGAAAGCCAAGCTGCCGCCGGTATCGCGCCGCGGTTTGATTCTGATCGACCCGCCGTACGAAATTAAAACCGACTATCAGGCGGTGGTCACCGGGATTAACGAAGGCTACAAACGCTTCGCCACCGGCACCTACGCTCTGTGGTACCCGGTGGTGCTGCGCGCGCAAATCAAACGCATGATCAAAGAGTTAGAAGCCACCGGCATCCGCAAAATCCTGCAGATTGAGCTGGCGGTGCGTCCGGACAGCGACCAGCGCGGCATGACCGCCTCCGGGATGATCGTCATCAACCCGCCGTGGAAGCTGGAGCAGCAGATGAATAACGTGCTGCCGTGGCTGCACAGCAAACTGGTTCCGACCGGCACCGGCCACGCCACCGTCAGCTGGATCGTACCGGAGTAATCGCAACCATCGGTGGAACCTTTTAAGCCTCGCGCTACAATCGCGGCAATCAACGATTAAGGACATATGGGCATGAGCAAACATTATGATTACCTCGCCATCGGCGGCGGTAGCGGCGGTATCGCCTCAATTAACCGCGCGGCCATGTACGGCCAGAAGTGCGCGCTGATTGAAGCCAAAGAGCTGGGCGGCACCTGCGTCAACGTCGGCTGCGTGCCGAAAAAGGTGATGTGGCATGCGGCGCAGATCCGCGAAGCGATTCATCTTTACGGCCCGGACTACGGTTTCGATACCACCATCAACCATTTTGACTGGGAGAAGCTGGTCGCCAGCCGTAGCGCCTATATCGACCGTATTCATACCTCTTACGACAACGTACTGGGTAAGAATAAAGTCGACGTGATCAAAGGCTTCGCGCGCTTTGTCGATGCCCACACCGTGGAAGTCAACGGCGAGATCATCACCGCTGACCATATCCTGATCGCCACCGGCGGCCGGCCGAGCCACCCGGATATTCCGGGCGTCGAATACGGTATTGATTCCGACGGTTTCTTCGAACTGCCGGCGCTGCCGAAGCGCGTGGCGGTGGTCGGCGCAGGCTATATCGCCGTTGAGCTGGCGGGGGTGATTAACGGCCTCGGCGCCGAAACCCACCTGTTCGTGCGCAAACACGCGCCGCTGCGCAGCTTCGATCCGCTGATCGTTGAGACCCTGGTGGAAGTGATGAACGCCGAAGGCCCGCAGCTGCATACCAATGCGATCCCGAAAGCGGTGGTGAAGAATGCCGACGGCAGCCTGACGCTGGAGCTGGAAGATGGCCGCAGCCAGACCGTTGACTGCCTGATCTGGGCGATTGGCCGCGAACCGGCGACCGACAACTTCAATCTGGCGGCAACGGGCGTTAAAACCAACGATAAAGGGTACATCATCGTTGATAAATTCCAGAACACCAACGTGCCAGGCATCTACGCGGTGGGCGATAATACCGGCGCCGTTGAGCTGACGCCGGTCGCCGTGGCCGCAGGCCGTCGTCTCTCCGAGCGCCTGTTTAACAACAAACCGGAAGAGCATCTGGACTACAGCAACATCCCGACCGTGGTCTTCAGCCATCCGCCAATCGGCACCGTCGGCTTGACCGAGCCGCAGGCGCGCGAGCAGTACGGCGACGACGCCGTGAAGGTCTACAAATCTTCCTTCACCGCGATGTATACCGCCGTGACCTCTCACCGTCAGCCGTGCCGCATGAAGCTGGTGTGCGTCGGCCCGGAAGAGAAGATTGTCGGCATCCACGGCATCGGCTTCGGGATGGATGAGATGCTGCAGGGCTTTGCGGTGGCCCTGAAGATGGGCGCCACCAAAAAAGACTTCGACAACACCGTCGCCATTCACCCGACGGCGGCAGAAGAGTTCGTCACCATGCGCTAAGACGCGATCGCCGGATGATAAAAAGAAGCCCCCAGGGGCTTCTTTTTTTATGCTCAGGCCACGCCGTTATTGCCATGGCGCATAAACGCCGGGCGCTGATTGAGCGCCATATACCAGCGCTCCACGGCTGGCATCTCCGGATGGGCGAAAGGGGTCATTTTCCAGCGATGCACCGACAGCCCCAGCACGATATCGGCCAGGGTGAAGCGCTCGCCGGCTACCCACGCCCCGGTACGCTGCAGCTGCGCTTCAACAATGCGCACGCAGTGGGTCCAGGCGGCAATACTCTCTTTAATCGCCACCGGATCCTGAAAGCGCGGATCTTTACGCACCAGCCCCATAAAAGCATGGCGCCAGGCAGTATTGAACTCGGTCGCCTGCCAGTCCATCCAGTGCTCCACCTCGGCGGCGGGCTGCGGCTCGGCGGGCAGCAGATCCCAGCGCTCCGCTTTGCGCGCCAGATAGCGGCAGATACTGTTCGACTCCCAGAGCACGAAGTCATCGTCCAGTAGCACCGGCACCAGGCTGTTAGGATTCAGACGCTGAAACTCAGGCGTATCCAGGGGCTTAAATCCGCTGCCGTAATCTTCCTGCTGGTACGCCAGCCCGGCTTCCTCGCAGGTCCACAACACTTTCCGTACATTGATTGAAGAGCGTTTACCCAGAATTGTTAGCATCGTCAGCGATTCCTCAGCCATAAAAGACAGTTCATTCACTCTACTCTATTGCCAGCCAGCAACAAGGCAGAGCGCTGGATAATGTGTATAGTTGATTCCAGCCTGTTTGCCGAAAAGGAACCCGACATGTTGACCCCTTTTACCGTTTTGATGCCTGCAAATATTCGTTTTGGCCGTGGTCAGGCCGAGAGCGCCGCCCCCTGGCTGGCGCAACAGGGCGGCCCAATCCTGCTGGTGCATGGCGCCAGCCCGCAGCGGGCGGCGTTTCTCCGCCAGCAGCTGGAGGCGCTGCAGCTTGCGGTCACGACGCTGGCGATAAGTCGCGAACCCTGGCTTAGCGATATCGAGCAGGGCGTCCAGCTGGCGCGCGAGAAAGGGATCAGAGCGGTGGTCAGCCTCGGCGGCGGCGCGGTGATTGACGCCGGTAAGGCGATTGCGGCGCTGGTCCCCGCCGCCGGCCCGGTGATCGACTATCTGGAGGTGGTGGGAACGGGCCGTCAGCTGGAAGCCAGTCCCCTGCCGTTCGTGGCGATCCCCACCACCGCTGGCACGGGCGCGGAGGTCACCAAAAATGCGGTGATCAACGTTCCGGAACAGCAGCGGAAAGTGAGCCTGCGCGACGACCGAATGCTGCCTGACCTGGCGATTGTCGACCCGGCGCTAACCGACAACGCGCCGCGGAGCATCACCCTGAGCTCCGGCCTCGACGCCCTGACCCAGGTGATTGAGCCCTGGCTCTGCAGCCGGGCCACTCCCTTCACCGATGCTCTCTGCCAGCAGGCGATCCCGCGGGGAATTCGCGCGCTAAAAATCCTGATGGAACAAGAGTGTCCGACCAGCCGCGACGAGATGGCCTGGGTCAGCCTGTGCGGCGGACTGGCGCTGGCGAACGCCGGGCTGGGGGTGATCCACGGCCTCGCCGGCCCGCTGGGCGGCCTGAGCCGCGCCTCGCACGGCGCCCTATGCGGCAGTTTGTTGCCGTTTGGCCTGGCGCTCAATGAGTCGCAGATCAACGACCCTGGCCTGCGCCAGCGCGTTAACGATGTCCGCCGCTGGCTGGCCGACGGGCTGGTCGTCCCTGTGGATCGGGTCTGGGACAGTCTGCGGGAATGGAGCCATCGCGCTGGCCTTGGCACCCTGCGCGACCTCGGCGTAGCGCGCGATGCGCTGGAACCGGCGGCGCTGGCCGCCAGCAGCTCCTCATCGATGAAGGCCAACCCGGTCAGCCTGAGCGGCGAACAGCTGCTGGAGATGCTGGAGGCGGCGTGGGAGTGAGCGCCCCGGGATAAAATTTTGTTGCATAATGAATGCTCCGAATTTCATCTGCGCCAGGATGTACAATTTTTAATTACTTATCAACAGCGTACTTTGAAATGGCAGCTTTTCTTCTCGGCGGAAAAGCGTGATCTCACGCACAGTTTGCTTCACACTCACCGAAGCGACTGTCTACGCTTAATAGACAAGGCCGGGTATGCCCGGCCCCGAACTCACGCTATCCGGAGGTCCGTATCGCTATGTTCAGCCAGAAATTACGCCACGTTGAAGACGACGAGTTAAGGATCGACATCGATCCCTGCTACGAAGCCGATCCGTACGAATTAAAGCTGGATGAGATGATAGACGCTGAACCGGAGCCTGAGGTGATCGAGGGGCTTCCGGCGTCTGATGCCCTCACCCCGGCGGATCGCTATCTTGAGCTGTTTACCAACGTGCAGAAATCACGCATTTTCGCGGACAGCAAAACCTTCCCCGACTGCGCGCCGAAACACGATCCGCTGGACATCCTGCGGAACTACCGCAAGGTCAAACGCCAGCCCGACTTCGATCTGCGGCAGTTCGTTGAGGACAACTTCTGGCTGCCGGAGAGCCAGAGCGACATCTATATCTCCGACCCCAGCCTGACCCTGAAAGAACACATCGACAAGCTGTGGCCGGTGCTGACCCGCGAGCCTCAGGATCATATCCCGTGGTCATCGCTACTGGCGCTGCCGCAGGCCTACATCGTGCCCGGCGGTCGCTTTAGCGAAACCTATTACTGGGACTCTTATTTCACCATGCTGGGGCTGGCGGAGAGCGGCCGGGAAGATTTGCTGAAATGCATGGCCGATAACTTTGCCTGGCTGATTGAAACCTACGGCCACATTCCGAACGGCAACCGCACCTACTACCTCAGCCGCTCGCAGCCGCCGGTGTTCGCCCTGATGGTCGAACTCTTTGAAGAGGATGGCGTGCGCGGCGCGAAGCGCTATCTGGACCATCTGAAGATGGAGCACGCCTTCTGGATGGACGGCGCCGAGTCGTTGATCCCGCACCAGGCGTATCGCCACGTGGTGCGTATGCCGGATGGCTCCCTGCTCAATCGCTACTGGGACGACCGTGACACGCCGCGGGATGAGTCGTGGCGCGAAGACGTGGAGACCGCCCGACACTCCGGGCGGCCCGCCAATGAAGTATACCGCGACCTGCGGGCGGGCGCCGCGTCCGGCTGGGACTACTCCAGCCGCTGGCTGCGGGATATCACGCGGCTGGCCAGCATCCGCACGACGCAGTTTATCCCCATCGACCTGAACGCCTTCCTGTTCAAGCTGGAGACGACCATTGCCAACCTCTCCGGCCTGAAGGGCGATCGCGAGACGGAGACGGCCTTCCGCCAGAAGGCCCAGGATCGGCGGGCGGCGGTCAACCGCTATCTGTGGGATGATGAGAACGGCTGTTTCCGCGATTATGACTGGCGCCGTGAACAGCTGGCGCTGTTTTCTGCAGCCAGTATCGTCACCCTTTACGTCGGCCTGGCGACCCACGAACAGGCAGAACGCCTTGCCGATGCGGTGCGGGCCCGCCTGCTCACCCCCGGGGGGATCATGGCCACCGAATACGAAAGCGGTGAGCAGTGGGATAAACCCAACGGCTGGGCGCCGCTGCAGTGGATGGCGATCCAGGGATTTAAACGTTACGGCCAGGATCCGCTGGGAGATGAGATTGCCTGGAGCTGGCTGCAGACGGTCAACCACTTTTACAAGCAGCATCACAAGCTGATTGAAAAATACCATATTGCCACCGGCGTCCCCCATGAGGGCGGCGGCGGGGAGTATCCCCTGCAGGATGGCTTTGGCTGGACCAACGGCGTGGTGCGCCGACTGATTGGCCTGTACGGTGAGCCAACCTAGTCGGGCTGTTCCCGGCGGCTTTCTCCTGCTATGTTCAGAGGATTCGCCCTGCCCGGAACGACGCTTATGCCTGAACTTCTGACGCCGCGCCTGCGCTGCTCACCGCTGCAGCTGGACGACTGGTCGTTTTTTCTTTCCCTGCAGCAGGATCCGCAGGTCATGCTCTACGTCGCCGATCCCCGACCGCAGGCGGCCATCCGCGAGGCGTTCGATTCGCGGCTGCCGCCGTGGACGCCCGGGGATGAACACTGGCTGTGCCTGGTGGTGCGCGACAGGCTGACCCATACCCCGCTCGGCCTGACCGGTTACCAGCATCATCAGCGCGACATTGCCGAGGTTGGCTTTCTCTTCGCCCCGGCGGCGCAGGGTCGGGGCTACGGCTACGAATCGCTGCGCGCGCTGTGCGACTACGCCTTTACCACCGGCGGCGTCCGCCGCCTGACCGCCAGCGTCACCGCCGGCAACGAGGCGTCTAAGCAGTTACTGCTCAAAGCCGGCTTCCGGCTGGAGGGGGAGCTGCGGGAAAACTACTGGCTCAACGGACGCTGGCACAACGACTGGCTGTTCGGTCAGCTGCGTGGGGAGGGCGATGCGCCGTAGCGCACCGCCGGTCACAGGCTGGGGGCAGTCAGGATCAGAGGAACATCCCGCCCGAGACTTCCACACGCTGCGCGTTCATCCACGCCAGCTCATCGCTGAGCAGGGCGGCGATGGCGTCGCCGATATCATCCGGCAGCCCAACGCGCCCCAGTGCAGTCTGGGCGGCGATATGCCGATTCACCTCGGCGTTATCGCGCACCTCCCCGCCGCCAAAGTCGGTCTCAATGGCACCCGGCGCGATGATGTTCACCGATATCCCCCGTCCGCCCAGCTCTTTCGCCTGATAGCGGGTCAGAACCTCCATCGCCCCCTTCATCGCGGCGTAGGCCGCATAGCCCGGCAGGGCAAAGCGCGCCAGGCCGCTGGAGACATTGAGGATACGCCCCCCATCCTGCAGGAGAGGCAGCAGACGCTGGGTCAGGAAAAACGGCCCTTTGAACTGGATATTCATCAGCTCGTCAAACTGCGCTTCGCTGGTCTCGGCGAAGGGCGCGTTGAGTCCGATCCCGGCATTGTTCAGTAAATAATCAAAGGTTGTGCGTCCCCACTTCTGCGCCAGCACCTGCGCCACCTCGCTGGCGAATGCGTCAAATGTTGTGGAATCGCCGACGTTCAGCGCTAATGCTGCCGCTTTGACCCCTTTTTGCTCTATTTCCGCCACCACGTCGAGGGCCGCCTGGCGGTTGCTGTGATAGGTCAAAAGAATATCGGTTCCCTTTGCCGCCAGCTTCAACGCGGCGTTTTTACCCAGACCGCGGCTGCCGCCGGTCACTAAAGCGATACGTTGTGTCATCAGAAGACCCCTTTCAGGTTGCGTTGTGATTGTGTTGTAGCTTATTAACTGCTCATGCAACAATAAATACGCTACATTGCGTTTTACTGTTTCATTAACAACAACAATAGGCGATCGGCATGGATAAAATTCATGCAATGCAGTTATTCATTCGCGTAGCGGATCTGGAGAGCTTCTCCCGCGCCGCCGAAACCCTGGCGCTACCTAAGGGTAGCGTCTCGCGACAGATTCAGGCCCTGGAAAGCCATCTTGGCGTGCGGCTCCTGCACCGCACCACCCGCCGGGTCCAGCTCACCCAGGATGGGATGGTCTACTACGAGCGGGCGAAAGATCTGCTGAGCAACCTCGACGAACTGGACGGCATGTTCCAGCACGATCCGGCGAGCATCAGCGGCCGGCTGCGGGTGGATATGCCGGTCGGTTTTGCTAAAAAAATGGTGATCCCGCATCTGCCGACTTTTTTACAGCAATATCCGGGCATCGAACTGGAGCTGAGCAGCAGCGATCGGCTGGTGGACGTGATCCGCGAGGGGTTTGACTGCGTGGTGCGCGTCGGCGCGCTCAAAGACTCAGGGCTGATTGCCCGCCCGCTGGGCAAGCTGACGCAAATTAACTGCGCCAGCCCGGACTATCTGGCGCGTTTTGGCTATCCGCAATCCCTGGAGGATCTGGCGGATCATGCCCTGATCCACTACGCCAGCACCCTCGGGGTCCGTCCCCCCGGCTTTGAGGTAATGATCGACGGCGCGGTGCGCTGGGTAAAAACCGGCGGCATATTGACGGTCAACAGTACGGAAACCTATCAGGCAGCCTGTATCGCCGGGCTGGGGATTATTCAGGTGCCACGCACCGGCGTGCGCGAGGCGTTACGCGCCGGCGACCTGATTGAGATCCTGCCCCAGTACCGCGCCGAGCCGCTGCCGGTCTCGCTGATCTACCCGCACCGGCGCAATCTCTCCCGCCGGGTAAATCTGTTTATGGAGTGGCTGGGCGGACTGATGAAAGCGTATGTCGATTGAGCGGCGCGGCCGGAAAACGGGCGGCGGGGAGAGGCATTCCTGCAGGATACGGCATTTAAGGTATACTTTTTGCTGAATCTCGCTGTAAAAAAGGAAGAAATTACGTATGACGCCGGAAAACGACGATCGACGCCCGCCACAGGAACCGGATACGCAGCCGGAGAAAAGCAAAAGCACGCTCGAGGCCCTTAATGACACCGCCGTCGGGCAAAAAGCCAGCCAGGCGCTGAAGACCGTCACCGGAACGGCGGCCAAAGTGCAGCGCAACCCGGTGATCGCCCATCTGCTGCGCGCCGCAGAGCGCTTCAATGACCGGCTCGGCAATCAGTTTGGGGCGGCTATCACCTATTTCTCGTTCCTGTCGATGATCCCGATCCTGATGGTCTCCTTTGCCGCCGCCGGCTTCGTGCTGGCCTGGCACCCAACCCTGCTGCAGGACATTTTCGACAAAATTCTGCAAAACGTCAGCGACCCAACGCTGGCGGCCACGTTGAAAAACACCATCAACACCGCGGTGCAACAGCGCACCGCCGTCGGTCTGGTCGGCCTGCTGGTCGCCCTCTATTCCGGTATTAACTGGATGGGCAACCTGCGCGAAGCGATCCGCGCTCAATCGCGCGACGTCTGGGAGCGCCGGCCGCAGGACGAGGAGAAAATCTGGGTAAAGTACTTCCGCGATCTTATCTCGCTGATCGGTCTGCTGGTGGCGCTGATTATTACGCTGTCCATCACCTCCGTCGCCGGCTCCGCCCAGCAGATGATTATCTCCGCGCTGTATCTCGACAACATTGAATGGCTGAAACCCGCCTGGCGGCTAATCGGCCTCGCCATCTCGATTTTTGCCAACTATCTGCTCTTTTTCTGGATTTTCTGGCGCCTGCCGCGCCATCGTCCGCGGCGCAAGGCCCTGTTTCACGGCACGCTTATCGCGGCGATTGGCTTTGAAATCATAAAAATCGTCATGACCTGGACGCTGCCGGCGCTGGTGAAATCCCCCTCCGGGGCGGCGTTCGGATCGGTGCTGGGGCTGATGGCCTTTTTCTATTTCTTCGCCCGCCTGACGCTATTCTGCGCCGCGTGGATCGCCACCGCGGAGTATAAAGACGACCGGCGGATGCCGGGCAAAACCCACCGCTGAGGTATTGCGAGGATGAATAAAAGAGGCAAAATTCATCCTCGCGCTTGATTTCAGCAGATAAATCCAGCATGTAACTTTTATTTAACTCAAAACTGGTTTTATTCTCTATCTTTTTAATTGTGTGAAGCATTTCATAGAACTATTTTTACTGGTGTAAAAATTATCCGCTTTTTGCCTCTTTTTTGCCCATTTCCCGCGTTTGTTACAGATTGAAATGTCCCTGTGGCTGTGGCTATATGGCTTTTCGTTCGCGCAAAAATAAGAAAGATCTATGCAAGCCACAGCCACCACTCTCGAAAACACGCAGGAAACCGCCCCGGTCAACTCACGCAACAAGGTTGTTGTCGCCTCGCTCATTGGCACCGCCATTGAGTTTTTCGACTTCTACATCTATGCCACCGCCGCGGTCATCGTCTTCCCGCATATCTTTTTCCCGCAGGGCGATGCCGCTGCGGCCACCCTGCAGTCGCTGGCCACCTTCGCCATCGCCTTCGTCGCCCGGCCGATCGGCTCCGCGCTGTTTGGCCACTTCGGCGATCGCGTCGGCCGGAAGGTCACCCTCGTGGCCTCGCTGTTAACCATGGGGATCTCCACCGTGGTGATCGGCCTGCTGCCCGGCTATGAAAGCATTGGCATTGTCGCGCCGATGCTGCTGGCGCTGGCGCGTTTCGGTCAGGGCCTTGGCCTCGGCGGGGAATGGGGCGGCGCAGCGCTGCTGGCTACGGAAAACGCCCCGGCGCGCAAGCGCGCCCTGTACGGCTCCTTCCCGCAGCTGGGCGCGCCGATCGGCTTCTTCTTCGCCAACGGCACCTTCCTGCTGCTCTCCTGGCTGCTGACCGACCAGCAGTTTATGGAGTGGGGCTGGCGCGTGCCGTTTATCTTCTCTGCGGTGCTGGTGATCATCGGTCTGTATGTTCGCGTCTCGCTGCATGAGACCCCGGTCTTCGCCAAAGTGGCGGCGGCGAAAAAACAGGTCAAAATCCCGCTGGGTACCCTGTTGACCAAACACGTCCGGGTGACAGTGCTGGGCACCTTCATCATGCTGGCCACTTATACCCTGTTCTACATCATGACCGTCTACTCGATGACCTTCAGCACCGGCGCGGCGCCGAATGGCCTGGGTCTGCCGCGTAACGAAGTGCTGTGGATGCTGATGATGGCGGTGATTGGCTTTGGCGTAATGGTGCCTGTCGCCGGCCTGCTGGCGGACGCTTTTGGTCGTCGCAAGAGCATGATTATCATCACCACGATGATTATTTTGTTCGCCCTGTTCGCCTTTAAACCGCTGCTGGGCTCCGGCAATCCGCTGCTGGTCTTCGCCTTCCTGCTGCTGGGCTTAAGCCTGATGGGACTGACCTTTGGCCCGATGGGCGCGCTGCTCCCGGAGCTGTTCCCGACGGAAGTGCGCTACACCGGCGCGTCGTTCTCCTATAACGTGTCGTCGATCCTCGGCGCTTCGGTCGCGCCGTACATTGCCGCCTGGCTGCAGGGTAACTACGGTCTCGCGGCGGTCGGCACTTATCTGGCGGCGATGGCGGCGCTAACGCTGATCGCCCTGCTGCTGACCCACGAGACCCGCCACCAGTCGTTGTGATCCTTCGCCCTGACGCCCCCGGCGTCAGGGCTCTCCTCTACTTTTTCATCTGCGACAAAATGGTCCGACACTGGTTGCTATCGCCCTCCGCCGGGGAGATCAGCGCCAGCAGCGCGGCGGCCGGCGTCACCAGGGTTGCCAGCGCCGCCGCTACCGCGCCGCGGACAATCAGCGGCCCGGCCTTCACCCCCGCCTGCGGCGATTTAAAGGTGCCCCGGACATACAGCGGGGAACGCAGGGTGATCACCCGAAAGCCTTTGCTTTCCGGATCGATGGTCAGGTCCAGCTGCTCGGAGGCGAAGCTGGCGGTCCCGGTCACATTGATCAGCGCGTTTTCTGTATCGAAGGCAAAAATCTGCGGCCGGGCGACGCCGTTGGTTACGTCGATATTGGCCGCAGCGCAGTTTACCCGAACCTCCTCATCGCCAAAAATCTGGCCGATCAGGTAGTTACCGACGTTAAGACCGAGGATTTCCATCAGGTTGCGACTGATCAGTCCGTCGTTCATCAGCAGCTTCAGGTTACCGTTGCTGTTGCCGAGCAGGGCCGCCACCGAGTTGCCGCTGCCGCGCAGCTGGACGTCGCCATTCATCTCGCCGAGGGTTTTCTGCATCATCTCGACGTTTGGCATCAGCGCCTTCAGCTTCAGGCGTCGCGCCTGCAGATTGGCCTCACCCTGCAGCGGCTTTTTATCGCCCTGCAGGTGTACGCTGCCGGCAATCGACCCGTTGGCCAGGCCAAAGCGCACCGGCTGCAGGCGCAGGTCACCATCCTCCAGAATCACATGGGTCGACAGATCGCTGATCGGCAGGGTGCCGCCGTGCTCAATTCTCCGGCCCTTAAAGCGCACATCGGCATCCATCACCTGCCACTTGTCGGTTTCAAAGCGGTCCGCCGGCAGCACTTTACCCGCCGGCTGCGGCCGGTCCCCCGCCTGGCGCGAAGCGCTTTTCTTCGTCCCTTTGCCGGAATCGACGCCGATTAATGGCCCGAGGTCCGCCAGACGCAGCTGCTTCGACTCCATATCGCCGCTGAGTTTCGGCCGCGGCTTGCCGGTGGTGTAGGACAGGGAGCCATGAATGTCGCTATCGCCGATTCGGCCGTTAAAATTCTGATAGTTAAAGCGCATGCGGTTTTTTTGCGTAAAGTCGGCGCGCAGGCGGCCGTCGGTGGAGAATGACGGCGTCTCCGGCAGCAGCACGCCGGTCAGGTCGTAGAGATCGCGCAGCGAGTCACCGGCGAATTTTAGCCGCAGGTCAATACCGCCGACGTTGAGCGGGTCGCTGACCGTGCCGCTGAACGCTACCCGGGTGTTACCGGAGTGGAAGTCGCCCTGCAATGGGAAGGGGGCGCTTGCGCTGCGCAGGGCCAGCATGCCGCCGATTTTCCCGTTGCCGGTGACCGGCTGGCCCTTGTAGCGGCCCTTCAGCGACAGACCAAAGACATAGTCGCCTGGTTTCGCCGCGCTATGGCTATCTTTTGTGCCGGTCACTTCGCTGAACGGCAGCGGTTTGCCGAGGGGATCGACGAGGATGGTGATATCGCTGCGGGTGATCTTGTCGTCAATGGCGATAGTCCCGCGATCAAAGAGAATATTATCGAGGCGAAAGGACCAGCTGGAGGGCGCGCTGTCGCCCGGAGTACGCTTATCGCCCGCCAGCTGAAAGGTCCAGTTATTGTTGTCTTCCGCCAGGCGGATCAACCGTACGTCGGGCTGCTCCAGCTTGATCCACGGCAGGTACACCGTTTTGCTCAGCAGCGCCAGCGGGGCAAGGGTCGCCTCCACCCGCGGCAGATGGATCATGGTCACCTGGGGAATGGCCGGCGGGTTGCCCAGCACGATATCCTCCGCGTGTACGTGGGGCCACGGGATCCAGCTGCGCCAGCCGCGCTCGTCCGGCTGCCGCTCCCAGACCACGCCGAGATCGCCGCGGATGGCGAACGGGCGGTTAAGTTCGGCGGACACTTTCTGATTGATCGTCGGCTTCAGCCGGTTCCAGTCAAAGGTGGCCAGCACGATAAAGAAAAGAACGATCAGCAATAGTATCGTTCCTGTGATGATAACCAACGTTTTACGGGTTCTGCTCATCCCTACTCCGCTCCTTTTGCATCACGTCAGTCCTGAATATAGTCAAAAAGCGGCGTTTATCCTGGAAATGCGCTTTTCGTCACATTACGCGCGTCAGGTCAAAAAAATAATGGAACGATGTTTTAATATGATTGACCAGCAAAACAGCGCAGCGCACACTAGCGCTTATATCGATTCCATTGCAGGTTCTGGCTATGTCTAAAAAAATTGCCGTTATTGGCGAATGCATGATTGAGCTGTCAGAGAAAAACGGGGCCGTTAACCGCGGCTTTGGCGGCGATACCTTAAACACCTCGGTCTATATCGCGCGGCAGACGGATGCCAGCGCATTGAGCGTCCACTACGTCACCGCCCTGGGAACCGATGCGTTCAGCCAGCAGATGCTCGACAGCTGGCAACAGGAAAACGTCAACACCGATCTTATCCAGCGGATGGCCGACCGCCTGCCGGGACTGTATTACATTGAAACCGATGACACCGGCGAGCGCACCTTCTACTACTGGCGCAACGAGGCGGCGGCAAAGTTCTGGCTGGAGAGCGATCGCGCGGCGGCGATTTGCGAAGAGCTGGCCACTTTCGACTATCTCTATCTGAGCGGCATCAGTCTCGCCATTCTCAGCCCGGCCAGCCGCGACAAGCTGTTCACGCTGCTGCGTGAGTGCCGCGCCAACGGCGGCAAGGTGATCTTCGACAACAACTATCGTCCGCGCCTGTGGGCCAGCCAGGCGGAAACGCAGCAGGTCTATCAGGAAATGCTCGCCTGCACCGATATCGCGTTTCTGACCCTCGATGATGAAGACGCGCTGTGGGGAGAAAAACCGGTTGCTGAGGTGATCGCCCGCACCCACGCCGCCGGCGTGGAAGAGGTGGTGGTGAAGCGCGGCGCGGATGCCTGCCTGGTCTCGGTTAGCGGGCAACCGCTGCGGGAAGTGCCGGCCGTCAGGCTGGCCAAAGAGAAGGTGGTGGATACCACCGCCGCCGGAGACTCCTTCAGCGCCGGCTACCTGGCCGTTCGCCTGACCGGCGGCGATGCCGAATCCGCCGCCAGACGCGGACACCTGACCGCCAGCACGGTGATCCAGTATCGCGGGGCGATCATCCCGCGGGAAGCGATGCCGCAGTAATTCTCCGCACAAAGCGCTCTCCGGCCGCCGCTGGCGCGCCGGAGAGGCGTTAGGTTACTGCCCCGGCGGGATGTCGCTGGCCTCGCTGTGGGCGTCAACCGTATCGGCGCTGCCGCTAGCCGCCGTGGCCGCCGGATTCGGCGCCATCAGTTTTTCCCAGGTGGCCTGCAGTTCCTTCATATTGTATTCCGGTTCGCCCTTCGGCTGTTGCAGCACCAGCGCCATGTCCTGCGAGAGCTGCTGGCGCAGATACTGGTTCAGCATGTCCACCGTCAGGGAGTTGAGGAACTCCTGACGCAGCTTCTGGTACTGCTCCGGCGCGATGTCCACCACCTGATTCTGCAGGGAGCGCATGCGCTGGCTCATCAGAATGTCGGTGTCAGTGCGCGCATAGGTGGCAAACAGCTTCTGCAGCTCGAGGCTTTTCTGAGCGATAAGCGCGTCAAACTCCTCCTGAGGCAGCCCGTTGTCCCGCACTTTCGCCAGCTCGCGCGAAACCACGCTCAGGTTGTTGTTCAGGCGCTCGCCCGGTGAATCGATGTTGATGGCGCACTGCGCGCGCTGATATAGCACCCGGCAGTCAAAGCCAAGGCCAATATCCTTCACGTTATTTTTGCTCAGGCTCTGCTGCACGTGCCAGAACAGCGCTTCACGGGCGAGATCGTCACGCCAGTAGCGCTGCAGCGCCGCGGAGTCGCGGATCGGCTGCCATGGCGCATCCCACATGATGGACAGTTTGTCCTGACGCACCGCGTTGGTCATGATGCTGACCGGCACGGTAGGCAGCGGCGATAAGGTCGGCACCGCTGCGGGGGTTTCCCGCTTGCCCTTCAGATCGCCAAAGGTCTTATTGATTTGCTCGGCAACGCTGCGGCTGTCGACATTCCCCACCACGATCAGCGTCATGGCGTCGGGGGTGTACCATTTTTGATAAAAGTCTTTCAGCTGAGCCACGTCGATCGGCTGCTTCAGCGGCGCGGCGGGGTCATGGCCCAGCATGGTGGACCCTTTCAGGCGATAGCGCCACCAACCCTCTTTGGTATCCAGTGGCCAGGTCGCCACCATGTCGCTGCCCTGCAGCGCATGATTGATCGATTCAGGCGTAATGGCCAGTTTACCGCTGGCGTCCGCCAGCCAGCTCAGCGCCTCTTTCAACAGATCGTTGCGGTTATTGGGCAGGCTGAGATTAAACATCGTGTAATCGTAGGAGACGATGGCCGGCGGCAGAGGACGCTTCGGGTCAATACTCTGCTGCCATAAAGAGCGCGCCTGCATCGTCGGCAGGCTGCCGCTTTGCGTCAACGCCAGGCGGGGAATAAAGCGGCTGAAACCGCTCTGCTGAGTGCTTTCGCTCAGCGAGCCAATATTGACGGACAAACGGACTTCGATACGGTCGCTGGGACGTTGCGGCGTGGCCAATACCTGCCACGACAAACCATTCGCTAAGGTCCCTTGTTGCCAGGCCGGATCAGGCTGGAGCGCTTCTGCCTGCACATAACCGGCCGCCGCTACCATCAGCAAACCGCCCGTTAAGAGTTTAATTGTTGTGCCCTGCATGTGAACCCCTGATGAACATTCCTGGTTACAACAGCACCCCACTGACGGGCTGCCGAAAAAAGTGAGAGTGAAATACGTCGGTTAGACCACACGGAGACGAAAATGTCGCATGACAACGTAAAATAATCATTTCGTGTCATTCCCGCCGGGCGGGAATGACCTCTAATTATGCGCAGGAGGCCGTACTCCAGCAAGGGAGTACGGGCCTAAGAGGAGGATTTAAGAGGATAATTCGTGCGTTTTGTTCGCCGGAACACGGTTATTCAGAACGTCATCCATCTGTTTGGCATCCAGTTCTTTCACCCATTTCGCCACCACCACCGTGGCAACGCCGTTACCCACCAGGTTAGTCAGCGCGCGGGCTTCGGACATAAAGCGGTCGATACCGAGGATCAGCGCCAGGCCAGCCACCGGTAAATGCCCGACGGCCGAGATGGTCGCCGCCAGCACGATGAAGCCGCTGCCGGTCACCCCTGCCGCCCCTTTCGAGGAGAGCAACAGCACCACCAGCAGGGTGATCTGATGGAAAATATCCATATGGCTGTTGGTCGCCTGGGCGATAAAGACTGCGGCCATCGTCAGATAGATAGAGGTGCCATCGAGGTTGAACGAATAGCCGGTCGGGATCACCAGGCCTACCACCGATTTACGGCAGCCCAGCTTCTCCATCTTGTCGAGCATTCTCGGCAGCGCCGATTCTGATGAGGAGGTCCCCAGCACAATCAGCAGCTCTTCCCGGATATAGCGGATAAATTTGAAGATGCTGAAGCCGGTAGCCCGGGCGATGCTCCCCAGCACCACCACCACGAACAGGATACAAGTGATATAGAAGCAGATAATCAGCTGCCCCAGCTGCACCAGGGTGCCGACGCCATATTTACCGATGGTAAAGGCCATGGCTCCGAAGGCGCCGATCGGCGCCAGGCGCATGATCATATTGATAATGCCGAAGATAACCTGGGAGAAGCTTTCAATGACGTTGAAAATCAGCTGGCCCTTGCTGCCCAGACGGTGCAGGGCAAAACCAAACAGGACGGCGAACAGCAGAACCTGCAGAATGTTGCCGCTGGCGAAGGCGCCAATGACGCTGCCCGGGATCACATCCAGTAAAAAGGCCACGACCCCTTGATCTTTAGCCTGCTCAGCGTACACCGCCACCGCTTTCGCATCGAGCGTCGACGGGTCGACGTTCATCCCGGCGCCCGGCTGCACCACGTTGACGATAATCAGACCGATAATCAGCGCGATGGTGCTGACCACTTCGAAATAGAGCAACGCCACCGCCCCGGTACGGCCAACGGCTTTCATGCTTTCCATCCCGGCGATCCCCGTCACGACGGTACAGAAGATCACCGGAGCAATCACCATTTTAATCAGCTTAACGAAGGCGTCGCCGAAGGGTTTCATTTGCGCGCCCAGTTCCGGGTAAAAATGGCCCAGCAGAATACCGATCGCTATGGCCGTCAGAACCTGGACATAGAGGCTTTTAAAGATAGAGGTTTTCATAGGGTGTCCTTTGGGAATAACCACAGAGCAAGAAGGGATATTTGACGTCTGTGGCTTAAAAATAACACCCTGGAAACATTTCAGAAATAACTAACGCCGAAAGTGCAACGCAATTGTTAAAATCTTTGAGCTGACTCGCACAAGTCAACAAAACATTTACAAATTTTCATCCTCCCGAACCGAGGAGAGATAGCGCGCGCTGAATGCCTCCTGCGGCAAAGCGCAACCGAACAGATGGCCCTGGAGCACCTCGACGCCGGCGGCTTGCAACCAGCGGCGCTGGGCGTCGTTCTCCACCCCTTCCGCCACGATACGCAGCGACAGGCCGCGCGCGAGCTGGATCATCGCCGGCACCATGCTGACATCCTCCGGCAGCATATCGATGAATACTTTATCGATTTTCAGAATATCCACCGGCAGAGCTTTCATCTGCTGCAGCTGGTGCAACCCGGCATAACCCATGCCAAAATCATCCAGCGCAATCTGTACCCCGGCCTCGCGCAGCGGTCGCAACCGCGCCATCACATCCTGCGGATCGTCCATCCGGCAGCTCTCCGTCACCTCGAGGATGAGGGTGCCCGGGGCGATGCGGTAGCGGGCGATCAGCTTTAGCATCTCCTCGCCGCGGTCGTGTTCCAGCAGCTGGAGCAGGGAAACATTGACCGACAGCGGCAGCATAATCCCCTGGCTTTGCCAGGCCGCCAGCTGGCGGCAGGCCTCTTCCATCACCCAGTAGCCGACCGGGATAATCAGCCCGCAGGACTCAATGCGCTCAATCAGCGACGGCGGTAGCGACCAGCTGCCATCCGCCTGCCGCTGACGCAGCAGTACCTCGGCGCCGCAGATCTCGCCGCTGGCGCAGGCCACCTGCGGCTGCAGCCAGATCGCGAACTGCTGGTTATCGAGCGCGGTCATAATGTCGTGCTCTTCCATCAGGCGGCGCTGAGCCTTTTCCATCTGCTCGGGATCGAAGAACTCGATCTGGTTTTTGCCTTTACGTCGTGCAGTGACGGCGGCCGACACCGCGCGCCGGTAAAACTGCTCGGCGCTGAGCCCGGCGTGGAACATGGCGATCCCGACGCTGGCGTAGGGCCGCAGCTGCAGCCCATGCAGCGGTAAACGCTCATTAATAATAGTGAGCACTTGCTTACTTAACGTCACCGCCTGCCACGGTTCGGCAAGGCCATCGGCGAGAATCGCGAAGTCATACCCGCTCACCTGAGCCAGCACCATCTGCGGCGAGATCGCGGCCCGCAGCTTCTCCACCAGCGTCAGGAGCAGCATTTCGCGCTGACTCTCCTTGAGGACCCCGGCGGCGTCCTGCAGGGTTTCACAGGCGACGACGATCAGCGCGGCGCTCTGCGGGCGGGCCACCGTCTGCTCCAGCATCGCCAGCAAAAAGGCTTTATTCGGCAGCTCGGAGACCGGGAAGCGGGTCGACTGGATGGACAGCTCATCATGCTGGCGGACCAGGCTCTGCTGGTTGCGGTTATAGCTGCGCACCAGCATACCGATCTCGTCGTCATGGTGCAGGCGCGGGAGGGTCAGCTGATGGCCAAGACGCTCCTGCTGGGAGAGATCGTTCAGCTCGCGGGCGATACGCCGCAGAGGGCGAACCATCAGCCGGTTGATGCACCAGGTGAGCGCCACCGTCAGCATCAGCACCAGAAGCAAGTAAGCAGTCACTAACGTGGCAAGGGCGCTCATGACGAATTTATACATGCGATAGGAGTCGGCCTGCAGCACCAGATAGGCCAGCGGCTGCGGGTTGGCCGGCCGCTCCAGCGAATAAATGGGCAGCGAAATCTGCACCGGCAGCTCAAACAGCCGGGTGACGGTTACCGGCACCGGCCGCTCGGGGATAAATCGCATCCGCAGCGCCTGGAACTGGTTCGGCAATACCACATCCGCCCGGCTGACGATGCCAGCAGGCTGGATACGGCTTAAAATGGCTTCCGCTTCCGGAATATCGGCTTTCAGAATAGCCGCAGACAGCGGTTCGCGAACGGATCGCGCGATACTTTCTAACTGCGTGGCCGTGGTAAAGCGACTCTGTTGCACAAAGTGAAACAGCAAAATAGTGCAAAAAACCAATACAAAGGCCATGGACACGCTCGCGACCATCGCCATCTGTTTGATTGTAAGTGAACGGCTGACGCGCAACGGTGTTCTCCACTGATACTGAATACATACCCGGTATCAATCCTTCAATCCCGGTCGTTTCAGGCTGATTATATACTTAAATCCTTCGCCCACGCCCGCGAGGGATGAAGTGACGGGATATTTCCGCGCGGTGGCGCGGACGCCGGGATACATCCCCGACGGCCAACGGTGGGCAACGCCTCACGAGTATACGCGAAGCGCGTCGCGGAGTGGCGCTCTGTAACGTAATTCAGCCTATTCTGCTACCAGTCGGCGTAGGGCACCAGCGGCTGGGGCGGCATATCCAGATCCCCCTGCCAGCCGGCCGCCGAGTAGCGGACGTAAAGCAGCGCATGGCTCGGGGTGTAATCCTTCGCCTGCTGAATATCGACCGCGGCGCCGACGAACCAGTTGCTGGTCACCCGCCGCTCCACCAGCGCTCTGGCGGTGTAACCGAATCCATGGCTGCTGCTCCCCTCCTCCGTCAGCTCGCTGGCGCGCTGCCGGTAGTCGGACGGGATCAGGTTCAGCAGCGGATAGCGGGCTTGCGTCTGGGTGCGCGAATGGGACCATGACACCGACCCGCCGAGCTCCCAGGACCAGTTCTCGGTGCGCTGACGCCAGGTCACCGGCACGGCGAACGAGAGATACTCCTGTGGGCTGTAATAGCCGCCCTGGCCGAGGGTGTAGCCGCTGAGATCTTTGTCGTAGTGCCAGATCATATTGTTGAGGCCGACGGTGACGCGACGATTATTCTCGTTGATGACCTTGTAGTAGTACCCGGTCATCCAGCGCACGCGCCAGTTATCCGCCACGTTTTTACCGGTCAGCGAGTCGGCGCCCAGCGAGGACCAGATGCCGTGAGCCTCACCGCGATCGTAGCTCAGGCTCAGGCCGCCGCCGTCGGCGCGGACGCCGCCCCAGGTGGCGCCGGTATGGCTGCTGCTGTCCTTCTGCCCGCCAAAGGAGAGCAGCGAGCTGGAGATAGGCCGCCGGTGGACGTTGACCGTGTACCCCACCGGCCCGACGTCGCTGCTGTAGCTCAGCCCCCCCACCACATCGACGACATTGAAGCCCATCGGCGTGGTGCCGATATCCCCGCTCCAGGTGTCATTCTTCCAGCCGACCGCCACGCTGGCCCCGCTGTCGGTCTGATTTTTACTGCCGCTGGTACAGGCGATCTCCCCGCAGGTGCCCCAGCTGGGCGAGTAGCTCCCGTCGCTGTGGGTGGAAAAGCTGCCGGCATCCATATTGACCAGGTCGGTGCGGAAGAACATCCGGCCATCCGCCAGCGGAGCATCCACCTGCAGCATGGTGGTATGCGCCTTCAGGTCGGAATAGCCGCCGGTGCCGCTGGAACCCCAGAAGTCATGTTCCAGGGTGACGTTCAGATCCTGCTGACGATAAAGGTCGGCGGCATCGCTGCGGATCCCGCGCTTCAGCCAGTCATCATGGCTGTCGTTGCGCGTCAGCCGCGTAAAAGTAGCGTTATCCTGCGGCTGCGCGGGGGTAATGCCGGAGGCCACCATCGCTTCCCGGTAGTGCGTCAGCGCCTGCTGCGGCGCCCCGCTCTGGGTGGCAAAGCGCGCGGCATCGCGCAGCACCAGCGCGCTCTCCATCGAGGGCGGCTGCGCCTTCGCCTGCGGCACAATCTGATTAAAAATCCGTTGCGCGTCAGCGGTATCGCCAAGGCCAGCTCGCGCCAGCGCCACCCGCCGCTGCATGTTCATGGATTCGGTCTCTGCGCCTTTCAGCTGCATGACCTGCGCCCGGGCGGCCGGTTTATCGCCATCGGCCAGGTAGACTTCCGCAAGGCCGAGGCGCGCATCGCCGTTGTCGGCCTCCTGACGCAGCACCCGCTGATAGTCGGCAATCGCCGTCTGGCTGTCGCCGCGCTGCTGCGCCCAGTCGGCCAGCGTCAGGTCATAGCGTACTGTAGACGGCTGCCGTTTGATGAGGGCGATCGCCTGCGCTTCGTCGCCGCTGTCGCGCAGCTGGTTGGCCTGGTGCAGCACCCGGTCGCTTTGCAGGCGCGCTTCGAGTTCACGAATGTTATCCGTCCACGCGCTGCGCGGCAGAGCGGCGATTTGCGCCAGAGCCAGATCGTCCTGGTCGTTCCCCGACAGGTAGAGTCCCGAGGCGTAGACCCGTTCGGCGTCCTGCGGCTGGCGGTTGACCATCGTCCGCATCAGCGCGTCGGCCTCCTGGCGTTCGCCAGCGCTGACCAGATCCCGCGCCAGACGGTAGGTTATCCAGACGCTGTCCGGAGCCAGCGCCAGGCGCCGACGCTGAACTTCCGCCGCCTGCGCCCAGTTGCCCTGGCTCTCCAGAGCCTGCGCCTGTTTCTCCAGCCGGTCGTTAGTCAGGCTGCGCTCAATATCATCGATACTGCGCCGCTGAGCGGGAGGGAGGCCGGCGATCCAGGCGCTGGCTTTCTCCGGCGATTCGGCGCGATAGAGGTTGGCCAGGCCGCGCACCGCCAGGTTATTGCCGCGATCCAGGCGCAACGCCTGCTGGTAATAGCGCTCCGCCGCCGCCGCCTCTTTGCGCGCCGCCGCGACGTCCCCCAGCCCCAGCACGGCATAGCTGTCGGTGCGATCGACCCGCTGCGCCTGGGCATAATAGTTCTGCGCCTGCGAAAGCTGGCCGGCTTTCAGGGCGTTATCCCCCTGCTTTATCAGCAGCCAGTAGCGGTTAGTTTGCAGCAGGCTGTCCCACTTGCCGCGGTTCGGGCTGTCAGGGTCCATGGCAATCGCTTTACTGAGCTGCGCCACTGCCCGCGCGCGGTCGCCGCGCTGGGAATAGGCCTGGCCGAGAGCGCCCACCGCGTCGCTGTCGCGGCTGTCGGCCTGAACGGCTTTCTGCAGATCCGCGACCGCCTGCGTGGTATTCCCGGACTTGACCGCCGCCAGCCCTTCCGAGCGGGCGCGGAAAGTCGGATCCTGCAGCTGCGCCTGCTGTTGGTCGAGCAGAACGCGGGCGTTCGCCGCCACCGAGCCGGTGGGAAACTGCAGAAGAAATTGCTGCAACGCCTGCACGCTGGCCTTACTCACCGGCATGCTTTTCACCTCACTGAACCACATATCGGCGGCGATACCGCGTCCCGAGGCCGATCGGGCCATCTCCGCCAGATAGGCGAACCCCTCCTGCGGTTTGTTATCGGCGAACATCTGCTTCGCCAGCGAAGTCAGCAGGCTGACGTTGCCCGGCGCGCTGGCGTTCAGTTTTTTCAACTGGCTGACGCCTTCGCTATGGCGGGACGGCAGGCGCGCCACCAGCGTCCAGTATTCAATGGCGACGTCAACGTCATCCGGCACCCCGCCGTACAGTTTTTCATAGGCGGCGATGGCTTCATCGACCTTCCCGGCCACGCCCAGCAGTCGCGCCTGCTGCAGCGCCTGGCGGCCCTCGCCGGTGTTGCTTTTCATCTCATTGCGCGACGCCTTCAGCTCCGGGGAGTCCGGCGCCAGCTTCGTCAGTCGTTCCAGCTCTTTTTGCGCCCCGGCGGCATCCCCCTGACGCAGCAGATAGCGCATCCGCGCGGCAATCAGCTCCGGGTTGTTGGGATCAATCAGCTCCAGACGGTACAGCGACTGGCGCACCAGGTCTTCACGATTGCTGGCCTCGCCGAGGCGGACCTGCTCCAGCAGATGCTCCTGGGCAGGCGTCGTCGCCGCCTGCGCTAACGGCAGCAGCGCAACGCCGAGGGACAGCGTGAGTAAACTTAGTGAGAGCTTGCGCATTCCTGGTTCCAGTCAGGTTGTAATTCACCACTCGCCGTGAAACGAAAACGGTGTTGATCCCAACCCTGGCCGAACAGCGTCAGAACTGCGCTGTAGTAGGCATCCGCGCCGGGATAGTTATCGGCGACGCGCTGGCGTTGCACCGACCGGGCCTCGTCGTCCTGTAAAAACGGCAGCATTGCCGCGGAGAAGCCCACTGGCCCCTGACCGCTGGTTTTGCCGGTGGCGATATTCACTTTCTCCGGGGGTACCCCCTGCTTCGTGGTCTGCGCCGCCATCGGCGTGAAGCGTTGCAGCAGACGCGCTTTCTGCTTATCGCCATCATGGAGCATGCCCACCCACAGGTAGACGCGAATCGCGTCATAGCTGCCGATCGGCGGCTTTTCGGTTTTCAGCTGCCAGCCTTTCCCTTTCTCATAGCGCACCCAGTCCGGGGTAAAGCCTTTCGGCGCGGTCTCCAGCAGCAGGCGCAGGTTACTATCGCGCAGCGCGGGCCACGGCGCGCCAAAACGCACAAAGTAGGTGGCCAGCTGCGGCGGAAGATAGCTGGGGTTAAACCGCCAGCCGCTGTCATCGGCAAAACCGACTTTTCCCGGCAGCAGCATCGTGCCGAGGCCCGGCACCGCCACCGTCTCTTCAGCGACAATCCGCGCCAGCAGGGCTTTTCCGGTCTCGGTGTACTGCGGCTGTTGCCACAGGCGCCCCGCCTCCAGCAGCGCCCAGGCTATCCACAGATCCGAGTCGGACGCCGAGTTGCTGTCCAGCAGGGTCCACTGCTCATCGTCCTTTTTGCCCCACAGCCAGCCCGGCAAATGTTGTTTCAGATCGCCTTCCGCCAGGTTGTTCTGCGTCCAGGTCAGCAGTTTGTCGAACCCTGCGCGATCGTTGGCCGCCAGGGCGAAAAACAGGCCATAGCTCTGCCCTTCGGAGGTGGAGATTTTGCGCGCATCGCTGGGGTCAATCACCCGTCCCTCGGGGCTGACGTACGCTTGTTTAAACTGCTCCCAGGCGGGCCACTGGCAGGCGGCGCCCACCTGGCCCGCCGCCAGCAGCAGCGCCGAGAGCACCGCGCCACAAAGTACTTTCATCATGGTTTACTCATCATCCAGGCTAAGACGGCGGCGGCTGATGATGCGCAGCATGCGCCACAGCACCCATGCCAGCAGCACAATGCTGATGGCGGCGAAGATCGCCAGCAGTATCGGGTGGTTAGAGAGCGCGAACCAGATGCGCTCGAACCAGGGCAGATGACCCACGTAGTAAATATCCCCCACCCGCAGACTGTTGACGCCGGATTCGCGGATCACCGCCACCGAGCCAAACATCGCCGCCCGCTTACCGCTGTCGTTGAGGGCGTTGGTCAGCAGTTCATTACCGCGCGGGCTGTCGGCCAGCAGGGCCACCACGCTGCGCTGATCGTTATACGGCGACTGGAAGCCAATCACCGCCGCCATCGGCCCGGAAGAGGTAATGTCGGTGCGGGTATTGGGCGTGCGGGCCTCATCGTCGGGATAAATGCTCGCCAGGTCATAGTGGCGCATCGGCATTTTCACCCAGCTTTTGGTCGCCTCGACCAGCAGGTTGATTTTGGTGTCGTCCTTGAGGGACGACGGGATCGCGCCGATCAGCAGCAGATCCGCGTCTTTATTCTTGATCTGGTTGCCATCGTCGGTCATCTGCAGATTAATCGCCGCCAGACCGGTCTGCGAACCGATGCCCCCCAGCGCCTGCAGCAGCGTCGCCACCTGGCCCTGGGTCGGCGCCTTCGGCACCACCACCAGCGTGTCGGAAAGGTCCGCCATACGGCTGTAAGGGAAGCCCGCATTGGCGAAGACGCGCAGGTCCGGCAAGGCGATAAAGTGATAATACTTCGAGAAGTCGATGGTCGAATCGTCGCCAATCACCACATGGTTCTGCACCGGCTGGAAGGTAATACAGTTGTCGATGGAGCCGCCGGGCATCGGGTTCATATACTGGAAGTCAAAGCGCAGCTGGTTGACCGCCCCAAGACGCAGCGCGGGGATGGTGACCTCCGATTTGCCGTCCAGCAGCCCCTGCAGCACCGGCAGGCGCAGGATCAGTTTGTTCACGTCCTGGGAGCTGTTAAGGCTGAACGACTGCAGAAACTGGTCGTTGAGGCTGATATCCATCCGCGAGCTGTCCTTCACCGGCGGCATGGTGTAGCGGTATTTCAGATCCATATCGATGCCGTTGGCCCGCAGCAGATAGAGATCCGGCGGCAGGTTAAGCGCCACGGTGATGGCATCCGGCACCAGGCCGCTGGACTGCAGCTGTTGCTCATAGGTTTTCAGCTCAGCAAAGGTGACCGAACGGTCGGTGCGCACCCAGTTCGGCGCGTCGTAAGGCTGACGCGGCTGCAGGGTTTTGATGCCGTCCACGGTGACGCTGCTGCCGCGGAACAGAATATTGCCCTGAGCAATCCCCTTCGCCGCCAGCAGCAGGTCGTTATCATCGCGGCCGAAAATCACCAGCAGCTTGACGTAGGGATCGTTCGGGTTGTCGATCATTTCGATGGTCGGCGCCTTGACCGGCGGATGATCGCGCAGGAAGTCCGGACGCTTGTCGTTGGTGGCGAAGACAATGGCGTTACGATCCGGCAGTTCATTGAAATAGACCGGGAACTGCTGGCCGCGCCAGCCGGCCTTGCTGCCGAACCAGGAGGCGACTATCGCCGCCGCCTGCTGCTGGGTGACCGCTGGCGAGCCCGGGAAAATCATCGGCAGCTTCAGCGGACGGTTATCGCGCGGATCGTAGAACGGCACCGGGAAGTGTGACAGATCGTTATTTACCTTCAGCGACTGGTAGGTGAGATCCAGATAGCTTTCGCGTCCGACGTCCAGCCACAGCGTACTGCTGGCCGGGTTTTCGCAGACGTCGCGGTAGTGGCCGACAAACTCCAGCCGTACGCGGTTGAAGTCGGTGATGTACAGCGGGTCAATCGGCAGCTGCGCGCGGATCTTTTTCCCCAGCTGCTCTTTAGTGACGGGCAGGACGCCCATCAGCTCATCGTTAAGATAGACCTTCAACTGCGACTGCACGGGCAGCAGCGAGGGCGATGGGGTGTATTCCAGATTGAGCAGCGCGTTGGCGACCAGCTCATCGCTGCGCATGCCGAATTCGACCGACGCGTCAGGCCGTGAGCCGCGCAGCACGATGCTGCCGGGCGGCGGCGCGATGGTGGCAAAGCTCAGCTTCACCTCCCGCTGCGGCACGTTCTCGGCCAGCGCCGCCGGAGCGGTCGGTTCGGCGAGGGTCGCCGTCGGCTCGCCCACCACGATCGGCGCAGCCGGGGTCGCGGCGTGCGGCTGAACGCCAGGGGCAGCGTTCGCCACCGCGGCCGGCGCCGCGTAAGAGGCCAGTGGATACCAGCTGCACATGCCCACCGCTACTGCACACATCCAGGAAAGTTTTCTTTTCATCGCATTATCATCATTGTTGAGCCATTGCCGGGTCTGCGGAGAGCGTCGGCGCGGCGCGTTCAGGGCGTCGGGGTACAAACGACGCTATCCAGGCCACCAGCGAAGTGAGCGCGCGGAAAACCACCTTCACCGACGGCGGCGAAAACTCCGCCAGGTGACGATAGCCACGAAAGCCCAGCTTGAGGATGTCCAGCAGGCTTTCCATCGGCTTATCTTCCGGGAAGCTATCCTGCCAAAGCGCCCACGTATCAGCGCGGGCAAACGTACACTGCACAAAATCGATATGCTGCTGGTTGGTTAACGGCAGCAGCTGGAGCCCCACTTCGCTGCCGTTGACCCGCGCGACCCTGACCGGGAAGGCATACTCCTGCTGTCCCCGTTTGAGCAGCAGCCTGGCGTTCTGGCCTTCCAGCACCTGCGCGTCGCCGTTAATTTTGATCCCCAGTCCGCCGTCGGAATAGTCGTGGACGGTGCAGGAGAACAGGTGGCCATCTTCGCGGGCGATAGCCGCCGGCATGCTCATTTCGACACGGTGCGAACGGCGAACCTGCTTGCTTTCAACCGAGACCGCCACCGCGCCGCCAAGAATAATCAGGTTGTAGAATACCCAGACAATACTCACCCAGACGGTGAGGATTTCATTTTCCGGGCCGTACATGAAGCGCCAGATCCCCACCGCGACGCCGACCAGATTGAGCAGCACCAGGTAGATATAGGGCCGGGAGATCACCCAGTCGACATACTCCTCTTCCACCAGCCCGCCCTTCGCGGTGACGTTGAACTTGCCTTTATGCGGGTTGATCAGCGCCACAAAAGTGGGCGGCGCGATATACCAGGCCAGCACCGTCTCGTAAATTTCACTCCAGAACGAATGGCGATATTTGCCCTGAATCTTCGAGTTGGTCAGGCTGGCGTGGATCATGTGCGGCAACACGAATAGCGCGATCATCAGCGCTGGCGCATAAATGATATAGGCATGGAGCAGCAAAAAGGCCAGCGGCGCCGTGAGAAAGATGAGGCGCGGAATACCGGAGAGAAAGTGAAGCATGGCGTTGGCGTAGCAGACGCGCTGCACCAGCTTCAGGCCTTTGCCAAACAGCGGATTATCGAGGCGGAATATCTGCACCATCCCGCGCGCCCAGCGGATGCGCTGGCCGATATGCGCGGATAAACTCTCCGTCGCCAGCCCCGCCGCCTGCGGAATACGCATATAGGCGGAGGTATATCCCCGCCGGTGCAGACGCAGCGAGGTGTGGGCATCTTCGGTCACCGTTTCGACGGCTATCCCGCCAATTTCGTCCAGCGGGCCGCGGCGGATAACGGCGCAGGAGCCGCAGAAGAAGGTGGCGTCCCACATGTCGTTCCCGTCCTGCACCAGGCCGTAGAACAGCGTCCCTTCGTTCGGCGTTTTGCGAAAACGACCAAGGTTGCGCTCAAAGGGATCGGGCGAGAAGAAGTGGTGCGGGGTCTGCATCATCGCCAGCTCTTTCTCTTTCAGGAACCAGCCCATGGTCATCTGCAGAAACGAGCGCGTCGGCACATGGTCGCAGTCAAAGATCGAGACGAACTCCCCTTTGGCATATTTCAGCGCATTATTGATGTTGCCGGCCTTGGCGTGTTCGTGGCTGGTGCGGGCGATATAGTGCACCCCAACATCTTTGGCAAACTGGCGAAACGCTTCCCGTCCGCCGTCGTCGAGGATCCAGATGTTCAGCTTGTCCTTCGGCCAGTCGATGCCCTGCGAGGCGTAAATGGTGTTTTTCACCACGTTGAGATCTTCGTTATAGGTGGGGACGAAGATGTCCACGGTTGGCCACAAATCCATGTCCTCCGGCAGCGGCACCGGCTGGCGATTCAGCGGCCAGACCACCTGGAAGTAGCCCAGCACCAGCACCACCCAGGCGTAGGTCTCTGCGAACAGCAGAATGATCCCGCACACCAGACTTACCGGGTCGTTCCAGTTCAGCGTCGAGGTATAGCGCCACCAGATATAGCGGCACGACACCGTCAGCGACAGCACGATCAGCATCAGCGCCGAGAAACGGCCCGGGATGCGTCGCACCAGCAGCGCCACGCCCCACAGCAGCATCAGGAAGATAAACTGCGACAGCGGGTTAAAGGGCTGCGTAATACACATCAGCGCCAGCACCAGCGAGCAGAAGGTCGCCCCCCCAAGGATCGCCCGGCGCAGTTTAGGATTGAGGTGCGCCAGCTCTTTCTGTTTATCCAGATGGCCGGTGCGGGCGTTCATCTGCTCAGGCAATTTTTCCAGCCACTGCGTATAGCGACCGTGCACCCCTTCCAGCGCCGCCAGCGAACGCCAGTTGACCTTTTTCTCCGGCTCCGGCACGCGCGTCGTCAGTAACCACAGGGATTGCAGCAGGTAGCGCAGCGGATCCAGCGGACGCGGGCGATGCGGATTTATGTGGGGAAAATAGGTTTCATGGCGGGCCAGAATCGCCTGCCAGCGTGGCGTCTCCAGCGGCATCAGCGCCCAGACCAGCGATGCCCACAGACAGCCAAGCGACGCCGACAGCCACGAAGCGCCGTGCTGCCGATAGTCATCATAGCGCGCACGCAGCCGCTCCCCCACCGGCGGGGCCAGCAGCAGCGTACTGAGGCGGATCATGCCGCTCTCCCGGCGGAATAGTGGATCAGGCACCAGTTCGCCAGGGTCAGCACCTCTTCCGCCGCCAGCGAATCCTGACGATACTCCCCAAGAGGTTGTTTCGCCGCCAGGCACTCGGCCATCGCCTCGTCGCGGTGAATCGTCACCGGCAGGATGCGCGGCTGGCTCTCCAGCCACAGCTGGTAGAGATCTTCCTGCAGCTGGCTGCCGACCCGCAGATCGTTAATCAGAATATCGCCGTTGGCCGGGAGGGGCTGCTGGTGTAGACGGATATGGCTATTGGCGTCGGGATGAACCACCACCAGCGAGCGATCGCAAAGCGTCAGCAGCTCGCGGGTCAACGGCGAATAACCCGCCGGCAGATCCAGCAGCAGCCAGCGGTACTGGCCCTGTAGCTGCTGTACTGCCTCCGCTATCGCCCCCAGGGTGGGCTGCAGCTGGTCGACATTTTCTCTTTCGCCGGCGCTGAGCTGGCCAAACGGCAGCAGATCGATATGCTGCGTATAGCGCAAGCCCGCGTCACGCCAGTCCCGGCCGTCGAGCAGCGCCCGCGCCCAGCCGTCCTGATGATGGATATCGGTATTAAAGAAAAAGCGCAGCATATTATCCGGGCTGGCGTCGATCGCCAGCACGCTTTCACCGAGCAATTGCAGGGCCCAGGCGAGTGCAGCCGTAATGGACGTGACGCCAGTTCCCCCGCGCACGCCCTGTAATCCCAGAATAGCCATCTCCGGCTTCCTTATTTTTTCTCTGCAAACTCTGCCAGCAGCGGCCAGCGCTTCAGCGCCGCGTTCAGCTGTTCGCGCCTGGAAATATCATGATAATCAATATCCGGCAGGGAAAATGCCCGGCTAAGCGCCAGAAAATCATTTTGAAAGGTGTACCCCAGCGTGGCGTCCGTGGGTACCGCAGGATCTTTTGCTGGCATATCTCTGTCCGTTCGAAATTTATTATTAAACCAGAGGACGTATACAGCTCATCCTTAAAAGCAGGTGTACATGCTAAAACTGATGACCTTTAATTTCAATGTTAGGTTTACTCTGTCGGTTTCGCTAGTAAACTTATTCAGTGTCAATCAGGGCGCACGAGGGATGCCGTGGATAATGTATTTACTTTGGGTATTTCATCATTATGGGATGAAGTGTGCCATATGCCGGTCGGCGGAGTATGGTGGCTCAACGTCGACCGTTATGCCGATGCCGTCAGCCTGTTTAATCAGACACTGGCCGCGCAGGCGAAAAACAGCCACGTTGCCGCGCTGGTTATGGGAAACAAACCCAAGGATATCATTTCCTTAGATCATACTCACGGTCCGGATAATATCGCGCTGTTCACCCTGCCGAATCGCCCGCAGGCGCTGGAGGAAATACACCGCGATTTAGTCTGCTCCCTCGAACCTGGCAATTATTTGTTTATTCTGCTATGCGCTGAAAATGCCTGGCAAAATATAAATAATGAAAAGTTATGCGCCTGGGTAGAAAAGACCAGCCGCTGGGCGCAATATCACCGTTGCGCGTTCTTAGCGATCAATTCCGCGCAGGAAATCGATCGGCAGCTAACTCCCTTATTACGTGAGTACCGCTCCCTTTCCGGACTGGCAAGTATTCGTTACCAGGGCGACCGGCATATCTTTGATATTGCCTGGTGGGGAAGCGATAAGGGTATCAGCGCCCAACAGCAGCTGATGGTGCAACATGATGACGCTGGCTGGCGATTAGCGCAGGACGCTGAAACCAGCGTGCAGCCGCGCAGCGACGAAAAAGCGATCCTCAGCCATGTGCGCGTGCTGGAAGGCGCCCCGCCGCTGTCGGAATACTGGACGCTGTTTGACACCAACGACGAGGTCTTCAACGCCGGGCGCACCGCGCAAGCGGCGACGATCCTCTTCTCCATTACCCAAAATACGCAAATTGAACAGCTGGGCCGCTATATTCATACCCTGCGTCGCCAGCGCGGTACGGCGCTGAAAATCATCGTCCGTGAACAAACCCCGAGCCTGCGCGCGACCGATGAGCGGCTACTGCTCAGCAGCGGCGCCAGCCTGGTGATCCCCAGCAGCGCATCGCTCTCCCGCTGCCTGACGCTAATCGAAAGCGTACAGAACCAAAAGTTCTCCCGCCATATCCCGGAAGATTTTGCCACCCTGCTGACCTGGAGCCAGCCGTTAAAGCTGCGCGGCTACCAGAAGTGGGATGCCTTCTGCGAAGCGGTGCACAACGTGATGACCAATACTCTGCTTCCACCCGACAGCAAAGGCGTGATGGTGGCCCTGCGCCCGGCGCCGGGGCTGCGCGTTGAGCAGGCGCTGACGTTATGCAAACCTAACCGGATGGGCGACATCATGACCATCGGCAATAACCGGCTGGTGCTGTTTTTGTCGTTTTGCCGGATCAATGACCTCGATACCGCGCTAAACCACATTTTCCCGCTGCCGACCGGCGATATTTTTTCTAACCGTATGGTGTGGTTTGAGGACAAGCAAATCCTCTCGGAAATCGTAATCATGCGCGGCGTCGAGCCGGCGCGCTGGAACACGCCGCTGCCTCTCTCGGTCGGTAAAAACGAGACCATTAACGCCACCCACGATGGACGCCACTGGCGACGCTACCCCGAACCACACCGGTTAACCACCCGCGAGGAGCAAGCCTGATGATGTCTCTCGCCGATATTCTGCAACTGGTGGTGCTCTGCGCCCTGCTGTTTTTTCCGCTGGGCTACCTGACGCGCCACTATCAGCGCCGGATCCGCACGACGTTAAGACTGATGTTCTTTAAACCCCGTTACGTGAAACCGGCAGGGGTATTACGCCGGGGAACAACGGTTAAGCAAGGCAAAGCGAACAAATGACAAATAAAAAAACGACCGCGGCACCGCTTCCGCTCTGGCAGTACTGGCGCGGCCTTGGCGGCTGGAACTTCTACTTTCTGGTCAAGTTTGCCCTGCTGTGGGCCGGGTATCTCAATTTCCATCCGATGCTGAACCTGGTATTTCTCGCCTTTCTGCTGGTGCCGATCCCGCGCGAAAAGCTACACCGTATCCGCCACTGGATCGCTATTCCGCTGGGATTCGCGCTGTTCTGGCACGATACCTGGCTGCCCGGGCCAGAGTCGATTTTTAGCCAGGGGTCGCAAATCGCCGGCTTCAGCGCCAGCTATATCTGGGATCTGATTGTCCGCTTTATCAACTGGAGCATGGTTGGCGCCTTCTTTGTTTTGCTGGTGCTATGGTTGTTTATCAGCCAGTGGCTGCGCGTCACCGTGTTTGTCTCGGCAATGGTCGTCTGGCTGGCGGTCAGCCCGCTGCTGCCGGCCTTTACCCTATGGCCCTCCGGCCAGCCCACCACGGCCGCACAGGCCAATACCGGGGCCAACGCCGCCGCTGGCGCCGCGTCCAGCCCCGCCAACAGCGATATTCCGCCGCAGACCGAGCCGCCGACCTCAGCCAACCTGACCAACTGGCTGAACGCTTTCTATGCCGCCGAGCAGAAGCGCAAGACGCCGTTCCCGGACCAGCTGCCGGCGGATGCGCAGCCGTTTGACCTGCTGGTGATCAACATCTGCTCCCTCTCCTGGTCGGATATTGAAGCCGCCGGTCTGATGGATCATCCGCTATGGAAGCACTTTGATATTGTCTTCAAAAACTTTAACTCCGCGACCTCCTACAGCGGCCCGGCGGCGGTGCGCCTGCTGCGCGCCAGCTGCGGCCAGCTGTCGCATACTAATCTGTATCAGCCGTCCGGCGCCGACTGCTACCTGTTTGAAAACCTGGCAAAGCTCGGCTTCAACCAGCAGCTGATGCTCGGCCATAACGGTCTGTTCGGCGACTTCCTGAAAGAGCTGCGTTCGCTGGGCGGTATGCAGAGTCCGCTGATGGACCAGACCGGCCTGCCGGTCAGCCTGCAGGCGTTTGACGGCTCCCCGGTGTATGAGGATCTGGCGGTCCTCAACCGCTGGCTGAAGACCGAAGAGGCCAGCAGCAATCCGCGGAACGCCACCTTCTATAACACCCTGCCGCTGCATGACGGCAACCACTTCCCGGGACAAAGCAAAACCGCAGACTACAAAGTGCGGGCGCAGAAGCTGTTTGATGACCTGGATAACTTCTTCACCGAGCTGGAGAAATCGGGGCGGAAAGTGATGGTGGTGGTGGTGCCGGAACACGGCGGCGCGCTGAAGGGCGATAAGATGCAGGTATCTGGCCTGCGCGATATTCCAAGCCCGTCGATCACTAACGTCCCGACGGCGGTGAAATTCTTCGGCATGAAGGCGCCGCATGAAGGGGCGCCGATTATCATCGATCAGCCCAGCAGTTATCTGGCGGTGTCGGAGCTGGTGGTGCGCGCCCTCGACGGCAAAATGTTCAGCGAGGACAGCGTCAACTGGCAGCAGTATGTCGCCAACCTGCCGCAGAGCGCGGCGGTGTCCGAGAACGCCAACGCCATCGTCATCCAGTATCAGGGCAAGCCTTATGTCCAGCTGAATGGCGGTAGCTGGGTGCCTTATCCGCAATAAGCGACAAGGCCGCCTATGTTGGCGGCCTTACATCGTGAGACGTTCCCATTCTACCTTCTCAGCCCGCAGGCATACGGGCGGGGAAGGCGGCAAATCAATCACCGTATTTAGCGCTGATCCTGTTTCGCCAGCCAGACCAACAGCTTGAGGCTGGCAGAGTAATAATCATCCTTGTCGTCAATCTGCGGCGCCTCCTGCGGTTCACCCAGCGTCAGATCGCGCACCGCCAGCAGGCCGCCGGCCATATACCAGGGAGCCACCTCGTTGGTGCTGACGTTGATCCACGCCGGGGTTTGCAGGCGCGGGTAACTCTGCATCCAGGCCTTCCAGGGCGCGAGCAAGGCGCTGTGCGGATCGGCCCACGAGAGATACAGCGGGATACGGATCGCATCGAAACTCATCCGCGGCGGCCACTCTTTGGCTGGCAGCATCTTGCCATCCGCCCGCAGCGCCACCCAGTCGCTGGGTAGATGTGATTTCCCCCAGCCCATCTGCCCCAGCAGCGCCTGTCCGTCGCTCTGCAATGTCCGCCAGGCGGTGAGATGCGTCCGCTCCGCGAAGGCGCGCCAGGCCGGGAAGATGAAATAGGAAGGGTTAAGGTTCAGGTGATCATTGAGGTTGAACCCTTTCACGCCCGGGAGCATCACCTGGCGACCGGCGAAAGTCACCACCGTAGACTTCAGCAGGGCGGCGGTGATGGCGTCAGAGGCAATCGCATAGCGCTTATCCTGCCACTGCTTTTGCGCGCGCAGCAGCGCCCAGGCGATCAGGGTATCGCCATCGGAGGCGTTGTTTTTATCGGCGATAGGGTCCGGCGCCACCGGGTTATAGCGCCAGTAAAACAACCCGTTAGACTTGTTGCGCAGGGTGTTGTCCGTCCACTGCCACAGCTTGTCGAACGCCGGACGATCGTTATTCGCCACCGCCAGGAGCATGGCGAAGCCCTGACCTTCCGTATGCGACACATTGCCATTGGCGGTATCAATGATACGACCATCCGGCATCATAAAACGGGCCTTATAGCGCTCCCAGGCCGTATCCGCCCACGCCCTGGGCACCAGCATCACTACCGTTGTCACTATCACCGCCACTAAAGCACGCAGGGGCATAAATTCACTCTTTATGGATGGTAGTAGAGAAACTGAACGTCAGAGACGGAGAACACCCGCTCACGCTGCAGTATCACGTGGGCACTGCCTCCCTGACTCTGCAGCCAGCGAGAATATAACCCCTCGAGTATGGCACAGAACGCGTTGCACCAGCGCACGCGCCCCGCTTCGTCGCGGCTGACCGGCAACGCCTGATGGCGCAGGCGCAGGCCGTCCTCACCGACATCGATGGTCACCACGCCCCAGTGAAAATGAGTCAGCAGCCGGTTGATATTGGCCTCCAGATCCCCCACCGTCTCCGACGCCGGCAGCGGATGGGTCTCCGCCAGCGAGGCGCCCATCTGACGCAGGAAGGGCTGGCTTTCCAGCTCGCCGGCATTATTTAGCATACCTTCGATCATAATAATCAACAGATCGAACCATCCGGCAGGCGTCTGCTGCTGCTGAAACCAGGTCATCACCACCGGGTTATTGTTCTCCGTCATCATCAATGATCTCCTAACATATAGCGAATATAGAGCCCGGCGGTGCTTTCGTTATAATCCCCGAAGGTGTCATAGCCAATCTGGCCCCCCAGGGTCATTTGTTTGTTGACCTTGTAATCCGCCCCGGCGCGCAGGGTATACCCTATGCCGCTCTTCGAGGTCGCGGAGTAGTAGGCTTCCTTGGCAAACCCATTGCTCACCGCCGTCTCCAGGGTCTGTTGCCACTCCGAATTGGTCGGAAAATAGGCGCTCTTATCCTGACTGTAAGACTGATAGCCCACCGAGCCGCCAAGCTTCATGGTCCAGTTATCATATTTCTCCGTCAGACTGACCGGCAGCGATACGCTGACGTAGTTTTGCGGACTAAAGTAGCCCCCCTGACCATAGGTGAAGTAGCTGAGGTTTTTGGAATAATCCATATAGCTCATGCTCAACCCGGCCTGCAGCTGGCGGTATTCGTCATGGTAGGGACGAAGATAGACCCCGGCATTGGCGTTGATACTGGTGTTGCTGGCGACGTTCTGCCCCAGATAGCTGTATCCGCCGCCGCCGACATAGAAGCCCGCGTCGCCGTCGTCATAGCTCAGCTGCAGGGTGCCGCCGTTTTTCGTCACCTGCCCCCAGGTTTTCCCGGAATAGGCGTCTTTCAGACCCACGTAGGAAAGCAGGCTGTCGGTTAGCGAGCGGCGTTCGCCGGTGAGGATCAGCGACAGATAGTTGGTCAGCTTGGGCGACCATTTCACCCCGCCGACTACGGTATTAAGATCCTGGCCCAACGGCGTGCTGCCGATATCGACCCGGTAATCGTCACCGCTTAACGCCAGCGCCAGTTCGACGCCGTTGGCCTTCTGCGAATCGGTCGAGCCGCTGGTCTGGTCAACGTTCGGCTTGCGGCTGGACGAAGAGAGATAGCTGGCCACCTGCCCCGCATCATAGCTCCCGAGCTTCGCCAGGTTTTCCATCCCGCTGTTGGTGGTCGGATTGAAATCTGCCGCGTTCAGGGTGCCGAGGCCGCTTAACGCCTCGGCCCCTGGATTGCTGGCGAAATAGGCCGTCCGCTCCGCCTCGGTCATCGAGGCGATCGCCGCCTGCTCGCTGGTGGCGGTACTCACCATGTTGGAGACCGCGTTAGCCAGCGGGTTGGCGCCGTAGCGACGCCAGGCGTCGCCGCTGGCGGTCCCGGCGTTCAACGACACCGGGGTGACGGTAAAGTCAAAGCGCGAGTCGCCAAACGGCGAGGATGACCAGGTCAGCGGCGTCCGGAGCTCCGTCAGCTTGCTGGTGCCCGATTCGCCGTCGCGTCCACGCACGTCCATTCCCCCCTGCAGCCAGCTGCCGGTTTTCTCCTGCAGCGACTCCATCATGGTGTCCACCTGACGCAGCATCCGCGTCTGGGCGGTGTCCACCGGCAGATCGGTGCGCTGGATCCCCGGCAGCGTGGAACCGGGCGCGGCGGCCGACTGGGCAACCTGCCACGGCATGTACTGCCCGTAGGCGGAGGCCGTCCGCGTCGGCGCCGACGTTTGCGACACGCCGATAAAGGGGTTATCCGCCGCCAGCACCCCGCCGACGGTCGGCGTTTCGCTACTGTTGGTGCTTTGCATGCCCAGCAGTTTGCCGCGGGCGCTGCGCAGATAGGTCATCGCCTGCTGATGATGTCCCTGGGCCTCCGCCACTCTCGCCAGCAGCAGCAGGCGATCCGGGGAGTTATCCTGGCGCAAACCGCCGGCCAGCTGTTCAGCGCGATCGTTGTTCCCCGCCGACAGCGCCACGTCGATGGCCCCGGCGCGCGCATCCTGGTTCGGCGTATCGCGCGTCATCAGGTAGTCATAGACCACCCCGGCCTCTTTGTTCATTTTGCCGCTCTGGTACAGCCGCGCCATGGCGAACATCAGATCGGTATTTTGCGGATCGCTTTGCATAGCGCGGATCAGCTTGTCATACGCCGCAGCGTAATTGCCCTGCTCGCGCAGGCGGTCGGCTTCGTTGATCACATAGCCATTGCGAATGCTCGCCAGCTGCGTCGGCGTACTGCTGGCCTGCAGCTGCGGATTGCTGATCAGGTTCTGCGCCTCGCCGGTCAGCCCGGCCTGATTCAGGACGGCGATCTGATCGGCGTAATCCCCGGCATTGCCGGATACGCCGCTGCTGATATTGTTGCGCACCAGCGAGACCGCGGTGGTCAGGTCGCCGCTCTCGGCCAGCAGACGCGCCAGCTTGCCGGCGTCCGCCGGGGCTTTTGGCGGCGTGGAGGCCATCGCCCGCAGGGTATTGCTGGCGGCAATGGTATTGCCCTGCGCCAGGTAGTTTTCGGCCGTCACCAACTGCAGGTTGTAGTTCACCCGCTGGCGCAAATCGCGCATATCGCTGGTCTGGCTGCCGCCGGGAATGCGCGCCAGCAGCGTCTGCGCCTGCTGCCAGGCGCCGTTTTCGCTGGCAAACAGGGCGGCGGCATACAGCGCACTGTTGCTGGCGCCGGGGCGATAGGCCGCCGACATCAGCGAAGAGGCCTCGCTGCCGTTACCCGATTTTTGCAGCAGCCGGGCCAGGTCGAGGCGCAGCCAGGGATCGTCCGGATAGCGGGCGACGCCTTCGCGCAGGGTGGCAATGGCGCCGGCTGGGTTACCGCTGCTGACCTGCGCCTGGGCCTGACGGCGCAGGGCATCGCCCGGCATACCGGCCACCACCCGCGGCTGCAGTTTTTGCCGCAGGCTCTGCGGGAGAGTCTGCAGCATCGCCTGCGCCTCGGCGGATTTATTCTGCTCGCGCAGCACGTAATAGAGGTTTTCCCGCGCCGCCGCGTTCTGCGGATCGTCATTTAACAGTGAGCGCAGCGTTTGCTCCGCCTGGGGCAAATCTTTGTTGTGCCGCAGCACATCGGCGCGGAACAGCTTCGCCGAGGCGCCCTGCGCCCCGCTCTGCTGCGCCAACGGCGCGGAGAGCGCCAGCGCCTGGCTGATATTGCCCTGCTTATAGGCCTGCTGGGCCTGCGCCAGCTGGCCGTAGAACAGCGCATCGGCCGCCTGCTGACGACGGGTCGCCGAGGCGTCGCCGCCGAGGTCCGCGGCCCGGCTCAGATACTGCGACGCGGCCTGGTAGTCGCCGCTGCGCTGGGCGATATAGCCCATGCCCGCCAGCGCATCGGCATCCTGGGGGTTGGTCTGCAATACCTCTTCAAACTGCTGCTTCGCGGCGGCGGTATTGCCGCTGTTGAGGTTGGCGTAGCCCTGGCCGCGCGCCTGACCGCTGCGCCGTTCGCGAAAGTAATTCTGAACTTCGCTGTCCTGGGGATGCCGCTGCATCCAGGTGTCGTAATACTGCTCATCCCCGGCCTGCGGGCCCAGCCAGAGCAGCGCCTGGCGCAAGCCGCTGTCCGCCTCTTTATTGCCGCTGGCCATCGGCTCGAGCGGGGCGATCCCTTCCCGGCGAGTCTCTTCCCGCCAGGTTAACGCTTTGCCCAACGCCACCCGCGGGGCGTTCTCCTGCGGATGCTGCGCCACGTACTGGCGCAGCTCGCTGATAGCCTGCGGATAGAGCGATTTGTCGCTGGCCATGGTCAGGTAATATTCCGCCGCCAGCCCGGCAGGCGGCGTATTGCCATTGAACATACTGCGCCAGGTCGCCAGCGCCCCGGGGATATTGCCTCCGCGCGCCTGCTGGCGGGCCAGGCTGAGCTGGCCCTGCGGCACCTGCGACATCTTTTTGGCGTTGTCCAGATCCTGTAGTCCCGGGCTGTCAGGGGCCGCTTTCGCCAGCCGCGCGCGCCACTGCGCCGCCGCCTGCATATCGCCGCCCTGCTGCGACCAGAGCGCCATCAGATACAGCGCCTGGGTGTTGTTGGCATCCACCGAGAGCACCTTCTGCAGGGACTCCAACGCCAGCTCGTCATGAGATTTCTCATGCCAGTAGTTGGCCTGAGCGAACAGCGCCTGTAGCGCCGCGTCGTTCCCCGACGCCAGCGCGCCGCCCGAGGCAGCGAGAGTCAACGCGCCGGTGAGGCAGAACGTGGTAAGCCGACGGGAGGTCTTCATCGTTATTATTATCTTTCTTTTCATTGGTTATCCCCCGAACCCAGACGCTTACGGGCGTGACGTTTAAACATCGCGGTCAGCGCCAGTCCCATTATCGAGGTGGCAATCAGCCCCAGCACCGCCAGGAAACCTGAGTGCTGGCTGGCATACCAGACCGCCATCATGTACCACGGCATCTGACCGCTGGGGAACGGCGTACTCACCTGGAAGCTGCGCACCCCGTTATCGCTGGTGATCACCGCGGTATCGCCGCGGATCCCGGCGTTAATGCGCGGCGATTCCAGATCGGTCTTCAGTCGCGCCAGCTGGTCATCATTGCTGGCCAGCGCCACCACCACCAGGCGGGTGGAATTCCACGGCGAGCGATAGCTGATGAACCCGCGCCAGGCGCTGCTCGACGAAAAGTAGCGATCGGCGTCGAGGCTGGCGGAAGTCCAGTCGCCGGTGAGCCGGCGCTGGACTTTTTGCCACAGGTCTGGCTCGCGGACGCTCAGCACATTATCTACCGGGCGATAGGGTGAGTCGGCCAGCAGGCTCTGGTTAAAGGCCTGCTGATCGAGAGCGGTGACCGCCAGCACGTCACGTTCACGCAGCGACTGCAAATCCCCCCCGCCGGTGGGCATCCCGAGCACCACGCGGTTATTCGCCAGCGCGGTGCCGGTCGCGTTCCCGGAGCGTGCCGCCAGATTCAGCAGGGTCGCCACCTGGGTTTCAGACGGGTCCGCCGGCAGCAGGAGGGTCGTCTGCGAATAGTCCGCCAGCCGCGAGAAGGGGAACGAGGCGCCGACAAAGTAGGAGAGATTGGGCAACAGCGAGAAGTGACGCGTCTTGCTCAAATCGATCCAGGAGTCGTCAGTGATCCGGCTCTTGATATTGTTATTCAGCAGCACCGAACATGGAACATCGTCCTTTGGCACCACATTGAAGTACATCGACAGCTGGTTATCGCCGTAAATCAGGTAAGGCGCCAGCGGGATGGTAAAGCGCTCCTGGCGCGCATCGCCCCCGAGGTAGCGCCAGACTTTCTCCAGCGGCCCCTGCTTGTTCATCGGCAGGTTGTTGAGGAAGGTGCCGTTGAGCGTGACGCTCAGCAAGGACTTGTCCTCATTAATCCAGCTTTCCGACGGGAAGCGGTAGCCAACCTGTAGCGGAATGGTCTCCCCATCCCACAGATAGAGATCGGGCGCGGCGCGGAAGGCGATACGTAAAGGTTCGTGCCAGACGCCGCTGACGGTCGGGCTTTGGTCCTTACGCAGCAGCTCGCTGAGCTTGACCGGACGATCGGTGGTGATCCAGCGCGGGGCATCATATGCTTTGCCAACCGGGATGGTCTGCGGTTCGACATCCAGCGTCGCGGTTTGCGGCGCAAAGTTGCCGCGGGTTAACCGCCAGGCGGCCATGCGCAGCGCCGTATCGTTTTTGCCGACAATCAGCAGCAGTTTATAGGCCGGATTGGCGGGGTTGGCGATGATGCGCAGCAGCGGCTTATCGGTTTCCGGCAGCATCATGCCGCCCACCTGCTCCCCCGGATGGCCAATCACGATGCCGTGGCGTTCCGGCAGACGGTCGCGCAGAGCGCTGAAGGCGATGCCGCGATAGTCCGCCTGGATACCCAGCCAGGAGGAGATCAGCGCCGCGGCGCTGAAGACGTCCGCCGACGGCTTGGCCCCATAGGCGACCGCAATGTCCGCCGGGGTCATCTGCATGCTGTCAAAGAAGGGCCGCGGGAAGTGGCTCAGGTCGTCGCTGATGTTCAGCTGCTGGCTTTCCCAGCTGAAATGCGACGTGGGCAGCACCGTCACCCGCGACGTATCATGAATGTCACGCTGGCACTGCAGGGTATCGCCATCGTTGATCTTCACGCTCAGGTTATTGCTGGAGACCATCAGCGCGGGCGGAATATCCAGCTGATAATGGGAGACATCCTCGCCATCGGCGCCCAGCGGCAGCGTGCCGAGCGGTTGACCGTTGAGCATCAGCTGCAGGGTGGCGTTGCGGCTCGCCATCTCCGGCGATACGCGAACGGCAAGGCTGAGCTGCGAATGGATCACCACCTGATCGGCAGGCAGGGTAAAGCTGACCCCACCCTGTCGCTGGCCGCCGCTGAGGATAATCCCGTCCGGCATCCCCATCTGCGCCAGATTCAGATCGCCTCCCCAGACCGGAGCGACAGGAATGACCTCCGGCGCGGCCGTGCCGCTCACCGGCGGGGGTAAGTCCGGCATAACCGGCACAGGGGCCGTCGCCGCCGCATCGCCGGCGGTGGCGGGGGCGGGGGCTGCCGGAGAGGCGCCCTCCTCCGGCGAGGCAGCCGGAGGTTCGTCGCCTGGCTCGCTGTCCGCCGCGTCGTTGAGCTGCGGGAAGCTCAGCGGGGCAGCGGCGCCGGAGCCCGGTTCTTCACTGTGTAGCGCAGGCGCAGAAAGCATCCCTGCCAGCAGCGCCAGCGTGGTTAATCGCTTCATAACGTCCCATCCTCCTGCGCCGTTTTCGCCACTGTTGCCCGATTGCGCTGGCTGCGACGGGTTTTCCACGTCAGCCAGAACAGTTCGAACACGCAGCGTAAAATGGTGAAGAAGGAGCGGAACGGGTTATCCTGCGGGCGCGGCGGATTAATCCACGCATCCGCGCGGGCCAGCACCACGCGCACCAGTTCACGGCGGCGCGAAAGCGGAATATCTTCATCAAACTTGAGGCGCAGGAAGCGCTCGTCAGAGGTGACCAGCTGGGCCGGAATCGAGATAGCCCCGGACTGCAGGATCAGCTCAATCTCTTCGATGTCATCCTCCAGATGGCGATTATCAGGCGCGACCACGCGGCAGCCGCCCATCGACAGATCCGCGGTATGGCTGCGCGAGACGATGCCGCTGGCGTAATGGATCACCACCGGAATGTCGACATCGATACGAATGGTTTTTCGCACCTGCCGCGTTTCGCGCGCCACGGCAATCGCCGCCAGCAGGAAGATCAGACTGTAGATCCCCCACCCGACGTTGAGGGCGATAACGTTGGGATCCGAGCCAAAATAGTCATGGCCAATCGCCCGGACGATGCCGACGATCACCCCCAGGGCCAGCAGGCAGGCCACCACCAGGTGCGGGCGCACCACGGTGAAATCGAAGTAGCCGACGTCAAGCAGCCCCCCCTTATCGGTAACGTTAAACTTGCCGCGTTTGGGGAAAATCATCGTCACCAGAGTCGGCAGCACCAGGTGGAAGGCCAGCACAATATCGTAGATCTCCCCCCAGAAGCTGTAGCGATAGCGGCCGTTCATTCGCGAACCAACGTAAATAGCGAGGAACAGGTGCGGCAGGGCATAGGAGACGATCAGGCTCGCCGACGAGTAAATAATATTGAGGTTAAACAGCAGGTAAGCCAGCGGGGCGGTGACAAACACCACCCTGGGCAGCGCGAACTGGTAGTAGAGCATGGCGCTGAGATAGCACAAGCGCTGCTGAAAAGTCAGCCCGCGGCCAAACAGCGGATTATCGACGCGGAAAATCTGCGTCATCCCGCGCGCCCAGCGGGTACGCTGGATGACGTGCACCACCAGGCGTTCAGTAGCGAGGCCTGCGGCCAGTGGGATATCGAGAAAGGCCGACTTCCACCCCAGACGCTGAAACTTCAGCGCCGTATGAGCATCTTCGGTCACCGTTTCGACGGCGAAACCGCCGATCTGCGCCAGCGCCTCGCGACGGATCACCGCGCAGGAGCCGCAGAAAAAGGTGGCGTTCCAGTTGTCGTTCCCCTGCTGAATCGGGCCATAGAACAACATCCCTTCGTTGGGAATGTTGCGTCCGACGGAGAGGTTACGTTCAAACGGGTCCGGGGAATAGAAGTAGTGCGGCGTCTGCACCAGAGCCAGCATCGGGTCTTTCAGGAAGCCGCCGACGGTGGCCTGCAGGAAGACGCGCGTGGCGACGTGGTCGCAGTCGAAAACGCAGATAAGCTCCCCCTGAGTCAGGGTCAGCGCATGGTTAAGGTTCCCCGCTTTGGCGTGCTTGTTGTCATTGCGGGTGATATAGCCCACCCCAACGTCGGCGGCGAAGACGGCAAACTCGCTGCGCTTACCGTCATCCAGAAGATAGATTTTCATTTTATCTTTTGGATAATCAATGCATTGTGCCGCCAGGACGGTATCGCGCACCACCTCCAGCGGTTCGTTATAGCTCGGAATATAGATATCGACCGTCGGCCACTTACTCATATCATCCGGCAGCGGAACAATGCCGCGCTTCAGCGGCCAGACCGTCTGCAGATAGTTAAGCAGTAGCATCACCCAGATATAGACTTCCGCCAGAAAGAGTCCCATGCCGAGAATAGCTTCAATGGACGAGTTGAAGTGCAGGGTCTGCGTGAGGCGAAAATACATGTAACGGGTGGACATCAGCAGCGACGTGACGACCATAATGACCGATACGCTGCGGCGCTTGCTGAAGCCCATCAGAAAGAGAATACCGATACTTAACAGACCAAAAATATACTGCTTTTGGCTGTCCATCGGCGTGATCACCACCAGCACGGCGACCGGTGACAGCACCAGCGCCAGCAACCAAAAAAGAGACTTTTTCATTCAGCAGCCCTGCAAAAAGTTAACGCCCTGACATGCGTGGCTGGCTGTGCACCGTGCCATCGCCAATATGAATACCCAACAGCGAAGATATTTTTTTAGCCATGATTTCAATATCGAAGGCCGCTGCCGAGGAAGCGTTAAAGTCCAGGATCGACTTCTGCGAGGCATTGGCCTCCACCACGCTTTCATCACGATGGATCACGCCAAGCAGTCGCTCGCCCAGTTTCTCTTCCATCAGGCTGGTGACGTCCCGGCTGACCTGGCGACGGTTATCGCTTTGGTTAATGACGAAATAGTGCCCGTGCTTATGATTCACCGCCGCGCCGGTCAGGCGCTGCTTTTCTACGTGCGCCAGGGTCGACATCGAGGCGGTATCCGCCAGCAGCGGGATAAGATGCAGATCCGCCAGCCCCGTCAGCGCCTTTAGCGCGGGCGAAGGTCCAGGGGGCATATCGGCGATGGTGATAAGCCCGGGATAATTAAGCAGCGCGGACAGACCGCGCTGGAGGAAATGGTCATTATGGGTCAGTTGCTCATCAAACGCCTGACGCTGCGCCTCGCTCACTTCGCCATATGGCAGGACGAAAATATTACTGCCGGCGCTCAACACGCACTGGCTCCAGTCGTGCAGCTCCAGCGCCTTCGCCACATAGCCCCGCTCATCGTTCAGCGGTACGCCAAAATGCAAACGCAGCGCGTTCTGGACATCAAAATCCAGCGCCAGAACTTTGCTGCCCGTCCGCGCCAGCGAATAGGCTAAATTGGCCGCCAGGGTCGTTTTCCCTACGCCGCCTTTCGGTGAACAGACGCAAATCAACGGCATGTCGCGATCCTTTCCAGAAGTGATTTCAAAGGCTGGTCTTTATTTTTCGCCACCGGCTCCGCGCTTTTCGCGGCGAACAGGTGGGCATAGTTCTCGGCGGCGGGCGCGGGTCGGGGGGCCATTCTCGGCGGCGGCGCCATGGCCGGTTCCGACGCCGGAATTGAAGGCGCAGGGGTCGGCGCAGGCTCCTGCCTGACCGGCTCCGGTGCGGCTGCGGCGGTCTCCACGACCGGCTGGGAAGTAGCAGGCGCGGCCGAAGCGGCAGACACAACAGGATCAGAGGTTGGCGCCGCTGCTACGGCCGCCTCTACCTGGCGGAACAGATCCGCGGGCACCGACTGCGGCAACGGCGCGGAGACCGAGCCTCCCAGCGCCAGAGAAGAGGGTTTCTCGGCGCCGGGATTTAGCTGATTGAGGATCGCCCAGTCGCCGTGTTCCCGCGTGGCGGCTTGCGAAGAAAGATCCTGAAAGTTGAGGTTTTGCGTCCGCGTTTTTTCTTGAAAGCGCTGCAGATCATCATAATGGTTCATTGATAACCTCATGATTTTAAAAATTTCATATTAAGTTTGTTGTTATTTTCTGGGTATATTAAAAATATCGTGACGCTTCTGGGATGGCAGATAACGCGCCAATGGTGACGTACCAATACACACGATTGACAGGGTTATAATAGTTTAGAATTTGATTTTCGGGATGATTCCACGGCAGAAGTATCGCTACACTAACATTTCCCTTGCAGAAGGGTAGCCCCATTTTTTAGGTATGCGTACATCCTTAACTTCCCGCAATCACCACGCTTCCCAGTCGTTTTTATATAAAAGTATTAGGTCATGATGAAATCATAGCGTCAGATCAGCGAAAGAATAAACCTGAACCATTTTAATTTCTCTTTAATTCTATAAAAATGGACTGAAAGGCTTATTTTTTCGGATAATCTACGAAGAATGCTCTGAGAGCGTGACATAAACTGCGGCAATATGCGTAAGCGCCAGGTTTTATCCACGGCGGGAGAGAAGCTCCCGGCCATGGGACCGGGAGCGCGCCATCAGGCGTGGGACTTTTGCGGATTCTCATCCTGGTCGACGGCAAAGCAGGCCACCAGCTGGCCGCCGTAATCCTTCAGCTGCGGCTGGAGCTGAGTGCAGGGGCCAAAGCGACGGCGACAGCGCGCGTTAAAGGCGCAGCCCGGTGGCGGATTTAGCGGGCTCGGCAGTTCGCCGGTCAGCTTGATCCGCTCGCGCCGGTCGTCTGGGTTCAGACGCGGCGTCGCCGACAGCAGCGCCTGGGTGTACGGATGACGCGGATTGTTGAAGATCTGGTCTTTGGTGCCCTTCTCCACGCAGCGGCCGAGATACATCACCATCACTTCATCGGCGATGTGCTCGACGACCGACAGGTCGTGGGAGATAAACACGTAGGACAGCCCTAAATCCTGCTGCAAATCCATCATCAGGTTCAGCACCTGGGCGCGTACCGAAACGTCCAGCGCGGAGACCGGCTCATCGGCAATCACCACATCTGGATCCAGCATCAGCCCGCGAGCAATAGCGATACGCTGACGCTGACCGCCGGAGAACATATGCGGGTAGCGATCGTAATGCTCGGTTTTCAGGCCCACTTTCGCCATCATCGCCAGCGCTTTTTCACGCCGCTGCTCTTTGCTCAGGCTGCTGTTAATCAGCAGCGGCTCCTCCAGAATCTGCCCCACTTTTTTACGCGGGTTCAGCGAACCATACGGGTTCTGGAACACAATCTGGATTTTTTGCCGCCGCAGCTTCTGCGCCTGCGGGTCGTGCTTAAGCAGATCCTGCCCCTGATAATAGAGCTCGCCGCCGGTGGGGATCTCAATCATCGTCAGCAGACGACCGAGGGTCGATTTGCCGCAGCCCGACTCCCCCACTACCGCCAGCGTTTTACCGCGCTCAAGGGTAAAGGAGACGCCGTCCAGCGCCTTCACCAGCCGTTCCGGGGCGAATAACCCCTTCTTCACCGGATAGTGTTTTTTCAGATCAATGGCCTGCAACAGCGGTTGTGGCGTGGCGGCCTTTTGCGTACTCATAATCCAGGCCTCCCGGCATCATCGAGTGGGTAGTGACATTTAGACTGGCGGCCGCCGGTCAGATCCGCGAGCGCCGGCTCTTCGCTACGGCATTTATCCGTAGCATAGGGGCAGCGCGGATTAAGCAGGCAGCCGTTGGGACGGTCATATTTCCCCGGCACCACGCCCGGCAGCGAGGCCAGACGCGCTTTATCCTGGGCGAATTCCGGCAGCGCGCGCAGCAGCGCCTGGGTATAAGGATGGCGCGGCGCGCGGAAGATATCTTTCGCGTCACCGGTCTCCACCACCTGACCCGCGTACATAACGATAATTTTATGCGCGGCTTCCGCCACCAGCGCCAGGTCGTGGGTGATCAGCACCAGCGCCATATTCTCCTGCTGCTGCAGATCCAGCAGTAGCTCAATGATTTGCGCCTGAATGGTCACGTCCAGCGCGGTGGTCGGTTCATCGGCAATCAGTAGTTTTGGCCGACAGGCAATCGCCATCGCGATCATCACGCGCTGGCTCATGCCGCCGGAAAGCTGATGCGGATAGACGTCCAGCCGCGAGGCCGGATCGGGAATGCCCACCAGGTTCAGCAGGTCGATGGCCCGCTGGCGGCGGGTTTGCTTATTACCACCCTGATGGACCTTAATCGCTTCCATAATCTGGTAGCCGACGGTGAAGCACGGGTTGAGGCTGGTCATTGGATCCTGGAAGATCATCGCCACTTCCGCCCCCACCAGCTGGCGCCGCTCTTTTTCAGAGATGCGCTGCAGATCGCGGCCGTTAAATTCCAGTTTGTCCGCCATCACCCGGCCGGGATAGTCAATCAGCCCCATAATCGCCAGCGAGCTGACGGATTTACCGGAGCCGGACTCCCCGACGATACCGACCACTTCACCCTGCTTCACGCTATAGCTGATGCGGTCTACGGCGCGGAACGGCGCGTTTTCATCGCCGAAATGCACCGATAATTTATCTACATTCAATAACGCCATCTCGAACCTCTTACTGCTTCAGTTTGGGATCGAGCGCGTCACGCAGACCGTCACCCATCAGGTTAAATGCCAGCACCGTCAGCAGGATCGCCACGCCCGGGAAGGTGACTACCCACCAGGCGCTCTGCGCGAACTGCAACACGTCGGAAAGCATGGTGCCCCACTCCGGCGTTGGCGGCTGCGCGCCCATGCCGAGGAACCCCAGCGCTGCCATGTCGAGAATGGCGTTGGAAAAGCCCAGCGACGCCTGAACGATCAGCGGCGCGAGACAGTTAGGGAGAATATTAACGAACATCTGGCGCATCGCGCCGGCGCCCGCTACGCGGGAGGCGGTCACGTAGTCACGGTTGACCTCCACCAGCACCGCGGCGCGCGTGAGACGCACATAGTGCGGGAGCGCCACGAAGGTTAGCGCCAGCGAGGCGTTGACGATGGAGGGCCCGAAGATTGCCACCAGCACCAGCGCCAGCAGCAGACTCGGCAGCGCCAGCATAATATCGACGACGCGCATGATGATTGAGTCCACCACTCCGCCGAAATAGCCCGCCACCAGGCCGAGCACCACGCCGAGGATCAGCGACAGAACCACCACCAGGCAGCCCACCAGCAGCGACAGGCGGGCGCCGTACATCAGGCGCGACAGAATATCGCGGCCCACGTCGTCGGTGCCGAGCAGATGCGCCATGCTGCCGCCGTCCTGCCAGAACGGCGGCGCCAGCAGCGAATCACGGAACTGATCCGCCGGGTTATAGGGGGCGAGGAAGTTGGCGAATACCGCGATGACGATCATCACCACCACGTATACCAGCCCGACGACCGCCCCTTTGTTGCGTTTGAAATAGTGCCAGAACTCCTGCAGCGGAGTCATGGGTACCGGCGCAGCGATAACTTTATTTTCAGTAACTTGTGACATGATGGCCCCTTACTTCTTATGCCGGATACGCGGGTTCACCACGCCGTACAGCAGGTCGACCAGCAGGTTGACGAGGATAATCATCGTCGCCACCAGCAGCACCCCGCCCTGCACCACCGGATAATCGCGACGCTGCAGCGCGTCGATCAGCCAGCGACCTAAACCAGGCCATGAGAAAATGGTTTCCGTCAGGATGGCGCCCGCCAGCAGGGTGCCCACCTGCAGACCAATCACCGTGACCACCGGCAGCATCGCGTTACGCAGCGCGTGGATCACGATCACCCGCATCCGGGTCAGGCCTTTGGCGCGCGCGGTACGGATATAGTCTTCGCCAAGCACTTCCAGCATCGACGAACGGGTCATACGCACGATCACCGCCAGCGGGATGGTGCCCAGCACGATAGCGGGCAGGATCATATGCATTAAGGCGTCAATAAAGTCGCCCTGCTCGCCCCAGATGGCGGTGTCGATCAGCATAAAGCCGGTCAGCGGCAGGGTATCGTCAAGGAACACCGTATCGCTGATGCGCCCGGAGACCGGCGTCAGGTTCAGCTGTACCGAAACCAGCATAATCAGCATCATGCCCCACCAGAAGATAGGCATTGAGTAGCCGGTCAGCGCCAGGCCCACCGCGGTGTGGTCAAAGATGGAGCCGCGTTTTACCGCAGCCAGCACGCCCACCGGAATGCCGACGGCGACGGCGAAGATCATCGCGCAGACGCCCAGCTCAAGGGTGGCTTTAAAGCGTGGGACAAACTCCTGCCACACGGGAATGCGGCTTTTCAGCGAGATGCCTAAATCGCCGTGCAGCACGCCCCAGATATAGTGGGCATATTGCTGCCACAGCGGCTTATCAAGGCCCATTTCGGCCAGCAGCTGCGCGTGACGTTCGGGGGAAATACCACGTTCGCCCGCCATAATCATCACCGGATCGCCGGGGATCATATGGACGAAGGCAAAGGTGAGAAGGGTGATACCGATAAATGTCGGGATGACTAGTCCCAGACGTCGGAGAATAAACTGCAACATAACCCGGATTCTCTCTAGTGACGCCCCGCCTGGCGACAGGGCGTCTGTATTGCTCACAAAAGCATTCCCCGGAATAGCGGGAATACGCCCCCCGCCTCTCCCACGCGGGGAGAGGGGGTCAGGCATCGTGCTTATTATTCGACAGAGACGTTATCGAAGTGGTGTTTGCCCAGCGGGTCCACCACATAGCCTTTGACTTCTTTACGCACCGGCTCATAGACGGTGGAGTGAGCAATGATCAGCGCCGGAGCCTGGTCATGCATCACTACCTGAGCCTGTTTGTACAGTTCAATACGCTTGTTGTGGTCGTCGGTAGCGCGGGCCGGCTGAATAAGATCTTCAAACGGCTTATAGCACCAGCGCGAGTAGTTGGAGCCGTCTTTCGCCGCGGCGCAGCTGAACAGGGTCGCGAAGAAGTTATCCGGATCCCCGTTGTCGCCGGTCCAGCCCATCATCACGCTCTGGTGCTCGCCCGCTTTCGCCCGCTTCAGATACTCGCCCCACTCGTAGGTGACGATCTTGGCCTGGACGCCAATCTTGGCCCAGTCAGCCTGAATCATCTCCGCCATGCGGCGGGCGTTCGGGTTGTACGGACGCTGTACCGGCATCGCCCACAGATCGATGGTGAAGCCTTTTTCCAGGCCCGCTTCTTTCAGCAGCTGCTTCGCCTTCTCCGGATCGTAGGTGTAGTCCTTAACGTCGTCGTTATAGCCCCACATGGTCGGCGGGATCAGGTTCTTCGCCGCCTGGCCTGCGCCCTGGTAAACCGCTTTGATGATCGCTTCTTTGTTGACCGCGTAGGTCAGCGCCTGACGTACTTTGACGTCGTCCAGCGGTTTCTTCTCGGTGTTAAAGGAGAGATAACCAACGTTCAGACCCGGCTGTTCCAGCAGGGTAATGTTCTTATCTTCCTTCATGCGCGCGATGTCCGCCGGGTTCGGGTACGGCATCACCTGGCACTCGTTTTTCTGCAGCTTGGCATAGCGCACGGAAGCGTCCGGGGTGATGGAGAAGACCAGACGATCGATCTTCGGCTTGGTACCCCAGTAGCCCGGGAAGGCTTTATACAGAATGCGGGAATCTTTCTGGTATTGCAGCAGCTGGAATGGGCCGGTACCGATAGGATTGAGATCCACTTTTTCCGGCGTGCCGGCTTTCAGCATGTTGTCAGCATACTCTTTCGAAAGAATGGAGGCGAAGTCCATGGCCAGATCAGCGAGGAACGGCGCTTCCGGACGGGTCAGGACGAACTGGACGGTATTATCGTCCACTTTCTTCACTTCGCTAATCAGGTCCGGTAAGCCCATCCCTTCAAAGTATTCATAGCTGCCGCCAGAAACTTTATGGTACGGGTTATTAGTATTCTTCTGGCGATCGAAGGAGAACACCACGTCATCGGCGTTCAGGTCACGGGTTGGTTTAAAGTCTTTATTATCCTGCCACTTCACACCCTGACGGAGGTGGAAAGTATAGGTTTTGCCATCCGCACTGACTTCCCATTTCTCAGCAAGTCCTGGAATAACTTCCGTCGTACCGGTTTTAAATTCGACCAGGCGGTTATAGATCGGTACGGAGCTGGCATCATAGGTGGTGCCAGAGGTGAAGAGCTGTGGGTTAAATCCTTCCGGCGAGCCTTCAGAACAATAAACCAGGGTTTTCGCTTGCACGCTGGCGGCGACGGTCATGGCGACCAGGCTCAGACCAAGCTTCAGCATCCCTGATTTCTTCAAGGAAATACTCATTATTCTGCTCCAAAATTGTGATGTTGTTTGCATATATCCGCCGGACCTTTATTTATTTTTTACCCGGTCCGGTCGGTGGTGCCCGAAGGCGTAGAGAGAGATGGGGATTCCTTTCGCAAAAACGACTGAGTTGCAGTACGGATTCTCCATGAAATGCCCCTCATGCCCTACAATCTGTCAACAGAATGGGGAAACGTCAATACAGCCAGCCGGGTTTTACATCCAGCGTGAGAAACGGCAGGCAAAGATTAAAAAAACTTCAGGACGCTATTTTCAGCAGAGAAATTTATGCTACTGGCAATTCAGCAGAATAAAGACCTTATTAATTTGCAACACCCAGTGGGAAACAATGCCAGCAAATGAGAAAAATTTCTTGCTGTGTGACCAATATGTGAGCGATTAATAGCGTGAACGTTAAAACGCACAGCGGAAAATGCTGCATTCAGCCATAAGCTTCGCGAAAAAAGATCTGTTCATCGATAAAAAAATGCAATGGAAGATGTCACAAAATAGCGAATAGCCGGCTGAAAACGTGAGTAAAGACGTTTATTGTGATTTTGGTGGTATTTTTGGCCAGTCGTGCACTGATGATGCCCGGCGGCGCTGCGCTTGCGCGGGCCTACGGAACGCGAGTCGAACCTCCTGCCCCCGGAGGTTCTCTTCCTCGCAGGCCCCAGATGCAAAAAAGCCTGCTCATTGAGCAGGCTTTTCGAATTTGGTCGGTGATAGAGGATTCGAACCTCCGACCCCTTCGTCCCGAACGAAGTGCGCTACCAGGCTGCGCCAATCACCGAATGCGGGGCGCATCTTACTGCTGGGATGCCTACCCGTCAATGCCTTATTTTCAAAAAATCGCTCAACCGGCGAGAAACTCAGCAGCCTGAGCAGCGAATCGCCGGTTGCTCAACGTTTTTAGCGGCAGTTCACCTCAAACGTTTTGCGATACTCGGATACCTTACATGTCACCGGCTCGCCGAGATAGGTTGCGCCCGCCGGGGTGAATGTAAACTCTCCCAGTAGCATCGTCAGCTCCCCCAGCTCCGGGCAGGATTGCTGATGACGCATAATATCCGGGCGGGTATCGTTATTCACCGCCCGGGCGATGTCGCTGTATGCCAGCTTGTCGGCAAAGGCATTAGCACAAAACTGCAGTTCGCTTTGCGCCATATGCGCGGCCTGCCCCTTCAGCTCGGCATGCTGTGCCAGCAGCAGCTGGCGAACCTCGCCGGCCCGGCTGTAGCCAATCGCCGTATAGCCGGCCTTATTGCTGAGGTTGACGCTGGCGCCAGCCGCAAGCAGCGCCTCGACATTGGCTTTATTATTCATTTTGACCGCCAGCATCAGCGGGCTGAGATCGTTGGCGGAAAGCTGGTCCACCTTTGCGCCGCGCTGCGCCAGCGCCGCGATCACCGCAGGCGCCCCCTGACCCGCCGCCACCTGCAGCGCCGTGAGTCCTTCACGGTTCGGCTGATCCACTTCCACCCCGGAGGCCGACAGCGCCAGCACCAGATCGGGCTCATCCCCCGCCGCCGCCAGCATCAGCGGTGTGGTGCCGGATTTATCCGCCAGGCTGGTGTCCGCCCCGGCGTTGGCCAACGTCGTGATGGTTTCCGCCGATCGCGCGTGATCGACAGCGAGGAAAAAGGCCGATTCCCCGGACGCGTTGACGGCCTTCACGTCCGCGCCGTGCTTGAGGAGCAGCGCCACTATCTCGTCGACGTTCTTCTTAAACGCGCCGGGCGCCAGTTGTAACGCCATGTCTTCGGTCATCAGCGCGCGATTGCCCGTCGCCAGCGATTTCACCGCCGTTGCGCCAACTATCTTGTCCAGCGTACTCTCCTCTTCGACAGGCGCATCGGGCTTTTTCATCGCCAGAATATGCTGATAGTCGTTTCTGACGTCCCCGCCGTCGGAGATGGCGGACATCAATGCCGTACTCTTGTCGATGGAGGTCTGATTCACCGACGCTCCCGCCTGGAGAAGATCGCCGATAATCGCGGTATCGCTGCCACGCGCCGCCGCCAGCATCAGCGCCGTGACGCCCTGGCGCGTCTGGAGGTTCGGCTTCGCCCGACGCTTAAGCAGCAATTCAACCACATCGCGTCGATTTTCCGCAGCAGCGACCATCAGGCCGCTTAAGCCGGTTTTATCCTGACCATCCACATCAATGCCGTTATCCAGCATGGCTGCGATCGTCGCTGGCGCATCGTATTTACAGGCCAGCAGGAACTGGCTGGTCTCTTCCTCAGACTGGCAGCCCGCGAGCATCATCAGGCACAGTAGGACCAACCCCTTTATCACCTTCATCCTTTCTCTCCATGAAAAGTTCATGCACAGGGGAAGCGAGGAAGCAGGGGTAATCAAAGAAGAAGAGGTCACCTGCCAGACACGTCCACTGTGCGAAAAAAATCCCTCGCGCGGCGTCAGCCGGCGAGGGATTAGCTTATCCTGGGCTCAGGAAAGGAAAACAGACCCGAGAATCTGAAAACTATCGGGCCTTACTTTTTCCACCGGCACCAGTTGTTGTTCTCATTGATCCCGCCATCCGGCGAGGTATAGCCGAGGCAGCCCATAATGGTGTCGTACAGCTCGACGTGACGGCGCGGCACCTTCATCGCGGCCTGCTGCTGCAGATGGGCAAACGCGGCGGCGTGATCGGGATTTTCCAGGTACTTATCCGACATCCACACCATCATCGGCACGCGGAACTGCTCCGGCGGCGCCATCTTGCGTGGCGTACCGTGCAGGTGTTCACGCTCGTTAATCGACTCCCCGTGGTCGGCGGCATAGAACACAATCGCTTTCTTATCCCGCAGCTGGTCGAGGACGCTGACGATAAAGTGATCGACATAGGTCACGCTATTGTCGTAGGAATTGATCAGTTCCTCTTTCGAGCACTTGTTGTCGACGCCGACGCACTCCGGTTTCCACTGGGCGAAGCTGCGCGGGTAGCGTTGGGTGTAGTTAAAGTGGGAGCCTTTGGTGTGGAGAATGATCAGATGCTTACCGGAGGCGTTGCCCTGCGCCATACCGCGCTTCATCTCATCCACCAGCAGCATATCGTCAACGCTCTTACCGCGGTTGCGCGGCTCGGCGCCAATCTGCTCGCGGTAGGCGATATTGTTGGCCATCGTGTTGCTGTAGAACCACATCTCGCTCTGCATGGCGTACAGATTGCCGCTGAAGCCCAGCTGATGCAGCACGGCAAAGACATTCTGCTCTTTGAGCGTCCGCTGGGGGTTATCTTCCGCCCCGCCCTCGCGCACAAACATGCAGCGTAACGACAGTTTGGTAGCGGTATCGCACGAGTAACCGCGGAAGGCGACGAGATTCTTCTCTTTCTCCAGCTCTGGCGTGGTATTGCGGCTATAGCCGAGGATGCCCATATGGTCCCAGCGGGTCGTTTCGCCAATGATAAACACCACGTAGGTATCATCCAGACCTTCCGGCGCGACGTAGGTGAACTTCTTCGCCGGGTTAATCAGCGATTTGTTGTCTGAGGATTCATCCACCTGCGCCCAGGCGTACAGACCCAGCGCCGACAACCAGTTCGACGGCAGGTAAGAGTTGGCGATCACCCCGCCATAGCTCGGCATATCCACTTCCGAATGGCGCTCCACATCATGCTGGCGCAGCTCTAGCAGGCGGATGGGTCCCCAGACAATCAGTCCGGCCAGCACCACGATCAGCACGTTTTTAACCCGCTGGCCCGGGGTGCGCAGCTGGCGCAGCAGCGTATGGCGGCAGCGGTTGCTCCAGATGAACAGCAACGGCGGCGCGCTCACCGCCACCAGCCAGAGGATCAGGTGCCAGCCGATGACCTCTTTCGACAGGTCGATATCGGTGGTCATCACCGAAGCGATGATCCCGTAGCCAATCACCACATTGAGGAACGTCATGTAGTAACTCGCCGCGGCGGAAAACAGGACAATCAGCGTCGCCAGAATGCGCCAGATACGGCGGCCGAACAGCGACAGAAGACGTAACAGGAAGAAGGTGACAAATACCGTGGCAACCAGTTCAACAACACCGGAAAGCCCTTTCCAGAAAGTGAACTCTTGAGCATAACCATCGAAACGCCGGAAAAAAACGGCGACGTTCATAAACCAGCCGATGTACAGCGCCAGCCAAAAACTAAGCTTCTGCTGCGTCATCGTTCTAATATATTTCATGCAAGCAAACCTGGAAAAAGAAGAATAAAACACCGCCTGACGCTGTGGCACGAGTCAGTAGGCTAATAGGGTGCGTTAGGGTTGGTTATCAGAAACCTCTACAAACCGCGATAAGTAGACCACAGGGAACGAGAAAAGTATCAGGAGGGAATGTGATCCAGCCAAACATTTACAAAACATTTGGCTGGATTGGCACTATTTGCTTAGGGAAATAACCAGGGGCACGTTTCACGCCGCAGGTTTCAGGCGTGCGCCTCGTTATATACCGTGCTTTTCGGCTGACGAATGGTGGTGGATAACGCCAGCGAGAGGATCAGCAGGGCGAAGATCACGCAGAAGGTCACGTAGAAACCGCCGAACAGCGAAGCGATGAGAGAGCCGCAGATGCTGCCGATACCGAAGCCCAGATAAATCACGCCATAGTTTTTCGCCAGATTGTTCAGACCAAAGAACTCACTCACCAGCGACGGGAAGACGGTAATGGTGCCGCCGAAGTTAAAGGCGACGCAGGCGATGGCGGCGAAGAAGGTCAAGGCATTCAGCGGGGCGAACAGCAGCGCGGCCATCCCCACCAGCGACACGACCTGACCGATGGTAATCACGCGAATGCGGGAGATTTTATCAGACAGGATACCTAACACCAGGCGACCGCTGAGGTTCGCAATCGAGATAACCGTTACCGCGTTGGCCGCCGTGGCGACATCCAGGTGGACCATTCCCTGGGCAATATCTTTCGCTACGCCAATTACGTACAGACCGCTCATGCAGGCCGTCAGGAACATCACCGCCAGCATCCAGTACTGCGGTTTACGCATCGATTCGGCGAGGGTGAAGTCGTTTTCCACGACGCCGTTGGCCGCGGTGGCTGCCGGGTGATTTGGCGCATCTTTCATCAGGGTCGCGCCAAAGACGATCATCACCAGCACGATAGCGCCCCAGATAACGAAGGTTTTTTCCAGGCCAACGGTGGCCAGCAGGTGGGAATCAATGAATTTGAACCCCAGGCTGCCGAGACCATAGGAGCCAATGGAGAAGGCGGAGATCAACCCTTTACGCTCCGGGAACCATTTCACGCAGTTCGACAGGGTCAGCAGGTAACCGGCGCCGTCCGCCAGCCCCACCAGCACGCCCGCGCTCAGCCACAGCATCATCAGGCTGCTGGAGTGCGCGGTCAGGAAGAAGCCCAGGCCGAGCAGGATCCCGGAGGCCATGGTGACGCGCTTCACGCCAAAGCGCTCCTGCAGCTTGCCGGCGACCGACGAAGAGAGCGCCAGCCCGAGGCTCAGCAGACCAAAGGAAAAAGCCACCTGACTGACCGGCTCGCCCAGTTTGTCAGACAGCGAACTGTTAAACAGGCTCCAGGTATAAACCGAACCGAGAGCGAATTGGGTGATGATGGTGCCGATCAGTGTCAGCCAGCGGGTCGATTGACGGTTTGCAGCGTTCATAGCAGTTGTCCTGATAAATTAACTGCCGCCACAATAGCGAAGGCCCCTCATCCAGTGGGGGAAAAAGGCATGAACTGCCATCAGCGGGGAATGAAATGCATTAATGTTGGAATGAATGGCATTGCATAACATTCATTCCGTAAATTACAGGCAAAAAGTTAGTGTGCGCTATCTCACAGAAATGCGCCATTGCTGAGATTTAACAATAACCACATCGTTTCAAATGCGTAACAATTCCCGATTAAAAATTGGCGCTGACCCCCATCAAATAGAGCGTATTTTCCCCTGACGGCAGGTTATCCGCCTGCGATAGCGTTGCCCATGCCGCCACGTGGGATCCCAACCGCATATCAGCGCCCAGGGTGACATCGCTCCAGCCTCCCTCCCTGGCACGGGTCATCGGCGCCCAGACATCGCTGGCGAGCGACTGGTTATAGCTCACCTGCGCCCAGGGATGCACGCCCCACAGCGCCTGATAATCCATGCGCCAGCCGAGCGTGTTAACGTAGCCCGCCTCGCCTGCGTTTCTCACCGTCGGCGCGGTGACGTCGCTGCGCAGGCTGGCCACCGGCCCGGAGGTTACGCCGTTTGCCAGCGGATAATTCCAGCCAACGCTCAGGCCGCGGCCGCTTTCCGGCGGCGCCAGCCCCTGGTTTAACGCCAGCCCGCCGGGCGTCTCAGAGGACTTCATCCGCTCGGCGAGAATATCTTCATAACGTGGTTGGTGATCGCTATCCCATGTATAGCGTTCCGACGTATTACTTTTTGTATCGATAGCGATATATTCCTGTTGCCAGGCATTCGCTCCAGAGACACATGACACCCAGACGGATACGCTCGCCGGGATCAAGAACCCCCGGAGGCCATTGCATTTCTTTATTATCATTAATGCGACTCCAGAAAAGAGCCGAATCGGCAATATTGCTGTGTTTTTAGTGGGGATACGATTTCCCTGTATTAACTATTATCTTTCAGCCGTCAAGGCGGGCGTCCACTTTTTTAGCGCAGAGGGAGAAACAGCTATGCAGCGTTGCGGATGGGTGAGTCAGGATCCGTTATACATCGAGTATCACGATACCGAATGGGGTGTGGCGCAAAAAGAGGGTCGCCAGCTGTTTGAAATGATCTGCCTTGAGGGCCAGCAGGCCGGTTTATCGTGGATCACGGTGTTAAAAAAACGGCAGAACTACCGCCAGGCTTTTCACCAGTTCGATCCGGTGCGCGTGGCGGCGATGGGTGATGACGATATCGAGCGACTCCTGCAGGATACCGGCATCATTCGCCATCGGGGAAAAATCCAGGCCATTATCGGCAACGCCCGCGCCTATCTGGCGATGGAAGAAAATGGCGAGTCGTTCACTGATTTTGTCTGGTCCTTCGTCGACAATGCGCCACAGGTGACCCGCGCTGCGACGCTGGCGGAAATTCCCACCACGACGCCGGCCTCCGATGCGCTGTCGAAAGCATTGAAAAAACGCGGCTTTAAGTTTGTCGGCTCGACAATCTGTTATTCCTTTATGCAGGCCTGTGGGCTGGTCAACGACCATGTCACCGGCTGCTTCTGTCACCCTGGAGGTCAGGATGATCCGCAAGTGGGACACTGAAGATACCGCGCCGCTGCTGGCGCTGTGGCTGGACAGCACGATTCATGCCCATCCTTTTATCAGCGAAAGCTACTGGCGCGACAGCGTCGCGGTAGTACGGGATGTCTATCTTCCCGCCGCCAGCACCTGGGTCTGGGAGCAGGATGGCGAGTTAAAAGGCTTTGTCAGCGTGCTGGACTCCCGTTTCGTCGGCGCGCTGTTTGTCGCGCCGGGCGCCACCCGCCAGGGTATTGGCCGGGCGCTGCTGGATGAAGTCAAACAGCACTACGCCTGGCTGAGCCTTGAGGTTTATCAGAAGAACGAATCGGCGGTGAGTTTCTACCATGCGCAGGGCTTCCGGATTGAAGACTGCGCATGGCAGGACGATACTCAGCACCCGACGTGGATTATGCGTTGGCCGGCGGATCAAATGCCGTAAGCGGCAGCGCCGGGCCGGTATATTTCTCCAACCACGCCAGGGCGGTGTTCCCGGCACAGCCGTTGCCCAGCCGGGATGTCGGAATATCTTTGGTTAAGACGTTCACCGCCCCGTTTTTGCAGATGCCGACCTGCGGATCCAGGTCGGGCCACGCTCCTTCATGCAGGCAAATCACCCCCGGGCGGATCCCCTCCGTCACCACGGCGCCGGCCAGCACCTGACCGCGGGCGTTCCATACCCGCACCAAATCGCCATCGACAATCCCGCGCGCCTGCGCATCCTGCGGATGAATAGTCACCGGTTCGCGCCCGGCGACGGCATAGCGCTCGCGCAGCGCGGTGTGGTTCAGTTGACTGTGCAGACGGTGGGCCGGATGGGCCGACAGCAGCTGCAGCTGCCCCGCCTCTGCGTTGCCATGCCACTCGTCGGGCTCCAGCCACATCGGATGCGGCGGACAGTCGGCGTAACCAAAAGCGGCGATGGTCGGCGAGTGGATCTCTATTTTACCGCTCGCCGTTTTCAGCGGGTTGGCCTGGGGATCGGCGCGGAAGGCGGCGAAACGCGCAAAACGGGCATTCTCCGGCTCCTCCGGCATCTCAATCAGCTGGTTAGCCTGCCAGAATTCGGCAAATGGCGGCAGCGTCACCTGCTGCTGGGCGCCGCGCCGGGCGGCCATCTGATAGAAAGTCTCCAGCCACTGCAAATCACTCTTCCCTTCGGTGAAGCGTTCGCGGCCACCCGCCTCCCAGCGTTCGCTGAGGTCGGCAAAGACCGCGAAATCGTCGCGCGCTTCATCTCGCGGAGCAACCACCTGCTTCATCGGCACCAGATGCTGGTTACTGTAGTCCCCGGTCATGGTCAGATCGTTGCGCTCAAACGAGGTGGTCGCCGGCAGGACGATATCGGCATGGCGCGCGGCGGCGGTCCAGAAGCATTCGGAAATGACGATAAGCTCCGGTTTCTGCCACGCCTGAATCAGTCGGTTGGTGTCCTGATGATGAGTAAAGTTGGCGCCGCCGGCCCACCAGATAAAGCGAATATCGGGAAAGCGCCGCGCCATGCCGTTGTGCTGATACTCCGCCCCCGGATTCTCCAGCGCCTCGACAATTCGTGCGACCGGGATCTTCTCCACCGCGTCCACGCCTCCGGCCACGCTCCCCTGCATCGAGCCCAGCACCGCCGCGCGGCGGGTCGGGTTGCCGCCGTTGGCAAAATGGTAGGAAAGACCAAATCCGCCACCGGGGGTGCCGATCTGTCCCAGCATGGCGGCCAGAGTGACCAGCATCCAGTGTTTCTGCTCGCCATACTGCTGACGCTGCATGCCCCAGCCGGCCATCAGCATAGTGGTATTTTCGTGGAAAAGTTGCGCCAGTTCGCGGATTTTATCTGCTTTAACGCCGCAGATCGCTGCTGCCCAGTCAGCGGTTTTCGCTACGCCGTCGCTTTCGCCGGTCAGATAGCGGGCAAAAATATCGTAGCCGCTGGTGCAGCGGGTAAGAAACGCCTCATCCTGCCAGTCATTTTCCACCAGCGTATGGGCGATCCCCAGCATCAGCGCGACGTCGGTGCCCATATGCGGCGCGATCCACTCCATCGAATCGCCAAAGAAATCGACGGTTTCCGATCGCATCGGATCGATGCAGATCAGCCGCTTACCGCTCTGGCGCAGCCGATCAAACCACGGGATCCCTTGCTCGTCGGAGGCATTCCAGGCAATTTTCAGCGTGTTCAGCGGGTTGGCGCTCCACAGCACCACCACTTCGCTGTGCTCGAGCACCAGCGGCCAACTGGTCTGCTGCTGATACACCTCATTGCCGCCAACGACGTAAGGCATGATCGCCTGCGCCGCGCCGGTGGAGTAATCGCCAAGATGGCCGGTATAGCCGCCCGCCAGGCTCATATAGCGCTGCAGCAGCGTCGCCGCCTTATGCAATACGCCGTTAGAGCGCCAGCCGTAGGAGCCGGCAAAAATGGAGGCCGGACCGTAGCTGTCGCGGATCCGCCGATGCTGGGCATCGATCAGATCCAGCGCCTGCTCCCAGCTCACCCGCACGAATTCATCCTGACCGCGGACCCCCTGGGGCTTGTCCGGTGAAGCAAGGAAGCCTTTACGCACCATTGGATAGCGCACACGGGTTTTGCTGTGCACCTGATCGCGCACTGCCGTTTGCAGCGAGTTGGCAAACGGTGTCGCCAGCGCGCCGCGGGAAGAGAGGACGTTTTCCCCGTCCGTTTCCACCAGCATCGGTCCCCAGTGGGCGGCGGTTAAGATGGTTTTGGTTGCAGATGAGGTTGGCAAGGGCGGCTCCTGGTCAGCGAATGCAGGTGTCATGACGGCGTGATGGGCAACCGTTCAATGTTATTTACAAAAAGAGATGGTATCCGGGGAATTTTCTCCGTAATCGCGCGTCATAATCAACCGTCACGTTCGCTGTGACAAAGAATAAAAAGGATTAAGGACATTAAATGAAAAAACGCGTACTTATGATTGCGGCGCTGGTCAGCGGCACTCTGGCCATTTCTGGCTGCACCACCAACCCCTATACCGGTGAACGTGAAGCAGGCAAATCCGGTATTGGCGCAGGTATTGGCTCCTTAGTGGGCGCTGGCGTCGGCGCGCTCTCCTCTTCCAAACATGACCGCGGCAAAGGCGCGCTGATTGGCGCAGCGGCCGGCGCGGCGCTCGGCGGCGGCATTGGTTACTACATGGACGTGCAGGAAGCGAAGCTGCGCGACAAAATGCAGGGAACCGGGGTCAGCGTGACGCGAAATGGCGACAATATCGTGCTGAACATGCCGAATAACGTCACCTTCGACAGCAATAGCGCCAACCTGAAGCCGGCCGGCGCCAACACCCTGACCGGCGTGGCCATGGTGCTGAAAGAGTATGAGAAAACCGCCGTTAACGTGGTCGGCTATACCGACAGCACCGGCAGCAAGGATCTGAATATGCGTCTGTCGCAACAGCGTGCGGACAGCGTCGCCAGCGCGCTCATCACCCAGGGCGTGGCGGCCAATCGCATTCGCACCACCGGCATGGGCCCGGCAAACCCGATCGCCAGCAACAGCACGGCGGAAGGCAAAGCGCAGAACCGTCGCGTGGAAATCACCCTCAGCCCGCTGCAGTAAGCGCATCTTCATATCGCCCGGCAGCCGTTCTGCCGGGCAAAATGCTTGATATCGCTATTTTTCGCGCTAAGGTGTTGGCAGATTTTCAGCAAAGGAAGCCACCATGGCGAAAGCGGCGCGTGCAACTATCAGCGATGTGGCGAAAGCCGCAAAGACCGGCAAAACCAGCATTTCACGTTATCTTAACGGCGAGAAGCATCTGCTTTCCGACGACCTGTTATCACGTATTGAAAAAGCCATTGCCGAACTCGACTACCGCCCCAGCCTGATGGCCCGCGGCCTCAAGCACGGCCGAACCCGCCTCATCGGCCTGATCATCGCCGATATCACCAATCCCTACTCGGTCAACGTCATGAGCGGCATTGAAGCAGCCTGCCGGGAAAAGGGCTTCACCCTGCTGGTGTGTAATACCAATAACGAGCTCGATCAGGAGCTGCACTACCTGGACCTGCTGCGCAGCTACCAGGTGGAAGGTATCGTGGTCAACGCAGTCGGTATGCGGGAGGATGGCCTGAACCGCCTGCAGCAGTCGGCCCTGCCGATGGTGCTGATTGACCGTAAAATCCCCGACTTCGCCTGCGATGTGGTCGGGCTTGATAACGCCCAGGCCGCCACCACCGCCACCGAACATCTGGTGGAAAAAGGATTCGAGGCCATCCTGTTTCTCAGCGAACCGCTGGGCTCGGTGAATACCCGTCGCGAGCGCCTGAGCGCCTTTCGCGCCACGCTTGCCCGCCACCACGGCGTGGTGGCCGAAAACGCCGAGGTGCAGCTTAACGACGGCGCGATGCTGGACAACGTCCTGCGTCAGTTCCATGCCCGCCACCGCGGGATGCGCAAAGCGGTCATCTCCGCCAACGGCGCGCTGACGCTGCAGGTAGCCCGCGCCCTAAAGCGCGTCGGCCTGATCTGGGGGAGCGATATCGGCCTGCTGGGCTTCGACGAACTGGAGTGGGCGGAGCTGGCCGGCGTCGGTATTACCACCCTCAAACAGCCGACGTGGCAGATCGGCTACGCGGCGGTCGAACAGGTTATTCGGCGCATTGCCGGCACTAACGACCCCATCCGCGAACGGGTATTTTCCGGCGAGCTTATCGTCCGCGGATCAACCTCCCGTTAACGATCCTTCGTGATGCCGATCATAAATTAAACATCTCGCCCTTTCTTATGGAACCGATACCATTTAGCGTATTAAGGAGATTAAGCAACAAACGCCGGGAGTAAAAGCGCGATGGCCAGAAAAATTATTGTCGTTACCGCTGCGTATGGTAATGACCATGTTAAATCCTTAGGCGGGCAGGCCGCCGTCCTGCCGTTTATCGCCAACGCCGGCGCGGACGGCGTCGAAATCCGCCGCGAGCTGTGCAGCGCGGAAGAGCTCAACGCTCTGCCCTCGCTGGCGGCCACCATTGAGCGCCACGGCCTGCTGGCCTGCTACTCCGCGCCGCAGGCGCTGTTCACCGACAACGGCGAGCTTAACCCGGATCTCCCGACGCTGCTCTCGGAAGCGCAAACTCTGAACGCTCTGTGGCTGAAGCTCTCCCTTGGCCATTTCCTCCACAATCAGCAGTTGGATGAGCTGCGCGATATCCTCAGCGACAGCGGTATGGCGTTGGTGGTAGAGAATGACCAGACCGACTGCGGCCAGCTGGCGCCGATGCAGCGCTTCAAAGCCGCCTGCCGGGTCCATCAGCTGCCGATCACCTTAACATTTGATATGGGCAACTGGCTGTGGGTTGGCGATTCGCCGGAAGAGGCGGCACGTCATCTTGCGCCGGCGGTCAGCTATATTCATGTTAAAGCGGCGGAGCCTCATCATGAGAAATTCCGCGCTGTACCGCCGGATCAGGCCGCCGAACGCTGGCTGGCCCTGCTCGATAATCTTCCCGCCGACGCGCCGCGTGGAATCGAGTTTCCGCTGACTGGCCATGACCTGACGGCCGTGACCCGCCGCTACGTCAACCTGTTACGCGAGGATTAAGTCGTGGAAAATTTAGATGTCATCACCATCGGCGAAGCTATGGCCATGTTTGTCGCCACCGAAACCGGGGATCTGGCCGAGGTGGAGCATTTCATGAAACGTGTCGCCGGCGCCGAGCTGAACGTCGCCACCGGCCTGGCGCGCCTGGGCCTGAAAGTCGGCTGGGTGAGCCGCGTCGGCAACGACAGCTTTGGCCGCTTCGTACTGCAATCGCTGGCGAAAGAGGGGATCGATAGCCACGCTGTGGCCATCGACAACCGCTTCGCTACCGGTTTCCAGATGAAATCGAAAGTCGAAAATGGAACCGATCCCATTGTGGAGTATTTCCGCAAAGGATCCGCAGCCAGCCATCTTTCGCCGGACGATTTTCGCGCCGACTACTTCACCAGCGCCCGCCATCTGCACCTGAGCGGCGTCGCGGCGGCCCTTTCTGAGAGCTCTTACGCGTTGCTGGAGCATGCGGCGAAGGTAATGAAAGCCGAAGGAAAAACCCTCTCTTTCGACCCCAATCTGCGCCCGGTGCTGTGGAAAAGCGAAGCCGAGATGGTGGAGAAACTCAACAGTCTCGCCTTCCAGGCTGACTGGGTTTTGCCAGGCTTAAAAGAGGGCGTGATTCTTACCGGCCAGCAGACCCCGGAAAGGATTGCCGATTTCTATCTCTCCCGCGGCGTCAAGGCGGTAGTCATTAAAACCGGCTGCGACGGCGCCTGGTTCAAGAGCGCCAGCGGCGAACAGGGAACGGTCGATGCCATTAAAGTCGATAACGTCGTCGATACCGTCGGTGCCGGCGACGGCTTTGCCGTCGGGGTGATTAGCGCCCTGCTGGAAGGCAAAACCCTGCTTCAGGCGGTGAACCGCGGCAATAAAATCGGTTCGCTGGCGATTCAGGTCCAGGGCGACAGCGAGGGGCTGCCCACTCGCGACGCGCTGGGCGAGTAACTTTTCTACGCAACGATAACAGCCGTCCTGTACCCTACCTGCAGCGCGGCACAGCAGCGTCCGTTTCGACGGACGTATGTCTCCTCATTGACAGAGGCAAGCCTATGAATAGCTCAACAAATGCAACGAAACGCTGGTGGTACATCATGCCTATCGTGTTTATCACGTATAGCCTGGCGTACCTCGACCGCGCCAACTTCAGCTTCGCCTCCGCGGCAGGCATTACCGAAGACCTGGGCATCACCAAGGGGATCTCCTCCCTGCTGGGGGCGCTGTTCTTCCTCGGCTACTTCTTCTTCCAGATCCCCGGCGCTATCTATGCGGAGCGCCGCAGCGTTCGCAAACTGATCTTTATCTGCCTGATCCTGTGGGGCGGTTGCGCCTCCCTGACCGGTATTGTGCATAATATCCCGGCGCTGGCGGCGATCCGCTTTATCCTCGGCGTCGTCGAAGCCGCGGTGATGCCGGCGATGCTTATCTATATCAGCAACTGGTTCACCAAATCAGAGCGCTCTCGCGCCAACACCTTCCTGATCCTCGGTAACCCGGTGACGGTCCTGTGGATGTCGGTAGTCTCCGGCTACCTGATTCAGGCCTTCGGCTGGCGGGAAATGTTCATCATCGAAGGGGTTCCGGCGGTGATCTGGGCCTTCTGCTGGTGGGTGCTGGTGAAAGATAAGCCGTCGCAGGTGTCCTGGCTGGCGGAGAGTGAAAAAGCGGCGCTGCAGGAGCAACTGGATCGTGAACAGCAAGGCATCAAAGCGGTGCGTAACTATGGCGAAGCCTTCCGCTCCCGCAACGTGATCCTACTCTGCGCGCAGTATTTTGCCTGGAGTATCGGCGTATACGGCTTTGTACTGTGGCTACCGTCGATTATCCGCAGCGGCGGTGAAAATATGGGGATGGTGGAAGTGGGCTGGCTCTCTTCTGTCCCGTACCTGGCGGCCACCATCGCCATGATCGTCGTCTCCTGGGCCTCGGATAAACTGCAAAACCGTAAGCTGTTCGTCTGGCCGCTGCTGCTGATTGGCGGACTGGCCTTCATCGGTTCCTGGGCGGTCGGCGCCAACCACTTCTGGGTCTCCTACACCCTGCTGGTGGTAGCCGGGGCGGCAATGTATGCGCCTTACGGCCCCTTCTTCGCCATTATTCCGGAAATGCTGCCGCGCAACGTCGCCGGGGGCGCCATGGCGCTGATCAACAGCATGGGCGCCCTGGGCTCCTTCTGCGGCTCGTGGTTTGTCGGCTACCTGAACGGCGCCACCGGCAGCCCCGCAGCGTCCTATATTTTTATGGGGGTAGCGCTTTTCGCCTCAGTATGGCTGACTTTGATTGTTAAGCCTGCTAATAATCAAAACCTTCCACTTGGCGCTCATCACGCCTGAACGACTCATACTACGGAGATTCGCATGAAGCCGTCTGTCATTCTCTATAAAACGCTTCCCGACGACCTGCTACAGCGTCTGGAGGAGCACTTTTCCGTCACTCAGGTGAAAAACCTGCGGCCGGAGACCGTTTCGCAGCACGCTGAGGCCTTCGCCCAGGCTGAAGGCCTGCTGGGCTCCAGCGAAAAGGTTGACGCCGCGCTGCTGGAGAAGATGCCGAAGCTGCGTGCGACCTCCACCGTTTCCGTTGGCTATGACAACTTCGACGTCGAGGCGCTGAACGCCCGCCGGGTGCTGCTGATGCATACCCCGACCGTGCTGACCGAGACCGTCGCCGATACGGTCATGGCGCTGGTGCTGAGTACCGCGCGCCGGGTGGTGGAAGTGGCGGAGCGCGTCAAAGCGGGTGAATGGACGAAGAGCATTGGTCCGGACTGGTTCGGCACGGATGTTCACCATAAAACCTTAGGCATTGTCGGCATGGGCCGCATCGGTATGGCGCTGGCGCAGCGCGCCCACTTCGGGTTCGGCATGCCGATCCTGTATAACGCGCGTCGCCAGCATCCGCAGGCGGAAGAACGCTTCAATGCCCGCTATTGCGATCTCGATACCCTGCTGCAGGAGGCTGACTTTGTCTGCCTGATCCTGCCCCTGAGCGAAGAGACTCACCATCTGTTCGGTCAGGCGCAGTTTGCCAAAATGAAATCTTCCGCCATCTTCATTAACGCCGGGCGTGGCCCGGTAGTGGACGAGCAGGCGCTGATCGCCGCCCTGCAGAACGGTGAGATCCACGCTGCCGGTCTCGATGTGTTCGAACACGAACCGCTGGCCAAGGACTCACCGCTGCTGAGCCTGCCGAACGTCGTCGCGCTGCCGCATATCGGCTCCGCCACCCATGAGACGCGCTACAACATGGCGGCCTGTGCGGTGGACAACCTGATCGACGCCCTGAACGGCAACGTAGAGAAAAACTGCGTCAATCCGCAGGTAAAATAAGCCATAAAAAAACCCGGGTAATGGCGGCAACCGCCCTCCCCGGGTTCTTTTTGCATCCTGTCCATCATCCTGCCCGTTCGCCGCAGCCAACGTCAGCCAGATGAAGCATTAACGGGTGGCGTTCACCGCCGCCGTCCATGCCTGATTAAACGCCTGATGCTGCGCCGCCAGCGGCCCAATCAGCGCATTGTACTGGCTGGCCTGCTGGGAGGTCGGGAACTGAATGCCGTTGGCGACAAAGCTCACCTGCGTCCCCTGCTGAGCGACAAAATCCCCAACCTGAACCAGCTGCTGGGTAAAGATCTGCGCGGCCGGGATCAGCGGCTGCAGCGCGTCGGCTGGCGCCGTCACCACCTTGGCGTAAACCTGATCGAAGACCGGCTTGAGATCGTCAGCCTGCTTCAGCGCGCCATGCGCGGCATCGGCCTGCATTTTCGCATTCTGCAGCTGCTGGCTGAGCACGCCCAGCGCGCCGTTCGCCTGACGCAGCGGCTCACGCTGGGTCATATAATCCTGCGGGACGCGGATCGCATTGACGCTGTCCACCACCGGGCGCAGACCAGCGTCCATCGCCTGGCTCACCTGCTGCGAGTAACCGTAGATCACCGCGTAGTCAGAGACAAAAGGCCCAAACTGTTTTTTCTGATCGGCGGTCAGCGTCGGCAGACGTTCACCGCTACGCATCGCCGTATTCTGCAGGAAGTCGATAAACGCTTTGCGCTGATCGCCCTCTTTATCAAAACACCCACTCAGGCTAACCACCATCAATAAGGCCGCCATAGCCGCAAACCAGCGAGAGCAGGACTTTCCTGTCGCCATTTTTTTACTCCTTTCAGCCAAAAAAAGCGCACAACGGCACACACGTGCCAGACGCTGACAAGGATAGTCCAGCTCGGCCTCGCAGGATACCCTTTCCTGCTAATCTTACGCGGGAAAAACACCATTTTGCACGCCATCGTCGCGCTGTAGAACGTCTGTTATGCGCATCACAAATATGGTCTTAAGATCAGGTGGGCCAGAACTTCATAAGCCATTGATATTAATATAAATAAAAAGCCACAACCCGGCACTGCGCCTTAAAGCGGACGATAATCGCACGCTTTGGCACGCGTCTGGATTGCCTGCCTCGCACTTCAATGATTTGATGAATGAGCGATTAACGGCGACATGTTCGATTATCGCACAAATCAAACTCAACGACGCGAAGGCGACGATAATAATAAACCTCTGTCCCTCGCTCAGTCTGCCAGGAAAGCCGTATGACTAAGACAACCATCGACATTCAGGCCTTTATCAACGAGCACCCCTTCACCCGCTACCAGTGGATGATCCTTGCGCTCTGCTTTATCACCGTCGCGATGGACGGGTTCGATACCGCAATTATCGGGTTCATCGCCTCCGACCTAGTGCAAGAGTGGGGCGTGGAAAAATCGGCCCTCGGCCCGGTGATGAGCGCCGCGCTGGTGGGCCTGGCGGTCGGCGCCTTAACCGCAGGGCCGCTGGCTGACCGCATCGGCCGCAAAAAAGTGCTGATCATGTCGATCGTGGTGTTCGGCGGATTCAGCCTGCTCACCGCCTTCGCCACCAGCCTTAATCAGCTGACGCTGCTGCGCTTCCTGACCGGTCTGGGCCTTGGCGCGGCGATGCCGAATGCCGCGACGCTAATGAGTGAATATGCGCCGGAGCGCCGTCGGGCGCTGCTGGTGAACCTGATGTTTGTCGGCTTTCCGATGGGATCTTCGCTGGGCGGCTTTTTATCCGCCTGGATGATCCCGCACTATGGCTGGCAGAGCGTGCTGGTGCTGGGCGGCGTGATGCCCCTCCTGCTGGCGGTGGCATTAATATTCCTGCTGCCAGAGTCCGTCCGCTATCTGGTAGTGAAGCAGCACCCGGCGCAGCGCATTGCTGCTATCCTGCGCCATATCGCGCCGCTGCCGAAGGCAGTGGAATTTGTACTACGCGAAGCAGGCCAGGTGAAAGAGAAATCCGCGATCGGCGTCATTTTCTCTCCTCGCTACGCGGTGGGTACCGTGATGCTGTGCCTGACCTACTTTATGGGTCTGCTGATTTTCTATCTGCTGACCAGCTGGCTGCCGCTGCTCATCCGTGAAACCGGCGCCTCGATGAGTCAGGCCTCAATTATCACCGCCCTGTTCCCGCTCGGCGGCGGGATTGGCGTGCTGATCCTCGGCGCCCTGATGGACAAGATTAACCCCAATAAAGTGGTGGCCGTCGGCTGGCTGCTGACCGGCGTTTTTGTCTGCCTGGTGGGGTTCTCCACCAGCAGCCTGGCGCTAATGGGAGTGATGGTCTTTATCGCCGGCAGCATTATGAACGGCGCGCAGTCGTCGATGCCGGCGCTGGCGGCTGGCTTCTATCCGACGCAGGGGCGCGCCACCGGCGTCGCCTGGATGCTGGGTATCGGCCGCTTCGGCGGCATCCTCGGCGCGTTCAGCGGCGCCTTCCTGATGCAGGCTCAGCTCTCCTTTGAGACCATTTTCACCCTGCTGGCCATCCCGGCGTTCCTGTCAGCCATTGCGCTGCTGATCAAGTACCGGGTCAGTAAATCCGTGCCGGCGACGACAGATGAGGCGAGAAGCCTGCAGAAAGCCTAACCCTATAAGCCGGCGCCCCGCGCCGGCTTTGCCGCTTTTTTCTTATCCGTTTACAAAAATTTTCGAAGCCACCTCATCGCGTTAATAATCATTCTTTTAGGCTACGCTGCCGTTTGGCTGTCGGGGAAGATTCGATAGCCTGTTGGCAAATAATCACCGACGTTACCATCCCTTGCGCCATTTTCTGACTATTCTTAATGAGCTATAGAAAAATCTTTTCCGCTGTGTGATAAAAGGAGTTCTCAATGGAATATAAAGATCCCGTGTTTGAACTGCTGAGCAGCCTGGAACACATCGTTTTTAAGGATGATAATCAGAAACTTACCTCAAACCGTAAGTCCACTGTGTTTAGTGAATTTGAACAGCTGCGTAAAGGCACTGGACTTAAGATTGACGACTTTGCCAACGTCATGGGCGTGAGCGTCGCCATGGTAAGAGAGTGGGAGTCGAGACGGGTCAGACCGTCTCCCACCGAGCTGAAATTGATGCGCCTGATTCAGGCCAATCCACAGCTTTCACGACAATTACTCGATTAATCTCGCGCGCAGCGGCAAAGGCCAGTAAGGGAGCTTTTGCCGCTGCACCGTAAAAAAAAGTTTGCTATCAGGTGCTGAACGTGCGTTAATGCTCGCAGGTTTGATGTACAGACCACAGAGCAGTCGAATAGAGCAGTCCTTCTAAGGTTATCCAAAGATACCCCCGTAGTGAACTTTCCCTTTATCGCTTTAAATCTGTAGTCCAGACCCCTACGCCGCAAGGCTCACTTATTTTTTTAAAGGTAATTCACTATGTCCGGTAAAATGACTGGTATCGTAAAATGGTTCAACGCTGACAAAGGCTTCGGCTTCATCACTCCTGACGATGGCTCTAAAGACGTGTTCGTACACTTCTCTGCTATCCAGAACGATGGCTACAAATCCCTGGACGAAGGTCAGAAAGTATCCTTCACCATCGAAAGCGGCGCTAAAGGCCCGGCAGCTGGCAACGTAACTTCTCTGTAAGTTCAAGCCGCTAAGAATCGAGAATCCCTGCCTGATGGCGGGGATTTTTTTTATCTGTCGCCAGTAGCCGCCAGCATAAGATGGCGGCTACCGGGCATTCAGAGCAGGGAAAAGTGCCAGCCCGTCTCCCGCCACGCCAGACTATGGGTCAGCTTCAGACCTTGTAAAAACGCCTCATCATGCGACACCACCAGCATCGCGCCGGGAAACGCCGCCAGCGCGCTTTCAATAGCCTGCGTCGATGCTAAATCGAGATGGTTGGTCGGCTCATCCAACAAAAGCAGTTGGGCAGGCTCGCGTCGCCAGAGCACGCACGCCAGCGCCGCTTTCAGGCGCTCGCCGCCGCTGAGCGCCGACAGCGGCAGAGTGACCTTATCCGCGCCCAGCTGGAGCTGCGCCAGGCGGGTGCGCAGGAGGCCCTCATCCAGCGGGGTATCTTCCAGGCTCAGGTGCGCCATTACCGACAGGGATAAATCCAGCTGCGTCAGATGTTGATCGAGGTAAGCGGCGCTCACCGAAAGCCGGACATCGCCTGACGCGGCCTGCTCCAGCCCCAACAGCGTTTTCAGCAAAGTGGTTTTGCCACAGCCGTTTGGCCCCTTTAGCGCGATGCGCATCGGACCATCGATACGCCAGTTCAGCGGCGCAGCCGGCGCATGGTCGAGCTGTAATGACTCCACCACCAGCACCTGCTTGCCGGCGGCCACTTCGCTACCCGGCAGGGTGAACATCACCGGATTGTCGTCTTCTATCCGCTCCCGCGCCTGCTGCACGGCGGCATTCAGACTGCTGTTCTGTTCACGATGCTGACGGCGCAGCGCTCCCGGGCGCTCTTTTGCCGCGCCTTTGTACTTCACGCGTTCGAAGGAGGCGATATTTAGCGTATCAACGGTACGCAGCGTCTGAGCCGAGCGCCGCTGGGCGGCGTCATGCTCCTTTTGCATTCGCGCGCGGGTGCGCCGTCGGTCGGTCACGGCATGCTCCAGCGCCGCGCGCGCGGCCTGCTGCTCCGCCATACGCTGGCGCTGATATTCATCATAGTTGCCGCCGTAGCTGCGCAGCGCTGTCGGCGTCAGCTCAATAATCCTCGGCATCCGCGTCAGCAGCTCGCGGTCGTGGCTGGCGATCAGAGCCCCGCCCTGCCAGCTTTCCAGTTGGTGATAGAGCCACTCCCGCCCCTGGCGGTCCAGATGGTTGGTAGGCTCATCCAGCAGCAGATAATCGGCGCCCGAGACGAAGGCGCCGCACAGCAGAGCCTTCATCCGCTCGCCGCCGCTGAGTGAAAACGCGGGGCGATCGGCAGAGAACGGCGGGAGATCGGCTTCACGGAACGCTAAACTCAGGCGATCGGTGAGATCCCAGTGACCATCTAACAGATCGAAATCGTCGGCCAGCCCTTGGCCCTGTTCAAGGCGAGACAAGGCGGCAAAAACCGACGCATAGCCCAGCAGCGTAGCGAGGGTGGTCTCCGGCGTGAGCGTCGGCTGCTGCGCTACCCAGGCAATGGCGGCGGCGCGCTCAATATGGCCGCCGGCAGGAGAATCAAGGCCCGCCAGCAGACGCAGCAGACGCGTCTTGCCGACGCCGTTCCGGCCGACCAGGCCGCAAAGGGACGGTTCCAGCGAGACGCTGAGCGGACCAAACTGGGTCTGTCCCGTCGCAAACTGACAGGTGACCTGATGTAAAACAAAAGCGGGGATGTGGGCGCAATGAGCCATAAGCACTCCTGAATGAAATCAATACTCCCCTACCCGCAAGGTATGCGAGGTAAGGCGTGAAATTCATCAGTCGTGTTTGTTCATTTGTGGGGCGCGCTCCGGTGAGACGAGGGATTCGTCGGGACATAGGATAGCCACACTCCGGTATGCGTTGCAAGCCTGTTTTATTCAACGATCTTGTAAAAATAAAAAGGCCTCCTGATATCAGGAGGCAAATGATTTATTTGGTGAACAATGAAAGGGTGCATTGAGAATGTCTGACACCGCAAGCATGGTGGGGATAGATCCCCACCAGATGCTCTTACTGTTTAATATCACAGGCTAAGAATGCCACCAGCTCAATATTTCCCTGCCTGCGCTGTAATTCACATAGCGAATCACGAACCATCCAGGTCAATAATAAAATAGTGAAGCAAATCACTACTAAGCCAAACAACAGATACTTTTGCGGCATTCCTCGCCTCCAGTGTTGATTTTCAACAAGTAAGAGGCTACTCTTATGGTGTTCATGCATAGGGGAGCCTCACTTTGATTACTATCAGGTGGGGCTTTTCTCTGTCTGTCTCCCGCTGAATACCTGAGACACACAGTCTCAAGCACCCGCCGCCATTCTAGCGTAAATACCTCTCGGAATTATGTTTATATATTCCTAAAACATTTCTCATCGATGAATGAAAATAATGAAGATATCAATGACAGAATTATTAACGGTTCACCTATTTATATTTCACGTAAAAAAAAACCTGCCCTGAGGCAGGTCTTTATTATTACCGATACGCTTACTGCAGCAGAGAAATATCCGCCACTTGCAGGAACAGTTCACGCAGTTTGGACAGCAGCGTCAGACGGTTGATGCGAACATCTTTGTCTTCAGCGTTAACCATCACGTTCTCGAAGAACTCATCCACCGGCTCGCGCAGCGCGGCCAGCTCAATCAGCGCATCCTGATAACGGCCTGCGGCGAAATACGGCTGCAGCTTGTCGCGCAGCACCACCAGATTACCCGCCAGCTTAATTTCCGCCGCTTCTTTCAGCACCGAAGCGTGAACGATGTCGTTCAGCGTCTCATCGGATTTCGCGAGGATGTTGGAGACACGTTTGTTTGCCGCCGCCAGCGCGGAGGACTCTTCCAGAGTACGGAAGTGCGATACCGCCTTCATACGCGCATCGAAATCCGCCGGGCGGGTTGGACGACGCGCCAGTACCGCCTGGATCGTGTCGACGCCGTAGCCTTCGTCCTGATACCAGGCACGGAAGCGGCCCAGCATAAAGTCGATCACATCATCAACCACGTTGGCGTTGGTCAGCTTCTCACCGTACAGACGAACCGCTTCTTCGGTCAGCGTCTGCAGATCGAGATCCAGGTTCTTCTCAACGATGATACGCAGCACGCCCAGCGCGGCGCGACGCAGCGCAAACGGGTCTTTATCGCCTTTCGGATGCTGACCGATACCAAAGATACCCGCCAGGGTGTCCATCTTATCGGCAATCGCTACCGCGCAGGCCACCGGATTAGACGGCAGCGCGTCGCCAGCAAATCGCGGCTGATACTGCTCGTTCAGCGCCACGGCCACGTCTTCCGCTTCGCCGTCATGGCGCGCGTAGTGCATCCCCATCACGCCCTGGGTGTCGGTGAACTCGAAGACCATGTTGGTCATCAGGTCGCACTTGGACAGCAGGCCCGCGCGGGTTGCGTGGTTCACGTCAGCGCCAATCTGTTCGGCAATCCAGCCCGCCAGCGCCTGGATGCGATCGGTCTTGTCGCGCAGGGTGCCCAGCTGCTGCTGGAACAGCACGGTTTCCAGACGCGGCAGGTTATCTTCCAGACGTTTTTTACGGTCGGTATTGAAGAAGAACTCGGCATCGGCCAGACGCGGACGGACCACCTTCTCGTTACCGGAGATGATCTGCTGCGGATCTTTGGACTCGATGTTGGCCACGAAGATAAAGTTCGGCAGCAGTTTGCCGGCGTTGTCGTAGACCGGGAAGTACTTCTGGTCGCCCTTCATGGTGTAAACCAGCGCTTCAGACGGCACCGCGAGGAATTTTTCTTCGAACTTCGCCGTCAGCACCACCGGCCATTCCACCAGCGAGGTGACCTCTTCCAGCAGGCTTTCGCTCAGATCGGCTTGACCGCCAATCTTACGCGCCGCCTCTTGCGCATCAGCTTTGATTTTGGCTTTACGCTGTTCGTAATCGGCGATGACTTTACCGCGCTCCAGCAGGATCTGCGGGTACTGGTCGGCATGGTCGATGGTGAACTCCGGCTCGCCCATAAAGCGATGGCCGCGAATCACGCGATCGGACGGAATACCGAGGATAGTGGCCGGGATCACTTTGTCACCCAGCAGCAAAGTCACCGTGTGTACCGGACGCACGAAGTGGACGTCAGACGCGCCCCAGCGCATCAGTTTCGGGATCGGTAGCTTCGCCAGCGAGCTGGCAATCATGTTCGGCAGCAGCGCTTCGGTGCTTTCACCCTTCACATGGGCGCGATACAGCAACCACTCGCCTTTGTCCGTGGTCAGACGTTCGGCCTGATCGACGGTGATACCGCAGCCGCGCGCCCAGCCTTCGGCCGCTTTGCTTGGCTTGCCTTCGGCATCGAACGCCTGGGCAATAGCCGGGCCGCGTTTTTCCACTTCGCGATCGGCTTGCGCCGCCGCCAGGTTGGCCACCTTCAGCGCCAGACGACGCGGGGCGGCAAACCATTCCACTTTACCGTGCGCAAGGCCAGCGTTATCCAGCTCCGCGGTCACATTCGCAGCAAAAGATTCCGCCAGGCTGCGCAGCGCTTTTGGTGGCAGCTCTTCAGTGCCGATTTCCACCAGAAAAGTATTCTCAGACATGGCCGCCTCTTATTTATTCTTGTTGCACATCGGGAAGCCGAGCGCTTCACGGGAAGCGTAGTACGCTTCCGCCACTGCTTTAGTCAGGGTGCGAATGCGCAGGATATAGCGCTGACGCTCGGTGACGGAGATGGCTTTACGCGCATCCAGCAGGTTGAAGCTGTGAGCCGCTTTCAGAATACGCTCGTAGGCCGGCAGCGGCAGCGGGGTCTCCAGCGCCAGCAGCTGCTGGGCCTCTTTCTCATACTGTTCGAAGCAGGTGAACAGGAAGTCGACGTCGGCATATTCGAAGTTATAGGTGGACTGCTCCACTTCGTTCTGGTGGAACACGTCGCCGTAGGTGGTTTTCCCCAGCGGGCCATCGCTCCAGACCAGGTCATAGACGCTGTCCACACCCTGGATGTACATCGCCAGACGCTCCAGACCGTAGGTGATCTCGCCGGTCACCGGCTTACACTCGAGGCCGCCGACCTGCTGGAAGTAGGTGAACTGCGTCACTTCCATGCCGTTGAGCCACACTTCCCAGCCCAGACCCCAGGCGCCCAGCGTCGGGTTTTCCCAGTTGTCTTCGACAAAGCGAATGTCGTGGATAGTCGGGTCCATACCCAGCTCTTTCAGCGACCCGAGGTACAGCTCCTGGATGTTGTCCGGAGAGGGTTTAATCACCACCTGGAACTGATAGTAGTGCTGTAAACGGTTCGGGTTTTCGCCATAGCGGCCATCGGTTGGACGACGGGAAGGCTGCACGTAGGCGGTCGCCATCGGCTCCGGTCCTAACGCGCGCAGGCAGGTCATCGGGTGAGAGGTGCCGGCGCCGACTTCCATGTCCAGTGGTTGAACAATGGTGCAGCCCTGACGAGCCCAGTAATCCTGTAAGGTCAGGATCAGGCCCTGGAAGGTCCTGGTATCAAACTTTTGCATATGATTTCGTGCTGGATACGTGTGGATTTAAAGGAAGGAGTCAGTATACCCGCTGGCTGCGAGATATACAGTACGAAACGGCGTTGTTTCAGGAAAACGGACGAAATTTACGCCAGGCGGGGTCGATTCAGCGCATCGAAAGATGCATAAACTGGCCGTCCGGGTCAAAGGAACAGATGAAACGCTCATTCTTGCCGGTACGGCCAGAAAGCTCATAGCTCGCCTGGAATTGTTCAAAGTGGTTCACGTCAACGAGCTGCGTTTGCGTGTTATAGCGGATAGCCGCCTGATCCTTGCAAAGCTGCGCCATATTGAGCGTGGTTTGCGGCGTAATACGAGCGCGCTGCGCTTTTTGCGTCGGCGGGGAGACGGTCTCGCTGCAGCCCGCGAGGAGCAGCACCAGCATGACGGAAACAACACCTTTCACCACGTTCTCCTCCACCGCCTTGTTAGCAAGTTGTTATCTTAAAGATTCAGTATTACAGGTATTTTGCGAATATCATGAAATTGCGACAAGTCTGTGACCGAAAACTCAGACTAATCTATTGCGACACCGGGAAACCGGGCAGGTCATATCTTATTTCTCCAGCAGACATTGAGGGACTGATGCAAGAAAAGATACACTGGATCACCAACCTGCGCGGCATCGCCTGCATGATGGTGGTGATGATCCACAGCACCAGCTGGTATATCACTCACCCCCATGCGATTACCCTGCTGCAATGGGATATCGCCAATCTGCTCAATTCCGCCTCCCGCGTCAGCGTGCCGCTGTTTTTTATGATCTCGGGCTACCTCTTTTTTGGGGAACGCAGCGCCCAGCCGCGCCATTTCTGGCGGATTGGCCTGTGCATTGCGTTCTATAGCGCGCTATCTCTGCTGTATATCACGCTGTTTACCCATATCAACGTCGAGCTGTCGTTAAAGAATTTGCTGCAGAAGCCTGTCTTCTACCACCTGTGGTTTTTCTTTGCTATCGCCGTCATCTACCTGCTCTCGCCGCTGATTCAGGTTAAGTCCACCAGTAGCACAATGCTGCTGGCGCTGATGGCGATCCTCGGCATTCTGGCCAACCCCAATATGGTCAGCGTTAAAGCCGCCGGGATTGAGTGGCTGCCAGTCAACCTTTATATCAACGGCGACACCTTCTACTACGTGCTCTACGGCGTGCTGGGCAGAGCCATTGGCACCCTGGACACCGATAAAAAATGGCTAACACCGCTCTGCGCCGCGCTGTTCATCGCCGCCGTGTGGGTCATTTCCCGCGGCACGCTGCATGAGCTGCGCTGGCGCGGAGACTTCGGCGACACCTGGTATCTCTACTGCGGACCGGCGGTGTTTGTTTGCGCGGTCACCCTGCTGACGCTGGCCAAAAACTGGCTTAACGCGCGTCCCCTGCCCGGTATCGCCTGCATTGCGCGACATTCGCTGGGGATCTACGGCTTTCATGCCCTGATAGTGCATGCGCTGCGCGCCAGCCATCTGGAGCTATCCCGCTGGCCGCTGCTGGATATTGTGTGGATATTTAGCGCCGCCCTGCTCGGCAGCCTGCTGCTGTCAGGCCTGGTGCAGCGGATTGATAGCCGCCGGCTGGTCAGCTAACGGTCCGCCGCCCGGAGGGGCCCGACTTACGTCTCAGGCCCCTCTTCCGTCACGCTGAGAGGTTCCCGTAAGCGCGTCGGGTCCCAGACATCACGCACGTTTTTCTGTACCGCAACAGCGCCAAACAGGCTCAAAAAATACGCCAGCCCATAGAACCCTTTCTCGCTGAGCAGCAGAGTGGCATTCCACAGTCCGATAACCAGCAGACCTACAGCGATAACGAAGACCACCAGACAGGTGGTGTAGTACAGCGCGGTGGTCGGAATGGCTTCATACTTATCGCGCACCGTCTTTTGATAAGATGCCGCGGCAAACAGCCCCAGTACCAGGACGGCAAAATAATAGCCTTTCTCATTCAACTGCATATCGGCATTCCACAGCCCCACCAGATAGGTGACGATGCCGCCGATCAGGGCAATCCAGGAGATCAAATGAAACGCAGGAGAATACGTCGCGTGCTTGTTTTCCATCACTTTTTACCTTTTACGCGCCTCGGGGCGGCGCTTATTCCGTTTTTTGCATCGCGCGGGCGATGCGGGTCCGTTCGGGGGTTGCCGATGCGCCATATAAGCAGACAAACCATGCCGCGATATAGACGGCTTTTTCATGCCAGTCTGCCGGTACATACCAGGCGCCGACCAGCAGCAGGCCGACCGATAGCAGCAGCACCAGCCGGCATAAGGCAATAAAACCGTCGTCCTGTTCCTGCCACTGACTGGCGCGCTGATGGGCGAGAACAGCAAACATCCCCATCACCAGTACGCCAAGAAAATAGCCTTTACCGCTAAACAACGGGCAGGTTCGCCAGATACCGAGCAGATAAACCAGCGATCCTGCCGCCATCATCCCCCTGGCAATATTGCGTTTTGTGATCATCTCACCTCCCTGGTCGACAGGGGCTGATTATGACCGACTCCCTCGGCGATGCCTCAGATTACGTACGACAAAGCGGAGATTTCGGAATAAATAAATACGCATTTATGGATGGATGTAGCCGGGACATTCAGGAAGGGAATCCGCCCGGCGCTGCCGGACGGACTGAGGCTAAGACATCAGCGGTTTCAGTTGCTGATAAATCTGGCGGAAGGTTTCCCGCTGCGGCGCATAGTGGGCCACACGGCGATCGTCCGGGCGATGGGCTTGTTCAAGCGGCAGCGGCTTCAGCAGCCCGGGGCGGTCTGCCTCGTTGTGAACCGCCAGCTGCGCCAGCCTGGCCGCCCCCAGCGCCGGGCCGACATCGCCCCCGGTACGGTAATCGAGCTGCAGGCCGCTGATATCCGCCAGCATTTGCCGCCAGTAAGCGCTGCGCGCCCCGCCGCCGATAAGCGTGATGCTCTGCGGCTTGATGCCGCAGGCGTGCACCACGTCCATACCATCCGCCAGCGCATAGCCCACCCCTTCCAGCACCGCCCGCGCCAGCTCTGCCGGCCCATGCTGATGCGTCAGGCCAAAAAAGACGCCCTTAGCCTGCGGGTTGTTGTGCGGCGTGCGTTCGCCAGACAGATAGGGCAGGAACCACACCGGACCGGCGCTTTCATCCGCCGTCTGCGCCGCCGCGATCAGCGCCGGCACGCTGGCGAGACCGGTTAATTTTGCCGCCCAGTCCAGACAGGAGGCCGCGCTGAGCATCACCGACATCAAATGCCAGCGGCCCGGCAGGGCATGGCAGAAGCTGTGCACCGCGCTTTCGGGTTTGCTAAGGAACCCTTCACTGACGGCGAAGTAGACGCCTGAGGTACCCAGCGACAGCATCGCCTGACCGGCATCGGCCATGCCGACCCCGACCGCGCCCGCGGCGTTGTCGCCCCCGCCGCCCACCACAAGCGCCGGCGGCATATTCCACGCCTGCGCCACCTCAGGTCGCAGTTGCCCGGTGACGTCGCTGCCTTCGAACAGCGCCGGCATCGCATCCCGACTGAGATCGCAGGCGGCGAGCATCTCGTCGCTCCAGTCGCGCCGGGCGACGTCCAGCCACATCGTGCCGGCGGCGTCAGACATATCGCTGGCGAGCTCGCCGGTCATGCGCAGGCGCAGATAATCCTTGGGCAGCAGCACTTTATCGACCTGGCTGAACACTGCCGCCTCGTGGCGCTGTACCCATAAGAGCTTCGGCGCCGTAAAGCCCGGCATCATCAGGTTGCCGGTGATCTGCCGGGAAGCGCTGACTTTGTCTTCCAGCAGCTGGCACTCTTCGGCGCAGCGGCCGTCATTCCATAAAATGGCCGGACGCAGCACCTGTAACGATTTATCCAGTAGGGTGGCGCCGTGCATCTGCCCGGCAATGCCCAGCGCCTTCACGTCGCGCAGGCTATGCTGCGCGCCCAGGGCTTTCATCGCCGTGTCCGTCGCCAGCCACCACTGTTCGGGATCTTGCTCCGACCACAGCGGATGCGGACGCGAGACGGTGAGTTTTTCGGTATGCGATGCCACTACCTCACCCTGCTCATTGAGCAGGATGGCTTTGACGCCCGACGTCCCCAGATCGATGCCGATATACATACTCCCTCTCCTTAAACGCGCGCCACGGCTGAGCGTGGCGCGAACAGAGCATCCTGGTTGCGGCGCCGGTCACCCCGGGCGCCGCCGCATGATTACTTGTCAAACAGATAATGGTTGACCAGGTTTTCCAGTTGTTCCTGCTGGCCGCTGCGATGCTGCGGCGCCAGCTGATGCTGAGCGGCATACTGGGCAATATCGCTCAGGGTCATCTGCCCGTTAAGGATCTGCTGCCCCAGCTCACCGTTCCAGCCAGCGTAGCGTCTGGCCACGCGCTTATCCAGTTCGCCGTCCTCGATCATCCGCGCCGCGACCTTCAGCGACAGCGCCATGGTATCCATCGCGCCAATATGACCATAGAACAGATCGTATTTGTCGGTGCTCTGCCGGCGCACTTTCGCATCAAAGTTGAGGCCGCCGGTGGTGAAGCCGCCCGCTTTGAGGATTTCATACATCACCAGCGCGTTCTCTTCGACGCTGTTCGGGAACTGGTCGGTATCCCAGCCCAGCTGCGGATCGCCGCGGTTGGCGTCAACGGAGCCGAACAGCCCCAGCGCGATGGCCGTCGCAATCTCATGATGGAACGAATGACCAGCGAGCGTCGCGTGGTTAGCTTCAATATTCAGTTTAATCTCTTTTTCCAGACCAAACTGTTTGAGGAAGCCGTAAACGGTAGAGGCATCATAGTCATACTGATGCTTGGTCGGCTCCTGCGGTTTGGGCTCAATCAGCAGCGTGCCTTTAAAGCCGATTTTATGCTTATGCTCCACCACCAGCTGCATAAAGCGGCCAATCTGCTCACGCTCCTGACGCAGGTCGGTATTCAGCAGGGTTTCATAGCCCTCGCGACCGCCCCACAGCACATAGTTTTCACCGCCCAGTTGATGGGTGGCATTCATGGCGGTGACCACCTGGGTGGCCGCCCAGCTAAATACTTCCGGATCCGGGTTGGTGGCCGCGCCGGCGCCGTAGCGCGGGTTGGTAAAGCAGTTTGCGGTCCCCCACAGAAGCTTCACGCCGCTCTGCTGCTGTTTCTCAGCCAGCACCTCGACCATCCGGGCGAAGTTATTGCTGTACTCCTTGAGCGAAGCGCCTTCCGGCGAGACGTCAACGTCGTGGAAGCAGTAGTAAGGCACGTTGAGTTTATGGAAGAATTCGAACGCCACATCGGCTTTGCGTTTGGCCATCTCCAGGGCGTCGCCAGGCTGCTGCCAGGGACGATCAAAGGAGCCCACGCCAAACATATCGGCGCCATTCCAGCAGAAGGTGTGCCAGTAACAGGCCGCAAAACGCAGATGATCTTCCATCCGTTTGCCCAGCACCAGTTCATCCGGGTTGTAATGACGGAAAGCCAGCGGGTTAGTGGATTTCGGGCCTTCGTAACGAACGCGATCCAGTTGATCGAAATAGGTCTGCATAGAGAACTCCATATTCAGAGATGCGGCGAATAACCAATCAGATACCCTAAATAATTCGAGTTGCAGGAAGGCGGCAGGAGCGCGAGTCCCCGGTAACCGGGGGCGGAGCAACGAATGTCACCAACCCACCTACAACTTGAAGTATGACGGGTTTAAGCCAATATAGAATTTCGCTTTCATTTTCCTCAATTACGTTATTTCACACCGCCATTGAGAGAATCCACAAACGTGCGCCAGCTCGCAAAAATAATATCCAGTCGCCGTTGCGCCGCTCTGTCAGAGACAGTCCAGTGCAATAATAAGAGCGTGCATGAATAAAATACGATCGCCGTCATAATTTGCACATTAAACGAAATTTCATAACGGCAAAATAAGAACCGGTAATTGCCAGCCCTGCTTTCCGCGTTAAGAATCTGTAACGTATCCGCAACCTCATGTATCAAACATTATTTTCCGTTCGTCTTACCTACCCTTACAAAAAAGGTATCGTTATTATGAAGATAAAGAACCTTTGCCTTACGCTTTGCGCCAGCTCCCTCCTGCTCGCCAGCATGGCGGGGATGGCGAAAGAAGTGAAGATTGGCATGGCCATCGACGATCTGCGTCTGGAGCGCTGGCAGAAAGACCGTGATATTTTCGTCAATAAAGCGGAATCCTTAGGCGCCAAAGTTTTTGTCCAGTCCGCTAATGGCAATGAAGAAACGCAGATGTCGCAAATTGAAAACATGATCAACCGCGGCGTCGATGTGTTAGTCATTATTCCTTATAACGGCCAGGTACTCAGTAACGTTATTAAAGAAGCCAAGCAGGAAGGTATTAAAGTCCTGGCCTATGACCGTATGATTAATAATGCCGACATTGATTTCTATATATCTTTCGATAATGAAAAAGTTGGTGAAATGCAGGCGCAAAGTCTGGTCGACAAAGTGCCGCAGGGTAATTATTTCCTGATGGGCGGTTCGCCGGTGGATAATAACGCTAAACTGTTCCGCGCCGGACAGATGAAGGTTCTCAAGCCGTATGTCGATGATGGCAAAATTAAGATTGTCGGCGATCAGTGGGTTGACGGCTGGCTGCCGGAGAACGCGCTGAAAATAATGGAAAACGCGCTAACGGCGAATAATAACAAGATCGATGCCGTGGTCGCCTCCAATGACGCCACCGCCGGCGGCGCCATCCAGGCCTTAACCGCCCAGGGGCTGGCCGGCAAAGTGGCGATCTCCGGTCAGGATGCTGACCTGGCGGGCGTGAAGCGCATTATTTCCGGTACCCAGACGATGACCGTCTATAAACCGATAACCACCCTGGCCACCAACGCCGCTGAAATCGCCGTTGAGCTGGGTAACGATAAGCAGCCGAAGGCCGATACCACGCTGAATAACGGCTTAAAAGACGTCCCTTCGCGCCTGTTAACGCCAATTGAGGTGAATAAAGAGAATATCGACGCCACGGTGATTAAAGACGGTTTCCATAAAAAGAGTGAACTGTAATGGCTGACGCCCCGCTGCGGGGCGTCATTTTCATCCCGCCGGATATCACTGTTGCGGAGTCTTTATGACCTGGCTACTCGAAATGAAGAACATCACCAAAACCTTCGGCGCTGTTAAAGCCGTGGATAACGTCAGCCTGCGCCTGAACGCAGGCGAGGTGGTCTCGTTATGCGGTGAAAATGGGTCGGGGAAATCGACGCTGATGAAGGTGCTGTGCGGTATCTATCCGCACGGAAGCTATGAGGGCGAGATTATTTTTGCCGGCGAAACGCTGCAGGCAAACCATATTCGCGATACCGAACGCAAAGGCATCGCCATTATTCATCAGGAGCTGGCGCTGGTGAAACATCTCACCGTGCTGGAGAATATTTTCCTCGGCGCCGAGATATCCCGCCATGGTCTGCTGGATTATGAAACCATGACGCTGCGCTGTCAGAAACTGTTGGCGCAGGTCAATCTGCCCATTTCGCCCGATACCCGCGTCGGCGACCTCGGCCTTGGTCAGCAGCAGTTGGTGGAGATCGCCAAGGCGCTGAATAAACAGGTTCGCCTGCTGATCCTCGACGAACCGACCGCCTCCTTAACCGAACAAGAAACCGCGACGCTGCTGGCGATCGTTCGCGATCTGCAAAACCACGATATCGCCTGCATCTATATCTCGCATAAGCTCAATGAGGTCAAAGCGATCTCCGATACGATCTGCGTGATCCGCGACGGCCAGCACATCGGCACCCGCGATGCCAGCGGCATGAGCGAAGACGATATCATCACCATGATGGTCGGCCGCGAGCTCACCGCGCTCTATCCCAGCGAGCCGCACGCCCACGGCGAGGAGATCCTGCGGGTTGAACATTTAACCGCCTGGCACCCGGTAAACCGCCATATTAAACGGGTCAATGACGTCTCATTTTCCCTGCGTCGCGGAGAAATCCTCGGCATCGCCGGGCTGGTCGGCGCCGGACGTACCGAGGCGGTACAGTGCCTGTTCGGCGTCTGGCCGGGGCGCTGGCAAGGGGAGATCTTTATTGATGGCCAGCCGGTGAGCATCTCTAACTGCCAGCAGGCCATTGCCCACGGCATCGCCATGGTGCCGGAAGACCGCAAAAAAGACGGCATCGTGCCGGTGATGGCGGTGGGCAAAAACATTACCCTCGCGGCGCTCAACCAGTTCACCGGCGCAATGAGCAGCCTGGACGACGCCGCCGAGCAGCACTGCATCCAGCAGTCCATTCAGCGTTTGAAAATTAAAACCTCCTCGCCGGAGCTGGCGATTGGCCGTCTGAGCGGCGGCAACCAGCAAAAGGCGATTCTGGCGCGCTGTCTGCTGCTCAATCCGCGCATTCTGATCCTCGACGAACCCACCCGTGGCATCGATATCGGGGCGAAGTATGAAATTTATAAACTGATTAACCAGCTGGTGCAGCAGGGCATCGCGGTCATTGTCATTTCATCCGAACTGCCCGAGGTGCTCGGTCTCAGCGATCGGGTGCTGGTCATGCACGAAGGCAGACTAAAAGCCAATTTGGTTAATCAACATCTGACCCAGGAACAGGTGATGGAAGCCGCGCTGAGGAGCGAACGCCATGTCGAAGAACACGTCGTCTGAAATCAAACTCACCCCAACCGCCCCCGCGGCCCTGCCGGCGCTGAAGGGGCTGAATCTCCAGGTCTTCGTGATGATCGCCGCCATCGTCGTCATTATGCTGTTTTTCACCTGGGTTACCGATGGCGCCTACCTGAGCGCACGCAATATCTCCAACCTGCTGCGGCAGACGGCCATCACCGGCATCCTCGCCGTCGGCATGGTGTTTGTGATTATTTCGGCAGAAATCGACCTCTCCGTTGGCTCGATGATGGGGCTGCTGGGCGGCGCTGCGGCGATCTTTGACGTCTGGCTCGGCTGGCCGCTGCCGCTCACCATTCTGGTGACGCTGGTGATGGGCCTGCTGCTCGGCGCGTGGAACGGATGGTGGGTAGCCTATCGCAAGGTGCCCTCGTTTATCGTCACCCTCGCCGGGATGCTGGCGTTTCGCGGCATTCTGATCGGCATCACCAACGGGACCACCGTCTCGCCCACCAGCCCGGCGATGTCGCAGATCGGCCAAAGCTACCTGCCAGACGGCATCGGCTTCGGCATCGGCGTTGTCGGCATGGCGGTGTTTATCGTCTGGCAGTGGCGCGGGCGGATGCGCCGGCAGGCGTTAGGTCTGGCGACCTCGTCCTCCACCGCCGCCGTCGGCCGCCAGGCCATTACCGCGGTGATTGTGCTGGGCGCAATCTGGCTGCTCAATGACTATCGCGGCGTACCGACCCCGGTGCTGATCCTCGCCGCCCTGCTGCTGGCGGGCCTGTTTATGGCCACCCGCACCGCCTTTGGTCGCCGCATCTACGCCATCGGCGGCAACCTGGAGGCGGCCCGTCTGTCCGGGATTAACGTCGAGCGTACCAAGCTGGCGGTGTTTGCCATTAACGGCCTGATGGTCGCCATTGCCGGGCTAATCCTCAGCTCACGGCTCGGCGCGGGGTCGCCTTCGGCGGGCAATATCGCCGAACTGGACGCCATCGCCGCCTGCGTCATCGGCGGCACCAGCCTGGCGGGCGGCATCGGCAGCGTCGCCGGGGCGGTAATGGGGGCGTTTATTATGTCGGCCCTGGATAACGGCATGAGCATGATGGACGTCGCCACCTTCTGGCAATATATCGTTAAAGGCGCCATTTTGCTGCTGGCGGTGTGGATGGACTCTGCCACCAAGCGGCGCGCATAAGCAGAGACTCTCTGAAGAATGTCTGAATTCTTTGCGCTACCGCCAAACTTCGCCATAAGGCGCTTGAAATATCTCGGGCATTAGCCGGTAGTGTATACCCAACATCATTCGGGTTGCAGACGGCGCCCCCGGCCGCGTACCGGCGTACGTGGCCGGGATGAGTGGTAAGTCAGGCCATCGGCAACATCTTGAATGAAGGGGTATGACCGGGGTTAGAGCAGGAACATTATCTATGTTTGAAAAGCGTCACCGTATTACGCTGTTATTTAACGCCAACAAAGCTTATGACCGCCAGGTAGTTGAAGGTGTCGGCGAGTATCTGCAGGCCTCCCAGTTGGAATGGGATATCTTTATTGAAGAGGACTTTCGGGCACGCATCGAAAACATCAAAGAGTGGTTGGGCGATGGCGTTATCGCCGACTATGACGATCCCGAAATCGAAAAGCTGCTGGCCGATGTCCACGTGCCCATCGTCGGCGTCGGCGGATCTTATCATCAGCCAGAGCAGTACCCGCCGGTCCACTATATCGCCACCGACAACGCCGCGCTGGTGGAAAGCGCTTTTCTCCATTTGAAGGAAAAAGGGGTGCACCGCTTCGCGTTTTACGGACTCCCCGCCTCCAGCGGTAAACGCTGGGCGGTAGAGCGCGAGTATGCCTTCTGCCAGCTGGTCGCGAAGGAGAAGTATCGCGGCGTGGTCTACCAGGGGCTGGAGACAGCGCCGGAGAACTGGCAGCACGCGCAAAACCGGCTCGCCGACTGGCTGCAAACCCTGCCGCCGCAAACCGGCATCATCGCCGTCACCGACGCCCGTGCCCGCCACGTCCTGCAGGCCTGCGAGCTACTGCATATCCCGGTGCCAGAGAAACTGTGCGTTATCGGCATCGATAACGAGGAGCTAACCCGCTATCTCTCTCGCGTCGCCCTCTCCTCTGTCGCCCAGGGCACCCGCCAGATGGGTTATCAGGCGGCAAAATTACTCCACCGGCTGTTGAATAACGAGGCCCTCCCGCTGCAGCGCCAGCTGATCCCGCCGATGCGCGTCGTTGAGCGACGATCCACCGACTACCGGTCGTTAAACGATCCCTCCGTGATACAGGCGATGCATTACATTCGCAACAATGCCTGCAAAGGCATCAAGGTGGAACAGGTGCTCGACGCCGTGGGCATCTCTCGCTCTAATCTGGAAAAACGCTTCAAAGAGGAGGTCGGTGAGACCATCCACACGGTGATCCACAGCGAAAAACTGGAAAAGGCGCGTAGCCTGCTGGTGTCCACTAGTCTGTCGATCAATGAGATTTCGCAGATGTGCGGCTATCCGTCGCTGCAATATTTCTATTCGGTGTTTAAGAAGGAGTACGACGTGACGCCGAAGGAGTACCGCGATCGGCACAGCGAGGTGATGCTGTAGGGTAAAAAAAATGCCCGGCGACAAGGCCGGGCATCCGGATTACAGATGGGCGGCGATGAGCCGCTGATTGTCCTGATACATCGCGAAGAGATAGTTGTTGTAGCTCGACCCTTTAGTCGAATACCCCTTCAGCTTATGGATCATGGTGCTGGCGGTTACTTCCTGATCCGCCTTGCGCAGCTGCAGGCGCGACTTGCGGAAAGAAGAATAGGCCGGGTGGGTGTTCAGGTTTGTTACGTAAGCCTGCACCGACTGCTCTACCGACTCAAACTGCGAGTAACCTTTCATCGCGCCGCGGCAGCGACCGGCGCCGCACTTCATGCCGAACAGGTTGTTATTCTCGCGCGCCAGCCTGGAGGTACCCCAGCCACTTTCCGCCGCCGCCATGGTCGCCACCATGCTGTTCGGAATAATGTCGACACGCTCAAGCAGCGCGTTCCAGGGCACATGACGCGTATTGCCTGACCACTTCACCTTATAACGGGAAGCGATATCCTTCAGGCGCGCCTTCTCAGTCGGTGACCAGCGAGCATCGTACTGCTTGGAAATAAGCCAGTTACGATCCGCAGTAATCGCCTGATTCTGCTTGGTAATATAAGGCATGACCGTCCGGAGAAACGCTTTTTTCCTTGGTGTTCCGGAAGGGTATTTTCGCAAGTCAGGAAGTGAACTGCTCTTTACACTATTGCGAGAATACTCTTGTTTACTGCTTACCTTAGTACTACTTATCTTCTTTACCGTTGGGGCTTTATGACTCTTTGTCGCTGTGTGCGTTGTCGCCAACACACTACCTGAAAAGATGCAGGTTAGTAACATAAGTATGGCGGCCCCATATCGTCGTATGGGATTCGATATCATCAGGTCTCCTGGTCGGATATATGCATTCCAACACCTTGTTTTTCACAAAAAAACGATAGCTGAATCGCTAATAGTATCAAAAATACGCACTGAGGGCATCAACAGAAATAGTCCAATTCCGAATTGCTGTCATCTGAAATCGGTTTCTGCGGCGCATCGCCAGCGCGAAAATGCTAGCTTCGTCTCATTTTTAGCCTATTTTTTGAGCGGTGTCACTCACCCCTTTTCATCCTCCTGGTAAAACGCGCGTCAGGAGGAGTTCACCCGCGCGGCGACAAGGCACACTAGATAAAAACCGCTCACAGGATCTCGCAATGAAACTCGCTGCGCTTGCCACGTTATTCGTGCCTGGGATGGCCTTTGCCGCCTGGACTACCACCGACTTTCCTGCTTTTACCGAAGAAGGGACCGGCCGATTCATCAGCCAGAAAGTGGTTGAGAAGGGTACACGTCCCCTGCAGCTAAATTTTGACCAGCAGTGCTGGCAGCCTTCCGGCGGCATTAAGCTCAACCAGATGCTGTCCATGGAGCCCTGTCGCGGCACACCGCCGCAATGGCGCATCTTCCGCCAGGGTCTGTATACCCTGGAGGTGGATACCCGTTCCGGCACGCCAACGATGATAATTTCGCTGGAGGAAAAAGAGACCAGCGCCGCGGCGCCGCAGATCCGCCAGTGTCCGAAGTGGGACGGAAAACCGCTGACCATCGACGTCAGCAAAACCTTCGCCGAGGGCAGCAAGGTCCGCGATTTCTACAGCGGCAATGTCGCGACCGTCAGCGGCGGCAAAATCACCCTGCAGCCCGCCTTCGGCAGCAATGGCCTGCTGCTACTCGAGCGTGCCGAGACCGCCGCCCCGGCGCCGTTTGACTGGCACAATGCCACCGTCTACTTCGTCCTGACCGATCGCTTCGTAAACGGTAACCCGGCCAACGACAACAGCTATGGTCGCCATAAAGACGGCATGCAGGAGATCGGCACCTTCCACGGCGGCGACCTGCAGGGATTAACCAGCAAGCTGGATTATCTGCAGCAGATGGGAGTTAACGCCCTGTGGATCAGCTCCCCGCTCGAGCAGATCCACGGCTGGGTCGGCGGCGGCACGAAGGGCGATTTCCCTCACTACGCTTATCACGGCTATTACACCCAGGACTGGTCGAAACTGGACGCCAACATGGGGACCGAAGCGGATCTCCGCCGACTGGTGGATGAAGCGCATAAGCGCGGAATACGTATTCTGTTCGACGTGGTGATGAACCATGCCGGCTACGCCACCCTGGCCGACATGCAGGAGTTCCAGTTCGGCTCCCTGTATCTGCAAGGCGATGAGCTGAAAAAAACTCTCGGCGAGCGCTGGACGGACTGGAAGCCGGGCGCGGGACAGACCTGGCACAGCTTTAACGACTATATCAACTTCAGCGACAAAGCCGGGTGGGAGAAATGGTGGGGTAAGAAGTGGATCCGCACCGATATCGGCGATTACGACAATCCGGGCTATGACGATCTCACCATGTCGCTGGCCTTCCTGCCGGACCTGAAAACCGAATCGAAGGAGGTCTCAGGCCTGCCGAACTTCTATAACCATAAACCAGACACCGCAGCGAAAGCGATCCCGGGCTATACGCCGCGCGACTATCTGACACACTGGCTGAGCCAGTGGGTACGTGACTACGGCATCGATGGCTTCCGCGTCGATACCGCCAAACATGTGGAGATGGACGCCTGGCAGCAGTTAAAAACCCAGGCCACCGCCGCGCTGGCGGAGTGGAAGAAAGCCAATCCGGATAAAGCGCTGGATGCGGCGCCGTTCTGGATGACCGGCGAAGCCTGGGGACATGGAGTGATGCAGAGCGATTATTATCGCCACGGTTTTGATGCGATGATCAATTTCGACTACCAGGACCAGGCGGCGAAAGCGGCGACCTGTATGGCCAATATTGACCTCACCTGGCAGCAAATGGCGGACAAGCTGCAGAGCTTTAACGTCCTGAGCTACCTCTCCTCGCACGATACGCGGCTGTTCCGTGAAGGCGGCACCACCGCGGCGGAGCTACTGCTGCTGGCCCCTGGCGCCGTGCAGATTTTCTATGGCGACGAATCATCGCGCCCGTTCGGCCCCACCGGCTCGGACCCGCTGCAGGGTACCCGCTCGGAGATGAACTGGCAGGATGTCAACGGCAAGGCGGCCCGCAGCGTTACCCACTGGCAGAAGATCGGCCAGTTCCGCGCTCGCCATCCGGCAATCGGCATGGGCAAACAGACAACGCTGTCGATGTCGCGTGGTTACGGGTTCGTGCGTGAGAGCGGTGAAGACAAAGTGATGGTCATCTGGGCCGGACAGCAGCAGTAATCCACAGGTGGCTCTCCGCCCTGGCGGGGAGCCACCATTTAGAACAAAATGCTAACAAAATAGCAATATACAGGATAAAGATAAAAACCCGCCTCCTCCCGCCGATTTGCACCACGCCAGCGCTGGCGTTATGGTTAGCCACTTTCCAGAACCACCGATAGACTATTCGCGATGACATTTTCCCTTTTCGGCGACAAATTCACCCGTCATTCAGGCATCACCCGCTTGATGGAAGACCTTAATGACGGTCTGCGCACGCCGGGCGCTATTATGCTGGGCGGCGGCAACCCCGCTCAGATCCCGGAAATGAATGACTACTTCCAGCAGCTGCTGGCCGACATGCTGGATAATGGCAAAGCCCTTGATGCGCTTTGTAATTATGATGGTCCACAGGGCAAAAGCGAGCTGCTGGCTCTGCTGGCGAACATGCTGCGCGACGAGCTGGGCTGGGAGATCGAACCACAGAATATTGCGCTAACAAACGGCAGTCAGAGCGCATTTTTCTACTTATTTAATCTGTTTGCAGGCCGTCGGGCAGATGGCACCACCCGTAAGGTACTGTTCCCACTGACGCCGGAATATATCGGCTACGCCGATGCCGGTCTGGAAGAGGATCTGTTCGTTGCCACCCGGCCGAACATCGAACTGCTGCCGGAAGGCCAGTTTAAGTACCATGTTGATTTTGAGCATCTGCAGGTGACGGAAGAGACCGGGATGATCTGCGTCTCGCGCCCCACCAACCCGACCGGCAACGTCATCACTGATGAAGAGCTGATCAAACTGGATGCGCTGGCGAATCAGCACGGGGTCCCGCTGGTGATTGATAACGCCTACGGTGTACCGTTCCCGGGCATTATCTTTAGCGACGCCCGACCGCTGTGGAATCCGAACATCGTGCTGTGTATGAGCCTGTCCAAGCTGGGCCTGCCGGGCAGCCGCTGCGGGATTATCATCGCCAACGAAAAAATCATCACCGCCATCAGCAACATGAACGGCATTATTAGCCTCGCCCCTGGCGGCATCGGGCCGGCAATGATGTGCGAAATGATTAAACGACAGGATCTGCTGCGCCTGTCAGAGACGGTGATCAAGCCCTTCTATTACCAGCGGGTGCAGGAAACCATCGCCATTATTCGCCGCTATCTGCCGGAGGAGCGCTGCTTTATTCACAAACCGGAGGGGGCAATCTTCCTCTGGCTGTGGTTTAAGGATCTGCCGATCTCCACCGAGCTGCTGTATCAGCGGCTGAAAAAGCGCGGCGTGCTGATGGTGCCGGGGGATTACTTCTTCCCTGGTCTGGATAAACCGTGGCCGCACACCCACCAGTGTATGCGCATGAACTATGTACCGGACCCGCAAAAAATCGAAGCCGGAGTGAAAATCCTCGCCGAAGAGGTTGAATTTGCCTGGCGCGAACAGGAAGCATAATCTCTGACGCCGCGGGCGGGTAACGTTCGTCAGCGACCCCATTCACGCCAGCGCCAGCCGCTGGCGTTTTTGCGCGCATAGCGCTTCCAGCTCCGCGGGAACCATCACCCGCAGCGCCTGCGTCGGGCAGGCGGCCACGCAGGCCGGTCCTTCGGCGCGGTGATGGCATAGATCGCATTTCAACGCCTGCGCCTGCTGGTTCATTACCGTAACGGTCATCGCGCCGTACGGGCAGGCCACCATGCAGCTTTTGCAGCCGATGCAGCGCCGCTGGTCGACCCACCAGACGTCATTGTCGCGCTGAATCGCCCCCTGTGGGCAAACGCTGGCGCAGGGCGCATCCTCGCACTGCCGACAGGCCATCGCCGTCGATATGTCACCGCTTTTCACCACCCGGATACGCGGCGCGAAATGGTTCGTCGACAGGGCGGCGACATCCTGCGCCTGCTGGTGCGCCACCGCGCAGGCCACTTCGCAGGTACGACAGCCGATGCACCGCTGGGCATTGGCAATAAGAAACTGGTTCATCCTCTGCTCCCTGGGGATAAAACCGCAGGGTGCCAGAATGTCCCCTGCCCGCGCTTTGATCCTGAATGGAATCAGCGCTGTTTTTTGTCAGATGGCCGGCAGGATGTGGTCATTTGCCTGACGCTTCACGCACCGTGAAACCCAGCTCACGCGAAATTGCTTCGGCGGTCTCACGTAGTGGTTTTAACAAGTTCTTTTCGCCAGCTCCCCGGCACGAAGTCCGCCGGGGAGCCGACGTTAATGATTACCGGAACAATGCCTTATCGCGCAGGATATGATCGTTGCCGCGACGGCGGGTGAAGCCAATCCGATCGAAATACTCCAGGATCTGGATCGCCAGCTTCCGCCCGACGTTTAAGGTATCGCGGAAATCCGCCGCGCAGGTTGAACCGCGCAGCCGATCCAGCTCGCGCACCCGCTGGGCGAACTGCACAATGCGATCGTTGCGGTAGTAACGATCCTTGACGATCGCAGTAATCATCCCCTGCTGCGCCGCCTGGCGCAGCACCGCGCGCATCAGGGACTCTTCAACATGGACTTCGCGCGCAAGATCGCGCACCCACCACGGATCGTCGCCGAACAGAGTCTCCACCTTCTGCCAGACCGCCTGCTGCTCGTCGGTAAACCCGGCTTTATGCTCCGGCAAATGCAGCCAGCCGTGATGGCTGTGGACTAAGCCGCTCTCGCGCATCTGCTCAATCAGCAGCAGCACCAGCGCTTCATCTTCCATCGGCAGCGCGATGCGGCGCAGGCGCTCCCGGCCAGGGCCCGGCTCGTCTCGATGCTGCTCATGGTAGCGCGCAAGGGCATCCAGCAATTTTCGCTGCCAGCGGGCGGCAAGCGGCGCGCTAAGCAGGCGCTGTCCGGCCTGCAGATAGTCCGGTCGCTGGATCAGGGCCGCCATTCCGGCTTCGCTGAGCTGCCGCGCCCAGGCGAAGTGCTCAAGCCGGACGGCATCCCGCTGCAGATGTAACTCCAGCGCCTGCGCATCGTCAGCGCCGACCGCTGCCAGGGCGTGCAGCCACTGCAGATATTCCGGTTTACGTTTGCCGCGACGCGGAGGATCCAGCGTCACCACCCGTGCGCCCGCCAGCGTCAAGCGAGCAGAGATATCGCGGAGCACCAGCCGGTCGTTATCCGCCAGCCACAGCGGAGTATCCAGCACCAGCTCCGCCAGGTTGCCCTCAAGAAGCGACACCCGGCCGGTAATGTGGCTGGCAGCATGGTGAATATGCAGCGGCTGCCACTGGCTGAGCGGCGTATGGCACTGCAACTCGACAATCACCCGTTCTGCTGGCTCCGGCGGTGGTGAGGAGAGCAGCCAGTCGCCGCGGTGCACTGCCTCTTTTTGCGCATCGCCGACAATGTTCAGCGCAATGCGCTGTCCGGCGTGCGCCTGCTCAACCGCTTGATTCTGGGCATGCAGGCCGCGGACGCGCATCGGCGTGTTGACGCCGGTAAGCCATAGGGTATCCCCGACCCGTACTTCGCCGGAGAGCGCCGTCCCGGTGACCACCAGCCCCGCGCCTTTGACGGTAAAAGCGCGATCCAGCGCCAGGCGAAACCGCTGCTGCTGCGGGCGGGGGCGCTCCGCAAGCTGCAGCAGATGGCTGCGCAGTTCTGCAATACCGATATTTTCCGCCGCCGCGGTGGGAAAGAAAGCGACGGCGTCAAAGCCCAGCTCGCCCAGGGTCTGCTCGACCTCTGCCTGAACCTCCGCCACCCTGGCGGCCGCCACGCGGTCCGTTTTGGTCAGCGCCACGGTCAGCGTCGGCTTTCCGGTCAGCTGCAGGATCGCCAGGTGTTCGCGGGTTTGCGCCATCACCCCGTCATCGCAGGCCACCACCAGCAGCGCATGGTCAATACCGCCCACCCCCGCCAGCATGTTGGACAAAAACTTTTCGTGCCCGGGAACGTCAATAAATCCCAGCACCCGCCCGTCCGGCTGCGGCCAGTAGGCATAGCCGAGATCGATCGTCATTCCCCGCGCTTTCTCTTCCGGCAGACGATCGGCATTCACGCCGGTTATCGCCTGCAGCAGCGTCGTTTTGCCGTGGTCAACATGTCCAGCGGTGGCAATAATCATCGTAACAACATCTCCATAAAGCGGGTTTCATTTTCCAGACAGCGCAGGTCCAGCCAGAGCCGACCGTCATAAATGCGGCCAATCACCGGACACGGCAGCGCGCGCCAGCGGGCCGCCAGCGCCTCCAGCCGGCTACCGCGGCCGTCATGCGGGGTAAAGGTCAACGCCGCGCTGGGCAGGCGGTCGACGGGTAACGAGCCGCTGCCAATCTGCGACTGGCAGGCTGCCACGCTGACGGCAAAATCAGCATAGTGTGCCGCCAGGTCAGGCTGCAGGCGTTCAGCCAGCCGGCGGATCTCCTCCGCCGGACGGGTGAGCAGGCGCAGCGTCGGCAATTTCTCCCTCAGCGCCTCCGGGTGCTGATAGAGGTGCAGCGTAGCCTCCAGCGCCGCGAGGGTCATTTTATCGGCACGCAGGGCCCGCTTCAGCGGGTGGCTTTGCAGCTGGGCAATCAGCGCGCGTTTGCCGACGATAATCCCGGCCTGCGGGCCACCGAGCAGCTTGTCGCCGGAGAAACTGACCAGGCTCACCCCGGCGGCGATCATCTCCTGCGGCATCGGCTCCTTTGGCAGGCCATACTGACTGAGATCCACCAGCGACCCGCTGCCCAGGTCGGCTACCACCGGAACATCCAGTTCGCGGCCAATGGCCGCCAGCTCCGCTTCGTCGACGGCTTTGGTAAAGCCCTCAATACTGTAGTTGCTGGTGTGGACCTTCATCAGCAGCGCGGTATTGTCATTCACCGCCTGGCGATAATCTTTGGCATGGGTGCGGTTGGTGGTACCTACTTCGTGCAGCTGGCAACCCGCCTGGCGCATCACGTCGGGGATGCGAAATGCCCCGCCGATCTCCACCAGTTCGCCGCGAGAGACCACCACTTCGCGACCGCTGGCGGTGGCCGCCAGCATCAGCAGAACGGCCGCCGCGTTGTTGTTCACGATACAGGCGTCTTCCGCGCCGGTGATCTGGCACAGCAGATCGGCAATGGCGCGATCGCGATGGCCGCGCCCGGCGTCGTCGAGATCATATTCGAGCGTCACCGGCGCGTGCATCGCGCTGGCGACCGCCTCCACAGCCGACTCCGCCTGAATGGCGCGCCCCAGATTGGTATGCAATACCGTACCGGTGAGATTAAACACCGGACGCAGGGCGCTCTGCCGGCCGGCGGTGAGCCGCTGCGCGCAGGCGCTCGGCCAGTCATGGCTCCAGTCCGGCAGTGTCTGATACTGGCGGATTTGCTCCCGCGCCTCATCCAGCATCTGGCGCAGCTGCGCCACCACCTGCGAATGGCCGTGCTGCGCCAGCAGGGGAGAAAAAGCGGGGTCGCGTAGTAAGCGGTCAATGGCCGGAAGCCGGGTATAAAGCGCACGAATTTCGGTAGTCATGAATGGGCCTGGCGGTAAGTTATTTTCCCCCCTCCCGACGGGAGAGGGAGTCAACAATCAGCGGCGATTGTAACGCCTCCTTGCGCAAACTGTTACCTGCCTGGGTCAAGTCCGCGGCGGTTCAGTGCGCGCAAAGCTGGCGCGCTGGAACAACGCATCCACCAGCTTCACCAGCTGCGGCCGGGTGGCGCACCAGCCGGGCGCTACCCGACGAAAGTTCAGATAAGCAATGGCGCAGGCCGTGGAAATGGTCGCCAGATTAACCTCGTCGCCGCGCAGCGTTCCGTCTGCCGCGCAGGCTTCCAGCCTGTCGAGACCGCGAGCCACTTTCTCCCGCTGGCGGAGCAGTTCTTGCTCTGACTGTTGCGCGCCCGGGCGAGCCTTTTCACGCACCAGCGCCTGGGCGGCCTCCATCACGCCATCCGCCAGCGCCTCTAGCTGGCGCATCCTGAGAGCGGCTCTGGGGTCGGCGGGGATCATCGGCGGCGCCACGCCCAGCAGCTCCAGATACTGGGCGATGACCGGGGAGTCAAACCAGCACTCACCGTCGTCCGTCACCAGCGCCGGTACCTTGCCCAGCGGGTTATAGCGCGCCACACCGTTGCTTTCGCTGTAGGGGGATTCGTTGACAAACTCAAAAGGGATGCGCTTTTCCAGCAGGATCACCGATATTTTGCGCACAAAGGGACTGGTGTAGCTGCCGATCAGTTTCATAGCCTGCTCCTTATCGCCAACAAATTATCGCCAACAAAGATATGAGTATGGCTCAGGGCAGGACAAAAGGCAGGTGAGCGTCCGGCTCAACCTGCCGCCGATCGCATTAATGATCGAGATAGAGGTAGTGCATCCAGCTGGTCATCCGCAGCAGCACTTTACGCATCACCGAAACGTGGGCGAAATGGTCGGAGTAGACCGCCACCTGCGCATAGATGCCATCGGGTAGTGCATCGATTTCGGCATTCGGATCGAGCTCAATGGTCGCCAGCACGCCATCGCTGCCCGGCGTCACGGTCAGCGACTGCAACGCCCCCTGCGCCTGATAGGTTCCCCCCGGCACCACCGGTAAAATGCTCACCAGTTTGCCGTGGAATACCTGTCCGGGCAGGGCGTTAAACACCGCTTCCGCGTCGTCGCCTTTCTCCAGCCTTAACAGGGAATTTTGCCGAAACTGGGCGACGATCAGCCGTTTTTGCTCGGGGATAAACACCATCGCCGGACGCAGCGGCAGCGAGGCGGCATAGGTCCCCGGACGGATCAGCACCTGGGTGATATACCCATCGCTTGGCGCCCGCACGGTGGTCTGATCGAGATTATATTTCGCCTCCGCCAGCTGGGCGCGCAGGCTGGCCACTTGCGACTGCTCGCCGTTGATCATGCTGTCCAGCTGGCTCTGGATCTGCGCCTGCTCCGCCACCGACGCCTTGACCAGCGCGTCCTGGGCAAGGTAATTCTGCCTGGCGTTATCGATGTCGCTTTCCGAGAACGGGTTCACCCGCGCCTGGCTCCCTTTCAGGTAGCGCTGATAGTCCTTGTATAAGCGATCGCGTTCCGCCGACACGCGGGTGGTGTTGGCCTGGGCTTCAGAGAGCTGCGCTTTGAGGGTGTTAATACTGTGCAGCGCCGTCACCAGGTCGGCCTGCAGACGGTCGACCCGCGCCTGATAGCGCGCCGGGTCAATAGTAAAAAGCACCTCACCCTTTTTGACGCGCTGATTCGCTTTGTCGGTGACGCTGTTAACCACTCCGGTAACCTGCGGCGTAATAGGAATAGATATCACCGCCTTTTGCGCCAGAAAGGTGTAAGGGTGGTTATAGTTCATTAATAAAATAAGCGCGCTAACAATAAATACACCCCCCAGCGCCGCGGTAGGTACCGTCCATTTATTTACCGGTATTTTGAAGATTTTAAATATCGACCAGGCGATGGCCACGTAGGTCAAAATTATCAACAGATCCATAGATTATTTCTCCGCCGCAGAGGTGGACTGCGGCCGCTGGATGGCCGCCACCTGGTGTTCAAGGTCGCTCAGTCGTTGGCGAAGCTGTTGTATATCGGTCTCTTTTTCAGGTTCGTCAGGGGCCGTATTCGCCTTATGCTGCATGCCCCAGCCGCGCTCAGGCTGGTACAACGTGGCCCAAATCCATAAAAACGGCCATATTACGTGGAGAGTAAAAAGACTGACCCATCCGGCGACATGAATAGCATCGGAATGAGGGTGGTTGCGTTTTTTGGCGATCAAATAAGGAATATCGTGAATAATGATAATCCCATAAAAAATGACCAGAAAAACGAAGATCAGAACGCCCAGCGCAAAATAATTGAGAAACATAATTCCCTCGGCTTTACGCTAATAATTTATATGAATTTTATTCACGACCCACTGACATTCGGGCCGCTATTTTGAGCATAATTCACGCCTTTCATTTTTGCCATCCGGCGTAAAAAAGTTATTCGGCAGTTAAGGTTGCTTAGTTACAGAGCCATCTCGCCCTGGCCGCAAAACCGGGCCGAGATCACAGCGGCAAAAATCCACCGTGAAATTCTTTGTGATCAAAATCACAAACAAACAACAAAACCACGAAACAAAATTGTGACAAATATCACACAAAAAGGCAGATCAGCGGCTAAAAAGGCGCTGTGTTGTTTTTTTACACAGGAATTATGTGATCAGCATCACTACAAAAAGCGCTTTGCCCCCTATATTCATGTGATCCGTATCACACAAAAGGGCGCTGGCTGGACAGCTAAACGATTCAGTGCCAGATTTCGCACTATCAATCAGGGCCCGGCTACCTCTGCCGCCACATTAACAACAAACCTCGGGCTTTAAGCCTGCGCTATACGCAAAACAGAAGAAGGGGTGTTTTATGTCATCCGATATCAAGATCAAGGTGCAAAGCTTTGGTCGTTTCCTCAGCAATATGGTGATGCCGAATATCGGCGCGTTTATCGCGTGGGGTATCATCACCGCGCTTTTCATTCCGACAGGGTGGTTGCCAAACGAAACGCTGGCGAAGCTGGTCGGTCCGATGATCACCTACCTGCTGCCGCTGCTGATCGGTTACACCGGCGGTAAATTAGTCGGCGGCGAACGTGGTGGCGTGGTCGGGGCGATCACCACCATGGGCGTTATCGTCGGCGCGGATATGCCGATGTTCCTCGGCTCAATGATTGCCGGCCCGCTGGGCGGCTACTGCATCAAGAAGTTCGATAACTGGGTAGACGGTAAGATCAAATCCGGTTTTGAAATGCTGGTGAATAACTTCTCCGCCGGCATCATCGGGATGATCCTCGCCATTCTGGCCTTCCTCGGCATTGGCCCGGCGGTCGAAGTTCTGTCGAAAATTCTGGCGGCTGGCGTTAACTTTATGGTGGCGCACGACATGCTGCCGCTGGCGTCTATCTTCGTCGAACCGGCAAAAATCCTGTTCCTTAACAACGCCATCAACCACGGTATCTTCTCGCCGCTGGGTATTCAGCAGTCCCACGAGCTGGGTAAATCCATCTTCTTCCTGATTGAAGCTAACCCGGGTCCAGGGATGGGCGTTCTGCTGGCGTACATGTTCTTTGGCCGCGGCAGCGCAAAACAGTCTGCAGGCGGGGCGGCTATCATCCACTTCCTGGGTGGTATCCATGAAATCTACTTCCCGTACGTGCTGATGAACCCGCGCCTGATCCTGGCCGTTATCCTCGGCGGGATGACCGGTGTCTTCACCCTGACTATCCTCAATGGCGGTCTGGTTTCCCCGGCTTCCCCGGGTTCCATTCTGGCGGTACTGGCGATGACGCCGAAAGGCGCCTACTTCGCTAACATCGCCGCGATTATCGCAGCGATGGCGGTCTCCTTCGTGGTCTCTGCGGTTCTGCTCAAGACCAGCAAAGTCAAAGAAGAAGACGATATCGAAGCCGCAACGCGTCGTATGCATGACATGAAAGCGGAATCCAAAGGCGCCAGCCCGCTGGCGGCCGGCAATGTCACCAACGACCTGAGCCATGTGCGTAAAATCATCGTCGCCTGCGACGCCGGGATGGGTTCCAGCGCCATGGGCGCCGGGGTACTGCGCAAGAAAGTGCAGGATGCCGGGCTGAGCAACATCTCGGTCACCAACAGCGCAATCAATAACCTGCCGCCGGATGTTGACCTGGTCATCACCCACCGCGACCTTACCGAGCGCGCCATGCGCCAGGTGCCGCAGGCGCAGCATATTTCGCTGACCAACTTCCTCGACAGCGGTCTGTACACCAGCCTGACCGAGCGCCTGGTCGCGGCCCAGCGCCACATCGACAACGAAGTCAAAGTCACCGATAGCCTGAAAGACAGCTTTGACGATACTAACAACAACCTGTTCCAGCTGGGCGCGGATAACATCTTCCTCGGTCGCAAAGCAGCCACCAAAGAAGAAGCCATTCGCTTCGCCGGTGAGCAGCTGGTGAAAGGCGGCTACGTCGAGCCGGAATATGTGCAGGCGATGCTGGATCGCGAAAAACTGACCTCGACCTATCTCGGCGAGTCCATCGCGGTACCGCACGGCACCATCGAAGCGAAGGACCGCGTGCTGAAAACCGGCGTCGTCTTCTGCCAGTACCCGGAAGGCGTGCGCTTCGGTGAAGAAGAAGATGAAGTCGCGCGTCTGGTCATCGGCATCGCCGCTCGTAATAACGAGCACATTCAGGTTATCACCAGTCTGACTAACGCGCTGGATGACGAAACCGTGATTGAGCGCCTGGCGAAAACCACCAGCGTCGACGAAGTTCTGGCGCTGTTAAATAAATAATCAGCGCTATCCAACCCTCTCCTTTGGGAGAGGGTTGGGGTGAGGGGAAAGGCCTCACCCCAGCCCTCTCAGGTGAAAACATTAATTGAAGGTTAATACTATGAAAGCATTACATTTTGGCGCAGGTAATATCGGACGTGGCTTTATCGGTAAATTGCTGGCCGACGCGGGCATCGAACTGACGTTTGCCGATGTCAATCAGACCGTACTTGATGCCCTGAATGCCCGTCATAGCTATCAGGTTCACGTCGTCGGTGAGAATGAGCAGGTGGACACCGTCTCCGGCGTCAATGCCGTCAGCAGCATCGGCGATGAGGTTGTGGACCTGATCGCTGAGGTGGATCTGGTCACCACCGCCGTCGGTCCCGTCGTGCTCGAGCGCATCGCGCCAGCGATCGCCAAAGGGCTGGCGCAGCGCAAAGCGCAGGGCACCGAACGCCCCCTGAACATCATCGCCTGCGAAAATATGGTGCGCGGCACCACGCAGTTAAAAGGCCACGTGTTTAACGCGCTGGCGGAAGAAGATAAAGCGTGGGTGGAAGCGCATATCGGCTTTGTCGACTCTGCCGTTGACCGTATTGTGCCGCCATCGGCTTCCGCCACTCATGACCCGCTGGAAGTCACCGTGGAAACCTTTAGCGAATGGATTGTCGATAAGACTCAGTTCAAGGGCGCGCTGCCGACTATCCCGGGGATGGAATTAACTGATAACCTGATGGCATTTGTCGAACGCAAGCTCTTCACCTTGAACACCGGGCATGCTATAACCGCCTACCTCGGAAAACTGGCGGGCCATCAGACGATTCGCGACGCGATCCTCGACGAGAAAATTCGTGCCGTCGTGCAGGGCGCGATGGAAGAGAGCGGCGCGGTGCTGATCAAACGTTACGCCTTTGACCCGCAGAAGCACGCGGCTTATATCCAGAAAATACTTGGCCGTTTCGAGAACCCGTACCTGAAAGACGATGTTGAGCGCGTTGGCCGTCAGCCGCTGCGCAAACTGAGCGCTGGCGACCGTTTAATTAAGCCGCTGCTGGGTACACTGGAATACGGGCTGCCGCACCGCAACCTGGTGAAAGGGATTGCGGCGGCGATGCATTTCCGTAGCGAAGACGATCCGCAGGCGCAGGAGCTGGCGGCACTGATCGCCGACAAGGGGCCGCAGGCCGCGCTGGCGCAGATTTCCGGCCTGGATGCCGCAAGTGATGTCGTCGCGGAGGCCGTTAACGACTACAACGCGGAAAAATGATGCACAACCTGGCGCGACCAACGTCGCGCCCATTACGACTCCTGTCAGATATGCAGGCAATGATGGAAGAAACACAAGCATTTGAAAACCGTGTGCTTGAGCGTCTGAATGCTGGCAAAACCGTACGAAGCTTCCTGATCGCCACCGTCGAGCTGTTAACGGAAGCGGTCAATATTCTGGTGCTTCAGGTGTTCCGTAAAGACGACTACGCGGTGAAATACGCCGTCGAGCCCTTGCTGGAGGGCAGCGGGCCGCTCGGCGATCTCTCTGTACGCCTGAAGCTGATTTATGGCCTTGGGGTGATAAGTCGTGCCGAATATGAAGACGCTGAGCTGCTGATGGCCCTGCGCGAAGAGCTTAACCACGACGGCAATGAGTACAGCTTTACCGACGACGAAATTATCGGTCCGTTCGGCGAGCTGCACTGCGTCGCCGCCCTGCCGCCAACGCCGCAATTTGATGACAGCGATGCCGAACTGCTGGCAATGCAGAAACTGCGTTACCAGCAGATGGTGCGCTCAACGATGGTGCTGTCCCTGACTGAGCTGATTTCACGAATCAGCTTAAAAAAAGCCTTTCAGAAATCAACGCTCTGATTCCGGTTCCGTCTGGTCGCAGGTCGGCCGGTAAAGCTGACGATAATATTCCAGACGCTGCAGGAACAACGCTTCCTTATCCTGAGGAATGTCTCGCGGTACATGCTGCAGACGCGGAGACTTTTTCAAATACTCCATAAACGCCTGACTGGAAGCCATAAAATCAACCGCTTTGTCGATTAAACGTGGTACGCCGTCGCCGATCTTTGCCATCACGTCCTCCTTTTGGGAATAATCTGATTAAGCATTAGCCAATTCACCAGCGTGGGTTAAGGAAAACGTGCTTATCTGCCGACAGGCTTCACAGAAATGAAATTAGAACGGGTATTAGGCGGAATATTAATAAAATTCAAATTATTAGCGATAAATGATATTGCATTCCGCGGGCGACAAACGGCGAATTTTTGATAAATAGCTATCAACAATAGCGGTCACGGCACATACTATAGGCGAATGAAGCCCCTTTATTAACAGATCAAATCACCATGAAAGAAGTCGAAAAGAATGAAATCAAGCGTCTGAGCGATCGTCTCGACGCCATCCGCCACCAGCAGGCCGAGCTGTCGCTGGTGGAAGCCGCCGATAAATATGCTGAACTGGAAAAAGAAAAAGCCACTCTGGAAACGGAGATTGAACGTCTGCGTTCCGTCCAGAGCCAGAAGCTGAGCAAAGAGGCGCAGAAACTGATGAGCCTGCCGTTCCGCCGCGCGATTACCAAAAAAGAGCAGGCCGATATGGGCAAGCTGAAGAAAAGCGTTCGCGGCCTGGTGGTTGTCCATCCGATGACCGCCCTGGGCCGGGAAATGGGTCTGAAAGAGATGACCGGTTTCGCCCGCAGCGAATTTTGATCCCCAGCCCTCTCCGTACGGAGAGGGCTATTCTGTCTTCACTCCCCCCACATTTTTACCTTCAGCCGGGTCGATTGGTCCAACCAATAATTTCATCCACCCCCTGGCAGTTCACAAATCCGTCAAAACCCATCACAAACACGTTGCTTAAGAGTAACATCTGATTAACCATTCATTGTCATCAACCCTGATACCCTTAATTGGCCGGGCCAATTTTACTTTCGGTGGGATCGGCAATGAGCGCAGACTCAGCCCTCCTCTCCTGGCGGCCCGATGGAGACCCTGCATGAATCTCTGGCAACAAAACTACGATCCCGCCGGTAATATCTGGCTATCCAGTCTTATCGCATCGCTACCGATTCTGTTTTTCTTTTTTGCGCTGATTAAGCTCAAACTGAAAGGCTACATCGCTGCCACCTGGACCGTCGCAATCGCGCTGGTCGTTGCCTTGCTGTTCTATAAAATGCCGGTGGACCGCGCCTTAGCCTCGGTGGTCTACGGCTTCTTCTACGGCCTGTGGCCTATCGCGTGGATTATTATCGCCGCGGTCTTCGTCTATAAAATCTCGGTGAAGACCGGACAGTTCGACATCATCCGCTCATCGATTCTGTCGATTACGCCGGACCAGCGCCTGCAGATGCTGATCGTCGGCTTCTCGTTCGGCGCCTTTCTCGAAGGGGCGGCGGGTTTCGGCGCACCGGTCGCGATTACCGCCGCGCTGCTGGTTGGTCTCGGGTTTAACCCGCTGTATGCGGCTGGCCTGTGCCTGATCGTCAACACCGCGCCGGTGGCCTTCGGCGCGATGGGCATCCCGATTCTGGTCGCCGGCCAGGTGACCGGTATCGATAGCTTCGCCATCGGCCAGATGGTGGGCCGCCAGCTGCCGTTCCTGACCATTATCGTGCTGTTCTGGATCATGGCGATTATGGACGGCTGGCGCGGCATTAAAGAGACCTGGCCGGCGGTGATAGTCGCAGGCGGTTCGTTCGCTATTGCCCAGTACCTCAGCTCGAACTTCCTTGGCCCGGAGCTGCCGGATATCATCTCGTCGCTGGTCTCCCTGGTCTGTCTGACCCTGTTCCTCAAACGCTGGCAGCCGGTACGCATCTTCCGCTTCGGCGATCTCGGCGCCTCGCAGGTGGATATGACGCTGGCCCGCACACGCTACACGGCGGGACAAGTGATCCGCGCCTGGTCGCCGTTCCTGTTCCTGACCGCCACCGTGACCCTGTGGAGCGTGCCGCCATTCAAAGCGCTGTTCGCTCCTGGCGGCGCGATGTATGACTTCGTTATCAATATTTCGGTACCATTCCTCGACAAAATGGTTGCCCGTATGCCGCCGGTGGTTAGCGCCGCGACGCCCTACGCCGCGGTGTATAAATTCGACTGGCTGTCGGCAACCGGCACCGCCATTCTGTTCGCCGCCCTGCTGTCCATCGTCTGGCTGCGCATGAAGCCGAAAGATGCGCTGACCACCTTCGCCGGGACGCTGAAGGATCTGGCGCTGCCGATCTACTCTATCGGCATGGTGCTGGCGTTCGCCTTTATCTCTAACTATTCCGGGCTGTCGTCGACCCTGGCCCTGGCGCTGGCCCATACCGGCCACGCGTTTACCTTCTTCTCGCCGTTCCTTGGCTGGCTGGGGGTATTCCTGACCGGTTCGGACACCTCGTCTAACGCCCTGTTCGCCGCGCTGCAGGCAACGGCGGCGCAGCAGATTGGCGTCTCCGATATTCTGCTGGTCGCGGCTAATACCACCGGCGGCGTTACCGGCAAGATGATTTCCCCGCAGTCGATCGCCATCGCCTGCGCCGCGGTAGGCCTGGTGGGCAAAGAGTCGGATCTGTTCCGCTTTACCGTCAAACATAGCCTGATCTTCACCTGCATGGTGGGGCTGATCACCACGCTGCAGGCCTACGTTTTAACCTGGATGATCCCGTGATAGTGATGCCTAAACGCCTGGCCGACGACGTGGCGCGTCGCGTCCGGGCGCTGATTGAAGAACAACAGCTGGAGGCGGGCATGCGACTGCCCGCCGAGCGCCAGCTCGCCGCCCAGCTCGGCGTCTCACGCAATTCCCTGCGCGAAGCGCTGGCGATGCTGGTCAATGAAGGGGTGCTGTTGAGCCGTCGCGGCGGCGGCACCTTCGTCCGCTTTCAGCATGAGCCGTGGTCAGAGCAAAACATCGTCCAGCCGCTGAAGACGCTGCTGGCCGATGACCCGGACTACAGCTTCGATATCCTCGAAGCCCGCCACGCCATCGAAGCCAGCACCGCGTGGCACGCGGCGATGCGCGCCACCGACGCCGATAAAGAAAAAATTCGTCTGTGCTTTGAAGCGACCCAGAGTGAAGACCCGGATATCGCCTCGCAGGCGGATGTCCGCTTTCACCTGGCGATCGCCGAAGCCTCGCATAACGTGGTGCTCCTGCAAACCATGCGCGGCTTTTTCGACCTGCTGCACTCCTCCGTTAAGCAGAGCCGCCAGCGCATGTATCAGGTGCCGCCGGTGTTTGCCCGCCTGACCGAACAGCACCAGGCCGTCATGGAGGCGATTGTCGCCGGCGACGCCGAGGCGGCGCGCCAGGCGATGATGGGCCACTTAGGCTTTGTCCACGCCACCATCAAACGTTTTGATGAAGACCAGGCCCGCCAGGCGCGAATTACCCGCCTGCCCGGTGACCACAATGAAAATTCCAGGGAGAACTCGTGATGATTATTTCCGCCGCCAGCGACTATCGCGCCGCCGCACAGCGTATCCTGCCGCCGTTTCTGTTCCACTATATTGACGGCGGCGCCTACGCCGAACATACCCTGCGCCGCAACGTCGAGGACCTTTCCGATGTAGCCTTGCGCCAGCGTATTTTGCGCAATATGTCGGACCTGAGTCTGGAAACGACGTTATTCAACGAGAAGCTGGCGATGCCGACGGCGTTGGCGCCGGTCGGGCTGTGCGGGATGTACGCCCGCCGCGGCGAAGTGCAGGCCGCCGGCGCGGCGGACGACAAAGGCATTCCGTTCACCCTCTCTACCGTTTCCGTCTGCCCGATCGAAGAGGTCGCCCCGACCATCAAGCGCCCGATGTGGTTCCAGCTGTATGTCCTGCGCGACCGCGGCTTTATGCGCAATGCGCTGGAGCGCGCCAAAGCCGCGGGCTGCTCGACGCTGGTCTTTACCGTCGATATGCCGACTCCCGGCGCCCGCTACCGCGACGCCCATTCTGGCATGAGCGGCCCGAACGCCGCCCTGCGCCGCTACTGGCAGGCCGTCACCCATCCGCAGTGGGCGTGGGACGTCGGCCTTAACGGTCGCCCGCACGATCTGGGCAATATCTCCGCCTATCTCGGCAAACCGACCGGGCTTGAGGATTACATTGGCTGGCTGGCGAATAACTTCGATCCGTCGATTTCATGGAAAGACCTGGAGTGGATCCGCGATTTCTGGGACGGTCCGATGGTGATCAAAGGGATCCTCGATCCGGAGGACGCCCGCGATGCGGTGCGCTTCGGCGCTGACGGCATTGTCGTCTCCAACCACGGCGGCCGCCAGCTCGATGGCGTGCTCTCCTCGGCCCGCGCCCTGCCGGCAATTGCCGACGCGGTGAAAGGCGACATCACTATTCTCGCCGACAGCGGCATCCGTAACGGGCTCGACGTGGTACGGATGATCGCTCTGGGCGCCGACAGCGTGCTACTGGGCCGCGCTTACCTGTACGCCCTGGCGACCCACGGTAAGCAGGGCGTGGCGAATCTGCTGAACCTCATCGAGAAAGAGATGAAAGTGGCGATGACCCTCACCGGGGCGAAAAGTATCCGTGAAATCAGCCGTGATTCGCTGGTGCAGAACGCCGAAGCGCTGCAGACCTTCGATGCGCTGAAGCAGAATAACGCCGCGTAATTCTCCACGTTTTCCCTTACGCCGCCCCTCTCCCTCAGGGTGAGGGTTCGCCAAATATCTGCTATTCTGCCCCCCGCAATTAAGGGGGCAGTATGCTGAACATCGTGTTATTCGAACCAGAGATCCCGCCGAACACCGGGAATATTATCCGCCTGTGCGCCAACACGGGCTTCAGTCTGCATATCATTGAGCCGATGGGCTTCACCTGGGACGATAAACGCCTGAGACGCGCCGGACTGGACTATCACGAGTTCACTGCCGTGCAGCGCTATGCGGATTACGCGGCGTTTGTCGCCAGCGCGCAGCCGCAGCGTCTGTTCGCCCTGACCACCAAAGGCACGCCTGCGCACAGCGCAGTGAGCTATCAGGACGGCGATTTCTTGATGTTTGGCCCGGAAACCCGCGGTCTGCCGGCCAGCATCCTCGATGCCCTGCCGCCGGAGCAGAAAATCCGTATTCCGATGATGCCGGACAGCCGCAGTATGAACCTGTCAAACGCGGTGTCGGTGGTGGTGTATGAAGCCTGGCGCCAGCTGGGGTATCCTGGCGCGGTCTTGCGCAGCTAACCTGAGCGGTTCCCGGATTACGGCGCGTTGCGCCTTATCCGGGCTACATTTCTGTGCTTAGCAGCGGCAAATGGCAATACATCAAATCCCGTCGCCGTACTCGAAGGTGTGGTGGATGCCGTTGAAATGCTGATCCATATCCATCGCCGGCTTGTCGCTCTCCGGCTTGCCGACGATACGCGCCGGTACGCCCGCCGCGGTGGTGTGCGGCGGAACCGGCTGCAATACCACCGAACCGGCGCCAATCTTCGCGCCACGCCCGACTTCAATATTGCCGAGGATCTTCGCCCCGGCGCCAATCATTACGCCTTCGCGAATTTTCGGATGACGGTCGCCGCTGGTTTTACCGGTCCCGCCGAGGGTGACCGACTGCAGAATAGAGACGTCATCTTCAATCACCGCCGTTTCGCCGACCACAATGCCGGTGGCATGGTCGAGCATGATCCCGCGGCCGATTTTCGCCGCCGGGTGGATATCCACCTGGAAAGAGACGGAGACTTGATTTTGCAGGAAAATCGCCAGCGCGCGTCGCCCCTGAGTCCACAGCCAGTGGCCGATACGATAGGCCTGCAGGGCATGGAAACCCTTCAGATAGAGCAACGGCGTGGAGTATTTATCCACCGCCGGGTCGCGCGTGCGCACCGCCTGAATATCGCAGGCGGCGGAGGCGATCATTTCCGGATCGGCGGCGTAGGCCTCTTCCACCACTTCGCGAATGGCGATCGCCGGCATAATCGGGGAAGCCAGCTTGTTGGCCAGCATATAGCTCAGCGCGCTGCCGAGATTTTCATGCTTGAGTAGCGTTGCGTGGTAAAAACTGGCGAGCATCGGCTCACAGTCAGCCAAAGCCCGGGCTTCGGCTTTAATATTATTCCAGACGATATCCAGTTCTTCACACGGCATTGCATACTCCAGGCGATATAGTAATGACCTGCCAGTTCTGCGCTGGCAGGGTCATTCAGGTGACAAAGGAAAGCTAATTGCTACTGCGCTCGTCCTTGCGGGCGCGACCCAATAAGGTCAATGCTGCCTCGCGCGCAATTTTTCCGCAATACAATACCTGATAAATTTCCTCGGTTATTGGCATTTCGACACCTAAACGCTGTGCCAGAACGCGAACTTCCTTGGTATTGCGGTAGCCTTCAACCACCTGGCCAATCTTGTCCTGGGCGCTCTGCACGTCCATACCCTGGCCGAGCATCATGCCGAAGCGACGGTTACGGGACTGGTTGTCGGTGCAGGTGAGCACCAGGTCACCGAGGCCGGCCATGCCCATAAAGGTTTCCGGATCGGCGCCCAGCGCCGCGCCGAGGCGGGACATTTCCACCAGCCCACGGGTAATCAGCGCCGTACGCGCATTGGCGCCGAAGCCGATGCCATCCGACATACCTGCCCCGATGGCAATGACGTTTTTCACCGCGCCGCCGAGCTGCACGCCGATAAAGTCCGGGTTGATGTAGACGCGGAAGCTTTTGCCGCAGTGCAGTAGGCGCTGAAGGTCCTCCGCAAACTGCGGATCCGTGGCCGCCAGCGAAATCGCCGTCGGCAGGCCGGCGGCCAGCTCTTTGGCGAAGGTTGGCCCCGAGATCACCGCCAGCGGAATATCATCGCCCAGCGCTTCACGCGCCACGTCCTGCAGCAGACGGCCGGTTTCGGCCTCCAGGCCTTTGGTGGCCCACACCAGCCGCGCGTCGGAACGCATCAGCGGTTTAATCTGGCGTAACACCTGACCGAATACATGGCTCGGCACCACGACAAGGATGTCGCGGCTGGCGGCCAGCGCGGTGGCCAGGTCGCTCTCAAGATGCAGCGTATCCGGGAAAGGCACATCGGGAAGGAACGCGGCGTTGCAGCGATCGTGTTGCAGCGTCGCGATATGTTTCGGGTCATGGCCCCACAGCACAACGTGGTGGCCATTTCTTGCCAGGGTGATGGCAAGAGCGGTGCCGTAAGAGCCGGCACCGATCACAGTCATTGCAGCATTAAGTGCGTTCATCAGGCATCCTGATGTTGTTCAGCACCTTCGCCAGCCTGCTGCTGCAGATAGTTCATGAACAGCGCGTCGAAGTTCACTGGCGCAAGGTTAAGTTGCGGGAAGGTACCGCGGGAAACCAGGCTGGTGATGCACTCGCGCGCGTACGGGAACAGAATGTTCGGGCAGTATGCGCCGAGGCAGTGCGCCATCTGGGTGCCTTCGATGCCGTCGATGGAGAAAATACCGCCCTGCTGTACTTCACAGAGGAACGCGGTTTCTTCGCCCAGCGCAGCGGTCACGGTCACACGCAGCACCACTTCATAAACGCCTTCAGCCAGCTGGGTGGAGGCGGTATCCAGATCAAGTTTAACTTCCGGCTGCCAGTCTTTCTGGAAAACTTGCGGCGCGTTCGGCGCTTCAAAAGAGATATCTTTGGTATAGATACGCTGGATCTGGAAGGTCATTTCGGTGCTGTTTTGTTCTGACATAGTAAAACCCTTTCGTGTTGTCCTTAAATACGCGCTTCCGCCAGGGAAAGCGCGCAAAAATTAGCGCAAGAGGGGATCAAGTCCACCACGTGAATCAAGCGCATACAAGTCGTCACAGCCGCCAATGTGCTGCGCATCAATAAAAATCTGCGGAACCGTCGTCCGTCCGCTGCGCTGGATCATCTCCTCACGCTTCGCGGCATCGCCATCGATCGGCAACTCATGGAACGTTACGCCTTTGCTGTTCAGCAGCGCTTTCGCGCGGATGCAGAACGGGCAGGTCGCTTTGGTGTAGATCTCAATATTGGCCATGACTTCACTCCTGTTGTTACCCTGAGGGTTTTACGCCGCAGCCTGTGTTCCCTTCACGTCAGGCATGAAGGAGAAAACGCGGCGGCATCACCACGCGAGGTAAGTTATTTGCCGCGTACCAGAGGGAGGTTTTCGCCGCTCCAGCCAGCAATGCCCTCTTTCAGTACAAAGACTTTTTCAAACCCGGCTTTGTTCAGCGCGCTGGCGGGCTCTTGCGCCTGCATGCCGGAACCGTCTACCACAATAATGGGTTGCGATTTGTGTTTTTCCAACTCGCCGACGTTATTGGCTTTGATATCGCTGGGCAGCAGGTTAATAGCGCCGGCAATATGGCCTTTACGGAAATCGTCACGCTGACGCAGGTCGACCACCACCGCATCTTCTTTATTGATAAGACGCGTCGCTTCACCACGGGTGATGACTTTAACTTTCGACATCAGCCCCTTGAAGGTGGTGAACACTACCGCACCCAGCAGCGCGATCCACGCGATGCTCAGGACCGGGTGACGGCCGATGAATTGCATAATTTCTTGCATGGGGGGTTACAACTCCCGACTAAGTGAGAAAAAAACCAGGAAAGGAGTATACCTGTGCCTTGCGGCAATTACAGCCAGTGAGCGCGATGTAATGTATTTTCTGCGGGCGGTGGCGAAAAAAAGCCGCTCTCGCTGACCCGGCGCGGCCCGGCCGCTCCCTTTCTTTGATCTTTCACGGGGATTTAAACGATTCAGCTGTAGTAAAATTACGCAAAATTTCTGTCTTTGAGCATGAGGTTGTCGCAATGTCGGTTTCTAAAAAACCTATGGTACTGGTGATTCTGGATGGCTACGGCTATCGCGAAGACCAACAGGATAACGCCATTTATAGCGCTAAAACGCCGGTAATGGACGCGCTGTGGGCCAAACGTCCACATACCCTGATCGATGCATCCGGCCTCGAAGTCGGCCTGCCGGACCGTCAGATGGGGAACTCCGAAGTAGGCCACGTCAACCTGGGCGCCGGTCGTATCGTCTATCAGGACCTGACCCGTCTCGATGTGGAAATTAAAGAACGCACCTTCTTCGCCAACCCGGTACTGACCGCCGCGGTCGATAAAGCGGTTGCCGCCGGCAAAGCAGTACATATCATGGGCCTGATGTCGCCAGGCGGCGTCCACAGCCACGAAGATCACATCATGGCGATGGTGGAGCTGGCGGCAGAGCGCGGCGCTGAGAAGATCTACCTGCACGCCTTCCTCGACGGCCGTGATACGCCGCCGCGCAGTGCGGAAAAAACGCTGGCGACATTCGAAGCCAAATTTGCCGCGCTGGGCAAAGGTCGCATCGCGTCGCTCATCGGCCGCTATTACGCCATGGACCGCGACAACCGCTGGGATCGCGTGGAACAAGCTTATGATCTGCTGACCCTGGCCAAAGGCGAATTCCAGGCCGATACCGCCGTCGCAGGTCTGCAGGCCGCCTACGCCCGTGACGAAAACGACGAATTCGTGAAAGCGACCGTTATCCGCGCCGCCGGCCAGGCCGATGCCGCGATGGAAGACGGCGACGCGCTGATCTTCATGAACTTCCGTGCCGACCGCGCGCGTGAAATCACCCGCGCCTTCGTCAACGCCGACTTCGACGGCTTTGCGCGTAAGAAAGTGGTTAATCTCGATTTCGTGATGCTCACCGAATACGCCGCCGACATCAAAGTCGCCTGCGCCTATCCGCCCGCCTCGCTGGCCAATACCTTCGGCGAGTGGATGGCGAAGCACGATAAAACCCAGCTGCGCATCTCCGAAACTGAAAAATACGCTCACGTCACCTTCTTCTTCAATGGCGGCGTAGAAGAGCCGTTTAAAGGCGAAGAGCGGATCCTGATTAACTCGCCGAAAGTGGCGACCTACGATCTGCAGCCGGAAATGAGCTCCGCCGAGCTGACCGAGAAACTGGTCGCCGCCATCAAAGGCGGAAAATACGACACCATCATCTGTAACTACCCGAACGGCGATATGGTTGGCCATACCGGGGTGATGGAAGCAGCCGTAAAAGCGGTTGAAGCGCTGGATCGCTGCATCGACCAGGTGGCTCAGGCGGTGGAATCCGTTGGCGGCCAACTGCTGATCACCGCCGACCACGGCAACGCCGAGCAGATGCGCGACCCGGCCACCGGCCAGGCGCACACCGCCCATACCAATCTACCGGTTCCGCTGATCTACGTCGGTAATAAAGCGGTCAAAGCGGTCAACGGCGGCAAACTTTCCGACATCGCCCCGACCATGTTGTCGCTGATGGGAATGGAAATCCCGCAAGAGATGACTGGCAAGCCGCTGTTCATCGTGGAATAATCCTTCCCCATGAGGGGAAAGGCGATGTATTCAACTACATGGATCGCAGCGGCAGTTCGATCCGTCCTTTACGCCAGCGCGCTCAGCGCTGGCGTATTGCTGTGCGCGTCATCTGCGCATGCCGACGATCGCGATCAGCTAAAGTCCATCCAGGCCGACATCGCCGCCAGGCAGCGGGCGATTAAGCAACAGCAGCAGCAGCGCGCAAGCCTGCTCGCCCAGCTCAAAGCGCAGGAAGAGGCGATCGCCGCCGCGGCCCGCAAACTGCGCGAAACCCAGGATAGCCTGAACCAGCTCAATAAGCAGATTGACGAGATGAACGCCGCTCTCGCGAAGCTGGAGCGCCAGCGCGCGTCTCAGGAGCGGAACCTCGCCGCGCAGCTCGATGCCGCTTTCCGCCAGGGGCCGCATACCGGCATCCAGATGGTGCTCAGCGGTGAAGAGGGCCAGCGCAATCAGCGGATGCAGGTCTATTTCAGCTATTTCAACCAGGCCCGCCAGGAGACTATCGCGGAGTTGAAGAAAACGCGCGAAGAGATGGCGGTGCAAAAGTCGATGCTCGAAGAAAAACAGAGCCAGCAGCAAACGCTGGTCTACGAGCAAAAGGCCCAGCAGGCGAAGCTGGAGCAGGCGCGTAACGAACGGAAAAAGACCCTTTCCGGCCTGGAGTCTTCCATTCAGCAGGGTCAGCAACAATTAAGTGAATTACGGGCTAACGAATCGCGCCTACGCGGTCGTATCGCCCAGGCGGAAGCTGCCGCCAAAGCCCGCGCCGATCGGGAAGCACGCGACGCGCAGGCGGTGCGCGACCGCCAGCAGGAAGCATCGCGCAAAGGCACCACCTATAAACCAACGGAAAGTGAGCGTTCGCTGATGTCACGCACCGGCGGGCTGGGCTCGCCGCGCGGTCAGGCGTTCTGGCCGGTTCGCGGTCCGCTCCTTCATCGATATGGCGAACAGCTGCAAGGTGAACTACGTTGGAAAGGGATGGTTATCGCCGCGTCTGAAGGCACCGAAGTCAGAGCCATTGCCGATGGTCGGGTCATTCTGGCCGACTGGCTGCAGGGCTATGGTCTGGTGGTGGTGGTCGAACATGGCAAAGGCGACATGAGCCTGTATGGCTATAACCAAAGCGCGCTGGTCAGCGTTGGTACCCAGGTGCGTGCCGGCCAGCCTATCGCGCTCGTAGGCAGCAGCGGCGGTCAGGGCCGTCCGTCGCTCTATTTCGAAATTCGCCGCCAGGGTCAGGCGGTCAATCCACAGCCGTGGTTGGGAAGATAAGTTTTGCTTCAATTTCGCGCAATTGCTCTTGCCGTAGCCGGTTCGCTGGCTCTGGCGGCGCCAGCGTTCGCTGGCAAACTCTCCATCGTTATTGACGATTTTGGCTACCGCCCGCAGACCGAGAATCAGGTGCTGGCGCTGCCGGCAACTATCTCCGTCGCCGTGCTGCCGAACGCGCCGCACGCCCGGGAAATGGCCACTAAAGCGCATAATCAGGGCCATGAAGTGCTCATCCACCTGCCAATGGCGCCGCTCAGCAAACAGCCGCTGGAAAAAGACACCCTGCGTCCCGAAATGAGCAGCGAGGAGATCGAGCGCATTATTCGCGAGGCTTACGGCAAAGTCCCTTACGCCGTCGGGCTGAATAACCATATGGGCAGCGCGATGACCTCCAACCTGTTTGGCATGCAGAAGGTGATGCAGGCCCTGGAGCGCTACAATCTCTATTTTCTCGACAGCGTCACCATCGGCAACACCCAGGCCATGCGCGCCGCGCAGGGTACCGGCGTGAAGGTGATTAAGCGCAAAGTGTTTCTCGACGATACGCAGAATGAAGCCGATATCCGCAACCAGTTCAATCGCGCCATCGCCCTGGCGCGGCGCAACGGTTCGGCGATAGCCATTGGCCATCCGCATCCGACGACGGTGCGGGTGCTGCAGCAGATGGTCTATAACCTGCCGCCGGATATCACGCTGGTGCGCCCGAGCAGCCTGCTCAACGAGCCGCAGGTCGACAACTCGACGCCAAACTACGCCCAGCCGCCCGCGCAACAAACGCAGCAGAAGCCGCGTAATCCGTTCCATGGCGTGAAGTCTTGCAAACCGAAGCGCCCGCTGGAGCCTGTGAACGCCAGCCGCTTCTTCACTATCCTCAGCGATAGCATCAGCCAGAGCGCGCTGATCCAGTACTATCGCCTCAAATGGCAGGGCTGGGACAATCCCGGCAACTAGACCACTCAGGGGTCCGTTCGCTTTTGCGCGACGGGCGCCTGGTTATCTTCGTGGGCGTACCACGCCTTAAAATATTTCAGAAAGCTGTAAAACGTCGCGTACAGGCCGGTCACCACGCCGACCTTGCCATAGCGCCACGCTCCGCTAAACAGATACCACTTAAAGAAAGCGCCAATGGCGCTGACGATCCCCCGCGTCAGCGAAGGTTTGATCTGCTGGTACTTCACCAGCCGGGTGGTATAGCTGTTCAGCTTATTAAACACTTCATGCAGCGAATAAAAGGTATCGTGGCGAACGAAGCCCGGCAGCCTGACGGAGCTCGCGTGTCCGACCACCTGGTCATCCACCGGCCGATCGTTAAACCGCGCCTGCTGGCGGTTAAAGAGGCGCACCGGATAATCCGGTGAGGAAATGGGGTAGATAGTCCGTACCTGTTTGCCTAGCACAAACCAGTAGCGCGGCAGACGCCAGGCGCAGGTCGGGTCAGGCTCCTCCCCCGCTTTTAGCGCCTGAATGGCCGTCACCACGTCATTATCAAGAATTTCGTCGCTGTCCATGCACAGCACCCAGTCATGGCTGGCCAGCCCGATGGCATAGTTCATCTGCGCGCCGTGGGCTTTATAGGCATGGTGATGGACGGTGAGACCAAACTGCTGGCAAATAGCGACGGTTTCGTCGGTACTGCCGGAGTCGACGACGATACATTCATCGGCAACCTTCAGCAGAGGCGGCAGTACCTCCATCAGCAGGCGCGCAGAGTTACAGGTCAGTAAGCATACGGAGAGTTTAAGCATGATAGTTACAAAGTTAAACTGCGACTAAACACACTGTATAAGCGAATAACCGTAAAATCGATGTAGAAATTGTGCGCTTAATATTAAGCAGGCTAAAAATGTTATCCAAATCTAAATTAAGGCGCCCGCAGGCGCCTTTTTTGCTGATTTTTACGCCAGCATGGGGGGTTAGTCCCAGCTCAAAACCACTTTACCGGACTGGCCGGAGCGCATCGCGTCAAAACCTTTCTGGAAGTCATCAATGCCGAAGCGGTGGGTGATGATCGGTGAGAGATCCAGACCAGACTGGATCAGCGCCGCCATCTTGTACCAGGTTTCGAACATTTCGCGACCATAGATACCTTTGATAAACAGCCCTTTGAAGATGACCTTGGTCCAGTCGATGGACATATCCGACGGCGGGATACCCAGCATCGCGATACGGCCGCCGTGGTTCATGGTATCCAGCAAGCTGCGAAACGCCGGCGGCGCGCCGGACATCTCCAGACCCACATCGAAACCTTCGGTCATCCCCAGCTCGACCATCACGTCATTAAGGTTCTCTTTGGCCACGTTCACCGCGCGGGTAACGCCCATTTTGCGCGCCAGCTCAAGACGGTACTCGTTGACGTCGGTGATCACCACGTTACGCGCGCCGACGTGTTTCGCTACCGCCGCCGCCATCACGCCGATCGGACCGGCGCCTGAAACCAGCACGTCTTCCCCGACCAGATCGAAGGAGAGCGCGGTGTGCACCGCGTTGCCGAACGGGTCGAAGATAGACGCCAGGTCATCAGAGATATTGTCGGGGATTTTAAAGGCGTTAAAGGCCGGGATCACCAGATACTCAGCAAAGCAGCCCGGGCGGTTGACGCCCACGCCGATGGTGTTGCGGCACAGATGGGTGCGGCCCGCTCGGCAGTTACGGCAGTGGCCGCAGGTGATATGCCCTTCGCCGGAGACGCGGTCGCCAATCTTAAAGCCGCGCACTTCCTGACCAATCCCCACCACTTCGCCGACATATTCGTGACCGACCACCATCGGCACCGGAATGGTCTTCTGCGACCACTCATCCCAGTTGTAGATGTGCACGTCGGTCCCGCAAATGGCGGTCTTGCGGATTTTAATCAGCAGATCGTTATGGCCGACTTCCGGTTCCGGTACGTCGGTCATCCAGATGCCTTCTTCCGCTTTCAGTTTGGATAACGCTTTCATCTCATACCCTTATTAGGCGATGACGCCCAGTTGTTTGCCGATGCGGGTAAAGGCTTCCACCGCACGCTCAATTTGTTCAGGGGTATGCGCCGCCGACATCTGGGTGCGAATACGCGCCTGGCCTTTCGGTACCACCGGATAGAAGAAGCCGGTGACATAGATCCCTTCTTTCTGCAGCTCGCGGGCAAAGTTCTGCGCCACCACCGCCTCGCCCAGCATCACCGGAATGATGGCGTGGTCGGCGCCGGCCAGCGTGAAGCCTGCCGCGGTCATTTTTTCGCGGAACAGACGCGCGTTAGCCCACAGGCGATCGCGCAGGTCTGCCCCCTCTTCAACCATCTCCAGCACTTTGATGGAGGCGGCCACGATGGCCGGCGCCAGAGAGTTGGAGAACAGATACGGACGGGAGCGCTGGCGCAGCCACTCAACCACCTCTTTGCGCGCGGCGGTGTAGCCGCCGGAGGCGCCGCCCAGCGCTTTACCCAGCGTGCCGGTGATGATGTCGACGCGCCCCATCACATCGCAGTATTCGTGGGAGCCGCGGCCGTTTTCGCCGACGAAGCCGACGGCGTGGGAGTCATCGACCATCACCAGCGCATCGTATTTATCCGCCAGGTCGCAAACGCCTTGCAGGTTGGCGATCACGCCATCCATCGAGAACACGCCGTCGGTGGCGATCAGCACGTGACGCGCGCCGGCCTCGCGAGCTTCTTTCAGACGCGCCTCCAGCTCTTGCATATCGTTGTTGGCATAGCGGAAGCGCTTCGCTTTACACAGACGCACGCCGTCGATGATCGAGGCATGGTTCAGGGCGTCGGAGATAATGGCGTCTTCCGGGCCGAGCAGCGTTTCAAACAGGCCGCCGTTGGCGTCGAAACAGGAGGAGTAGAGGATCGCGTCTTCCATACCGAGGAAATCGGCCAGCTTCTTCTCCAGCTGCTTATGCGTATCCTGGGTGCCGCAGATGAAGCGTACCGAGGCCATCCCGAAACCGTGGCTGTCCATGCCGGATTTCGCCGCGGCAATCAGTTCCGGGTGGTTCGCCAGACCCAGATAGTTATTGGCGCAGAAGTTAATCACGTGGCTGTCGCCGACGGTAATGTCCGCCTGCTGCGCCGAGGTGATGATGCGCTCTTCTTTGAACAACCCTTCGGCCCGAGCGGTCTCCAGATTGCTAGTTAACTGTTTGTAGAAATCACCACGCATTGCAACTCTCCAGATTCGGCAAAATTTGGCACATATTACCCAAAGCTATACGCTGATACGAGATGATGCAGGCCTGAATGAATTATTTGCAGCATAAATCACGTCAGCCCAGCACCTTATTCTGCGAATGGCTGTAGGCTTGCTCATGTGGTGATATGATAAGAGCATTCATGTCCGGATTGTCTCCGGGCTCTCAACTTCAAAGGTACAGTTATGATCATCGTTACCGGCGGCGCAGGCTTTATCGGCAGCAACATCGTTAAAGCGCTGAATGACAAAGGCATCACCGACATTCTGGTTGTCGACAATCTGAAAGACGGCACCAAGTTTGTAAACCTGGTTGACCTGAACATCGCTGACTACATGGATAAAGAAGACTTTCTGATCCAGATTATGGCGGGTGAAGAGTTCGGTGAAATCGAAGCAATCTTCCACGAAGGCGCGTGCTCTTCCACTACCGAGTGGGATGGCAAGTACATGATGGACAACAACTATCAGTACTCCAAAGAGCTGCTGCACTACTGCCTGGAGCGCGAAATCCCGTTCCTGTACGCCTCCTCCGCGGCCACCTATGGCGGACGCACCAGCGACTTCATCGAGTCCCGCGAGTACGAACAGCCGCTGAACGTTTACGGCTACTCCAAATTCCTGTTCGACGAATACGTCCGCCAGATCCTGCCGGAAGCCAATTCGCAGATCGTCGGCTTCCGCTACTTCAACGTCTACGGGCCGCGCGAAGGCCACAAAGGCAGCATGGCGAGCGTCGCTTTCCACCTCAATACCCAGCTGAATAATGGCGAAAGCCCGAAACTGTTCGAAGGCAGCGACGGCTTCAAGCGCGACTTCGTCTACGTGGGGGACGTGGCTGACGTCAACCTGTGGTTCTGGGAAAACGGCGTTTCCGGCATCTTTAACCTCGGCACCGGCCGTGCGGAATCCTTCCAGGCCGTCGCCGATGCGACCCTGGCGTACCACAAAAAAGGCAGCATCGAGTACATCCCGTTCCCGGACAAACTGAAAGGCCGCTACCAGGCGTTCACACAGGCGGATCTGACTAACCTGCGCAAAGCGGGCTATGACAAACCGTTCAAAACCGTTGCCGAAGGCGTAACGGAATATATGGCCTGGCTAAACCGCGACGCGTAAGAAACAAGCATGAAAATATTGGTGGTAGGCCCGTCTTGGGTGGGCGACATGATGATGTCGCAAAGTCTTTATCGTACGCTCAGGGCGCGCTATCCCCAGGCGATTATCGACGTGATGGCGCCAGCCTGGTGCCGTCCGTTGCTTTCGCGCATGCCGGAAGTGAACGAAGCGATCCCGATGCCGCTGGGTCACGGCGCGCTGGCTATCGGCGAACGCCGTAAGCTCGGCCACAGCCTGCGCGAACGTCGCTACGATCGCGCTTACGTGCTGCCGAACTCGTTTAAATCGGCATTAGTCCCTTTCTTTGCCAATATCCCGCTGCGCACCGGCTGGCGCGGCGAGATGCGCTACGGCCTGCTCAACGACGCCCGGGTGCTGGACAAAGACGCCTGGCCGCTGATGGTGGAACGCTACGTGGCGCTGGCCTACGACAACGGCGTGATGCGCTGCGCCAAAGATCTGCCGCAGCCGCTGCTGTGGCCGCAGCTGCAGGTCAACGAAGGGGAAAAGTCGCAGGCCTGCAGCGCCTTTAACCTGTCCTACGATCGGCCGATCGTCGGCTTCTGCCCCGGCGCGGAGTTCGGCCCGGCCAAACGCTGGCCGCACTATCATTATGCTGCGCTGGCGAAAAAGCTTATCGACGATGGCTATCAGATTGCGCTTTTCGGCTCGGCGAAAGATAACGAGGCCGGCAAAGAGATCATCGCCGCCCTCAGCAGCGAGCAGCAGGCCTGGTGCCGTAATCTGGCGGGTGAAACCCAGCTGGAGCAGGCGGTCATTCTGATCGCCGCCTGTAAAGCTGTAGTGACTAACGATTCGGGGCTGATGCACGTCGCCGCGGCGCTGGACCGCCCGCTGGTGGCGCTGTATGGCCCGAGCAGTCCGGACTTTACCCCGCCGCTGTCGCATAAAGCGCGGGTTATCCGTCTGATTACCGGCTACCACAAGGTGCGCAAAGGCGATGCCGCCGAAGGCTATCATCAGAGCCTGATCGACATCACCCCAGAACGCGTCCTGCAAGAGCTAAACGAACTGTTAGCGGAAAAAACCGAGCACGAGGAAGCGTAACGGATGCGGGTATTGATCGTTAAAACCTCCTCCATGGGCGACGTGCTGCACACGCTGCCCGCGCTAACCGACGCCGCGCAGGCTATCCCCGGCATCCGCTTCGACTGGGTGGTTGAAGAAGGTTTCGCGCAGATCCCCTCCTGGCATGAAAGCGTCGAGCGGGTGATCCCGGTGGCAATCCGCCGCTGGCGCAAAGCCTGGTTCTCCGCGCCGATCAAAGCCGAGCGTCAAGCCTTTCGCGAGGCCGTTCAGGCGGTAAAGTATGACGCCATCATCGATGCCCAGGGGCTGGTAAAAAGCGCCGCGCTGGTTACTCGCCTGGCGCACGGCGTCAAGCACGGTATGGACTGGCAAACGGCCCGCGAGCCGCTGGCGAGCCTGTTTTACAACCGCCGCCACCATATCGCGAAACAGCAGCACGCGGTGGAGCGTACCCGTGAGCTGTTCGCCAAAAGCCTTGGCTACGCGAAACCCCAGACCCAGGGGGATTACGCCATTGCGCGCCATTTCCTGCAGCACGAGGCTAGCGCTGCCGCGCCCTATCTGGTGTTTCTGCACGCCACCACCCGCGACGATAAGCACTGGCCGGAAACCCGCTGGCAGGAGCTTCTCGATCTGCTGGCCGACAGCGGCGTCCACATTAAGCTGCCGTGGGGCGCCCCGCACGAAGAGGCGCGGGCGAAGCGGCTGGCGGAAGGCCGGGAGTATGTTGAAGTGCTGCCGCGCATGAGCCTTGAGCAGGTAGCGCAGGTTCTGGCCGGCGCCCGGGCCGTCGTCTCGGTCGATACCGGGCTGAGCCATCTGACCGCCGCGCTGGATAAACCGAACTTTACGCTCTACGGCCCGACCGACCCGGGGCTGATTGGCGGATACGGTAAAAACCAGCATATCGTGCGGCCGGAAAACAGCGCCAGCACCGGCGATATTGCGGCCAGCCGGATTCATCTTCTCCTGCAAAATCAGGGGCTGCTCTGATGGGATCCCTGTTTAAGCAGATCTACCGCTATACGCGCCCTCGCGCGTATCGCCACAATGAAAATCTGTGGCCTTTTACCCGTATTACGCGTGCGCCAAGCGGCGAAATCAGCGCGTTACGCTATAAAGGGAAAACGGTGCCGCTGGTCAGCCTGAGCGCGCTGAAAAACAGTATGCAGGGCGAAGTCCTGCTGACCGCCACCGGCCCCTCAACCCGCAATATCGATTTTTCCCTGTTGTCGAAAACGATCCCGGTGATGGGCGTCAATGGCGCCTGGCATCTTGCCGACCGGCTGCACTTTTCGCTCTATACCATCGTCGACATGGAATTTTTCGATAAGAAGCCGGACATTATCCGCGCCATTGTCAGCCAGCCGGATATTTTGCTGTTCACCACCATGCACGGGATCGCCAAAATCGTCGATCGCTATGGGGACGCGCTGCGCTGCCGTTTGGCGTTGATTGAGGACGGTTGCTATAAGATTTACCAGCCGAAAGTCGCCAGCGAAGCGATAAAGCGCACTTACCAGCAGAATGCGGCGATGTGCTTTCATCCTCAGCGCCCGGATATCTGTTTTAGCACCGATATTCGCCAGGGCATCTTTGATGCCGGCACGGTGGTCTACTGGGCGCTGCAAATTCTCGCCTGGCTGGGCTTCAATACTATCCTGGTGAGCGGCCTGGATATGACCAACTTTAACCAGCCGCGATTCTACGAAACACAACAAGAAAAATTGCCTTCTTACCTGGCAACAAAAGTGGATACCCTCGTCATGCCCTCTTTTGCGCATGCCGCGCAGGTACTGCAGCAACGCCAGATTCGGGTGATTAATTTTTCCCCAGAAAGCGCTGTGCCGGATACTATCTTCGAAAAGGTTGCGTTTAATGAGTACTTTAAAAGTGAGTAACTTCGCCAGACAGGGTTACTCGATTGTCTTTCCTTTGTTTTTATTTTTCAGCGCGATTTTTTGCATGTCCACCCGGACCAATAATCTGCTGCATTTATCGATCCTGCTGCTATTGCTGTCGCTGGTACGCCAGGAAAACCGCCAGGCGCTGGCCGGGGTGTTACGCGAGCAGTGGCAGACCTGGACGCTGCTGGCGGCTTTCTTTATCTATTACGCCCTCAGTAATGTGTGGGGCCATACGCCGCAGCATATTGACTCGCCGATCACCCACGGCGTGTATCTGACCGGGTATCTGTTGCTGATGACGATGCTGCTCAGGGACGGACGAACCCGCCGACTGGCGATGCTGGCGGTGGTCGGCGGGATCACCGTGCTCTCCCTGTGGACGCTGATTATCGATCATACGCTGGTTCTCACCGAACGAGCGGTCTCCCCCGAGAACCCCGGACCAACGAACGTTATCGACCTTGCCGGTTACTGCGGCATCGGCATTTTAATTTGCGGCATGCTACTGAAAGAAAAAGCCAGCCACTGGCTCTATCTGCCGGTGGTCATCATGCTGGTGATGCTGCTGCTCACCCAAAGCCGCGGGCCGATCATCGCCCTGGTGCTGGCGGTCGGCTGTACGCTGCACCTGCACGTCTTCACCCGCCGCAACCTGCTGATCGCCGCGGCGCTGGCCGTGCTGGTAGCGCTGCTTTTGGTCATGACGCCGGTGGGCGACATGCTGCTCGCCCGTTTCGAGGAGCTGGGCACCCAAAGCGGGCTGCGCCTGAGCATCTGGCACCATACGCTGTCGGAGATGGCCAGCCAGCCGTGGCTGGGGCGCGGTTTCAGCTATGAACTGGATTTCATCAACTACAGCGGCGAGCACATCACCACCACCCACAGTGTGTATATGGGCGCCCTGCTGAAAGGCGGCATCGTGGGGTTACTGCTGCTGTTGGCGATCATTGCCTGCGGGCTATGGCAGGCGTGGCGCAAGCGCCATACCGACAGCCGCTACAGTCTGGCGATCCTGTTTTACGCGCTGGTGTTTATGGCCTCGCAGGGGATGTTTATCATCAGCAATCCCCGGGAAACCTGGGTGCTGTTCTGGCTGCCGCTGGGCATTGCGCTCAGCAAAGGGTTGGCGGAAAAACGCTAACAAAAAGGGCCGTCAGCGGCCCTTTTTATATTAACTTTTTAAATTAACTGCGGGCGGCGACCAGCCGGTCGGCCTGCTCTTTAATCACGGGCCACACCGACTCAATCGCCACATCGGCGACATTCGCTTCTTCACAGACTATCTGCTTCGCCTTGTCATAGCCCGGCGCCCAGATGTGATAGCCGGGCAGCCCGGTATTCTTGAGTTTGCGTTTGTTATAGACCGCCACCATCGGCTTATCGAAAGCCCGGGCAATATGCACGATAGAGGTGTCCGGCGTAATGACTAAATCACAGCTGCGGATCACTTCTACGGCGGAGTTGATGGTGCTGTCGGCGATGTACAGCGCCATATCCAGCCCCAGCTGGCGGATTTTTTCACTGCGCCCCACCATCACGATACAGACCCGGTAAGGCAGAGCATGTAGCCGCTCGACCAGGGTCGCCACCTGGTGACGACAGAAGTCTTTATCCTCGGAGGCGGTAAAAGGGTTAATGGCGATACGCAGTTCGACCTCTCCGGCCTGAGAAAGCAAGCGGGCCACTTTCTCCCGCTCATGGCGGCAGCCGGGGAGATGATAGTGATACGGGCGGTCGTCAACGATGCCAAACAGCTTCACCACCTGCTTATAGCGCAGGGAAATATGGCTGTTGCCGTCAAAAAAAGCGATTGAGTGATCGTAAAGTTTATAGGGCTCTTTATTAAAACCAATCACGCTGGTCGCCCGTAAATCGGCGAGTAATTTAAAGCGTTCATAGCTGGTCACGTCATCAAAATCGATAACCGCATCAAAACCCGCCGCCCGCAACGTATTTAAGGACATGCGGGGCCGATATAAATATACTTGCTGAATGAATTCTGAGCCTGCTAATATTTCGCTGCATATTGGTCCGGTTAACACCGAAACCTGATATCCCCGTTCGGCCAGTATTCTGGCGCAGCCGGTCGTGACCACCATATCACCGACTTTATCATCCAGACGCAATAGCAGCACGCGGCGCACAGCCGCTGGGTCGAACGCTTTACGCGCCGGCTTATTTCTGTATCGATAGTTAATTAAATTAAATTTAATGCCGCGGAAAAAGGCATTCTTTTTCCGCGTTAATTGTTTAAGGATACGCATACGGTACCTTGAGCTGTGTTAGCGCTGTGTAATTTTCCGCTGGTAATATTCTGCCAACGTCATGCCCTTCACCTGCGGCGCCAGCCAGCTAAAAAAGGCTTCGAGGTCAGCGTATAAACGCTCAATATCCCGTTCATTCTTGAACGTGGGGCTGCCGCCGGGCATATACTCTGAAGAGTGGAGCATATATTCCACGTAGTCATTGCCCTGCGTCAACGTTTGTTCGACGACTTTTTTCATCGTCTCCACATTGCCGCCCATCGGTCGCAGCCAGTGTACGGAGGGGGATCGCACTTTGCCGCGCAGGCGGTCGTAGCCCTGCTTCACGCTGTTCATCCACGCTGAGTGCTTGTACTGGATGCTCATCGGCACTTCCAGCAGCGGCGAGTGGCCCTCGCGGCTGATGTCATTTTCATCGAGGAAATAGGCATGCTGCGGAAAGCGGCGATAATCGGTCCCGCCATCGCCCTGCGGCGCCCCCTTGGCGGTCTTCCAGTTCACCCGCGGGGTCACCGAGCAATCCACCTGATACCCGTACTCCACCAGCAGACGCGCATAGCGCTCGTCAAAGGCCCAGCGCCCGGCGCGATGGCTAACCATTTTGGTCTGGAAGGTATCCTCCAGCAGACGCGTCATATAGTCGACCTTCTCACGCATCATAGCGTCGCTGTATTCAATAAGATAAGGCTTATGGCGCCAGTCATCTGCGGTCAGCGGCTCGGTCGGCGGGCTGTTCCACGCATGCAGATGCATGCCGACTTCCGCGGTGCCGCGGGCAATCACGTCTCTGGCGAATTCGATATAAAAGGGGTCGATGGCCATTTCATAGTTGGTCAAATAGACCGGTTTAAAGCCATACTTTTCGCAAAGCTGCTGAAAACGCGGAAGATAACGCGCATTCTCGGTGGTGATGCTGTCATGTTTTTGCCAGAGGTTATCGCCCTCTGTATCAATCGTGATGAGAAATGCGGGATTGTGCACGAAAACGTCCTCAGGCCATACGTATCGGGTCATGGTAGAGCAATACAACGCTTCTCTCAATCTGTCTGATCCCCTAGAATCGGAACCCTTATCCTGGATGAAGAACAGAGTATGACGCCTGAAACCCTCTCCCGCGGCCCGTTGAACCCGGCGCGGATCCTGGTCATTAAGCTGCGCCATCATGGCGACATGCTGCTGATCACCCCGCTTATTCACGCGCTGAAACAGCAGTACCCCGCCGCCAGCGTGGATGTCCTGCTGTATGAAGAGACCCGGGATATGCTCGCAGCCAACCCCGATATCCACCATATTTATGGTCTCGATCGCCGCTGGAAAAAGCAGGGAAAAAGGTATCAGCTGAAGATGCAATGGCAGCTCATTCAGACGCTGCGCCAGCAGCGGTACGATATGGTGCTTAACCTGGCCGACCAGTGGCCGAGCGCGGTTATCAGCAAACTGACCGGCGCCGCGACGCGGATTGGTTTTGATTTTCCGAAGCGCCGCCACCCGGTCTGGCGCTATTGCCACACCGCGCTGGCCTCCACCCAACAGCACAACCAGCTGCATACGGTACAGCAGAATCTCTCTATTCTCGCTCCGCTCGGTCTCCAGTTGAACGATGCGCCGGCGCGGATGGGCTACAGCGAAGCAGACTGGGCCGCCAGCCGCGCCCTGCTGCCGGAGGACTTCCGGGAACACTACATCGTCATCCAGCCGACGTCGCGCTGGTTCTTTAAATGCTGGCGCGAAGATCGGATGAGCGCCCTGATCAACGCGCTGTCCGCCGAAGGATACGCGGTGGTGCTCACCTCCGGCCCCGATGCTAGAGAGAAGAAGATGGTGGATACCATCATCGCCGGCTGCCCGCAGGCGCGACTACACTCTTTAGCCGGCCAGTTAACGCTGCGCCAGCTGGCGGCGGTGATCGATCATGCCCGGTTGTTTATCGGCGTCGACTCGGTGCCGATGCATATGGCTGCAGCCCTTGGCACTCCGCTGGTCGCCCTGTTCGGCCCCTCGAAGCTGACCTTCTGGCGTCCGTGGCAGGCGAAAGGCGAGGTGATCTGGGCCGGCGACTTCGGTCCGCTGCCCGATCCGGACGCTATCAACACCAACACCGACGAACGTTATCTTGATTTAATTCCTACCGACGCCGTGATCGCGGCGGCGAAAAAGGTACTGGCATGAGTAAATTCAGGCTGGCTCTGGTGCGGCAGAAGTACCGCCCGGACGGCGGCGCAGAACGGTTTGTCTCCCGCGCGCTGGAAGCCCTCGACAGCAGTCATCTGCAGCTGAACGTCATCACCCGCGAATGGCAGGGGCCGGTGAAACCGGACTGGCAGATCCATATCTGTAACCCACGTAAATGGGGGCGCATCAGCCGCGAGCGCGGCTTTGCCAACGCCGCGCGCGCGCTCTGGCAGCGCGAGTCCTTCGACCTGGTGCAGAGCCATGAACGTATTCCCGGCTGCGATCTCTACCGCGCTGGCGATGGCGTTCATCGCCGCTGGCTGCAGCAGCGCTCGCGCATTTTACCGGCCTGGAAAAGCCGCCTGCTGTTCGCCGACCGTTACCACCGCTACGTCATGCAGGCGGAGCGCGAGATGTATGAAGACTCACACCTGCGCGGGGTGATCTGCAACGCCGAGATGATCAAGCGCGAGATCATCGAAGACTTTGGCCTGCCGGCGGAGAAGATCCACGTTATTTACAACGCCATTGACAACCAGCGCTTCCTGCCGCCGGACGAAGAGACCTTTGCCGCCTTACGCGCCAAATGGCAGCTGCCGCTGCAGGCGACCTGCCTGATCTACGTCGGCTCCGGCTTTGAACGTAAAGGGCTGGCGGCGGCGATCCGCGCCATCGCCCCCACCGATCGCTACCTGCTGGTGGTCGGCAAAGATAAGGATCAGCCTCGCTATCAGGCGCTGGCGAAGAGCCTGAACTGTGAAGCGCGGGTGCGCTTCTTCGGCATGCAGTCGGAGACATTGCCCTTCTATCAAATGGCCGATGGTCTGCTGCTGCCGACCCTCTACGATCCGTTCCCCAACGTCATCCTCGAGGCAATGGCCTGCGGTCTGCCGGTGATCACCACTACCGGCTGCGGCGGGGCGGAGTTTATCGTCGGCGGCCACAATGGTTACGTCTGCGACGCTCTGGATATCCCGGCGCTACAGCAGGCGGTAATGGCCCTGCCCGCGCGCGCGCTGGGCTCCGCGGAAGGCGGTCACGCCCGCGAGCGCATTATGGCCTGCACCAGCGAGCGACTCTCAACCCAGCTGCTTTCTCTTTATCAGGATCTGGTGAATTAACGATGCGCATCTTATTTGTGATTGACGGTTTACCCGGCGGCGGCGCGGAAAAAGTGGTCCTGACCCTGGCGGCACAGTTCCTGCGCGACGGCGATCGGGTGTCGCTCATTTCGCTGCGCGATGTCTGCGAGTACCCATTGCCCGAGGGGCTCGACTACCAGGTAGTTGCCGATCGCTGCCGTAAACCGTGGCGCAAGCTGACCGAGCTGTCCCGCCGCGCCCGCCAGCTGGATGCCGCAGTCGTGCGGGCCGAACAGCAGGGGCAATTTGACCTTGTGCTCTCCAACCTGCACAAAACCGACCGCATCGTCGCCCGCAGCCGGGCGCTGCGCGAGCGTAACGTCTGGTTCTGTCTGCACGGCGTATTCTCTGCCTCCTATCTCGGGCACCGCACCGGCTTTGACCGCTGGATGAAGCAGCAGAAAATTAAGCGAATTTATCAGGGTCGCAACGTGGTGACGGTTTCCGACGCGGTGGGGCGAGATCTGGTGGAAGAGTTTGCCCTGCGCCCGGCACAGCTGAAAACCATCTACAATCCCTTCGATATCACTGCCCTGCGCGCCGGAGCGGAAGCCGACAGCGAGCGCCCGGACGGCGACTACCTGATTCACGTCGGCCGCTTCCATCCCGGCAAACGTCACGACCGCCTGCTTGAAGCCTATGCGCAGAGCGGCATCGACGCACCGCTGGTGCTGCTAGGCCAGGGAAAACCGGAGCAAGAGCAGCGCCTGCGCCAGCTGGCCAAAACGCTTGAGATTGAAGACCGGGTGTGGTTCAAAGGCTTTCAGAAAAACCCCTTACCGTGGATCAAAGGCGCACGGATGCTGGTTTTGAGCTCCGATAGCGAAGGATTCGGCAATGTGGTGGTGGAGGCGCTGCTGTTACATACTCCTGTCGCCAGCACCCGCTGCCCCGGCGGCGTCACCGAGATCCTCACCGGCGAACTTGCCCGCGGTCTGGCGGATCTGACCAGTCCGGCGCTGGCTCAGACGATGCAAAGCATTTACCATAACCCGCCGGCCATCGACGATGCCGCGCTGGAAAAATTCAGCGTCGTATCCATTTGTCAGCAGTACCGTCAGCTGCAGCGCACCTGACGCCGTTAGTTAACCAGGATCGAAGATTTATGAGTCAAACGCCTTTATTGAGCATCGTGGCTGCCGTCTACAACGGTGAGAAATTTCTAGCGCAATTCTTTGAGTGCATTGAACAGCAGCAGCTGGACAGCTATGAACTGATCCTGGTGAACGATGGTTCGACAGACAACAGCCTGGCGGTGATCGCCGAATGGCAGGAGCGGCTGCAGAACGTCCAGGTGCTGGAGCAGGAAAACCAGGGCGTCTCGGTCGCGCGCAATACCGGCCTCGCCGCCGCCAGCGGCAAATATCTCGCGTTTCCGGATATCGACGACAAACTCTATCCGGGCATGTATCGCACGCTGCTGGAGATGGCCGAGAAAGAACATCTCGATATCGCCACCTGCAACGGCACCTATGTGTACGAAAAGCGCCGCGAGAGCCACCCGATCTTCCCACTGGATCGCCTGCCCTCGACGGATGTGCTGCCGGGCCATGTCTGGCTTAAGCAGGCCCTGGACTCGCGGAAGTTTCTGCACGTCACCTGGCTTAATATTTATCGTCACGACTTTATCCGCCAGCATCACTTCCATTTCGAGCCTGGCCTGCGCCATCAGGATATCCCATGGACCACAGAAGCCCTGCTGGCCGCGGAGCGCGTGCAGTACACCAGTCAGCAGTTCTATGATTACTACATTCACTCTGAGTCGGTGTCGCATAAGCCGGACAACGACGACACGCTGATGCGTTCGGCGCGCCACTATATGAAGATTCTGGAGATGCTGGAGGCGATTAACCAGCGCTACCCGGATAAAGTACGCCATATCGCCGCCTGTCGCTGGCAGATCGCCAAAGAAGGCCTGGGGATCATCCATACCTTCGATAGCATGAAAGATGAGTCCAAAAAGCATGTTATTATTAACGAATTCTTCGACCGCGGTATCTGGCGGTTAATCTGGAAAAACGCCTGTACTTTCCGTTTACGCTGGCGCCTGGGACGCCGTTATCTGCGTATTAAGCGTTATCGCCACGCGGGATAGACCAAAAACCCGCTGTTTCCGCCAAAGAGATAGCTTTACGCGGGCTAAATGCTTAGAATTTGCCCGCCAAAACAGAGAACGGATAAATAGTTTGGAATTGCTTTATACCACCCTACTTTACCTTATTCAGCCGCTGGTGTGGCTGCGGCTGCTGCTGCGCAGTCGTAAGGCTCCTGCCTATCGCAAACGCTGGGCGGAACGCTATGGCTTCTGTCAGAACAAGGTAGAGCCGGATGGCATTCTGCTGCACTCCGTTTCCGTCGGCGAGACCTTAGCCGCCATTCCGCTGGTCCGCGCCCTGCGCCACCGCTACCCTTCTCTGCCGATCACTGTCACCACCATGACGCCGACCGGCTCCGAGCGCGCCATGTCGGCGTTTGGCAAAGATGTTCATCACGTCTATCTGCCCTACGATCTGCCCGGCGCCATGAACCGCTTCCTGAACACCGTTCAGCCGAAGCTGGTGATCGTTATGGAGACCGAGCTGTGGCCGAATATGGTGGCCGCGCTGCATAAGCGTAAGATCCCGCTGGTGATCGCCAACGCGCGCCTGTCCGAACGTTCCGCTAAAGGCTATGCCAAACTGGGCGGCTTTATGCGCCGCCTGTTGAGCCGCATTACGCTTATCGCCGCGCAGAATGAAGAAGATGGTAACCGCTTCCTCTCTCTGGGGCTGAAGCGCAACCAGCTGGCGGTCACCGGCAGCCTGAAATTCGATATCTCCGTCACGCCAGAGCTGGCGGCCCGGGCGGTGACGCTGCGTCGGCAATGGGCACCGCACCGCAAGGTCTGGATTGCCACCAGCACCCACGACGGTGAAGAACAAATCATCCTCCAGGCGCATAAAAAACTGCTGGAGGCTTTCCCGAACCTGCTGCTGATCCTTGTTCCCCGCCATCCGGAGCGCTTCCCTGACGCCCGTGAGATGGTACAAAAGGCTGGGATGAGCTTTACTCTGCGCAGCACGGGCGAGATCCCCTCCTCCAGTACCCAGGTAGTCATTGGCGATACCATGGGCGAGCTGATGCTGCTCTACGGCATTGCCGACCTCGCCTTCGTCGGCGGCAGCCTGGTGGAGCGCGGCGGCCATAACCCGCTAGAGCCGGCGGCGCACGCCATTCCGGTGCTGATGGGTCCGCATACCTTCAACTTCAAAGATATCTGCGCCAAGCTGCAGCAGGACGATGGCCTGATCACCGTTACCGATGCCGATTCGCTGGTCAGGGAGGTGTCCACGCTCCTGACCGATGAAGATTACCGTCTGTGGTATGGCCGTCACGCGGTGGAAGTGCTGCACCAGAACCAGGGCGCGCTGTCGCGTCTGCTACAGTTACTGCAACCTTACCTGCCGCAGCGGAGTCATTAATGTCGAACCGGCTTTCCGTGGTGATGATCGCTAAAAACGCCGCCGACCTGCTGCCGGATTGTCTGGGCTCCGTTAGCTGGGCGGATGAAATTATCGTCCTCGACTCCGGCAGCACCGACAACACCGTTGAGCTGGCCCGCGGCCTCGGCGCCCAGGTCTATACCCATACCGACTGGCGAGGCTATGGCATTCAGCGCCAGCGCGCGCAGGATTACGCCACCGGCGACTGGGTGTTGATGATCGATACCGATGAGCGCGTCACGCCAGAACTCAGGCAGGCTATTCTTAAGGTACTGGACGCCCCCCAGCGCGGCGCCATCTACAGCATCGCCCGCCGTAACTATTTTCTCGGACGCTTTATGCGCCACAGCGGTTGGTATCCCGATCGCGTCCTGCGCCTGTACGAACGCGCCCGTTACCGCTATAACGATAATCTGGTCCATGAATCGCTGGATAGCCTGGGCGCCGAGGTTATTCCGCTGACCGGCGATCTCCTGCACCTGACCTGCCGCGACTTCGCTGGCTTCCAGCAAAAACAGCTGGCGTATGCCGCCGCGTGGGCGCTTGAGCGTCACCAGAAGGGCAAGAAGACCTCGATGGCAGGGATTTTCAGCCATACGCTGGGCGCGTTCCTCAAGACGTTGCTATTGCGCGGTGGGGTGCTGGACGGTAAACAGGGATGGTTACTGGCGATGGTCAACGCGCAGTATACGTTTACGAAATATACCGAGCTGTGGGCGCTGAGCCACGGCTACTCGGAGAAAGAGTCATCATGAGCACAAAAGCGATCTATCCGGGTACCTTCGACCCCATCACCAACGGTCATATCGATATTGTCACCCGCGCGGCAAGTATGTTCGATAAAGTGGTGCTGGCTATCGCCGCCAGCCCGAGTAAAAAGCCGATGTTCAGCCTTGATGAGCGCATTGCGCTGGCAGAGCAGGCGACGGCCCACCTGGTGAACGTGGAGGTTATCGGCTTCAGTGATTTAATGGCCAATTTCGCGCGCGCGCAGCAGGCCAATATCCTGATCCGCGGCCTGCGGGCGGTGGCGGATTTCGAGTATGAGATGCAGCTGGCTCATATGAACCGCCACCTGATGCCCACCCTTGAGAGCGTGTTTCTGATGCCGTGCAAAGAGTGGTCGTTTATCTCTTCCTCACTGGTGAAGGAAGTGGCGCGCCACCAGGGCGACGTTTCTCACTTTCTGCCAGCTAATGTGCATCAGGCGCTGTTGAATAAGCTGAAGTAACGCATCTGCCGGGTCATGAGCCACGTCGGCTGGCGCAGCACTACGCCGCTTGGCCATTCACACCGGCTCTGTCCCGGTCTTTGTGCCAGATGGCGCTACGCTGACCTGGCCTACAAACGCCCCCGGCCCACCAGATGCGCACCCGCAGGCCCGCTGACCTGGCCGACAAACATTCCTGTTCTTGAGAACTATTTCTGGCACTGACGGCAATAAAAGGTCGCCCGCTGGGCATGTTTGGTCCCGACGACCGGCGTGCCGCAGATCCGGCAGGGTTCGCCCTTGCGGCCATAGACCTGTAGCTCCTGGGCGAAGTAGCCCGGCTTGCCATCGCTTTGCAGGAAATCCTTTAACGTGGTGCCGCCCTGCTCTATCGAACGCAGCAGGACCAGCTTAATCACCTTCACCAGCTGCTCACACTCTTCCCGCGACAGCGAGGACGCCAGCCGGTCAGGATGGATCCCGGCGGAGAACAGCGATTCACTGGCGTAGATATTCCCCACGCCCACCACCAGCTTGTTATCCATCAGCCAGGGTTTGATCGCGGTTTTCTTCTTCGCGCATTTTTGCTGGAGATAGTCGGCGTTGAACGCGTCGCTGAGCGGCTCCGGGCCAAGATGGGCCAGTACCGGATGGCCTTCCAGCGTTCTGGTCCACAACCAGGCGCCAAAGCGGCGTGGATCGGTGTAGCGCAACACCTTGCCGTTACTCATGACCAGGTCAACGTGATCGTGTTTTTCAGCAGGCAGCTCTTCGCTCAGGATGCGCAGGCTCCCCGACATCCCAAGATGGACGATGATCCAGCCGTCCGGCAGCTCCAGAAGCAGGTATTTGGCGCGGCGACGCACGCTGAGAACCGGAACGTCGCTCAGGCGATAAATCTCTTCGGAAACCGGCCAGCGCAGCCGTCCGTTGCGCACGACGGCGTGCAGAATGGTTGCGCCAACCAGGTGCGGCTCGATGCCGCGGCGGCTGGTTTCAACCTCTGGTAATTCAGGCATGATTTTCCTCCGTTTACCCGACGTATTGTGCTTCACGGACAGGTGACTGAAAAGGGAGTATGTGAAAGCAATATGGGGGAGTTTTAAAAACAAAAAACCCCGCCGAAGCGGGGTTTTTATACAAGGAGGCTAAAATTATTTGATTTTAGCTTCTTTGTAGATAACGTGCTGACGTACAACCGGATCGTACTTTTTCAGTTCCATTTTTTCCGGTTTGGTACGTTTGTTCTTCGTGGTGGTGTAGAAGTGACCAGTACCAGCGGAAGAAACCAGCTTGATTTTCTCACGAATACCTTTAGCCATGATTTATTTCCTCTAAGTACTTAGTACTTTTCGCCACGGGCACGCAGTTCAGCCAGAACTGTATCGATGCCTTTCTTATCGATTACACGCATACCTTTAGCAGATACGCGCAGGGTGACAAAACGCTTCTCGCTCTCAACCCAGAAACGGTGAGAGTGCAGGTTCGGCAGGAAACGGCGTTTAGTCGCGTTCAGTGCGTGGGAACGGTTGTTACCGGTCACCGGACGCTTGCCAGTAACTTGGCAGACTCGGGACATGTCTATTCTCCAAAAATCAAATTAGCTCGAGCTTCGTATGGGGTATTGGCGCCTCGTCAGGCTTTACAGCCTGGTCATCGCAGTTCAATGTGAACTCTCGACTGCCAGGCCCAAATGCCAAACCCGAGATTCTCAAAGGTGGCGTAGTATACGCTGACTCGGCGATGTGCTCAAGTCCCGAACAGACAAAGATCCCGAAGGATCGCCAGTTCGGGGCTAAATCCAGCCACGTTCGGCAAAAGATACATACGCACCGCGGCCGATAACCAGATGATCAAGCACGCGTATCTCCATGAATCTACAACATTTTATCACCCTTTCGGTAATCAGTCTGTCGGCCTGACTTGGCTCCGGGCTACCGGAGGGATGATTATGCGCAAGGATCACGGCGGCGGCGTTCACTTTGATGGCTTCGCGTACAATTTCTCGCGGATGCACCTCAACGTGGCTAAGAGTACCAGAAAAAAGACGACTATGTTTCAACACCCGGTTCTGATTATCTAAAAAGATCACCATAAAGATCTCGCGCTCCTCTTCCGTCAGCTGGCTTTGTAAAAACTCGCGCGTCATCGAGGGGGTGACCAGCGCGGCCTCCTCGACCAGCTGCGAGCTAAAATAGCGTCGCGCCAGCTCGGCAATGCCCTTCAGTTGCGCATATTTCGCCAGCCCCAGTCCGTCCACAGCAATCAGTTGCGCTTTATCAGCGGAAAGCAGAGCGTAGAGTGAGCCAAAACGCTGTAGTAACGCCTGGGCATAGCTGAGCACATCCTGACGACGCGTGCCGACGCGCAGAAAAAGCGCGAGTAGCTCAACATCCGTTAGCGTTTCGATGCCGTATTGCAGCATCTTCTCCCGTGGCATCAGATTTTCCATTCCGTCCATGCGCCCTCCTGGGTGAATCAGCCTATCCTGGCACAGCCTGACGGCGCTGCCGACCCGCCGATTTTCACCCTGCGTAGCCGCTCGCAAAGTGAATGCCCGGCAGAGGCACGACGGCGGCAGGATTGTGATAAGATGCGCGGATTCTGGTCTACGGCAACAGGAAGACATCATGATGACTCTGGCGGGTAAAAAAATCGTCTTGGGCGTCAGCGGCGGCATCGCGGCGTATAAAACCCCGGAACTGGTGCGCCGGCTGCGTGAACGCGGCGCGGAAGTGCGTGTCGCGATGACGGAGGCGGCAAAAGCGTTCATCACCCCACTCAGCCTGCAGGCGGTATCCGGCTATCCGGTTTCCGACAGCCTGCTCGATCCGGCGGCGGAAGCGGCAATGGGCCATATTGAGCTCGGTAAATGGGCCGACCTGGTGATCCTCGCCCCAGCGACCGCCGATTTAATCGCTCGCGTGGCGGCCGGCATGGCCAACGATCTGGTGTCGACGATCTGTCTTGCCACTCCATCCCCGGTTGCCGTGGTGCCCGCCATGAACCAGCAGATGTATCGCGCGCAGGCCACCCAGCATAATCTGCAGACGCTCGCTACCCGCGGGCTGCTGCTATGGGGACCAGACAGCGGTAGCCAGGCCTGCGGCGACGTCGGCCCGGGGAGAATGCTCGATCCGTTAACTATCGTAGACATGGCCGCGCAGCATTTCGCCTCCCCTGTCAAAGATTTGCAACATCTCAACCTCATGATTACCGCGGGCCCGACCCGTGAGCCATTGGATCCGGTGCGTTATATCACCAACCACAGCTCTGGCAAGATGGGCTTCGCGATTGCCGCCGCCGCAGCGCAGCGGGGCGCGAACGTGACCTTGATCAGCGGGCCGGTATCGCTACCGACCCCGCCGTTTGTGCAGCGCATTGATGTCACTACCGCGCTGGAGATGGAAGCGGCCGTCCAGGCTGGCGCCCAGCAGCAGCACATTTTTATTGGCTGCGCCGCGGTAGCGGATTACCGCGCCGCCGTCATCGCCGAAGATAAAATAAAAAAACAAGGTGATGAATTAACAATAAAAATGGTTAAAAACCCGGATATCGTGGCCGGGGTCGCGGCGCTAAAATCACATCGCCCCTACGTCGTTGGGTTTGCCGCCGAAACGAATAATGTGGAAGAATATGCGCGGCAAAAACGTGCCCGCAAGAACCTCGACCTGATTTGCGCCAACGATGTATCCCAGCCTAATCAGGGCTTTAACAGCGACAGCAACGCACTACACCTTTTCTGGCAGGATGGAGAAAAGCGCTTACCACTTGAGCGCAAGGAACTCCTGGGCCAATTATTACTCGACGAGATCGTGACCCGTTATGATGAAAAAAATCGACGTTAAGATTCTGGACCCGCGTGTCGGCCAGCAATTTCCGCTGCCGACCTATGCCACCTCCGGCTCCGCCGGACTTGACCTGCGAGCCTGTCTCGACGACGCCGTAGAGCTGGCGCCGGGCGCAACCACGCTGTTGCCGACCGGCCTTGCGATTCATATCGCCGATCCCTCTCTGGCGGCGGTGATCCTGCCGCGCTCCGGCCTGGGTCATAAGCATGGCGTAGTCCTGGGCAACCTGGTGGGCCTTATCGACTCCGATTACCAGGGGCAGCTGATGGTGTCCGTCTGGAACCGCGGTCAGCAGAGCTTTATTATCGAGCCGGGCGAACGTATCGCACAGATGGTCTTTGTGCCGGTCGTTCAGGCGGAATTTAACCTGGTGGAATCCTTCGATGCCACCGACCGCGGCGAAGGCGGCTTCGGTCACTCAGGGCGTAAATAAGCCCAGCAACACGGAATCTGCATCCCAACGCGCATAACGCAATAACATTACCGCAAGCCCTGGTTTGCGGTCGCGTTGTGGATGTCTGCCTGACAAGTGCTTATTTTCAGGGGTATTTTAAAACATGGCAGAAAAGCAAACTGCGAAACGGAATCGTCGCGAAGAAATACTTCAATCTCTGGCGCTGATGCTGGAATCCAGCGATGGTAGTCAGCGTATTACCACCGCGAAACTGGCGGCTTCCGTCGGCGTCTCTGAAGCCGCGCTGTATCGCCATTTTCCCAGCAAAACCCGCATGTTTGACAGCCTGATCGAGTTCATTGAAGACAGTCTGATTACGCGCATCAATTTGATTTTGAAAGATGAAAAGGACACCACCGCGCGCCTGCGCCTGATCGTTCTGTTGATTCTTGGCTTTGGCGAGCGTAATCCTGGGCTGACGCGTATCCTCACCGGGCACGCGCTGATGTTCGAACAGGACCGGCTTCAGGGTCGCATCAACCAGCTTTTTGAGCGCATCGAAGCGCAGCTACGCCAGGTGATGCGCGAGAAAAAAATGCGCGAAGGCGAAGGCTACACCCTCGACGAAACCCTGCTGGCCAGCCAGCTGCTGGCTTTCTGCGAGGGCATGCTGTCGCGCTTTGTGCGCAGCGAGTTCAAATATCGTCCGACGGATGATTTCGACGCCCGCTGGCCGCTGGTCGCCGCACAGCTGCAGTAAATCCTCACATGCAGCCGCCAGGCTGCATGATTCTCCTCGCAATCTGCGTAAGTTTGTCGCAAATCCCAGGGCCATTGGTTGAATTGCCCAATGCGCGTTTCCGCTTTCCTTTCCTACTATCCAGCTTGCTGAACATTTCACCCTCCCCCAACACCACCCGACAAGGAGAGATTTGATGGCGACGTCACGGCGGGATTTACTGAAGATAGGCGGGTTGGCAACCGCATCGCTACTGGTCAGTCAAAAAAGCTTCGCAGCATGGGCCCCCTCTGAACGCTATCCGGACCCACGCATCGTGGCCGTCGATGATAGCTTTCGTCGCTATATGCTTGCCAGCGCAAAGGTCGAACGCATCGCCAGCGGCTTCCGCTGGGCGGAAGGCCCGGTCTGGTTCGGCGACATGCGAATGCTGCTGTGGAGCGACATTCCGAATAACGCCATCATGCGCTGGGATGAAGTCAGCGGAGAAACCAGCATCTTTCGCTACCCGGCCAATTATAGCAATGGTCACGCCCGCGACAGACAGGGGCGCTTAATCAGTTGCGAGCACGACACCCGCCGCATTACGCGTACCGAATACGATGGGTCTGTTACCGTACTGGCCGATAGCTACCAGGGTCATCGCCTCAATTCTCCAAACGATATCGTTGTGAAGTCAGACGGCACCATCTGGTTTACCGATCCGCCATTTGGCATCAGTGGTTTTTACGAAGGCCACAAAGCAACATCAGAATTGCCGCAAAACGTCTATTGTCTGGAGCCGGAAAGCCGCAAACTGAGCGTGGTACTGGGCGACGTAAAAGGGCCAAATGGTTTGTGTTTCTCGCCGGACGAAAAGACCTTATACGTGGTGGAAAGCCGGGCGACACCGAACCGCTTAATTCTGGCGTGGGATGTGGAAGGCAATACGCTGAAAAATAAACGGGTATATCTCGACTGTGGGAACGGTACCGCCGATGGGATCGCCTGCGACGCAGACGGCAATCTGTGGTGCGGATGGGGAAGCGGAAACGAAGAACTCGACGGCGTGCGGATCTTCAACCCACAGGGTAAGCATATCGGCACCATTAAACTGCCAGAGCGCTGCGCGAACTTGTGCTTTGGCGGCGAACAGCGCAATCGTCTGTTTATGGCGTCCAGCACGTCAATCTATTCGCTGTACGTCAATGCGCAGGGCGCTAAGCTGATATAGCGGAAATCCGGCAGCCGAGGCTGCCGGGCGCATCATCAGACGCCGTAGGCTTCACGATAGGCGCGAACTGACGCCAGGTGTTCCGCCATCTCGGGTTTCTCTTCCAGATAAGTAATCAGCTCTTTCAGAGTGATGATTGAGATAACCTGGCAGCCGTAATCCCGCTCCACTTCCTGAATGGCGGAGATCTCGCCGCGGCCGCGTTCCTGACGATCCAGGGAGATCAGAACGCCCGCCAGCTGCGCGCCCTGGGCCTGGATAATCTCCATGGATTCGCGAATCGCCGTACCGGCGGTGATCACGTCATCCACCAGCATTACCCGGCCCTGCAGCGGGCTACCGACCAGATTGCCGCCTTCGCCATGGGTTTTTGCCTCTTTGCGGTTAAAGCAGTAAGGCAGATCGCGGTCATGATGCTCGGCTAACGCCACCGCGGTGGTGGTGGCGATTGGGATTCCTTTGTAGGCCGGGCCAAACAGCAGGTCAAACTCAATTCCGGAATCCACCAGCGCCTCGGCATAAAAACGGCCCAGCAGAGCCAGATCGCGCCCGGTGTTAAACAGGCCGGCGTTGAAGAAATAGGGGCTCTTGCGCCCGGATTTCAGCGTGAATTCGCCAAACTTAAGAACCTGCTTGCTAAGCGCAAACTCAATAAACTGGCGCTGATACGGCTTCATGGATTCGCTCCTTTGGTACTTTTCATCATTGTCAGACTGCGCGCTCCCCTTCGCAGGTGTGATGAAGGATAAAGCGCAAAAAAAAGGCGACTTCTCAGTCGCCTTAATCATTAATTTTCTAACGCCGCCTTCTGCGTCGTGATAATGGACTCGATCCCCCCTCGGGCTAACGCCAGGAGAGTGAGGAGTTCTTCATGGGTAAACGGCTCACCTTCCGCAGTGCCCTGCACCTCAATAATACGGCCATCTTCGGTCATCACCACGTTCATGTCGGTCTCCGCGGCGGAGTCTTCGATGTACTCCAGATCGCAGATGGCTTCGCCATTTACTATACCGACGGAGACCGCGGCCACCATCCCTTTCATCGGATTGGTTTTCAGCTTGCCGGCGGCGACCAGCTTATTCAGCGCATCGGCCAGCGCCACGCAGGCACCGGTAATGGAGGCGGTGCGGGTGCCGCCGTCGGCCTGCAGTACATCGCAGTCGAGAGTAATCGTGAATTCGCCCAGCGCTTTCAGGTCAACCGCTGCGCGCAGCGCACGGGCAATCAGGCGCTGAATTTCCATCGTCCGGCCGCCCTGCTTGCCTTTTGCCGCTTCACGCGCGTTACGCGTGTGCGTAGAACGCGGCAGCATGCCGTATTCAGCGGTGATCCAGCCCTGGCCCTGGCCTTTCAGGAAACGCGGAACGCCTTCGTCAATAGAGGCAGTGCACAGCACTTTGGTATCACCGAATTCGACCAGCACGGAGCCTTCAGCGTGTTTTGTGTAATTACGGGTCAGGGTGACGGGACGCACCTGATTAGCGCTACGGCCTGCTGGACGCATGATAGAAATCTCCGGCTTGAAACGAATGTGAGGGCGCATTATACGAATTTCATGGCAAAAAGCCTATGCCCACTCCAGCCGGACGCGCCGATAATGTCAGTCCAGCGTTTTACGATAAGATTTCAACCCCACACCCATGACAATCACCGCCAGGCCTATCAGCGGCAAGAGGTCAGGCAACAATGCCGTTGCTGAATAGCCTTTCAGCATAATGCCCTTAACCAGGCGGATGAAGTAGGTCAGCGGTAAACAGGAGCCAATGGCTTTCGCCCAGTCAGGCATACTAATAAAGGGGCTAATAAAGCCGGACAGCATAATGGAAGGGATAAAGTAAAAAGAGGACATTTGCAGCGCCTGCAGCTGGTTTTGTGCTAAGCCAGAAATACCGATACCAATTGACAGACAAAGAAAGACATAAATTAACAGCACAAAAAATAGTAGGAAGATGCTACCGTGAAGGGGGATATCGAACAACAAAACGGCGGCAATCAGGATTAACGTCGCCTGAAACAGACCAATGATAACAAAAGGCGTTATTTTCCCAATAATGACCTCAAGCCCGGACAACGGAGAGACCAGTAAATTTTCTAACGCCCCGTTTTCTCGCTCGCGGGTAATTGACAGGGCGGTCATCAGGATTAACGTTGTACTGAGTATCGACCCCATAATACCGGGAATAGTATTAAACTGGGTTATCCCCTCAGGGTTAAACATGCGATGAATGATAAGCTCGAAATCATCCTCTTTTTGCACCACACGCATGTCGCCCGGCAAATCGTGCTGAAACATCGACTTCGCCACCTGCACAAGGGCGCTGAGCGCATTCCCCGTGGTGATCGGATCGATGGCATCCCCCTGAATCAATAGTTGTGGCTTTTCTCCACGCAGTAACTTGCGCGTAAACCCTTCAGGGATCGTCACGATAAAAGTGACATCCCCCCGCACAAAGGCTTTCTGCGCCGCCTCTTCTGAATCGACAGGAATCATCGAAAAATACCCGGTATTTTGCGCTTCCGTCACAAAGATTTGACTCATGCGTTCGGTATCATAATTTAGTAAGGCGGTCGGAAGATTATGCGGATCCATATTGATGGCATAGCCAAGAATGATCAGCTGAAAAAGAGGTGTCAGGAGCACCATACTGATGCTGACTTTATCACGGCGTAGCTCGTGAATTTCCTTAATAACCACGCCAATCCACCGCGTAACGGAGAAGCTAAAATTAATTTTTTTCACAATTATTTTTCATCAAGTAGGTAAATGCATCTTCCAGATTGGTATCCACCTTACAGAACTCATAACCCTGTTGCGTAAAGGCAAAAAGCGCGGATTTTAACTTCGCTTCATCTCTGGATGTAATATAAAGCTGATTGCCAAAAATGACCGTTTGCTCAATATCCGGCAAGCGCTGTAGCTGGCTTTCAAGCAGCGTCAGACCGGCGCCGCTGGTTCGCATGGTGATCAAATTCTGGGAGGCTATAATCGACGCAATAGTGCCATTCGCCAGCAGCCGACCATATGAGAGATAGGCAACCTTATGGCAGCGCTCAGCCTCATCCATATAATGCGTGCTCACCAGTATCGAGATCCCCCGGTCAGAGAGCTGGTGCAGCATTTGCCAGAACTCTCGCCGCGCCTTGGGATCCACGCCAGCAGTCGGCTCATCCAGAAATAGCAAAACAGGTTCATGCAACATACAGGCGGCGAGGGCCATTCTTTGCTTCCAGCCCCCAGAAAGCTCCTTAGCCAGCTGGTGCTGTCGGGCAGTGAGGCCTAACTCAGAAAGCGCACGTTCAACCCGATCTCTACGCTGATCGAGGCTATATAACCGCGCAATAAAAAGTAAGTTTTCCCGAATAGTTAAATTTCCCCACATTGAGAAATACTGGGTCATGTAGCCTATCTTTTTTTTTATTTTTTCCCGCTGCGTAAAGATATCCATACCCAGACAAGTACCTTCACCGGAATCCGGCGTAATCAAACCACACATCATTCGAATCGATGTCGTTTTTCCGCTACCGTTCGGACCGAGAAAACCATAGATCTCGCCTTTTGCCACCTGTAAAGAGAAATCCTTTACGACGTGATGCTCGCCAAAATGTTTATTGAGATTTTTTACATCAATACAAAGATTATTCATCGCCAATAATCTCCACATCAAACGGTTGGCCGATTTTCATCCGCCCTGCCTGCTGCAGCGCAGGGATAGCCTCCGCCATAAAAATGAGCTTCTCACGACGTTTCGTACTATAAATAACTGGAGGCGTAAACTCGGCCTCAGGGCTGATATAGTTAATAACGCCAGCAATGGGCTCAGCGCAACCATCGCATATAAGTTTTACCTTAGATCCGATTTTAAATTTACCGAGCTTCGCTTCGGGTATAAAGAAGCGTACTTTTATATTCTCAGGAGGTAACAGACTGATTATTGGTTTACCAGCAGAAGGGCGCTCCCCGGCACGATAAATAATATCGAAGACTTTAGCATTGACCGGAGAAACAATCGTCGTTTGCTGGACATCCCACAGCGCCTTATCCCGTTCGAGTTTTGCCGCGGCCACCATTGAGCGCTGCTTGCTAATCTCATCCTGCCGGGCAGGAAGTTGCCGTGCTTTGAGTTGATTAATTAACTCTTCAACCTGTGCGCCTTTTTGAGTTAATTCATCCCGGATATCCTCCCATTCCGCAAGCGATATGGCATGATTGGCGTAAAGATTACGATATCGCCCAAGCTGCCGCTTTACCTGGGATTCTGCCGATTGTGCTTTTTTTATCTGCGAACGTATAATATCCAACTCTTCAGGCCGTTCGCCAGATTCCAGATTTCGTAATAGAGCGCTCTCTGCTGATAGCTTTTCCTCAGCGCGCAGGAAAATATTTTGCGCATCGAAGGACTCAATCTTCACTAACTCCTGTCCTGCGGCGACGTTATCTCCTTTATTGATCAAGATCCGTTCTATTTTTTCATTACCAGAATATGAAAGGTATACAAATTCTCCATGTGAATAACCGGATAACATGTTATCTGGTTTGTTATCACACGCGGTGAGTATCAGCACCGATATCAGTATAATAAATACATTTATTGGCTTTCGCATTAAAACGCATCCATACGCATATCATTTCCCTTATCACTACGGTCTGGATTGAGGCACGCTCGCTCCAGGACCGGACAATCATCGTCAGTTTAATCTCTTAAATAATGCTTAACGTAGCTTTCATTCAATTTATCTATAGAGCTCAGATTTAACCCAGCTATCGAATTAAAAGAATAATCTTTTGTGAATGCAAGAATCGACGATCCGCCCGGGGAGAACCATTTAGCACTCTGTTTAAAAGGCCAGGGAAGTTCATAACCTTCTTCTCTCAGCAGGTGATTAAGCATGCTCCAGTCTGCTCTAAAATCTTCGCCACAAAATGGAGTATCATCCTGTACATTTTCGGCAGTGAACAATGCTATCGGCGTACAAAAATCAGCTGTCGAGGGAAAATATATATTATAGAAACTGATGATGAGTTTCTGTACTTTTTCAGGAAAAGCTCCAGGAATGGTCAGCACACCCAGCAAGTATTTATAGTCCGGATATCTTTTTATAAAGTCAAATATCCCTTGCCATAAATAATCAAGCACCTTACTTTTTTGATAAGGTTTCTGAATAAAGCCGCGGCCAATTTCCACACACTGCTCTAAACAGGAATAGGCATTATCATGGTATTTAAACAAGCTGTTGCTATAGAGGCCTGTTACACCATGTTGGGCCAGCTGCTCGCCAACGGGCATAACACGATATGCTCCCAGGATTTCCACATCAGAAGGATCCCACAAAATGATATGATAATAACTTTCATCAAAAACATCGTTATCTCGGTCGTTACCAGTTCCGGCACCAATATCGCGATAACAGCGTTCGCGTAAGCGCCCTAACTCATCAATAATGGGTGAGGTTCGGTTAGTATTACAGCGATATATCACTAGTTTTCTACCGTCTTCAAACTGCCTTAATATTTCGCACTCCTCTATTGCGCTAATTAGCTCCTTTTTACCTGGTTCTAATTCTTGCGGCGCAATCGTATCTAACATAGCCGGGCCATTCTTCGCTATACTCTGGAGGTGCGTCAAACATACATTTGCCGCGGCAGAAAGATCTTTATTTTATTCTTTAAACGAGGATAAGGCTATTTGCTGTCCTATATTGATTTTCATGGTCTTGCCATGATGGCGGAGAGCTTCACGAATAACCATCATGTTCGACAGTTGCCGCCAGAATGTTGCAGTAAGATAATAAATCTTACTGTTTGCTCCCGTAATATGAATTGGTACCAATGCTGCATTATTTCTCATAGCAAGCTGTAAAAAACCGGGGTTCCACTTATGCTCCTGTAACCCGGAAAGAGACCAGTTAGCTAGCTTACCCGCAGGACATATAATCAATACGCCTCCTTTTCGCAGGTGATCGTTCATCTCGCGGAATTTTTTATGGCTCATCTTACCGGCCATATTCTCAATTCCAATGGTAAGTTCCGATACCTGGGGGAATATAATTGGCAAAACGTGATTAGCTATTATTTTTATATCACTCCTGACTCGGGAGACCGTATGTATTAAGCTAAGTCCATCGATAACCGTCGGATGATTTGAAATAACAACCGTAGCCCCATGCTCAGGTATGTTGTTAAATTGGTGGTGTTCGCTTTCACATTTCAACTCAAGGAGTTCAACAACTGCATTAACCCACTCGACCCCATTTTTATTAACGAGTCGCTCGTTATATATTAAGCGAGAAAATACCTTATTGCCAAATGCCGTCCTGAACAGCCATTTTTTCCAAAAAGGTATGGTTGTATTTGGAAAAAATTCCCTTACGACTCTGTCAAAGATAGCGTCCATATTAAAATCCTTTTTATAGAACTCATCGTAAACGACTATACTAGCGTTCTTTCAGTCGGACAATACCGCATAAAACTTAAAAAGGCCAAAACAAAACAATTAGATATAATTAATACAACAGTATTCTCACCATAAATACAATCACCAAAGTTTTAATAAATTTATAGTAATCAATGCAAAAAAAACATACATAATGCTTAAAGGTAATACCCTATCTCATTTCTGGTGGTTATACTTCCTAAAACTCACAGAATAGCTTGTCTGGCGGTATATGCATTTGTACAAAGGCATCCGAATTCCATGCCCGTATCTAATATCAGAAAATATTAACTACGGATTCCCATAATATATAACCCCACCTACAGCCCCTGGTGAAAATAACTTTGCGGCGATATCCCTTAAAACAATCGTCCTTGAAGTATTTCATCACTATTCCTGTTAAGTCACCGCCCGCACGGCTATAATCCTTGCATTCATTATTACGAAAACAGGAACGCCTATGATCCGCAGTATGACCGCCTATGCCCGCCGTGAAATCAAGGGTGACTGGGGTAGCGCCGCATGGGAGCTGCGCTCGGTAAACCAGCGCTATCTGGAAACGTACTTCCGCCTGCCGGAGCAGTTCCGTAGTCTGGAGCCCGTGGTACGCGAGCGCATTCGCGCCCGCCTGACTCGCGGTAAAGTCGAATGCACCTTGCGTTTTGAACAAGATCCCAGCGCTCAGGGTGAACTCATCCTCAACGAAAAGCTGGCTAAACAGCTGGTAAACGCTGCCAACTGGGTGAAAATGCAGAGCGATGAAGGGGAAATCAACCCGGTTGATATCCTGCGCTGGCCGGGCGTGATGGCCGCCAAAGAGCAGGATCTCGACGCCATCGCCGCCGACATTCTGGCCGCTCTTGACGGCGCGCTGGACGACTTCATCGTCGCCCGCGAAACGGAAGGCCAGGCCCTGAAAGCGCTTATCGAGCAGCGGCTTGAAGGCGTGAGCGGCGAAGTGGCGAAAGTTCGCGCTCATATGCCGGAAATTCTCCAGTGGCAGCGCGAGCGTCTGGTCGCCAAGCTGGAAGATGCGGAAGTGCAGCTGGAAAATAACCGCCTTGAGCAAGAGCTGGTGCTGATGGCGCAGCGTATCGACGTTGCCGAAGAACTGGACCGTCTCGAAGCGCACGTTAAAGAGACCTATAACATTCTGAAGAAGAAAGAAGCTGTGGGTCGCCGTCTCGACTTTATGATGCAGGAGTTCAACCGTGAATCGAACACCCTGGCGTCAAAATCGATTAACGCCGAGGTGACCAACTCCGCGATTGAGCTGAAGGTACTCATCGAGCAAATGCGCGAGCAAATCCAGAATATCGAGTAACGCTTTCTCGTTTGTTAATGTATTTCGGTATCCAGGGCCATGATAAATCATGGCCTTTTTATTTATCTCTCTCACGGGCGAATGATAAGTATCTACTTATAAAAAATAGTCGTCCAGTTTTCGGTTGTGGCAAATAAGCACAACGCGGCACAGTCAGGAAAACACTACCGCGAGAGAAAAGAATGGACTTTAATGCGCTTCACCAGCAAAACCAACCTTTGTTGCTTGCCAATGTCTGGGATGCCAGCAGCGCTCAGGCTGCTCAGCAGGCTGGTTATCAGGCGCTGGGATCCTCCAGCGCTGCTATCGCCGCAATGTTAGGGTATGAAGATGGCGAAGAGATGAGTTTTGACGAGCTGTTTTATGTCGTCTCACGCATCAAAACCGTTAGCGAACTGCCGTTAAGCGTCGATTTAGAGGCGGGCTACGGCGCGACAACCAGCCTCATCATTGACAATATCCGGCGTCTGGCGCATCTCGGCGTGAGTGGAATAAATCTCGAGGATAGTCATGTGGTGGATAGTACGCGTCGTCTTGACGATGCGGAGCGCTTTGCCGTCAAACTGCAGGAAATCACCCGCGCCTGTCCCGGTCTGTTTGTTAATGTCCGCACCGATACCTTTCTTCTCAACGTACAAGATGCGCTGGTTCAAACGCTCTATCGCGGTCAACTCTACGCCAAACACGGCGCATGCGGTTTTTTTGTGCCTTGCGTCACCCGCGCGGAGGATATTACCGCCATCGTTCACCACGTGCCTTTACCCTTAAACGTAATGTGTATGCCTGAGCTGGCTGACTTCAGCACCTTATCGACACTGGGCGTAAAACGAATTTCGATGGGCAATTTTATTTATGCTGCGACGCAGGCCAGACTGAAAGACTTATTATGTCAGGTGCAAACCCAACACTCTTTCTCAGGTGTTTTTTGACCATGAAAATTACCGACAGCATGCAGTGCGATATCTGGTATCAGGCGCTGCTTGAACGCGCGGTGGAATACACCGGCGTTTTTTTCGTCGGCGTGAAAACCACCGGCGTATTTTGTATCTCGGTCTGTCGGGCGCGAAAACCCCGGCGGGAAAACGTCGAATTTTATAATGACTTTAAATCCGCGCTGGATGCCGGCTTCCGGCCATGCAAAGTCTGTCGTCCGACGGAGAATGCCCGGACGGCCCCCGCCTTTGTTGAACAAGCGCTCCGCCTGCTGCGAGAAGCTCCAAAGGTCCGCCTCAGCGATAGCGAGCTACGTCAGCACGATATTAGCCCGGAACGCATTCGCCGCTGGTTCCTGCAAAACCACGGGATCACCTTTCAGGCTTTTCAACGGATGCAGCGTTTGAATATGGCGCTTCAGGAATTAAAAACAGGCCGCTCAACTACCGATGTCGCTTTCGATAGCGGTTACGAGTCCTTAAGCGGCTTCGGCTATACCTGCAAAAAATTGACCGGTTTCGCACCCAGCGCGCAACGCCAGGTTGTTTTAATTCATCGTTTTACCACCCCGTTGGGGCCAATGTTTGTTTGTGCAACGCAACGGGGAATTTGTCTGCTGGAGTTTGTCGACAGACGAGCGCTGGAGTCAGAATTCAGCGACCTGCAGCGGCGGTTCAACGCCAGCATCATCGCAGGTGAAAATGCCCACACCAGGCAGGCGCAACAGGAAATAACGGAGTATTTCGCCGGACAGCGTCAATCGTTCGAGGTGGCGCTTGATACCCCAGGCAGCGAATTCCAGCGAGCGGTCTGGCGCCGTTTACAGCACGTTAGCTTCGGTGAGACGACGCATTATCAATCGATTGCGATGGAGATAGGTAAACCAACGGCCACGCGCGCGGTGGCTGCTGCAAACGGCGCTAACCGCGTCGCGATTATCATCCCGTGCCATCGAATTATCGGCAAAGATGGTTCGATGACCGGTTACGGCGGCGGCATTGCACGAAAAATATGGCTTATTAACCATGAGGCAACCATCAGGGAAAAACGCGGCTGATTTTACTTTCAGGATCAACGGGCCCCTCCCTGACTTTCACCGCGGCTCGGTAAGCCTATTTTTTATCCAGCACCCGGCAGGTTAAAAACGCCCCTGCCGCGCACAGCAGCGCCGGAGCCAGATAGCTGTGATCCATGTGGGTAAACTCCATCACCAGCGCCACTGCGGTCAACGGCATCTGCATGGAGGCGGCGAGAAACGCGGCCGCCCCCACCACAGCGAAGCTGCTTTTATCACCGCCAGGGAAGCCGAGCTGCCAGAGCGCGCAGAGCAGCAGGCTGACCAATCCGCCCACCGCCAGCCCTGGGGTTAACAATCCACCCTCCGCGCCGCCGCGCAGCACCGCCAGAATCACCACCATCTTCAATACTAACAGGACAGCGACCATGGAGAGAGGCAGCCCGTCGCTGAGCGCCAGCTGCATTGGACCCTTGCCATTGCCCGGAAGCTCGGGGAAATAAAGACTCAGGATGGCAAGAAGAGAAAACCCCAGCAGACAGAACACCGGCATCTGCCAGTTACTTCGCGCGCGTGAACGCGCCGCGCTGGTCGCTTTGCGAAAGAGCCAGGCGCCGGTGCCAAGAATCGGGCCCGCCAGAATCGCCCACCAGAGAAAGGTGTGCGGAAGTGCGCTGGAAACAAAATGGTATTGCGATTCATCCCCTAACCCCAGGGTGGCCGTCCACGCGGCAATCGCCGAGGTCATTATCGCCGCCAGCGTTTTTTCCCAGCTAAACGACAGCAGCATGACCTCAAGGCTGAACAATGCCCCGGCCAGCGGGACGTTATAGACCGCCGCCAGACCCGCGCCCGCCCCACAGGCAATCAGCGTGCGGGTTTCATCTTCCAGCAGGCGCAGCTTACGCGCCACCATCCCCGCCCCCAGCGCGCCCATTTCCCGGGGCGCCACTTCGCGGCCAAGCGGGGAGCCCAGCGCTACGGTGACGATCTGCAGCAGCGCGTGGATCGTCGTGGTGCCCGCGGGCATGGGTACGCAGGGGTTGGCCACCGCCGCCGCAATGGAAACCCGCCTCTGCCCATAGCGACCAAGCAGCCACCAGCCAAATCCGGCGACGGCACCGCCGGCCACGATTGCCACGATGCGGCGTGGCCAGGACGACTCCGTGACGCCCTGTAAAAATGACACCGAACCGACGATCTGCCCGTAACTGTAACCAAAAGCCAGGTGCTGAATCGCGTGTAAAATCAGTGCCAAAACCATGCCGGACAGACCGGCCAGAATCCCGGTTAATACCACGGCTATCAGGCGGATCAGATGATTTTTATTCCCGGCGGCGACGCTCATTTTCTCAGGCCTTGAAAAGGAAAAATAAAAGAATAAAGGACGAGACTTAAACATTGCGTAATCAAAGTGTTTTCGATAGTGATACCCATCGCTTCACTTAGCATTACTTTTTCTAATCAATAAAAATCCCTAAAAAACCAATAAACCTTTAAATCAAGCCATCAAAGATACTATTTCCATTAATTTTTCCTGGCGTAAATGATTCGCTTTAGAAAATCTCAATCGTGATCCTGCGCACAAATCGTTAACCTGCCCGCCATTACCTGGGGGGATCTATGCTGCTTCATGTTCTGTATTTAATCGGTATCACCGCGGAAGCCATGACCGGCGCACTGGCTGCCGGGCGCCGGCGGATGGATACGTTTGGCGTCATCATTATCGCCACTGCGACCGCGCTGGGCGGGGGTTCCGTTCGCGATATCCTGCTGGGGCACTATCCTCTTGGTTGGGTGAAGCATCCCGAATATGTCATCATTGTCGCCGTCGCCGCCGTCCTCACGACCATTGCCGCTCCGGTGATGCCGCACCTTCGTCGGCTGTTTCTGGTGCTGGACGCGCTGGGGCTGATCGTGTTTTCCATCATCGGCGCGCAGATCGCCCTGGACATGGGCGAAGGCCCGGTTATCGCCTCTATTGCCGCCGTGATCACCGGTGTCTTCGGCGGCGTACTGCGCGATATGTTCTGCAAACGCATTCCGCTGGTCTTCCAGAAAGAGCTGTATGCCGGGATCTCCTTTGCCGCAGCCGTACTCTATATTGCTCTGCAACATTACGTCAGCAGCCACGATGTGGTGGTGCTGGCTACACTGCTGTTCGGCTTTACCGCCCGCATGCTGGCGCTACGCTGGAAACTGGGGCTACCGGTCTTCCACTACACCCATGACGCCCACTAACCGCCTTAAAATCCGGGGATGCGCTGCCCGCTAAGCCATTGCGCCAGCGCCACCACGTCCGGATGGTGCAGGAAAGCCACCAGCTGGCGGGCTCTGATCTCCCCCACGCCCGGCAGCGTGCGCCATTGCGCTTCACTTTTTGCCGCCAGCAAATGCCAGTTCTCGCTTTCGAGCTGCGCCAGCGCCCCCTGCGGCACCGGGATCCCCATCGCCAGCACCCAGCGGATAAAAGGTCGTTTGCGAACAAGATCAAACTGATGCCAGAGGTGCTGCCCGCGGGCGGCGGAAATCCCTGGCACCGCCTGCAGCTGCTCAACGGTAAGCGCCAGCCAGGAAAAGATATGCGTCATCGGGTTTTGCTGCTGAATGACGCGCCATAAATTTTCCCCCACGCCATCGACATTCAGGGCGGACTTTGATGACAACCAGATCAGCCTGGAAAGAAACTGTTCGCTGCACTCAGGGGTGGCGAAATAGCAGGTTAGCGCATTAAATTTCGCCGGCGGCGGCGTCGGTTTATGGCGCTCGGCCGTCCGCCAGACGACGGCGTCGACCCGAGGAATACCCTGCCCTGCCAGACTGATCTGCAGCTGATCGCCAACCCCAATATCCAGCATCTGCCAGCGGGACACAGAGCCAACGTTAACCCGCTGCACGCGTTTATCATCCAGCCGCTGGGGCTCAAGCTCGGCCACCACGTTGAGTCTGCCGCTGCGGCCGGTACTGAAACGGATCGCCCGTACCTGCATCACCCGCGATGCCGGAGGATATTTCCAGGCTGCCAGCCACTCGCCCTTTCCGGGCGACCAGACTCGCCCCGGCGGCTCGCGTCCTTCGCGCACAATCACACCGTCGCTGACGAAGGGCAGCGGCGAGCGATACCAGCGCTGGCGCCACTGCGCCACCTGCTCGATGCGCGACACCGGATGGGTATATTGTCCGCTGTACTTAAACCCCGCCTGCGCCAGCAGCTGCTGACGACGGCGCATATCGGACGGACCGTCTGGCCAGGCCCAGATAAAAACGTCCAGTTGACTGAGCGCCGCCGCCGCGTCGGCTCGCATCATCAACCCGGCGACTTTCGCCCGCGCATTCATCCCCCCGGCCTGCTGCTGGACATGGCCGTCCCGGCGCAGAAACAGCTCCCCCTGCAGTACGCTGTCGGCCAGTTCACCGGTCATCACTTTCTCCAGCGCTGGGATCTGCCGGGCTCGGGCGGTCCATGCCTCACCGCGCAGACCATCGCCACGGCTAATGGCCTGAACCAGACGCCCCTGGCGATAAACGAGAGTCACCGCCACGCCGTCCACTTTAGGCTGTATCCACAGGTCGGATTTATTTTTCATCCAGCGGGCAACGCTGTCCTCATCCGCCAGCTTGCGCACGCCGGTATGGGCCACCGGATGACGCGCATCGCCGGTGGGCGGAGGCAGATCGTCATCCTCAGGCGTCGCGCCCGGAAAGCATTGTCGCCACTGCGCCAGGCGCAGGGTGAGCTGGTCGTAAACGTCATCGCTCACTCCGCTGGCGCCCTGCCGCCAGTAAGCCTCTTTCCAGGCGACAATTTGCTGATGAAGGCGTGATGTCTCCTGCCTTCCTCTGGCCGGCGGCCAGTCCGGACACGTCGCCAGCGCGCTGGCAGAGAACATCCCTAACGCCAGCCACCACCCTCCTTTACGCATTGCAGTCCCCTCCTCCATCACCTCGCGGAGAGTCTGCTGCAGAATGCCGCGAGCCGCGACGGAAGCTTTTTCGCCTTGCGAAACGCCTTCCAGGATTTACGCCTCATTGCAGCAACGGCTGGCGAATTCAGGAAAACGGCAGGCAAAATGAAAGAAACAGCGGCAAAAAGTGTGACAATGACTGCGTCACGCCGCGGCGACGTGTATAATAGGCTCGTATGTAGGACCTCTTTCGATAACCACATACAAAAGACACTCATGGCTCAAGGCACGCTTTATATTGTTTCCGCCCCTAGCGGCGCGGGTAAATCCAGCCTGATTCAGGCTTTATTAAAAACCCAACCGTTGTATGACACCCAGGTATCGGTCTCCCATACCACGCGGGCGCCGCGTCCGGGTGAAGTGCACGGCGAACACTATTTCTTCGTGAATCATGACGAATTCCGCTCGATGATTGGCGAAAACGCGTTTCTGGAACATGCAGAGGTCTTTGGCAACTATTACGGCACGTCGCGTAAAGCGATCGAGCAGGTGCTGGCGACCGGCGTCGATGTCTTCCTCGATATCGACTGGCAAGGCGCGCAGCAGATCCGTAAAAGCATGCCCGGCGCGCGCAGTATTTTTATTCTGCCGCCGTCAAAAGATGAACTGGACCGTCGCCTGCGCGGCCGCGGCCAGGACAGCGAAGAGGTGATCGCGAAACGGATGGCCCAGGCCGTTGCGGAAATGAGCCATTACGCGGAATATGATTACCTGATTGTGAACGATGATTTTGACACCGCCCTGAGCGACCTGAAAAATATCATCCGCGCTGAACGTCTGCGCATGAGCCGCCAAAAGCAGCGACATGGCGCTTTAATCACCAAACTATTGGCAGACTGAACCCACATTCAGTATCATGCCCAGTCATTTCTTCACCTGTGGAGCATTTTAAGTATGGCACGCGTAACTGTTCAGGACGCTGTAGAGAAAATTGGTAACCGTTTTGACCTGGTACTGGTCGCCGCGCGTCGCGCTCGTCAGATGCAGGTTGGCGGAAAGGATCCGCTGGTACCGGAAGAAAACGATAAAACCACCGTTATCGCACTGCGCGAAATCGAAGAAGGTCTGATCAACAACCAGATCCTCGACGTACGTGAGCGCCAGGAACAGCAAGAGCAGGAAGCCGCTGAATTACAAGCCGTTACCGCGATTGCTGAAGGTCGTCGTTAATCACACAGCGGGTCGCCCTTGTATCTGTTTGAAAGCCTGAATCAGCTGATTCAAAACTACCTGCCGGAAGACCAGATTAAGCGTCTGCGGCAGGCGTATCTCGTTGCACGTGACGCTCACGAGGGTCAGACACGTTCAAGCGGTGAACCCTATATCACGCACCCGGTCGCGGTAGCCTGCATTCTGGCCGAGATGAAGCTCGACTATGAAACGCTGATGGCCGCGCTGCTGCATGATGTGATTGAAGATACCCCCGCCACCTACCAGGACATGGAACAGCTTTTTGGTAAAAGCGTCGCCGAGCTGGTAGAGGGGGTGTCGAAACTTGATAAGCTCAAGTTCCGCGATAAGAAAGAGGCGCAGGCCGAAAACTTTCGCAAAATGATCATGGCGATGGTGCAGGACATCCGCGTCATCCTCATCAAACTTGCCGACCGCACCCACAACATGCGTACTCTGGGCTCGCTGCGCCCGGATAAACGCCGCCGCATCGCCCGTGAAACGCTGGAAATTTACAGCCCGCTGGCGCACCGTTTAGGTATCCATCACATCAAAACCGAGCTCGAAGAGCTGGGCTTTGAAGCGCTGTACCCTAATCGCTACCGCGTCATTAAAGAGGTGGTCAAAGCGGCGCGCGGCAACCGTAAGGAGATGATTCAAAAGATCCTCTCCGAAATCGAAGGGCGTTTGCAGGAAGCGGGGATCCCCTGCCGCGTCAGCGGTCGCGAGAAACATCTATACTCCATCTACTGTAAAATGGTGCTCAAAGAGCAACGTTTTCACTCGATCATGGATATCTACGCCTTCCGCGTTATCGTCCATGATGCCGATATCTGCTATCGCGTGCTCGGCCAGATGCACAGCCTCTACAAACCGCGTCCGGGTCGTTTTAAAGACTACATCGCCATTCCGAAAGCTAACGGCTATCAGTCTTTGCACACCTCGATGATCGGCCCCCACGGCGTCCCGGTCGAGGTACAAATTCGTACCGAAGACATGGACCAGATGGCGGAGATGGGGGTAGCGGCGCACTGGGCTTATAAAGAGCACGGCGGCGAAAGCAGCACCACCGCGCAAATCCGCGCTCAGCGCTGGATGCAAAGCCTGCTGGAGCTGCAGCAGAGCGCCGGTAGCTCGTTTGAATTTATCGAGAGCGTAAAATCCGATCTGTTCCCCGATGAGATTTACGTTTTCACCCCGGAAGGGCGCATTGTCGAACTGCCTGCCGGCGCCACGCCGGTGGACTTCGCCTACGCGGTGCATACCGATATCGGTCATGCCTGCGTCGGCGCGCGCGTCGACCGTCAGCCCTATCCGCTGTCGCAGCCGCTCTCCAGCGGTCAGACTGTCGAAATTATCACCGCGCCGGGCGCTCGCCCGAACGCCGCCTGGCTGAACTTTGTCGTCAGCTCGAAAGCGCGCGCCAAGATCCGTCAGCTGCTGAAAAACCTTAAGCGCGACGATTCGGTCAGCCTTGGCCGTCGTCTGCTCAATCACGCGCTGGGCGGAAGCCGCAAACTTGCCGAGATCCCACCGGAGAATATCCAGCGCGAACTCGATCGCATGAAGCTGGCCTCGCTTGACGATCTGCTGGCGGAAATCGGTCTGGGCAACGCCATGAGCGTCGTGGTGGCAAAAAACCTGCAGCAGGGCGAAGCCGCTGCGGCGCCGGTACCGGCTAACGCGTCGAACCACGGTCATCTGCCAATCAAAGGCGCCGATGGCGTGTTGATCACCTTCGCCAAGTGCTGTCGTCCAATTCCAGGTGACCCGATTATCGCCCACGTCAGCCCGGGTAAAGGGTTGGTTATCCACCATGAATCCTGTCGTAACATTCGCGGCTACCAGAAAGAGCCGGAGAAATTTATGGCGGTTGAGTGGGATAAAGAGACCGCTCAGGAGTTCATCACCGAAATCAAGGTGGACATGTTTAACCACCAGGGCGCGCTGGCTAACCTGACGGCGGCGATCAACACCGCGTCTTCCAATATCCAGAGCCTGAATACGGAAGAGAAAGATGGCCGCGTATACAGCGCCTTTATCCGCCTGACCGCGCGCGACCGCGTGCATCTGGCGAATATCATGCGCAAAATCCGCGTCATGCCGGACGTGATTAAAGTCACCCGTAACCGAAACTAGCTTTATGAACTCAAAGCGCTACGAGCGTATCTGCGAGATGCTCGCCAGGCGTCAGCCTGACCTGACGGTCTGCATGGAGCAGGTCCATAAGCCTCATAACGTCTCTGCGGTCATCCGGACCGCAGATGCCGTTGGCGTACACGAAGTGCATGCCGTCTGGCCGAGCAGCCGGATGCGTACCATGGCCTCCGCCGCCGCGGGCAGCAACAGCTGGGTGCAGGTTAAAACCCACCGCACTATCGCAGATGCCGTCGGCCACCTGAAAGGCCAGGGCATGCAAATTCTCGCCACTCACCTTTCCGACAAAGCCATCGATTTTCGTGAAATCGACTATACGCGTCCAACCTGCATCCTGATGGGTCAGGAAAAAACCGGCATCACCCAGGAAGCGCTGGCGCTGGCCGATCAGGACATCATTATCCCGATGATCGGCATGGTGCAGTCGCTGAACGTTTCCGTCGCCTCGGCGCTGATCCTCTACGAGGCGCAGCGCCAGCGGCAGAATGCCGGGATGTACCAACGCGCCAACAGCATGCTGCCGCCACAAGAGCAGCAGCGCCTGCTGTTCGAAGGCGGCTATCCGGTGCTGGCCCGCGTCGCCAGACAAAAAGGTCTGCCTTACCCCCACGTTAACGAGCAGGGCGAAGTGGAAGCCGATGCCGCGTGGTGGGCTACCATGCAGGCTGCGAGGTAAACCCAATGTCAGGCCGCCTGTTAGATGCCGTTCCGCTCAGTTCACTCACCGGTGTGGGCGCTGCGCAGAGCAGCAAACTGGCGAAGATTGGCCTGCATACGGTACAGGATCTGCTGCTGCACCTGCCTTTACGCTACGAAGATCGCACCCATCTTTACCCGATAGCCGAGCTGCTTCCCGGAGTTTATGCCACCGTGGAAGGTGAAGTGCTCAACAGCAATATCACCTTCGGCGGCCGGCGGATGATGACCTGCCAGATCAGCGACGGCACCGGCATCCTCACCATGCGCTTTTTCAACTTCAACGCGGCGATGAAAAACAGCCTCGCGACCGGTCGTCGGGTGCTGGCCTACGGTGAAGCCAAACGCGGGAAGTACGGCGCCGAGATGATCCACCCGGAATATCGCGTCCAGGGCGATATGAGTACTCCGGAGCTGCAGGAAACGTTAACCCCAGTCTATCCGACCACCGAAGGCATCAAGCAGGCGACCCTGCGCAAGCTCACCGATCAGGCGCTTGAGCTCCTGGAAACCTGCGCGATTAGCGAACTCCTGCCGCCGGAGCTGGCGCAGGGGATGATGAGCCTGCCGGAGGCGCTGCGTACGCTGCACCGCCCGCCTCCCTCCTTGCAACTTAGCGAGCTGGAAAGCGGCAAGCACCCGGCGCAGCAGCGTCTGATTCTGGAAGAGCTACTGGCGCATAACCTCAGCATGCTGGCGCTGCGGGCAGGCGCCCAGCGCTATCACGCCCTGCCGCTCGGCGCCAACGATACCCTGAAAAACCAACTGCTGGCCTCCCTGCCCTTTAAGCCCACCGGCGCGCAGGCGCGGGTTACCGCCGAGATTGAACACGATATGGCGCTGGACGTGCCGATGATGCGCCTGGTGCAGGGCGACGTTGGCTCCGGTAAAACGCTGGTCGCTGCCCTGGCCGCCTTGCGCGCTATCGTCCACGGCAAACAGGTGGCGCTGATGGCGCCCACCGAACTGCTTGCCGAGCAGCATGCCAATAACTTCCGCAACTGGTTCGAACCGCTGGGCATAGAAGTCGGCTGGCTGGCGGGCAAACAGAAAGGCAAAGCCCGTCAGGCGCAGCAGGAAGCTATCGCCAGCGGCGAGGTGCAGATGATTGTCGGCACCCACGCCATCTTCCAGGAGCAGGTGCAGTTTAACGGCCTGGCGCTGGTGATTATTGACGAACAGCACCGCTTCGGCGTGCATCAGCGGCTGGCGCTGTGGGAGAAAGGTCAGCAGCAGGGATTCCACCCGCATCAGCTGATCATGACCGCCACGCCGATCCCCCGCACCCTGGCGATGACCGCCTACGCCGATCTGGACACCTCGATTATCGACGAGCTGCCGCCAGGCCGAACTCCGGTGACCACCGTCGCCATCCCCGACACCCGGCGCAGCGATATTATCGACCGCGTGCGCAACGCCTGTACCCATGAAGGTCGCCAGGCCTATTGGGTCTGTACGCTGATTGAAGAGTCCGATCTGCTGGAAGCCCAGGCGGCGGAAGCCACCTGGGAAGAGCTCAAACTGGCGCTGCCGGAGCTCAATATCGGCCTCGTCCACGGGCGGATGAAACCGGCGGAGAAGCAGGCGGTGATGCAGGCCTTCAAGCAGGGCGAGATGCATCTGCTGGTAGCCACCACGGTGATTGAAGTCGGTGTCGACGTGCCTAACTCAAGCCTGATGATTATCGAAAACCCGGAACGTCTGGGTCTGGCGCAGCTGCACCAGCTCAGAGGGCGCGTCGGGCGCGGCGCGGTCGCTTCCCACTGCGTGCTACTCTATAAATCGCCGCTCTCCAAAACGGCGCAGAAACGTCTGCAGGTCCTGCGCGACAGCAACGATGGTTTCGTCATTGCCCAGAAAGACCTCGAAATTCGCGGTCCCGGCGAGCTGCTCGGCACCCGCCAGACCGGCAACGCCGAATTTAAAGTGGCGGACTTACTGCGCGATCAGGCGATGATCCCCGATGTCCAGCGCATTGCTCGCCACATTCATGAACGCTATCCGCTGCAGGCCCAGGCGCTTATCGAGCGCTGGATGCCGGAAACCGAACGCTATTCCAACGCGTAGCGCGCTTTTGCCGCGCTGCGGGCAACTTTTCTACACAACGAGTGGATTATGAAACGAGAACTGGCCATCGAATTTTCGCGTGTCACCGAAGCCGCCGCGCTGGCGGGCTATAAATGGCTGGGCCGCGGCGATAAGAATACCGCCGACGGCGCAGCGGTTAACGCCATGCGCATTATGCTTAACCTCGTCAATATCGACGGCACCATCGTCATCGGCGAGGGCGAAATCGATGAAGCGCCGATGCTTTATATCGGCGAAAAAGTGGGTACCGGCAAGGGCGATGCGGTAGATATCGCCGTCGATCCCATCGAAGGCACCCGCATGACGGCGATGGGCCAGGCCAACGCCCTGGCGGTGATGGCGGTCGGCGATAAGGGCTGCTTCCTCAACGCGCCGGATATGTATATGGAAAAGCTGATCGTCGGCCCGGGCGCTAAAGGCGCTATCGATCTCAATCTGCCGCTGGAAGAGAACCTGCACAATATCGCCCGCGCCCTGAACAAGCCGCTGGGCGAGCTGACCGTCACCGTGCTGGCGAAACCGCGCCACGACGCGGTCATTGCCCAGCTGCAGCAGCTGGGCGTGCGCGTGTTCGCTATTCCCGATGGCGACGTCGCGGCCTCTATTCTCACCTGCATGCCGGATAGCGAAGTCGACGTACTGTACGGCATCGGCGGCGCGCCGGAAGGGGTGGTTTCCGCCGCGGTGATCCGCGCCCTCGACGGGGATATGCAGGGGCGCCTGCTGGCTCGCCACCACGTGAAGGGCGATAACGAAGAGAACCGCCGCATCGGTGAAAATGAGCTGGCGCGCTGCAAAACCATGGGCATTGAAGCGGGCAAAGTGCTGCGTCTGGATGAAATGGCGCGCAGCGATAACGTCGTCTTCTCCGCCACCGGGATCACCAAAGGCGATCTGCTGGACGGCATCACCCGCAAGGGCAACATGGCCACCACCGAGACGCTGCTGATCCGCGGCAAGTCGCGCACTATCCGTCGTATCCAGTCGATTCATTACCTCGACCGTAAAGATCCAGACATCCAGCAGCACATCCTGTAATACCGCTTTTTCTCTCCCAGGCAACCGTCCGCAGGCGGTTGCCCTGTTCTTCGTTTATATTTGATCAATAGAGCTTTCTTGCGCCTTCGGGGTGGAAATCTGGCTCGTCTGGACCGAAGATAAGGCATCGCTTGGCAACAGGAGAAGACGATGGCGGACTGGGTTAGCGGCAAAGTGACAAAAGTGGAGTACTGGACGGACGCCTTGTTCAGTTTATACGTGCGGGCGCCTGTTCATCCGTTTACCGCCGGGCAATTTACCAAGCTCGGGCTGGAAATCGACGGCGAACGCGTGCAGCGCGCCTACTCCTACGTCAACGCCCCCGGCAATCCCGACCTCGAGTTCTATTTGGTCACCGTCCCGGAAGGCAAGCTGAGCCCGCGTCTGGCGTCGCTGAAGCCGGGCGATGAAGTCCTGGTGGTGAGTGAAGCGGCAGGTTTCTTCGTCCTTGAGGAAGTACCGGATTGCGATACCCTGTGGATGCTGGCGACCGGCACTGCGCTGGGGCCGTACCTGTCAATTTTGCAGGAAGGCAAGGACCTTGAGCGCTTTAACAACCTGGTGCTGGTCCACGCCGTCCGCTACGCCGCGGACCTGAGCTATCTGCCGCTAATGCGCGAACTGGAGCAGCGCTATGCCGGCAAACTCCGTATTCAGACGGTGGTCAGCCGCGAAACCGTGGAAGGCTCGCTGACCGGCCGGGTGCCGTTTCTGATTGAAACCGGCGCGCTGGAAGAGGCCGTCGGCCTGCCGATGACCACCGACACCAGCCATGTGATGCTGTGCGGCAACCCGCAAATGGTGCGCGATACCCAACAGCTGTTAAAAGAGACCCGGCAGATGACCAAACATCTGCGTCGCCGGCCAGGCCACATGACGGCTGAGCACTACTGGTAATCAGGCGTCCGCTTTCCAGCGCACGTCCTGGGTCTCCTTGCCGAACTTATTCTCGCCCTGGGTGCCGACAAACGCCCCCAGGTCGATCAACATCATGACGATAATCAACGTCGGCACAAAGCGCCCGACGCCCCACTGCCAGACCTGCGGCAACATCGCCCAGTTCCCCGCCAGCAGCATCCACGCCAGAATCATCAGCAGCGCCCAAAGTCCGGATTTGCCGCGATCGTGCAGCCGCTTGACCACCACCGCCGCCGTCGGCCACAGCAGGCAGACGATAATAAACGCCGCCGTCTGCAGGTTGAGCAGATTGCTGCCTGCCAGGGTAAACAGGGCGCTCATGGTCACCAGCCAGATGGCAATCCAGATCCAGAAATCGCGGCGGCCAATGCGCCCTTTAATTGAGAATAACCACTGCTGTAGGGTCATGCGTTTTTCCTTATCATCATCGTCTGCGTAGTTTACCCTGGCGTCGTGACTTTTTGACAAGCGCCGCGCTTCCCGATTTAATCGTCAGCAGGCAAAAAAAGGAACGACGGGCATGAAGAAGTGGACAATTTTGTGGTTAAGTGGGCTGATGGGCCTTGCCGTCGGCCCGCACGCGTTGTCCGCAGAGAGCGAATCGACGACCGCGGCAGCGCCCTACCTGCTCGCCGGCGCGCCGAGCTTTGACCAGTCGATCAGTCAGTTCCGCGAGAAATTCAACGCCGATAATCCAAAGCTGCCTCTGAACGAATTCCGTTCCATCGCCACCAGTCGCGATCGGGCTAACCTGACCCGCGCCGCCAGCAAAATTAACGAAAATCTCTATGCCTCCACCGCGCTGGAGCGCGGCACGCTGAAGATCAAATCCATGCAGATCACCTGGCTGCCGATCCAGGGGCCGGAGCAAAAGGCGGCCAGGACCAAAGCGCTGGAGTATATGAGCGCCATGATCCGCGCCTTCGTGCCGACTTTTAGCCAGACGCAAAGCCAGCAAAAACTGCAGAAACTGCTGGCCGCCGGCAAGGGCAAGCGCTACTTCGCCGATACCGAAGGCGCCGTGCGCTATGTGGTGGCAGATCATGGGGAAAAGGGCCTGACCTTCGCCATTGAACCGATTAAGCTGGCGCTATCTGAAACGCTGGAAGGTAACAATAAATGACAAAAAGCAAAGCCTTTCCAGTGACGAGTCTCTATACTGTTTCACAGACCATGCTGCCCTCTGGGGCGGCTATATTCCTTAATTCGCTTAAGTAGCGTGGAGAATTAAAATGCGACATCCTTTAGTGATGGGTAACTGGAAACTGAACGGCAGCCGCCACATGGTAAACGAACTGGTTGCGAACCTGCGTACCGAGCTGGCTGGCGTAAGCGGCTGTGCAGTTGCCATCGCCCCGCCGGAAATGTATCTGGACCTGGCTAAGCGCGCGGCAGAAGGCAGCCACATTCACCTGGGCGCGCAGAACGTTGACGTGAACCTGTCCGGCGCATTCACCGGTGAAACCTCCGCCGAAATGCTGAAAGATATCGGCGCGCAGTACATCATCATCGGCCACTCCGAGCGTCGTACCTACCACAAAGAATCCGACGAGCTGATCGCGAAGAAATTCGCCGTGCTGAAAGAGCAGGGTCTGACCCCGGTTCTGTGCATCGGTGAAACCGAAGCCGAAAACGAAGCGGGCAAAACGGAAGAAGTTTGCGCACGTCAGATCGACGCCGTGCTGAAAACCCAGGGCGCTGCCGCTTTCGAAGGCGTGGTTATCGCTTACGAACCAGTATGGGCTATCGGTACCGGCAAATCAGCGACCCCGGCTCAGGCGCAGGCGGTGCACAAATTCATCCGTGACCACATTGCTAAAGCTGACGCCAAAATCGCTGAGCAAGTGATCATCCAGTACGGCGGTTCCGTTAACGCTGGCAACGCCGCAGAGCTGTTCACCCAGCCGGACATCGACGGCGCGCTGGTTGGCGGCGCCTCCCTGAAAGCTGACGCTTTCGCGGTGATCGTTAAAGCAGCAGAAGCAGCGAAAAAAGCGTAATTCGCTTTTCCCGGTGGCGACACGCGACCGGGTTGACTGACAAAACGTGGGAGCCCGGCCTAGCACAGCGCAAGCCGGGCTTTCTTTTGCCGTTACAGTTTCCCCAACAGCTGATACCAGGCGTAGTCCAGCGGCAGTAAAATCAGATAACTCACCGCCGCCAGCGCCAGACACAGTTGCATCCCCGCCCTCGCCGGGACCTTGCCTAACCCCATCGCCACCACGATCGGCGACGCCTGATAGGGCAGCAGCGGCGTGGAATAGCCCAGCACCTGAATCATAATCACGCTTAGCAGCGGAAAACCGGTGGCGTCGGCAAAGCTCTGGGCAAAGGTGGTATACAGCGCCGGCACGCCGTTGGCGGTCATAATAAAGTTCAGCGCGCTGGTTATCCCGGTCAGGGCGAGAAAGCTGGTGAAAGGATTGTCTTTATCCAGGGGCATCACCTGCAGCAACGCATTGCCCACTGCGCCGCCAATCCCGGTTTGGGTGACGGCGATCGCTAGCCCCAGAATCCCGGCGACGTAAATGCAGGTGCGCATATTCACCCCGCTGGCAAACTCCTCGCCGTTGATAAAGCCCACTCGCGGCAGCAGCGTGATCACAGCCGCCGCCAGGCCGGTCCACGCCGGGCCGACGCCGTGCCAGCTCTCGGTCACCCATAGCGAGAGGACCACCGCCAGCAGCCACGCCAGACGTTTCTCGTCGCGGCTCATCGGCGGCAGCGGCGCCAGGTCGCGCGGTGGATGCGGCTTGCCGGGAAACAGCCAGCAAATCAGCGCCACCAGCACCGCCCCTTTCAGCCAGCCAAGCACCGGCGTATGCAGCAGTAAATAGGGAACATAATTCAGATGGATACCGTACGAGCCTTCCGCCGCGCCACTCATCACCAGATTCGGCACGTTGGCGGGCAAAATCGTCGCTGACAGCTGAAAGGTGCCGAACCCCACCGCCAGCGCCAGGCCGAACCAGCCGCGGCTGCCGTCGGCAATGCCCGCGCGGCGGGCCATCGCCGCCACGATCGGCATCAGGAGCGCGATGCGCCCCATGTTGGAGGGCATCACGAACGCCAGGGCGTAGCTCAGGAGTACCACGCTGGCGACCATCCGCGGCCAGGAGTCGGTGAGCCTGGCCGACAGTGCCTGCGCCGCCCGGTCCGCCAGTCCGGTTTTACGGATGGCGATGCCGAGCACAAAGCCGCTGAACACCAGCCAGAACGCCGAAGAGGCAAAGCCGCCGAAGATCACCTCCGGCGGAGCGATTTTCGCCATCATCGCCGCTGCGAAGAACAGCAGCGCGGTGATAAATTCCGGCAGCAGCGACGTCGCCCAGAGCACGATGGTGACGCCGACAATCAATGAAGGAAGGAACAGCGGGTGGGTAAGCCAGAGCGACATGCCTGTCTCCTGTCGTTTTTTTCAGCAAGAATACGACGACAGGTAAGACAGGTAAACGCCAGAACTAGTGGTTTGCGTTAAGGATGGCGCAGCGATGATCCTGAATTTCTTCCGCTGAAGCCCGGTTCAGGGTCAGCAGGTTACGCTCCGTCGCCAGCAGCACCAGCGAGCCGTCGCTCTGTTGCGCCATTGCCAGCGCGAAGCGTCCCATATGTTCACGCGCCTCCGGCACCTCTTCCGCCAGCATCAGGAACGGGCTACGCTGGGCCAGCTCCGCCTCCGTCACCCGGCGCGCCAGGTATTCGTGGCCCTGAAGCCCGCCCGGTAGCGGCAGCCAGCGGCTGCTGATCGCCGCGGCATCCTTATCTAACTGCGCGCGCACATCGGGGCGCAGGCAGGAGATATGAATATGGAAATGGTTTTGCGTGCGCCCGCTGCGCGAGTTGATCGCCAGCGATACCGCGTTATCAGGAACCGGCGCGCCGTGGCGCTGGCTCATGATTTCACGCCCCTGCCAGGCCTGCCAGAAAAAGTTCGGCGTCAACGGATCCAGCAGCAGCGGGCTTTCGGTGCCGTTGATGCGGTAGGTCGGCATCAGCAAATATTGCAGCGGGCCGTTACGGTCTTTAAACAGCACATAGCCGCCCTTGAGGTTCACTTCCGCGCACGGCGACGGGTTTTGCTGCTGTTGCTGATGGGGTACGCACTGCTGCAGGACAATCTTGCGTAATGCGTCCGGGTTGCCAGAGTGCAGCCAGTAGTAGCCGCCCGCCAGCGCCGCGAGGATCGCCACCAGCAGCGCCAGCAAAAAGTATCTTACTCTTCTCATTTTCATTCCCTGTTAAGCCTGAAGCGGAAGAGTAGCGTAATTTGATGACTAAATGAAAACAGATGGTGGACGGGGCGTTGTCCCGGGTGGCGGCTGACGCCTTACCCGGACTACGCACCGCGCAAAACTATAGCCCTGCTAAGCGTAGCGCAAGCAGGGACAAGAGAATTAACGCTGGCTAATCTGGTCGAAGGTGCCGCCGTTGGAGAAGTGCTCTTTCTGCGCTTTCGTCCAGCCGCCGAACTCCTGATCGATGGTAAACAGCTTCAGTTTCGGGAATTCGTTAGCATATTTCTTCGCCACATTCGGATCGCGCGGGCGGTAGAAGTTCTTCGCCGCAATCTCCTGGCCTTCCGGCGAGTAGAGATACTTCAGGTACGCTTCCGCCACCTGACGCGTGCCTTTCTTATCCACCACTTTGTCGACTACCGAGACGGTCGGCTCAGCCAGAATCGACTCACTTGGGGTCACGATTTCAAACTTGTCTTTGCCCAGTTCGTTGGTCGCCAGCAGCGCTTCGTTTTCCCAGGCGATCAGTACGTCGCCGATGCCGCGTTCTACGAAGGTATTGGTCGAACCGCGCGCGCCGGAGTCCAGCACTTCCACGTTTTTATACAGCGCCTTGACGAATTCCTGGGCTTTCGCCTGGTCGCCGTGATTCTGATGCAGGGCATAGCCCCAGGCCGCCAGGTAGTTCCAGCGGGCGCCGCCGGAGCTTTTCGGGTTCGGGGTAATGACCGACACACCCGGTTTGATCAGATCGTTCCAGTCATGGATCTGTTTCGGATTGCCCTTGCGGACGAGGAACACGATGGTGGAGGTATACGGCGCAGAGTTATCCGGCAGGCGTTTCAGCCAGTTTTTATCGATGCGGCCGCGTTCGGCAATAGCGTCGACATCGTAGGCCAGCGCCAGCGTGACCACATCCGCTTCAATACCGTTAATCACCGAGGTCGCCTGTTTGCCAGAGCCACCATGCGACTGGCGGATCACCACGTTGTCGCCGGTCTCCTGCTTCCAGTGTGCGCTAAACGCTTTGTTGTACTGTTCGTACAGCTCGCGCGTTGGATCATAAGATACGTTTAATAGCTGAATGTCTTTTGCCAGAACGCTGGCGGATGCCAGCAACAGAGTTAACCCTACGCCCCACTTATTCATCGCACCGCTCTCTTTATGTATGTTGTGATGGGTTAAGCGTGCCAGAAAGCGATTCAATGATTAAAGAATAAAAAAAGATTGGCTATAACTTGCGGATATAAAGACGCGAGTAAAGATGACCCCCTCCCGGGCGGGAGAGGGCGCGAAGCGATTAGACTTCTTCCATGCGACCCAGCAGCGCCTGCAGACGTTCCTGCCAGCCCTGCTGCTGCTCTTTCAGCTGGCTGTTTTCGCGCTCCAGCTCTTCACGACCATGCTGCGCGCTCTGAACTTCCTGCACCAAGGTGTTGTTCTTTTCTTTCAGCTCTTCGATTTCCATCTGCAACAGAGTGATGGTATCAATCGCCTGCTGAACCTTAGATTCTAATTTCTCAAACACTTCTAATGACATCGTCATACCTCTCCTGAACTTGCAAGGCGTTGATAGAAACTCGTGTTTCGTATACGCGGTCCCGCCTTAACGAAAATTAGCGCACATAGCGGTGTTATCGTCGATTGTATGAATCCCCGCCGCCCCTGTCCAGCGGCAAGCCGCGTAGATTGCGGTTTGCAACACTTTTCAGTCTTTACCTGGTGCTTTCAGCGCAGTTCGCTCGTAGTTCATGGGTCAATGTTAATTTTATGGTTAACAAAATGCGTGGTGAAACGCTCCGGCAGCGCTCTCGATGCGCGCAAATGGCGCGAAAACGCTCATTTTCTTGACGAGGCACACACATTTGAAGTTCGATATTTCTCGTTTTTGCTCGTTAACGATAAATTAACACTATGCCTACATGGCAATATGGTCGTCTGTGACCACCCTACATACAATAATCATCACCACGCTTCAGGATTCGATTATGAGCCAAACATCAACCTTAAAAGGCCAGTGCATCGCAGAGTTCCTCGGTACCGGGTTGTTGATCTTTTTCGGCGTTGGGTGCGTGGCTGCGCTCAAGGTCGCGGGAGCCAGCTTCGGACAATGGGAAATCAGCATCATCTGGGGTCTGGGCGTCGCCATGGCGATCTACCTGACCGCCGGGGTCTCCGGTGCGCACCTTAACCCAGCGGTGACTATCGCGCTGTGGCTGTTCGCCTGCTTCGAAGGCCGCAAAGTGGTTCCTTTTATTATTTCGCAATTCGCTGGCGCCTTTTGCGCTGCGGCATTAGTTTACGGGCTTTACTACAATCTTTTCCTCGATTATGAAACCACCCACCATATGATTCGCGGCAGCGTGGAAAGCCTCGATCTGGCCGGCATTTTCTCCACTTACCCGAACCCGCACATCAATTTTGTGCAGGCCTTCGCGGTAGAGATGGTGATTACCGCTATCCTGATGGGCGTCATCCTGGCGCTGACCGACGATGGCAACGGCATACCGCGCGGCCCGCTGGCCCCTCTGCTGATTGGCCTACTGATTGCGGTGATTGGCGCCTCCATGGGACCGCTGACCGGCTTCGCCATGAACCCGGCGCGTGACATCGGCCCGAAAGCCTTCGCCTGGCTGGCGGGGTGGGGTGACGTCGCCTTCACCGGCGGCAAAGATATTCCTTATTTCCTGGTGCCGCTGTGCGCACCGGTGGTCGGCGCGGCGCTGGGCGCATTCAGCTATCGTAAGCTGATTGGCCGTCACCTGCCTTGCGACACCTGCGTGGAGGAAGAGCAACAGAGCCCCTCCTCTTCCACCGCTCAACATAAAGCTTCGCTGTAATCTGACTACGGGACACCGACTATGACCGACAAAAAATATATCGTTGCGCTTGACCAGGGCACTACCAGCTCCCGGGCCGTTGTGATGGATCATGATGCCAATATCGTCAGCGTCTCCCAGCGAGAATTTGAACAGATTTATCCTAAGCCAGGCTGGGTCGAACACGACCCGATGGAAATCTGGGCTTCCCAAAGCTCGACGCTGGTCGAAGCGCTGGCCAAAGCGGATATCAACTCCGATCAGATCGCGGCCATCGGCATCACCAATCAGCGTGAGACCGTGGTGGTGTGGGAGCGAGAGACCGGTAAACCCATCTACAACGCTATCGTCTGGCAGTGCCGCCGTACCGCGGAGATCTGCGAGCAGCTCAAGCGTGACGGGATGGAAGAGTATATCCGCAAGGCCACAGGCCTGGTGGTGGACCCGTACTTCTCCGGCACCAAGGTGAAATGGATCCTCGACCATGTCGAAGGTTCCCGTGAGCGTGCGAAGCGCGGCGAGCTGCTGTTCGGCACCGTTGACACCTGGCTTATCTGGAAGATGACCCAGGGCCGCGTGCACGTCACCGACTACACCAACGCCTCGCGTACCATGCTGTTCAACATTCACGACCTCGACTGGGACGACAAGATGCTCGACGCGCTGGACATTCCGCGCGCCATGCTGCCGGAAGTGCGCAAGTCTTCCGAAGTGTACGGCCAGACCAACATCGGTGGTAAAGGCGGGACCCGTATTCCTATCGCCGGGATCGCCGGTGACCAGCAGGCGGCCCTGTTCGGCCAGCTGTGCGTCAAAGAAGGGATGGCGAAAAACACCTACGGCACCGGCTGCTTTATGCTGATGAATACCGGCGAAAAAGCGGTCACCTCCACCCACGGTCTGCTGACCACCATCGCCTGCGGCCCGCGCGGCGAGGTGAACTACGCTCTGGAAGGGGCGGTGTTTATGGCCGGCGCGTCTATTCAGTGGCTGCGCGACGAGATGAAGCTCATCAGCGATGCCTTCGACTCCGAGTACTTCGCCACCAAAGTGAAGGATACCAACGGCGTATACGTGGTACCCGCGTTCACCGGTCTTGGCGCACCGTACTGGGACCCGTATGCCCGCGGCGCGATTTTCGGCCTCACCCGCGGCGTGAACTCCAACCACATTATCCGTGCGACGCTGGAGTCCATCGCCTTTCAGACCCGCGACGTGCTGGAAGCGATGCAGGCTGACTCCGGCATTCGTCTGCACGCCCTGCGCGTAGACGGCGGCGCGGTGGCTAACAACTTCCTGATGCAGTTCCAGTCCGATATCCTCGGCACCCGTGTCGAGCGTCCGGAAGTACGCGAAGTGACGGCGCTGGGCGCGGCCTATCTGGCCGGTCTGGCGGTCGGTTTCTGGCAGAATCTGGATGAACTGCAGGAGAAAGCGGTGATTGAGCGCGAATTCCGCCCGGGGATTGAAACTACTGAGCGTAACTATCGTTACAGCGGCTGGAAGAAAGCGGTGAAACGCGCGTTAGCGTGGGAAGAGCACGACGAAGCGTAAGATTGTGAAGTTATTCCCGGCTTGCGGCGTAAACGCCTGAGCCGGGCTACAAAACCCCAAACAGCACGATCTTGTAGCCCGGACAGGTGCGCAGCACCGCTTCCGGGTTTTTTATCAACCAAACATCGGCAGCAGCAGGTACAGCTTAATCACCAGCGCGTTGACGATATCGATAAAGAACGCCCCCACCATCGGCACTACCAGGAAGGCCATATGCGATGGCCCGAAACGGTCGGTAATCGCCTGCATATTGGCGATCGCCGTCGGCGTTGCCCCCAGGCCAAACCCGCAATGCCCGGCTGCCAGCACCGCGGCATCGTAGTTTTTGCCCATCATCCGATAGGTGACGAACACCGCATACAGCGCCATCGCCAGCGCCTGCACCGCCAGGATAATAATCATCGGCAGCGCCAGCGAGGCCAACTCCCACAGCTTGAGGCTCATCAGCGCCATGGCGAGGAACAGCGACAGGCTGACGTTGCCCAACACCGATACCGCGCGATCGAACACCCGATACAACCCCGCCAGCGCCAGGCTGTTGCTGAGGATCACGCCGATAAACAGCACGCAGACGAAGGTCGGCAGCTCGAAGACGCTCCCCGCCAGCAGTTGCGCAACCACCTTGCCCAGCGTCAGACAGATGGCGATCAGGGCGATACTTTCGATCAGCACCAGCGAGGTGATCACCCGCCCCACGTCCGGCTTTTCAAAGGCGGTTGGCGCCACCTGATCGTCCGGTGTCCCGTCCGGTGAGGAAGAGTGCTTCACCAGATAACGCGCCACCGGGCCGCCGATCAGGCCGCCCAGCACCAGGCCGAAAGTCGCGCAGGCCATCGCCACCTCGGTGGCGTTGGCAAAACCGTAGCGCTCAACGAACAGCTTACTCCACGCCGCCCCGGTGCCGTGGCCGCCGGATAAGGTAATCGACCCGGCCAGCAGACCCATTAGCGGATCCAGCCCCAGCAGCGTCGCCATGCCGATACCGAGGGCGTTCTGCAGCAGCAGCAGGCCAACCACCACGATCAGGAAAGTGCCCAACACCTTGCCGCCGGCCCGCAGGCTGGCGAGGTTGGCGTTAAGACCGATGGTGGCGAAGAACGCCAGCATCAGCGGATCTTTCAGACTCATATCGAAATCAATTTCGATATCCATGCTTTTTTTCAGCGCCAGCAGCGCCAGCGCCACCAGCAGACCGCCGGCAACGGGTTCAGGAATAGTGTATTTCTTAAGGAAGGGAACGGTTTGTACGAGTTTTCTGCCGAGTAACAGCACGAGCGTTGCGGCAACGAGCGTCGATAAGGTATCGAGATGAAACATAAAAAGCTCCTTATGGGCGCATGATCCATTCACACGCGACGATATTCCTGGTGTCTTTAGCTTCTCATCATGAGGAGTCAGAGGGGGATTTTACGCAGAACGGCGGAAAAATTGACAGAAAAAGATATTTTGTATCCTGAATGATGCGATTTAGCATACAAAATGTTAATTATCTCGTTGCGCATATTCACGGTATAAATTTTTATGAGCAAACGCTGGCAAACGTTTGCTTTTGGTCTACAGTCCGATAAAATTCCCGCTTTGCCACCTTGGGATTGCTTGTGATGTCCGTTAACACCGCAGAGTCAGAAAATGCGCAACCGGTTGCGCATAAACCAGCCAGCGAATTAATCTACCGCCTCGAAGATCGCCCGCCGCTACCGCAAACCCTGTTCGCCGCCTTCCAGCACCTGCTGGCGATGTTTGTCGCGGTGATCACCCCGGCGCTGTTAATCTGCCAGGCTCTCGGTCTCCCGGCGCAAGATACCCAACATATCATCAGCATGTCGCTGTTCGCCTCCGGCGTCGCCTCTATTATTCAGATCAAAGCCTGGGGCCCGGTCGGCTCCGGACTGCTCTCCATCCAGGGCACCAGCTTCAACTTTGTCGCCCCGCTGATCATGGGCGGTACCGCCTTGAAAACCGGCGGCGCCGACGTCCCCACCATGATGGCCGCCCTCTTCGGCACCCTGATGCTGGCCAGCTGCACCGAAATGGTCCTCTCCCGGATCCTGCACCTGGCGCGCCGTATCATTACCCCGCTGGTTTCCGGCGTGGTGGTGATGATTATCGGCCTGTCGCTGATTCAGGTCGGACTGACCTCCATCGGCGGCGGCTACGCGGCGATGGCTGACCACACCTTTGGTGCGCCGAAAAATCTGCTGCTGGCGGGTATCGTGCTGGCGCTGATTATTATCCTCAACCGCCAGCGCAACCCGTACCTGCGCATCGCCTCGCTAGTGATTGCCATGGCTGCCGGTTATCTGGCGGCGTGGTTCCTCGATATGCTGCCAGCCAACACCGCCCCGACCAACAGCAGCCTCATCACCGTCCCGACGCCGCTCTATTATGGCCTCGGCATCGACTGGAGTCTGCTGCTGCCCCTGATGCTGGTGTTTATGATCACCTCCCTGGAAACCATCGGCGATATCACCGCCACCTCCGACGTCTCCGAACAGCCGGTCTCGGGTCCGCTGTATATGAAGCGCCTGAAAGGCGGCGTGCTGGCTAACGGCCTGAACTCCTTCGTTTCCGCGGTCTTCAACACCTTCCCGAACTCCTGCTTCGGCCAGAACAACGGCGTGATCCAGCTGACCGGGGTCGCCAGCCGCTACGTCGGCTTTGTGGTTGCCCTGATGCTGATCGTCCTCGGCCTGTTCCCGGCGGTGAGCGGCTTTGTCCAGCATATCCCTGAGCCAGTGCTCGGCGGCGCCACGCTGGTGATGTTCGGCACCATCGCCGCGTCCGGCGTGCGCATCGTCTCCCGTGAACCGCTGAACCGTCGGGCGATCCTGATTATCGCTCTGTCGCTGGCGGTAGGCCTCGGCGTGTCGCAGCAGCCGCTGATCCTGCAGTTCGCCCCGGACTGGCTGAAAAACCTGCTTTCCTCCGGGATTGCCGCCGGCGGTATCACGGCGATTGTTCTGAATTTAATTTTCCCGCCAGAAAAGGCGTGATCTCATGCGTTCCCGGTCGCGCATCGGCCGGGACGTCCTCCAACCACCTGCCCCATCACGGAAATAAACCACGCCTGCCTTGAGAAGTGCGCCTAAATCGGGCATAACACGGTGATGTGCATCTCACAGAATGGAAGACCATGAAATTTCTTGGAAAGCTGATTCTCTGGCTGCTAGTCGCTCTGCTGCTCGTCATTATTGGCGCGTGGTTCCTGCTGCAAACCCACTGGGGCGCCCGCCAGGCCAGCGCCTGGCTCAGCAATGGCACCGGCTGGCAGGTCTCCTTCGATGAGATGGAGCACGATTTCTCCTCCCCCCTTCATGTGCAGTTGCGAAACGTCACCTTTGGTCGGGAAGGCAAGCCTGCCACTTTGGTGGCAAAAACGGTCGACATTGGCTTCAGCACCCGCCAGTTTAGCGATCCGCTGCATGCGGATGAGATAGTCCTTAACGACGGCACTCTGAATCTGTCACCCCACTCTGCAGACCTGCCGTTCGCTGCCGACCGGCTGATGTTGCGCAATATGGCTTTCAACAGCCCGGAAACCGGCTGGGCGCTCAGCGCGCAGCGCGTCACCGGCGGCGTCAGCCCATGGACGCCGGAGGCGGGCAATGTGCTGGGGAAAACGGCGCAGATCCAGATGAGCGCGGGCTCGATGACGCTCAATGGCGTCGAAGCCAGCAACGTTCTGATTCAGGGTAAGATTGATCAGGGCGAGGTCACCCTCTCCACCCTCGGCGCCGATGTCGCCCGCGGCACCTTAACCGGCAATGCCAAACGCAGCGCCGATGGCAGCTGGCGGGTGGATAACCTCCAGCTCAACGAGATTCGACTGCAAAGCCCCGCCTCGCTAGCCGAGTTTTTCGCACCGTTAACCACGGTCCCCTCTCTGCAGATTGGCCGCCTGGACATCACCGACGCCCGCCTGCAGGGACCGGACTGGGCGGTAACCGACCTCGACCTGAGCCTGCGCAACCTGACCCTTAGCCACGGCGGCTGGCAGAGTGAGGACGGCACGCTGTCGATGAACGCCAGCGAATTTATCTACGGCTCGCTGCATCTTTTCGACCCGATCCTCAATGCCGAATTCTCTCCCCAGGGCATTGCGCTGCGCCAGTTCTCCTCGCGCTGGGAGGGCGGCATGGTGCGCACCTCCGGCAACTGGCTGCGCGCCGGGAACGCCCTGGTGCTCGACGATACCGCTTTCGCCGGACTGGAGTACACGCTGCCGGCGAACTGGAAACAGCTGTGGATGACGCCGCTGCCAGCCTGGCTGCAAAGCCTGACGCTGAAAAAATTCAGCGCCAGCCGCAATCTGATCATCGATGTGGACCCTGCTTTCCCGTGGCAAATTACCGCCCTCGATGGCTATGGCGGCGAGCTACAGCTGGTGAAAAACGGCAGCTGGGGAGTATGGAACGGCAGCGCGACGCTGAACGCCGCGGCGGCGACTTTCAACCGGATCGACGTGCGCCGCCCATCACTCAAACTGAACGCCACAGCCTCGACGGTCAATATCACTGAGCTTAGCGCCTTCACCGAGCGCGGCATTTTGCAGGCCACCGCCGCGGTATCCCAACTGCCGCAGCGCCAGGTCAATCTGAGCTTCAGCGGCCGCGGCGTGCCGCTGAATATTCTGCAGGCCTGGGGCTGGCCGTCGCTACCTATAAGCGGGGATGGCAATCTCCAGCTGACCGCCAGCGGCAGCGTGCAAGCCGATGCCCCGCTCAAACCGACGGTCAACGGGCAGCTCAGCGCCGTGAATATGGAGAAACAGCAGGTGGCGCAAATCATGCGCAACGGCGAGGTCAGCCCCGCCCCCGCCGCGCCAGCGCCCACTCCCGTCACCCCATAGCGATGCCCATTCCCTCTCCTCTATGGGGAGAGGGATTGCTTCCCGGCAAAACTCCACTCTGACATCTCTCTCCCTTTCAGGGAGAGAGTTGGGGTGCGAGTCCTGAAACCTGTGTGCAATACGCGGCTATCTGTACCTATTTAGCGCAACAGGTTCCTTTCAAATATCAGAGTTGCTATAACCAAATCACTGGAAGTCGATAAAAAACCGCTCCCTGTACCTACAAAAATATAAAAGGATCAATCATGCCTGAAATACGTCAGCGTATTCTGGAGAATATGCAAAAATTCTCCCGGGCCATGATCGGCGCCGTATTGTTCTTGCCGGTCATTGGCTTAATTCTGGCCCTCAGTTCAGTATTAACTAATCCGACATTAATTGCTGAAACCAGTTTCTTACATCAGCTTGGGCAAATGCTCGGCGACACCTTTTGGCCTTTATTTGGCAACCTCGGCTTATTATTTTGCGTCGGCATCAGCTATGGCCTGGCAAAGGATAAAAAAACCGAAGTCGCACTGGTTTCAGTGATGTGCTTTATTATGTTTCTTGGCGCCAACCACTCCTGGCTGGAACACACCCATGGACTCGCCGAAAAAATTAACGGTGAATATTATGGCACCGGGCAAACCCAGCTGCTGGGCTTTGTGGTGGTGGATATGGGCGTTTTCCTGGGCATTATTCTCGGCTGCACGATTGCGTGGGTGCACAATAAAGTCTCTGCCATTGAGCTGCCTGGCGCGCTGTCGATGTACGGCGGCGCCAAGCTGACGCTGGTGGCGATGACGCCGGTGGTTATCTTCTACGCCATCGCCTTTACCTGGATTTGGCCCTTTATGACCCACGGCATCTCCGCCCTCACCGGTTTTATGAAAAATGCCGGGGTCGCCGGGGTCTTCGTCTATGGTTTCTTTGAAAAATTCCTTATCCCCACCGGCCTGCACCATTTCGTCTGGTCCCCCTTCCAGCTCACCCAGATTGGCGGCACGCTGAACGTGGATGGTCAGGTGGTCTCCGGCACCCAGGCCATATTCCTCGCCTATATGCGCCATCCCGACCTGACACCGGTCATGAACGACGCATTACGTTTTTCGCAGCAAGGGATGACCACTATCTTTGGCCTGGCGGGCGCCTCGCTGGCGTTCTACCACACCGCGAAACCGGAGAAGAAAGCGATGGCGAAGGCGATTCTGCTGCCGGCGATTATCACCTCGATGCTGACCGGCATCACCGAGCCGATTGAGTTCACCTTCTTATTTGTCTCACCGCTGCTGTGGGTGATCCACGCGACGTTAACCGCCGCCTCGCAGGCCATTTGCGACATATTCACCGTACGTCCCTGGGGAGCATCGGGCCTGATCGAGTTTCTGATCTATAACCTGCCGCTGCCGGTCTCCTTAACGCGCTGGCCGGGCTATGTCCTTATCGGTATCGGCCAGTTCGCCGTCTACTACGTGATTTTCCGCACCCTGGTGGTGAAGCTGAACCTGAAAACGCCGGGCCGGGAAGATGACGAGAACGTGAAGCTCTACAGCAAAGCAGAGTACCGCCAGAAAGTCGCGCAACCGCAGTCGGTCACCGATGACATTATCCGCGGCCTCGGGGGCAAGGAGAATATTCTCTCCGTCGATAATTGTTTTACTCGCCTGCGCGTGGCCGTGCGCGATATGGCGCGGGTTGATGACACGCAATTAAAAAATACCGGCGCCAACGGCGTCGTACGCAATCGAAATGAAGTTCAGGTTATTTATGGCGTCAAAGTGGGACAGGTACGTTCCCGGGTTGATAACTGGTTAGCAGAAAATTAATGAGGAGTATTTATGAAATTAACCGTATTAGGCGGGGGCGGCGTTCGCTCTGCATTTTTAGCGAAATCTCTGGCCTATAACGCTCACCGCATTGGTTTAACAGAAGTCGTTTTTCTCGATAACTCTGCTGATAATCTGGCGATATTTGGCGAAATTGCCCGCTATGTATTTAATACCATTCGCCCGGATATTCAGTTTAGTACCACCACCGACCCGGTCGCAGCCCTGCAGGACGCCAACTATATCATTACCACCCTGCGGGTTGGCGGCGATGAAAGCCGCATTCGCGACGAACGTATTGCGCTTGAGCATAACACTCTCGGCCAGGAGACCACCGGCGCCGGCGGTTTCGCGATGGCCATGCGCTCGATCCCGGCGATCCTTCGCTATTGCCGGCTGATCGAAGAACATGCCGCCGAAGACGCCATTCTGTTTAACTTTACCAACCCGTCAGGTCTGGTGACGGAAGCGATTATTAAGTCCGGCTTTAAGCGCCGGGTCTATGGGATCTGCGATGCCCCCTCCGAGCTGATTCGTGAACTGCCGGCGATCCTTGGCTGTGAGGAGCGCGACCTCAGCGTGGAATGCTATGGGCTGAACCATTTCTCCTGGTTTACCCACTTCACCGTCCGTGGGGAAGAGGTGACCGAACGGCTGATCGCCAGCCCGGAACTGTACCAGAAGACGGCGATGCAGTACTTCTCCCCGGAGCTGGTACGGCTTTGCGATAATCAGCTCCTCAATGAATATCTCTATTATTACTACTATCGCGACGAGGCGCTGAAGGCGATTCAGGGGGCCGGCGAGACGCGCGGAGAGCAGATCGCCCGCATCAATCAGGAGATGCGCGAGGCGCTGCGCACCGTGGATGCCAGAACGCAACCGGAGGCCGCCTTCACCATCTGGATGCAGCATTATCTGCGCCGGGAAAACAGCTATATGCAGAACGAATCCCGGCAGGAGAAATTCCACACCCGCGAACCGCTGACGCTGCGCCAGTTTATCGAAGAGCCGGACACCGGCGGCTATGCCGGAGTGGCGCTGGATATCCTGGAAGCGGTGAACAGCACCACCACTAAGCGGATCGTGGTGTCGATCCAGAATCACGACACGCTCGACTTTTTGCGCCCGGACGACGTGATCGAGATCAGCTGCGACCTGAGCCGGGATGGCCTCAAGCCGGTGACGCCGGTGAAGGTACCGACGGCGCAGAAGAATATGATTGCCTGCGTGAAGGAGTATGAGCGGCTGGCGGTGGCGGCGATCCTGCAGCAGGATAAATCGCTGGCGGTGCGGGCGCTGATGGCGCATCCGCTGATCGGTTCCTATTCACTGGCGAAAACCCTGGTCGAAGCCTATCTCGACGATGAGCAGTTCGCCGCCTGGCGGTAATCCGCTGCCGATGGGATTCCCCCGCTCGCACCGCGCTTAGCGGGGGCTAACTATTGCTACGTAGACTGGTAAACCACATCTTCAATAGTCGCTCAAAGCCTAAGATGCAGTAGCCGAAAAACGGGTTGCTCCAGTAAATATCATCATCGAACTTCTGCGGGTCGTGAATAATAAACGCCGTATCCGCGGCCTGCGCCAGCGGGCTTTGGTAGTCGCCGGTAAAGCAAACCAGATTAATCTCCTTCCCCTCCAGGGCCTTAACCCAGTTGAGCGCCGAGCTGCTGCGCCCGGATTTAGAAATGATCCAGATGGAGTCGAAGCAGGCGGCGTTTTTCTGTTCGAGGATTTCGTAATCGGGCCACAGCGCCAGGCTGGCATTCACGCCGGTGACGAGAAACTTGTTGTAAATATACTGGGCGATCAGCTGTGAAAAGCCGCTGCCGTGGATCAGGATGCGCTGCTGTTTAAGGCTTGCCAGCAGCGGCGTCAGCGCTTCTTCCGGCTGAACGCTCATGTAGTCGATATCGTTGGTGACATCGAGCTTCGGCATGGTGATATTGAACTTGATGAAATAGACCAGCTCCAGCCAGCCGCTGAACTTCAGTTTCTTTGCCAGCCGGACCAGGGAAGAGGGGTTGCTGTAGCACTGTTCAGCCACAGCGCGAACTCCCTGGCGGATACACTGCTCCGGGTCGTTCTGAATAAAGCGCAGCACGGTCATTTCCGTTTTGCTTAGCTTCACGTCACGAAAGATATTTTCTACGTCCATGGCGGGCTCCTCTCAGCGGCAGAATACGCTAACACCGTTCGACAACCGCGTCTGCGGCCTGAGTCACCACTATGAAATGAACGTTACTTTTTGTACAAAAATGGAATAAAAAAACCCTCTCCGCCGGGCGAAGAGGGCTGCTGCTGTTAACCTATTTACAACGTAATCGTCAGCGTATTGCCCTCGGCGCTCACCACCACGCCCAGTTCGCTACCGGTCTGCGTACCGCCCTGCACGCCCGCGACCTGCGGGATATTGCGCAGACATAACGTCCAGCCGCGGGCCTCGCCTTCGCCGCTCACGGCGATGGCGTTACCCTGGCGCCTGGCCTTCAGGGTGAAGATCGTCGAGCCGTCTGCCGCCGGAACGTCACAGCGTGCCTCGCGTCCATCCTCAAGGTGGAACAGCTGGAAGGCGGTGCCCTCATGCCAGGCGTAATCCGGCTTCTGGTCATTGTGGCCCAGCGCCAGCAGGGTGTTGTCGCGAACGTAGACCGGCAGGCTCAGCGCATCGTGATGCTGCTTATGCCAGCGGCTACCCGGCAATTCATCGTTATGCCACAGATGCGTCCAGTGCCCTTCCGGCAGATAAAACTGCACTTCGCCGGCCTCGGAGAACACCGGCGCCACCAGGACCGAATCGCCCAGCATATACTGGCGGTCGAGATAGTCGCAGGCCGGATCGTCCGGGAACTCGAGCAGCATCGCGCGCAGCATCGGCGTGCCGCACTCGTTGGCCAGCGCCGCCTGACGATAGAGATACGGCATCATGCGGCATTTCAGCTGCGTGAAGTGGCGCACCACGTCGCAGGACTCGTCATCGTAGGCCCATGGCACCCGATAGGATTTGCTGCCGTGCAGCCGGCTGTGGCTGGAGAGCAGGCCGAAGGCGCACCAGCGCTTGTAGACGTGGGCCGGCGCGGTGTTTTCGAAACCGCCGATATCGTGACTCCAGAAACCGAAGCCGGACATGCCGATCGACAGCCCGCCGCGCAGGCTTTCCGCCATCGATTCGTAGTTGGCGTAGCAGTCGCCGCCCCAGTGCACCGGGAACTGCTGCGCGCCCACCGAGGCGGAGCGGGCGAACAGCACCGCCTCCTGCTCGCCGACGGTCTCTTTCAGCACCTTCCACACCAGCTCGTTATAGATGAAGGCGTAGTGGTTGTGCATTTTCTGCGGATCGGAACCATCAAACCACTGGACGTCGGTCGGGATACGCTCGCCAAAGTCGGTCTTGAAGCAATCGACCCCCATCGCCACGAGGCCTTTTAGTTTGTCGGCATACCACTGGCGGGCTTCCGGATTGGTGAAGTCATAAATCGCCAGCCCCGGCTGCCACTTATCCCACTGCCACAGCGAACCGTCCGGGCGCTTCAGCAGATAACCCTTCTCTTTCAGCTCCTTGAACACCGGCGAGCGCTGACCGATGTACGGGTTGATCCACACGCAGACCTTCAGCCCTTTCGCCTTCAGGCGCTTGATCATCCCTTCCGGGTCCGGGAAGGTCTGCGGATCCCATTCAAAATCGCACCACTGGAAGGCCTTCATCCAGAAACAGTCGAAGTGGAAGACGTGCAGCGGCAGATGGCGCTCAGCCATACCGTCGATGAAGCTATTCACCGTCGCTTCGTCATAGTTGGTGGTGAACGAGGTCGTCAGCCACAGACCAAACGACCATGCCGGCGGCAGCGCCGGGCGGCCGGTGAACTGCGTATAGCGGTTAAGCACCGCTTTCGGCGTCGGGCCGTCGATCACGAAGTACTCAAGGTATTCGCCTTCAACGCTGAACTGGACTTTAGAGACTTTCTCCGAGCCCACCTCGAAGGAGACGCGCTGCGGATGGTTGACCAGCACGCCGTAGCCGCGGTTGGTCAGATAGAACGGGATATTTTTGTAGGATTGCTCGGTGCTGGTGCCGCCGTCTTCGTTCCAGGTTTCTACCGTCTGGCCGTTGCGCACCAGGGCGGTAAAGCGCTCGCCGAGGCCGTAGACGGTTTCGCCGACGCCGAGGTCGAGGCGCTCAAACATGTAGTTGCGCTGGGTCTTACTATCCTGCACGTAGCCGTTGTTTTTTAGCTGGCTACCGGTGATACGCACGCCGTCGCGCAGAAAATCCAGCGCCCAGAATTCGCCTTTAGTCACCCGCACGCTGAGGCTGCCGCTTTTCAGCTCGGCGAACCCGGCCGTATTTTCCATTTCGACATGGACGTCTTTCTGCACGTTCAGCGGATAGTGCGGGCCGTTATCCAGCGCGCCCTGGAAGTGCTCCATGCGCACGCCGATTATCCCTTCCTGCGGCGAGAAAAAGCGCAGGGTGAACAATGGCGTATCCAGCTGCCAGGCGCGTTCGCGGACATCGCGCGGCGCGGCATAGACCACCATTTCATTCCCCTGCTGCTCCACCTCGTAAACCTGTACGGGTTGGATCAGGTTGAGCCCTGGTTGAATGAGCCAGTTTCCATCACTGATTTTCATTAAAACGTCCTCTTAGTTTTGCCATTCTTTGTCGATCGGGGCGGCGGTGAAATCTTGTTCGTTGCGACGCGCGCCCTCGGCCAGCTCGGCCATCATTTTTTTCAGGAACGGCGTTTTCAGCGTGTAGTAGCGTTTGGCGATCACCGCGCTCAGCAGGTAGCACACCGCCGGAACGAGGGTGAACAAGGCGATAATGATGGTGAGGGTGGCGCTGTTCTGGGTTTTAGCGGCGGCATCATAGCCGCCGCCGGCCAGCATCCAGCCGATCAGCGCGCCGCCCAGCGCCAGTCCCAGCTTGAGCACAAACAGGGTGCCAGCGAAGCTGATGCCGGTCAGGCGTTTGCCGTTACACCATTCGCCGTAGTCGACGGTGTCGGACATCATTACCCACTGGATTGGCGTCACCAGCTGGTGCAGTACGCCAATGACGAAGATAAAGACAAACATGGTGATTTCGGCGTCCATCGGTACGAAGAACATCGCCACGCTGAGCACCGCCAGGAGGGCGTTGGTCCACCAGAAGACGCTGACTTTGCATTTCCAGTCGGTCAGCGGTTTCGCCAGCGCCGAGCCAATCAGGTTGCCGACGCAGTAGGTCGTGAGGAAGGCGGTGAACAGCGCCGCCGAGCCCATGATCCAGGTGGTGTAATACATCATCGCGCCGCCGCGAACGCAGACCGCGAGGATATTGAGGATGGTGAGCACGCCGACCACCCGCCACTGGTCATTGCGCCAGATATCGCGCAGGTCTTCACGCATCGAGGTACTGCTCGGCGGCGCTTCGACACGCTCTTTGGTGGTAAAGAAGCAGAAGGCCAGCATCAGGAAGGCGATCACCGACAGCACCGCGATGCCCCCCTGGAAGCCGAGCGCTTTGTCTTCGCCGCCGATAAAGTTGACCAGCGGCATCATCAGCACGGTGGAGAGCATGCCCCCCGCCGTCGCCAGCACGAAGCGCCAGGACTGCAGCGAAATGCGCTGCGTCGGGTTGTCGGTGATCACGCCGCCCAGCGCGCAGTAAGGGATATTCACCACGGTGTAGAGCAGGGTCAGCAGCGTGTAGGTCACGGCGGCGTAGATCAGCTTGCCGTTGTGGCTTAAATCCGGCGAGCTGTAGGCCAGCACGCAGACGAGGCCGAACGGGATAGCGCCGAAGAGGATCCATGGGCGGAACTTACCCCAGCGGCTGCGGGTACGGTCGGCAAGCAGACCCATACACGGGTCGGAAATCGCGTCCAGCGCGCGCGCCAGCAGGAACATGGTGCCGACAAAGCCGGCGGGGATACCAAAAATATCGGTGTAAAAAAACATCATGTACAACATGACGTTATCAAAAATAATGTGGCTGGCGGCATCACCCATGCCATAACCAATTTTCTCTTTGACGGACAAAATGTGATCTTTCATATGCGCACTATTCCCTTAGCGGCACCGAGGGTTGGTACCGGTTACGGTTTTTGTAAACCTTTGCCGCACTAAGATGAATTGCGATATCTCGTTATCAGATTACGTTTCTTGTTTTCTGTGATCGCGGTAGGGAATCAGGGAGTGAAAAAGTGTAACTCACTGATTTTGTGAGGATTTGTCCAGGACTGTTCTGTAAAGTCCAGTTTTAACAGTAAAAAAGTGCGTTTAGGTATGTGGTAAACGGCTGAAAGTAGCTATAATGCGCCCCGCCTCCATGTAGCAATCGAGGCGCGGAAGATCGTCATCTCCGGTGAGGTGGCTGGACTTCAAATCCAGTTGGGGCCGCCAGCGGTCCCGGGCAGGTTCAACTCCTGTGATCTTCCGCCAAAATTACTCCGCCGCTATCCAAGAATGCATAAAAATCCCTTTATTTTCAATATACATAGTAAATCATCCATCCGTAACCATCCGCCAAGTTCTCACTGAATCCAAGATAAATATGTATTGTGATGTGTATAGATTTTTTATACACATTTTTGACTTATACACATGGCACTGACAGACATACAAATCAAACGAGCAAAGCCTCAAGACAAGCCATACAAATTGAACGATGGGCAAGGCCTGTCATTGCTTATCAATCCGGATGGCTCGAAGGGCTGGCGCTTCCGCTTTCGCTTTGCCGGAAAAGCGCGGTTAATGTCATTTGGTTGCTATGACCTTGTGAGTCTCGCGGAAACACGTGAGAAACGCGATACAGCTCGTAAGCAGGTAGCAAGCGGCATAGACCCATTAGAAGAACGTAAAGCCCAAAAGCTGGCACAGCAAATCTCAATAGAGAGCTCATTCGAAGCCATATGTCGAGAATGGCACGCCAACAAAGCTGACGGCTGGACAGTGGCCTATCGCGAAGAAATCATAACTGGCCGCGCTGAATACAATCCTGCGCCTGATTTAGCCATCGCTCTGGCCGTTCCTAAGCAAAAGCATCATCCTTTTTTATCCGCTGAAGAGCTACCTCATTTTATTCGGGATCTTGAGAAGTATACCGGCAGCATCATCACTAAAAATGCGACTAAGATTGTTATGTTAACTGGTGTAAGAACGCAGGAAATGCGTTTTGCTACGTGGGATGAAGTTGACCTTAAGAAAGGGATATGGGAAATCCCTTTAGAAAGGATGAAAATGCGCAGACCTCACATTGTTCCGCTATCTGCTCAGGTGATTGACCTTTTCAAGCAGCTCAAACCTATTACTGGCCATTATCCCTACATTTTTATTGGTAGAAATAATCGTAATAAACCTATATCCCAAGAAATGTGTCACAGGTTATTGAATTACTAGGCTACAAAGTTCGTGCGACAGGGCACGGATTTAGACATACTATGTCTACCATTTTGCACGAAAAGGGATTTGGCAGTGTATGGATTGAAATGCAAGTAACTCATGTAGATAAAAACACTATTCGAGGTACATATAACCATGCTCAGTATTTAGAGAAAAGGAAAGATATGATGCAATAGTATGCGGATTTTTTATATAAGACATTGGAGCGGAAAACGCTCCAACTCATGATCAATATAGGGATGCTATTACCTTTAAAACTTTGAAGAAGAATATGGCAACAATTGACCAGATAATTAAGTACCCCCAAATACTACTAATGGAATAGTTAACTCTACCTTTTAACACTCGCCAAAAACTAAAGCTTTCAGAAGTATGGGCAATATAATATCTACTTTTTACTATTTTATGATACTCGTAGTCAACAGGGCTATGGTTGAAAGTACATGTTGATTTTATTTTTTCATACTCATCGCGAAGATTATCTATATATTTGTAATCGTCATCCATTATTTCTTCTTTTAAGCAGTTTTTGAATAAAGAAATCTTCCTTTCATGCTCATTAAGCAACTCAGCATTTCTAAAGAGAGCCTCAGATTTAGCTCCTGATGCGACTCCCCATTCAATAAGACTAATTATTATTAATAGCATGCTTAAGATAATGGAAAATGCAGTTATTAATATATTGAGCTTAGGATTTATATCTGTAATCCAAAAATATTGAATTAATGAGAGTATGATACCGGAAAGGCCAATTAAAGCGAGACTGATAGTCGAAAAAATCTCTCTAACCTTTAACCTACGGGATGCATTGTATCTTGCGCATGATGTTTCCCAGGCGGATTTGCTTAGGCTATCCAAAAAATCTTTCATCATAAGCTCCATGAATAGTATAAAATGACGCAACGCCGGAGATATCAGTCCAATCCTCTTCACCAGCGGTTTCCCCCGATGAAGGTTTACTACCATTTTAGGTCAGGAGCACTTCTGCCCATCACGGCCTTACCGCGTGGGGTACGGCACCTGCAAGGCAAGTACCGTCGGCGTTGGTCAAGCTCAATATAGCATTACTTAGGATACACTTCACCTTCATCTGCTTGCATGCTAGCTAAATTTTTAGCTTTATATCTTTCATAACGCTCTTCAACCTGTTCTTTAGTTAACCTCTCGCCTTCAGCAATCCTTCCACGTCGGTGCAAGAATTCAGTTTTTTGTTTTATAGTTTTAATCTGGTCATAATCTCGTATATAACCTCTATGTGGGCTAAACTTCATTTCATAATAAGCACGCGCTACCTTTTTCAATCCTTCTGGTGCACAATTATCAAAATCATCCAAGCGCTTAAACATTTCACTTATTATAAAATCTATTTTATGAAGAAGAGAAAGGTCGTTAATATTTGAATAATAAGCCACCCACCCGTATCTTTTTTTCTCACTAATAGCTCCTGTTAACTTATCATTTAGCTCTTCCAGAAAAATGTCTTTTAGATCATCAGAGGTTAAATGTGTATATTTGTTTAACCTTTTGTTTTTATTGTGAAGATAATCACTGAACCTAGATGCAATTGATTTCATAAATGATTCAACAGTCGAATCTCGCACTGTTATAACATTTTCTTTAAACACATATCCTAAAAAACTAAAGGACTCATTAAGAAAACCTAAATGTGTTTTTGGTGATGATGGCGGATGAGTGTTTAACCCCCTATATTTAAGCCTGCGCCTTAATGAATGGTAAGCTGAGTTTACGTCATCATAATTACCATACATTAGTACATCATCAACATATCTATAGTAAGTCACATCAAATTTTAGCATTTCATTATCTACACCTTGCAGATAAATCGAAGCTAAAATGTTAGATATTGACAATCCTTGAGGTACTCCCTTTTCATTATCAAAAAATATCTTCCTCATTTTTTTATTAACATTATCACTAGTTGTTGGAGTTAAAAGAGAATGAACTATGAGATCCAGCGCCCTTTTACTTCTTATTTCTTTTGATAAGATTTTTTTAAGTCGATGTTTGTTTATGTTGTCATAAAAACCTTCGATATCACAACTACAAACATAAATATCGTCAGGGGTCACACCTTTTAAATCATCTGATATACTTCTAATATAAGTTGAAGCTATGCTCTTCGGTACACAATTAGGAAAAACCTCACAAAGAAAAACATTGAGCTGTTTTAATACAACGCGATCTCTAATCGTTGGTATAGAAATAACCCTGGGTTTTTTCCCTCTCCCTTTGCTTTTCAACTTCTCTAAGTAAGGAGTAAATCTAAAAGAACCGTTAAGACATTTTTCAGAGACTTTCTTTAATTCCTTTCTGGCTCTGTTTGAATATTGCATGCCGTTGATTCTATCGAGGCCTTTTGCTGCGGACTTACTAAATCTCTCGGTATATACATCAAATAAAGATTTTGGAGAGAAGAGCTTTTTAAATAACTTTTCTTGTGCTCGTACATCCATTGCATCACCTTATATTGCGTCACGACTACTTCGCTTAGCGCCTAACACCAGTAATTCATCCAACTCTTATAGCAAAATTAAATAAAAACTGCATTAACCTTCCCAATTAATTTATCGCATTCAATTATTATGCGCGCAATGCTCTCCCCGCCCCGCCTGCCCGCTTAAGGGGGCGTTTTTAATGCAGGTGCATGACGGGCTCAGGGCGCGCCAGTGCTGGCGCTGGCGGGGGATTCAATGTCTGTAAAACGCATGCAAAACCATGCTCCTTATGCATGGCTTTTATACATAAAAATGGCGGGATTTTCGGGGGATTTTTAAGCGGACTACTGCACGGCCAGTTCTGCGCGACGGCGGGTGTAATTCAGGTTTTGTGCAGACGTGAATTTTTCACGATTATCATCGCGCGAAGCCGCGTCAGGCCTGAATCCGATGGCCGTTAAAATGTCATTATCCTGCACCGAATAATTATTTTTTTTCACCGGCGACCAGCCAGACCTGTAGTGCCTCACGTAGATAGTCGACCGAGTGCTGCATGGCGGAATGCTGCCAGGGATAATTCATCAGCTCAGGGGCAAGTACGGCGGCCAGCTCCGCGCCGTGCGCCTGCATAAAATCATTTAATCGGTCGCGGATGCTGATGCGCTGCACCTCCTCATGCGAGCGGATGTAGCGACCGGCAGCCTGATTAATTTCCTACTTTTTCACGTCGATAATCTCACGCAGCGTTTGCAGGCTCTGGCCGCTGTGGCCTCTGCCGGCAAGCTGTTCGCGGTATACATGTTCGGTCTGCGTAAGTTCATCGCTGCGTTGCAGCCAGGCGGATTTATTTGCCTGACAGGCCTCCAAGGCTTTCTGTAGCGTCAGTGTGGTCACGTATGTTTCTCCTGATGACAGGCCGTGCTTACGCACCGGCACGATTAACGGTGGCCGCCGGTGCGGGTGCAGGGATGACCGGCTCTGTTGCCGGTGAACGAATAACCCCGTCGATGGATTCAAGCGTGCGGAACGTGGCCGAGCATTCGATGTTCATGCACTGGTGATAGCGCTGTTTGACGTTATCAATCCGCCAGTTTGCCCCTGCTCCCCCACAGCCACTCCCTACCAACCTCAGCCCCCCAACTCATCATCACAGCCAATCATTTTCATCCAAACCCTGCGTTATTTTGTCTCTCGCAAACCCGTTACACTGGCGCGGTGGCCGCGCGCCGTTACCAACCGAAACAGGAGAGCCATAATGACCCCCGAACTCAGACACTGTTTTTCCATTACCATCCAGGTTGATAAACCGATAATCGTCTCCCGCAGCCCGCAGACCGGTAAGCGCCAGCTGATCCCGATTGTCGGCGGCAGCGTCTCGGGTCAACTTCGCGGCCACGTATTACCCGGCGGCGTCGACAGCCAGATAATCGAACCCGACGGCACCTGCAGGCTGTCCGCCCGCTATGCCCTGCAGGTGGCGGAAGGCACAGTCTATGTGGAAAACAATGGCATCCGCCGGGTGCCGGCCCAGTATCATGACCAGCTTTTCGCCGACGATATGCGCTTTTTTAGCGATATTCCGCCAGAAGCCATCTATTTTCGCACCGTGCCCACCTTTGAGGTGGATGCTCCCGCGCTCAGCTGGCTAACCACCTCGCTGTTTATCTGCGCCGGTGGCCGGACCCAGGATGGGGTGATGCTCGACTTCTATCAGGTGGGCTGATTTTCACTTTCTGCATATAACTGTTATTGCCGTTAGCCCGTTTTTCCCCTCCCGGCAGCGGTCTACGATGGCTCCATCTTTTCATTCACCCGAATCACAGACCGGAGCAGTTATGAAAGCTATCGCCATTACTCAAGCCGCCGCTGACGGCAACAACATCCCTTCTTTAACCGAGATCGACCTGCCGATCCCCACCGCCCACGGGCGTGATCTGCTGGTCGCTGTGAAGGCTATCTCGGTCAATCCGGTAGACACCAAAGTGCGCGCCGGCTTTCAGGGCGACACGCCGCGGGTGCTGGGCTGGGACGCCGTTGGCGTGGTGCAGTCCGTCGGTGAGGAAGTGACGCTGTTCGCGCCCGGGGACGAGGTCTGGTACGCCGGCGCGCTGGGCCGGGCCGGCAGCAACAGTGAATATCAGCTGGTGGATGAGCGCCTGGTGGCGCACAAACCGCGCACCCTCGATAATGCCTCCGCCGCCGCGCTGCCGCTGACGGCGATCACCGCCTGGGAGCTGCTGTTTCACCGTCTCGGCGTTGAGGAAGGCGGCAATGCGGGCGACACGCTGCTAATTGTCGGCGCGGCGGGCGGCGTGGGGTCTATCCTGACCCAGCTGGCCAGTAAACTGACCGCCATGACGGTGATCGGCACCGCCTCGCGTCCCGAGAGCCAGCAGTGGGTCCGCGAGGCGGGCGCGCACCATGTGATCGATCACAGCAAGCCGCTCGCCGACGAGCTGGCGCGCATTGGTATCACGTCGGTAACCCATGTCGCCAGCCTGACCAATACCGAGCAGCACTTCAACGCGCTGATCAACGCCCTCGCCCCGCAGGGCAAGCTGGCGCTGATTGATGACCCGGAGACCCTGGACGTGGTGCCGCTGAAAGCCAAAAGCCTGTCCCTGCACTGGGAATTTATGTTCACCCGTTCAATGTTTGAGACGGATGATATGATCGCCCAGCATCAGCTGCTCACCCGCGTGGCGGCGCTGATCGACAACCACACTATCAAAACCACCCTTGGCGAACACTACGGCGCCATCACCGCCGCCAATCTGCAGAAAGCGCATCGCCAGCTGGAAACCGGACGCGCCGTCGGCAAGATCGTGCTGGAGGGGTTTTAAGATGATATCGCTTATCGCCGTGCTCAAGGCGAAACCGGGCCAAACGGACGCACTGCGCCAGGCCCTGCAGGCGCTGCTCCTGCCGACGAGACAGGAGCCGGGCAACCTCGACTATGCCCTGTTTCAGCTGCGCGACGCGCCGGACACCTTCTATATGCGCGAGGCGTGGCAGGGACAGGACGCCCTCGATGCCCATGTCGCGATGCCCTATTTTCAGGCGTTTATGACGCAGATGGAGTCTCTGCTGGCTGAGCCGCTGCGGCTGGACTTTCTGACGCCGGTTGAGCCTTAGCCCACCGGCTGACGAGGGGTGGGAAAATCACGCCCCTCCGCCGCGCGGGTTTAAAAGTGGGCGGGAAGCGTGCGGGTTATCTTTTCCAGCACCCCGCGATGGACCGTAATGTAACCACCTTTGCGCAGCTCTGCCAGAATCGACATAACACGGCTGCGCGACAGGTTGGTGCGGCGCTGTATAAAGCTTAACGCGTTAATTTGGCGACGATATTCCTCCGGGTAGTCCGCCAACTCTGTTAGCAGGGTTCGCACCATCGGATAAGAATCCACCCCCACCATCTCCTGCGAACGCATCCTCAACACCATCAGTCGCTGCGCCAGAATATGAGCCATCTCCTGCCACAAGTTTTTCTCATTGAGGATCTCGACCGCCACCTGGTGTCCTATCCAGCCTCCGCGCAAATCCGTCTCAGCAAATACGGAACAGTGGCTTTTTTCCGGGATACCATTAAACGCGCCGTATCCATCGATTAATCCCAATAGCGAAGGGGCAAATATCGTTGATACAACCATGCTCTTCTCCGCATGGCAAACGGAGGCAATCCCCTCTTCGATTAAAATTATTCCAGATTCTTCCCGGGTCGGCGGAAAACGATAATAGGTCGATCGCGGCAGCGCAAAGGGTGAGCTGACGGGCAGGAACGCAGATAACAGGGATTTCACCGCCAATAACGGCTTTGTCTGTCTTCCGTAGTAAAAGGACGTTAACGCCTGGTCGGTAGAGGGGCTGGCTGCAGGTATCGACATGGTTTTTATGCCATCAGGTCTGGTTGAAAAAGTGATTCGTTGAGAATCATAGTATCAACAGGTGAAATAACGAATAAAAGACAAGACGTTACGGGGATAAAAAGAGTGTAAGCATCATTATCTGCAATAACTATTTATCTCTATTCTACAGGAATAAATAATACTATATGCCGTAAATACCTATAAGGCTTAGCGGCGATAAAGATAAGGCCATCTTATTATTTACTGCGCTGGTTAAGGCCGCGCCTGAGGGTTTCTCTACCGCTTTCCCCCTCGCATCTCGGCCAGTCCAGGCTACGCTTATCGATGCCACTGACCACCCGCATTCCCCTCCCGTTCTATTGAGTCCATTCATCAAGAAGAGGTTTCGCTATGCTGATCAACGCTATTGGTACCTACTCCGCCAGCCAGCCGCTGGAATCAATGGCCATCACCCGCCGCGACCCGGGGCCGCAGGATGTACAGATCGCCATCGCTTACTGCGGCGTCTGCCACTCCGATCTCCACCAGGCGCGATCGGAATGGGCGGGAACGCTGTATCCCTGCGTGCCGGGGCATGAAATTGTGGGTCGGGTGACCGCGGTCGGCAACGCCGTCTCGCGCTACGCCGTCGGCGATCTGGTGGGCGTCGGCTGTATGGTCGATAGCTGTCAACAGTGCGAAGAGTGCGCTGAGGGGCTGGAAAACTACTGCGACCACATGGTGCTGACCTATAACGGGCCGACCCAGGACGCGCCGGGACACACGCTTGGCGGTTATTCACAGCAGATAGTGGTCAATGAACGCTACGTGCTGCGGATAACCCATCCCGAAGCGCAACTGGCCGCCGTCGCGCCGCTGCTGTGCGCTGGGATCACGACATACTCGCCGCTGCGCCACTGGCACGTCGGGCCGGGTAAAAAAGTCGGCGTGGTCGGCATCGGCGGCCTGGGGCATATGGGGATCAAGTTGGCCCATGCCATGGGGGCCCACGTGGTGGCCTTTACCACCTCCGAATCCAAGCGTAATGCGGCCAGAGCGCTGGGCGCCGATGACGTGGTGGTGTCGCGCAACGACGACGAAATGGCGGCCCACGTCAAAAGCTTCGACTTCATCCTCAACACCGTGGCGGCGCCGCACAATCTCGATGCCTTCACCACGCTGCTGAAACGCGATGGTACCATGACGCTGGTTGGCGCCCCGGCTACGCCGCATCCGTCGCCGGAAGTGTTCAATCTGATCTTCCGCCGCCGGTCAATTGCCGGCTCGATGATCGGCGGTATTCCGGAAACTCAGGAGATGCTCGACTTCTGCGCCGAACACGGCATCGTCGCCGATATCGAATTGATCCGCGGCGATGAGATCAACGAAGCCTGGGAAAGAATGGTCAAGGGTGACGTGAAATACCGCTTCGTGATCGACAGTGCGACCCTCGCCGGCTAAGCGCCGCGACGAAAGGTACGCCGCCATTCCGTCGGGCTGACGCCAAAGCGCGCTTTAAACTGCTGGCGCCAGGTGACCGCTGAAAGATAGCCCACCGCCTCCGCCACCTGCTCGACCGGCAGATCGCCCGCCTCAAGCAGAGTCTGGCTGCGGCGCAGACGTTCGGCGGTCAGCCAGTCGGTAATGCTCATCCCGGTTGCCCGGGCGAAGTGGCGGGTCAGGGTACGGCGGCTCATCGCCACCACCCGGGCCAGCGAATCGAGACTGTGCGGCTCGGCAATATGCTGCTGCAGATAATCCAGCAGGCAGTTGATTCGCGCATCGCGGGTGTTTTTCGGCACCGGCTGGGCGATAAACTGCGCCTGGCCGCCCTCGCGGTGCGGCGAAACAATCATCCGCCGGGCGATCTGGTTGGCCGCGAGGCTGCCGAAACGCTGGCGGATGATGTAGAGGCAACAGTCCAGCGCCGCCGCGGTGCCCGCCGAAGTAATGATCCGCTGGTCGTCGACGTACAGGGCGTTGATATCCAGCTGCACCTGCGGAAACCGGCGCTGGAAATCCTGCTCGAACTCCCAGTGAGTCGCCGCTCGCCTGCCATCCAGCAGCCCGGCGTAGCCGAGGACAAACGCGCCGAGACACAGGCCGACAATCTCCGCGCCGTTATCCCGGGCCCGCACCAGGCTATCAAGCAGCGCCTGCGGCGGACGTCGATCGACCTCGCCCCAGTAAGGCACCACCACGATATCCGCCTGTTCCAGCGCGGCATAATCGCCGGTGGCGTACAGCGCAAAACCATCGCGGGCGCGCAGCAGCCCCGGCCGCTCGGCGCAAATGTGCAGATTAAAGCGTTTGATTTCCGAAACCGAATCGCCAAACAGCATGCAGGGGACGGCGTAGTGAAACGGGCTAAAGCCCTCTACAGCGACAATCGCCACGTCGGTGAGTTTCATCGTCCCTTCCCCTTACGCATGTTAATAAACGACGGTTTCTCCATCCTGCGGGATAGAAACCACATCGGCAATCTGATTATCCAGCGCATACTGGCGCATCTCTTCCCGACTCACCAGGCAGTGGTTGACCGCCTCGAGGTGGATAGCCATGATTTTTGCTTCCGGCAGGGTGAAGTGCACGTTCAGGAGATCTTCCTTGCCCATGATAATCGGGCCAAAGCCGATGACGTGGGCGTAGCCGGCGTTGAGGACCACCACGTCCGGGCGCAGCTTCAGCAGGTCGGCTGCAATGTCATCGCGCCAGATAGTATCCCCCACCAGCCACAGCGTCTTCTCCTGCGGATGGCGAAACACCACGCCGCAGGCCTCGCCCAGGCGTTCAGCCATCGCCGGCACCGCGTAGGTGCGGTCGCTGCCGTGTTGGCCGGAGGTGGTTTTCAGCAGACGCACGCCGGCAAATTCGCTGTCTGCCGACAGCAGGCGCAGATCCTGAAATCCCTGGCTGCGCAGCAGCGCGGCGTCGGCCTCATGCTGGACGAACACCGGCAGGGTTTTCGGGATCGCGGCGATCGCCGCCGCGTCCCAGTGATCGTCATGGGTATGGGTGACGATCACCGCATCAACGTCGACAATTTTATCGCGGGAAAACGGCAGCTCAACCAGCGGATTGCGCAATTCGCTGCGCGCGGTGCCCGGAAAACCCGGCCAGGCGCCTTTGTCCGCCAGCATCGGATCGATGAGAAATCTTTTCCCGGCGTAGTGAATAATCTGGGTCGCATTACGGATGTGGGTGATGTTCATGTTGGCGTTCCTCTGGGGTCATCTGACGAACATCGTACTGAGTCCCCGCCTGGCTCAACAGGGGCGTTTGGGCAATGATCGATGAAATCGGGCCAACCTGCGGCGGTTGCCATCCGCCTCCGGCTATGTTGTTCTTAAGGCTCAATTTTTGACAGGAGTGGCAGGATGAAAAAGAAACTGACCGCCGCCGATATGCACGACCCGCAGGTCATCGCCGAGACGCCGTGGTTCAGCATGCGTAAGGTGGGTATTGATGTCGCCCCCGGCGAGCGCCGCGACTTTTATTCCATTCATTACCCGCGCCCGGCGGTGGGGATTGTGGCCATCCAGGATGAGAAAGTGCTGCTGATTCGCCACTACCGCTACCTGATCGATAAGGTGGTGTGGGCGATCCCCTCTGGCGGCGTCGATGAAGGGGAAGACCCGGCGGTCGCCGCGCTGCGCGAGCTGCGGGAAGAGACCGGCTGGCAGGCGCAACGCGTTGAGGAGATCATTCGCTTTAACCCCTCCTACGGCAGCAGCGATCAGCTGTTTATCACCTGGCTGGCCACCGGTTTACACTGGGTGGGGATGGATGCAGATCAGGATGAGGTGATGGAGACCGGCTGGTTTACCTTCGACGAGATAAACAAACTGATCGCCCGCGGCGAGATGCCGGACGGGCTGTCGCTGGTGCCGCTGCTGCAGCTGATGGCGCAGCGGCGAAGCGGCTCGCTTACGGCTTAAGCATCCGCCAGCGGAACCACAGCTGGGCCACGAGGATCAGCACGCCGCCGATAATCTTCTGCAGCGACAGCTGTTCGCCGTACCACAGCGCGGCGGCAATGACCGTCAGCAGCGGTTCGAGCACCATGATGATCGCCGCGCTGGCCACCGCCGCGTACTTCTGCCCCTTCATCTGCAGACCGAAGCGCAGGCTGGTGGCGATGACAATGCTGGCCACCAGCCAGCCGAGAGTCGGCAGGGTCATCGGCTGGTCCCAGCGTTCAACGGCAGCGGAGATGGTCAACCCGACGATACCGGTGATCGCCAGCTGCACGGTGGTCAGGGGGATCAGCGGTACTTCACGCGCGCAGCGGCTGGTGTAACAGAACCAGATCGACTGCACCAGCGCCGTCAGCAAAAACCAGCCCTGGCTGGGGTGGAAGGCTATCGGCATATGCAGACTGAGCAGCCCCAGGCCAACCACCGCAATCGGCAGGCACTCCCACCAGGCGCGCGGCGGGCGCACCTTCATCATCACCCATGCGGTCAGCGGGACGAACATCATCGACAGGCTCATGATAAACGCCCCTTCGCCGAGCGACGCCGTCGTGGAGACCGAATAGATCCACAGGCAGAGGTTGAGCGCAAACCAGAGTCCGCTGATGATGAGTTTTGGCCAGTGCTGCTTTTGCGGGCGAAAACCGCGGCAGAACGGCAGCAGAAGCAGCGCGGCGAAGAAAAAACGCAGCCCAAGAAACGCGAACACCGGCATGCCGGCGATCGCCTCGCGGGAAAATATCCAGCCGCAGGCGGCAATCACCGTCGCGGCAATCAGCAGCAGGTCAGCCTGCCGTTGGCGTACCATACGCGCCTCTCCCTGTGTGTTGGCTTACCAGCCAGGCACCGCGCCGCCGTTGAAGATAGTCTCTGCCGCCTTCGCCACCTCCGGCGACTGGTACGACTGCATAAACTCCTTCACGTTTTGCGCGTCTTTATTGTCTTCCCGGGTCACGATGATGTTCACGTAGGGCGAGTTTTTATCTTCGATAAAGATGCCGTCACGAACCGGCGACAGCCCGGTTTGCTGCAGGTAGGTGGTGCTGATGATAGCCACGTCGACTTTGGGATCGTCGAGTACGCGCGGCAGTTGCGCCCCTTCCAGCTCCATGATCTTCAGGTTATGCGGGTTGTCGGTGATATCCACCGCCGTCGGCAGCAGGCCGGTCCCGGCTTTGAGGGTAATCAGCTTCTCTTTTTGCAGCAGCAGTAGCGCCCGCCCGAGGTTGGTCGGATCGTTGGGGATAGCGATCGTCGCGCCGTCTTTCAGTTCGGCGACTGACTTGATCTTGCGCGAATAGCCGGCCATCGGGAAGACGAAGGTATTCCCGACCGCCACCAGATGATAATTATGCGCTTTGTTGTCCTGCTCAAGGAAAGGCCGATGCTGGAAGACGTTGGCGTCCAGATCCCCGGCGTTGGTCGACTCGTTGGGCAGCAGTGAGCCGCTGAACCCCACCAGCTCGACCTCCAGACCGTACTTCTCTTTGGCCACCTTCTTCGCCACTTCCGCCACATCCTGCTCGGCGCCGTTAATCACACCGACCTTAATGTGCTTCGCTTCATTACCCTTTTGGTCGCAGCCGACCAGCGCCAGACCCGCCAGCATCACTGCGGCGGCGGCCCGTAAACGTAATCTCATCCTCTTCACCCTGTCTGTCCTGAATGTCATTGTTTTTTTTCGTGCAAAACTATAGCGACTTTCGGGTCGGGTAATAAACAGCAAACCACGCAACTGGAAATAAAATCATCTTCGCGAAACGCGAGGCGCTAGCCCCGTCGCCACTCGCCCGGTGTCACGCCATAGCGCATTTTGAAGCGCTTCGAGAAGGACGCCAGCGACTGAAAGCCGCAGCGTTCGGCAATGACCTCGAGGTTGGTCTGACGCTCCAGGCGCAGCAGCCGGGCGGCCAGCGCCATTCGCAACTGCGACAGCCACGCCTGCGGCGTCAGGTGATAGACGCGGGCAAAATGACGGGCAAAGGTGGCCCGTGATAAAAACGCGCGGGCGGCCATACTCTCCAGCGTCCACGGTTGCTCCGGGGTCGCCATCACCGCCAGCACCGCCGGCATCAGGCGTTCATCGCTCATCAGGCGCAGCAGCCCGCCGGGCGGCTGTTGCTCGCCAAGCAGCATGCGCAGCAGGAGCACCAGCAGCGTATCGCCGAGGCTGCGCACGATAGCGCTGCCGCCGGGACGCTGCGCCAGGCTCTCGCGCACCAGTATATTAAGCAGCGCGTCCAGCTCCGGGCAGTCTTCACGCGCATCGGTATGGAGATGGATCAGCGTCGATGCTTCACTGAACAGCCAGCTGACGTGCGGACCAAAATAGAATTCGCCGCACAGCATCTCCAGCGCCCCCTCCGCCGGGCCGGCGCGCATTTCCGTCACCGTGCCGTTAAACCGGTGCGCCACCGGCAGCACCTGGCCCCACTCCACCAGGCTCTCCATCAGGTGCGGCGAACCGTGGGGCAGGAGGACGACATCTCCCGCGCGCAGGTGATGGGTCTGGCCGCCGACGTTGAGCCGCCCCTCGCCGCGCAGCACCACGTGCCAGGGCACCACGCCGCTGCGCATTTGCTGGTGCCCGGCCTGCCAGCGGCCGCCGAAGCGACAGTGCAGGTTCACTTCGCAGCGCGGCGCCAGCAGCGCCAGCAGATGACTGAGACTGTCCATGCTTCTCCTGAGACGATAAGACAAAAAGGTGAGACGAAGACCGCCAGTCTAGCATGCGGCAAGCGCCTAAGATGACCCCATTGCCAACACACCCTCGATAACAACAGGAGTTAACCATGAGCCGTTTAGCAGATATCCGTGAACAAGACGCCACCGGCAAGGCCGCCGATATTTTCGCCGGGATCAAAAAAGCGATGGGCAAAGTGCCGAACGCCTACCTGACCATCGGCGGCCACTCGCCGGCGGCGCTGCAGCAGGCGCTGGCGCACAATGCGATGCTCCATAAAGGCAGCCTCAGCGCCCAACAGCTGGAGGCGATTAATCTGTCGGTCAGCGAAGCCACCGGCTGTGACTACTGCCTGGCCGCGCACACCCTGATGGCGAAAAAAGCCGGCTTCAGCAGCGAGCAGATCCATGCCCTGCGCCGCGGGGAGTATGCGGAAGAGGCGCAGCTTGATGCGCTGGTGAAATTCGCGCAGACCCTGGTGACCACCACCGGTACGCTGCCGGAAGCCGACGTCGCCGCGCTGCGCAACGCCGGTTTTAGCGACCAGCAGGTGATTGAGATTATCAGCGCCATCAGCGCCATCCTGTTCACCAACATGGTGAACCGGGTTAACGACACGGTGGTCGACTTCCCGAAAGCCGATTAATCCGTCGCGCAGCGCCGGTTTTACAGCCCCAGATCGCTGAGCCCCGGATGATCGTCCGGGCGGTGCCCCTGCGGCCAGTGGAACAGGCGCTCGCTTTCGCTAATTGGCAGATCGTTGATGCAGGCGTAGCGCGTCTGCATCAGTCCATGCTTATCAAACTCCCAGTTCTCATTGCCATACGAGCGAAACCAGTTGCCGCTGTCGTCGCACCACTCATAGGCGAAGCGCACGGCAATGCGATTCTCCTGCCATGCCCACAGCTCCTTAATCAGCCGGTATTGCTGCTCCTTGCGCCATTTTCGCTGCAGGAACTCAACAATTTGCCCCCGACCGTGGACAAATTCGCTGCGGTTGCGCCATTCGCTATCCACGGTGTAGGCCAGGGCGACTTTTTCCGCATCGCGGCTGTTCCAGCCATCTTCCGCGGCGCGGACCTTCTGGATAGCGCTGTCGCGGGTAAACGGCGGTAACGGGGGACGTTGTTCGGTCATGCTTACTCTCCTCTACGGGCTAATTGCTGCTGCAGGCGCTGATTCTCCTGCTCCAGGTCATGAATACGTTGCTGCAGGTTCTGGTTGTACTCCGCCACCTGCTGCGCGCTGTAGCGCGGCGTAATGTGCTGCGGGCAGTTCCAGTCAAACGCCTGCAAATGAAAAAGAAACAGACGTTCAATGCGGGCGCGATAGTTGGCCGGCGCCACCTGCGCCAGCAGCTGCGGGTGGTCCTCTGCCGCCAGGACCTCGACGGTGGCGTAGATTTTCAGCCTGGCACGGCGCGGATAATCCATCAAAAACAGGCAGGCCCGGTCGCTGCCGCGCAGATTGCCGGTAGTAATGTACTGGCGGTTACCGCCGAAATCGGCCATCGCCAGGGTGGTGTCATCCAGCAGATGCAGAAACCCCGGCGGGCCGCCGCGATGCTGAATGTAGGGCCAGCCGCTCTGCGACACCGTCGCCAGATAAAAGCTGTCGCGGGTGGCGATCATCCCCGCTTCGCTGTCGCCGAAGCGGTCGGCCTGGCGGCGACTGCGCGGCGTTTGCCACAGCGAGTCGCTGCCCATTTCATGCTGCACATCCATCACGTCCGGGGTGATAGCGATATCGAGAAAGGTTGCTGCCATAGCGCCTCCTGTTGTCTGGCGCCATCATGGACTGTACTGTAAAGAATGATAATACGGGTAAAGTGGCAATCATCTTTCCGCAAAACGGGAGAATAATGGATCGATTAAGCGCGATGGCGCTGCTGGTGAAAGTGACCGAGCTGGGGAGCATGTCGGCGGCAGCGCGGGCGCTGAATATGCCGTTGACCACCGTCAGCCGCCATATTGGCGAACTGGAGAGCGCGCTGGGCGTACGCCTGCTGGCGCGAACCACCCGCAAACTGACGCTCACCGACGCCGGGGTCGATTATGTTGCCGCCGCGCGGCGGATCCTTGAGGAGGTGGAAAACGCCGAACGCCAGGCGACGGGCGAATATCAGGAGCCAAAAGGCGAGCTGGTGATCTCCGCGCCAACGATGTTTGGACGCCAGCACGTTCTTCCGGTAATCAGTGAATTTATCGCCCGCTACCCGCTAATTCGCGTCCGTTTGCTGCTCAGCGATCGCAATGCCGACCTGGTGAGCGACCATGTCGATCTGGCGGTGCGGATTGGCGACCTGGCGGACAGCAGCATGGTGGCCACCCGCCTCGGCACCATGCGGATTGTGGCCTGCGCCCATCCGGCGCTGCTGGCGAAATACGGCGAGCCGCAGCGGCCGCGCGATCTGGCGGCGCTGCCGATCATCCGCATTGAATCGCCGATGCCCTATCGCGGCTGGCGCTTTCGCGCCGCTGAGCGCGAGGACCAGCTGATTAACCTGCCGCCGGTGCTATCCGTCACCACGCCGGAGAGCGCCGCCGATGCCGCGCGGCTGGGGGTGGGGGTGGCCCGCTTACTGCATTATCAGGCGCTGGATGGCCTGCGCCACGGGGAGCTCCGTCTGCTGCTGGAAAACGTCGAGCCGGATCCGGCGCCGGTCCATTTGCTGTATACCGCTCGGGATCTGGCGCCGCTTAAGCTGCGCAAATTTATCGATTTTGCCGCACCGGCGCTGCGTCAGGCACTGCTGCGCATCGCCGGGGCCGCTTAATGCGTCGCGGTCTTCAGCGGCGCCGCCTTTAACAGCCATGAGAGGACAAACGCCACCGCCATAATGCCGGCCGCCATCAGAAACGCCGCGTGGATCGCCGCGCCGAAGGCGTCGAGGTAGTCGAGGCGGATATCCGCGGGCAGGTGCTGGACCGCCACCGGATTCATTCCCGGCGGCAGCACCGCGCCTTCCGGCAGCAGTTGTTGCAGGTTGCTCTGCAGCACGTGCGTGAACACCGCGCCAAACAGCGCCACGCCGATGGAGCCGCCAATCGAGCGGAACAGGGTCACGCCGGAGGTGGCGACGCCGTACATCTGCGCCGGCATCGCATTCTGCACCGCCAGGACCAGCACCTGCATCACCAGCCCCAGACCCGCTCCCAGCACGCCGGTAAACAGGTACAGCTGCCACAGCGGCGAGTGAATGGTAATGCGGGTCAGCAGTACCATGCCGGTCACGCCGAGCAGGGTGCCGAGGATCGGAAACAGGCGATATTTACCGGTACGGCTGATAATCCGCCCGCTGATAATCGAGGTCAGCAGCAGGCCGCCCATCAGAGGGATCAGCTGCAGCCCGGCTTCGGTGGGCGTCGCCTCCTTCACCACCTGCAGATAGAGCGGCAGGAAGGTGACTGACCCGAACAGCGACATGCCGATGACGAAGCCGATCAGGCTGCACAGCAGGAAGCTGCGGTTGCGGAACAGCGCCAGCGGAATAATCGGCTCGGCGGCCATCCGTTCTTCGTAAATAAAGCCGATGAACCCCACGATGCCGAAGGCCAGAATGCACCACAGCTGCGGGTCATTCCACGCATGGACGCTGCCCCCTTCCGAGGTAAACAGGATGATGCACAGCAGCGCCATGCTGAGATAAATCGCCCCCAGCCAGTCAATCTGATGCTGGCTGCGTTTATTGCTGCTGTGGAATACCGCGCCGATCACCAGCAGCGCGAACAGGCCGAGCGGCAGGTTGATATAGAAGATCCAGCGCCAGGAGGCGTGCTGCACCAGAAAACCGCCGATCAGCGGGCCGATCACCGTCGCCAGGCCGAAAACGCCGCCGAACAGCCCCTGATAGCGGCCGCGGTTGGCGGGCGGGATGACGTCGGCGACCGCCGCCATGCTGATCACCATCAGGCCGCCGCCGCCGAGCCCCTGCAGGCCGCGCATCAGCACCAGTTGGGTCATATTCTGCGCCAGCCCGCAGAGCGCGGAGCCGACGAGAAACAGCCCAATCGCCACCTGCAGCACGATTTTGCGGCCGAACAGATCGCCAAATTTACCGTACAGCGGCACCGCGATGGTGGAGCTGAGGATATAGGCGGTGACCACCCAGGAAAGCTTGTCCAGCCCGCCCAGTTCGCCGACAATCGTCGGCAGCGCGGTGGAGACAATGGTCTGATCCAGCGCTGAAAGCAGCATCACCAGCAGCAATGCGCTGAACAGCAGGCGTATCGACTGCACCGGTGGGTTTGCGACTTGAGTAGTCATTACAACGCTCGCTTGAAATTAATTAAATGCATAATTAATATTTAGTGAAAGAATGAGTCGGGTCAAGAGATCGCCATATCATGACAGCACAAAAGGATCAGGATGCTCCCCGCCGCCCGGGTCGGCCGCGCGGTAAAAAACCGGGTACCGCCAACCGCGAACAGTTGATGGACATCGCCCTGACGCTGTTTGCCCGCGACGGGGCGGGCCGCGTATCGTTGAACGCCATCGCCAAAGAGGCCGGGGTGACGCCGGCGATGCTGCATTACTACTTCAGCTCGCGGGATGCGCTGGTGACTCAGCTGATTGAGGAGCGCTTTATGCCGCTGCGCAATCACATCAGCCGCATCTTTGTCGATCATCCACAGGACCCGGTACTGGCGCTGACGATGATGGTCGAGACGCTGGCGCATATGGCGGAGAAAAACGCCTGGTTCGCGCCGCTGTGGATGCAGGAGATCATCGGCGAAATGCCGATTCTGCGCCAGCATATGGATGCCCGCTTCGGCGAGGAGCGTTTTCAGGTGATGCTGGGGACGGTGCGTCGCTGGCAGCAGGAAGGCAAGATCAATCCGGCGCTGGCGCCGGAGCTGCTGTTTACCACGGTGATTAGCCTGGTGCTGGTGCCATTTTCACGCATCCACAGCGATCCGCGTTTACAGGCGGTCAACCGTCAGACCATCGTCAGCCACGCGCTGGCGTTAATGGGCCACGGCGTTGGAGGTTAAGGCGTGGTTTTGACGCTTTTGTAGTCCGGATAAGGCACCACGCGCCGCCATCCGGGATATTCCCTGCTCGCACTGCGCTTAGCAGGGCTACCACTCCCGTGTTATGTCCGGGCAGATTGCGCTCCCGATATTTCTTCTGCGCTATGTCTCTTATGGCGCAGGGAGCGCACAGGGGGCGGCCAGTCGCCGCCGCCCCCTGTACCCCCGGGCTCCGGCCAGCAACATCGCCGCTACGCGGTCCCTTCGACTTATCCCTGCAGGCTTCGGGTCGGGCCGAGGCAGCGTCCCTGCAAAACACGGCCCTCAGCCCGCATCCATGCGGGCTGCCCCGGCCTTCCGGGAACGTCTCAGCGATGTTGAGGCCGCAACACCTGCAGTTTCAGTCGCACAAGTGGGTAAGTTAACGGCTGGCTGATACGGACCGTAGGCCGGGTAAGGCGCCAGCCGCCACCCGGCAATAAAGCGGCTCCGCGCCTGATATCATGCTCGGCGGCGCTGCGCTTACGCGGGCTTACGGTAAGGAGTAACAATCTGATATATAAATGGTTAAGTAGGCCGGGGAGGGCGACAGCCGCTGCCCGGCAGAAAGGCGAGCATATTAGCGAAAACAGGTTTGTCATCAGTCTCAAGGAATGCCTATGAACGTAACCCGAAAAGAGCAGCGCATTATTCAGCGCGCGCTGAATGCCTGGCAGGCCAGCGGGGAGTTAACCCCCTCGGACAGCCAGCGGCTGGCGCAAACGATGCGCGTCTCCCCCTTCGACTGGCGGCGCCTGAGCCGCTATGCCTTCTGGACCGCGCTGGCCTGCGTGCTGATTTCCCTGGGCAGTCTGTTCGCCGACAGCGAGCTGGTGGCGTGGCTGCTGAGCCTGTTCAGCCACTCGGCGCTGATGCGGATCCTGCTGCCTGCGCTGCTGGCAGTCGTCTGCTACGGCTGGGGTTTTCGCCGCCAGCGGCGGGAGACGCAGTGGCACTACAGCACCGAGGCGATTTTGTTTCTGGGCGTCGTCTTTACCGCGGTGGCGCTATGGCAGCTTGGCGAACGGCTGGATAACGGCAGCGGCCATATCGCACCGCTGTTTCTGGCCGGATGCGTGATTTACGGTGCCATCGGCTATATTGCCCGCTCCGGGCTGGTGTGGCTCTTTTTTCTGCTGGCGCTGGGCAACTGGTTCGGCGCGGAAACCGGCTACGTCTCGGGGTGGGGCGCCTACTGGCTGGGCATGAACTACCCGATTCGCTTCGTCCTGTTCGGCGGCGCGCTGCTGGCGCTCTGCTACGGCGCGCAATCCCTGCTTCGCCAGCGGCAGCTGTTTACCGTCAGCAAGGCGATGGGCCTCACGTACCTGTTTATTGCGCTGTGGATCATGTCGATTTTCGGCAATTACGACGCAGACAGCTGGTACCAGGTGAGCCAGGCGCGACTCCTGCCGTGGGGGCTGCTGTTTGCCGTAGCGGCCGGCGTCTGCATTTTTATCAGCCTGAAAACCGATGACGGAATGCTGCGCGGCTTCGGACTAACCTTCCTGGCGATCAATCTCTATACCCGTTTCTTTGAGTTTTTCTGGAACGGGATGCACAAAGTGCTGTTTTTCCTGATCCTTGCCGTCTCGCTGGCGGTGATTGGCCGCTATGCCGAGCGCATCTGGCATGCGGGGAACGTTAAGCCATGAAAAATTAAGCGTTTTTAAAGAAGTGTGGCTGGCGGCAGCGACGTCCTGCGCGAATTGTCGTATAAGCGAATTTTACGCTTTTGACAGGGGAGCGAGATGAATAAGGAGTCGATTTTTCGCCAACTAGAACAACGGATCGCCGGGCGAGCGCTGACGGCGGAAGCGCTGGGCGAGTTTAACGCTATGGCCATCGCCGATAGCTTGAAGCAAAAACGCAGCATCATCAGCCATCATCTGAATAATCTCCATCGCGAGCAGCGGGTGGTCAAAGTGAACGGTCGCCCGGTGCTGTTTTTACCCGTTACCGTTCTGCGCGATCATCACCGCCTGGCGGTTCGGCACGGCGAATACGCCTCCATTCAGGCGCTGTGCGCGGATCGTCAGGATAGTCTGGCGCAGCTGATTGGCGCGCAGGGCAGCCTGCAGGAAGCATTGCGCCAGTGCAAGGCTGCCATCAGCTACCCTGGCGCAGGTCTGCCGCTGCTGCTGCGGGGCCCTACTGGCACCGGGAAAAGTTTTCTAGCTCGCCAGCTCTGGCACTACGCAATAGATGAAGGTATTTTACCTGCCGATGCGCCTTTTACCGTATTTAACTGCGCCGAGTACGCGAATAATCCAGAACTACTGACCTCGAAGTTATTTGGTCATGCGAAGGGGGCCTTTACCGGCGCCGATAAGGCCGTTCCTGGTCTTATCGAGACCAGCAACGGCGGGGTGTTGTTTATCGATGAGGTTCATCGGCTGCCGCCCGAAGGCCAGGAAAAGTTGTTTCATTTTATGGATAACGGTAGCTGGCGCCGGCTGGGGGAGAGCGCCGACGAGCGCAGCGCCACGGTGCGGCTAATTTTTGCTTCAACCGAGGATCTGGAAAAACACTTCCTGGCGACCTTTATTCGCCGTATTCCGGTGATTGTAAAAATTCTGCCGATCGCTGAACGCGGCCAATTCGAGCGGCTGGCGTTTATCCACCACTTTTTCCGCCGTGAAGCCCAGCGTTTGAACCACGATCTGGCGCTGGATGGCGAAATCGTCAGCCAGCTAATGCGTGAAACGCTTGAAGGAAATGTCGGTGGGCTGGAAAATTTGATTCGCAATATTTGCGCCAGCGCCTGGACATTTGGCGAACGTGATAGCGGTCTTTTACATATAAAAGCGGGTTTGCTGCCCGACCGATTACTGGCGGATGCGCCTTTTACCCTTCAGCAAAATAGCGAGCGGGTTATGATTTACCGCGATGGCGACGCGCAGCCTCTTTTTTCTGGTCGTCACCATGAATACCAACGGCTAACGGAAAATATTTGTAGCCTGTGCGAGGAGTTGGCTCAGGATAATATTAGCGTGCGGACCTTTGAAAAGCTTATTTATCAGAACGTGACGCTCTATCTTGATGCGCTGATGAATCAGGAGAGTACGGTCTCTCTGCAGGACAAACGGCTGCGCTTTATTGAAGATGTGGGCAAAGCAATCGCTGTCAATTATGACCTTCAGCTAAATGTCGAATTCGCTTATCTTACCGGCCGCTACCTCACCAGTCTCCCTCTGGCGCCGCGCAGCGTTGCTGAGCCCGTGCGTCTGGTGATGCAGCGCTGGCTGGACTCCTCGGCGGGGCTGGCGCAACGCATCGCGGAGAAACTACTGGATGTCGTCAATAATAAATACGATCTGCTCATCGATACGATTGACCGTCTGGCGATTACCGCCATTGTCAGTAATGCTATCGATGCGACCAGCGGCGGAAAAGTGAAAGCGCTGATAATCGCCCACGGTTATTCGACCGCCAGCAGCATTGCCGGCGTTGCCAACCGCCTGATTGGCGAGAAGATCTACCAGGCCATGGATATGCCGATGGAGGTGGCGTTTAACGATGTCAGTCGCGCCGTGGTTGATTATCTCCAGCATACGGACACGCGTGCGGGTGTGATGGTGCTTATTGATATGGGCTACACCAAGGAGATTGCCGATGCGCTTTTGTCGGTGATTAACGGCCCGCTGGTAGTGGTGGATAACGTCACGACCCGCATGGCGCTGAACGTTGCCAGCGAGATCGCGTTGGGAAAAAACATCGAACAAATCGCCGAAGAGATCGTGCCGCTTAATCAGTCGCGTTGGGATGTGTTCTGGCCCGCAGAAAAAAAAGAGCGTGTGCTGCTGGTGACCTGTATTACAGGTATCGGTACCGCATTTAAATTTAAAAATCTGATGGAGAAGAGCCTGCTCAACGATTTTGATATTAACATCATCGCCTGCGAGTATACGCGCTTAAAAAACAGTCGTACGGCGGTATCGTTGCTCCACCAGTATGAAGTTATTGCGGTCGTGGGTACCCACGACCCGCAGCTGGCCGGAGTGCCCTGGGTTGGCATTGAGGAACTACTTGGCGAGCAGGGGCATCGACATCTAAGTCAGCTCTTAAGCGGCTATCTTAATGAAAAGCAAATTGCGCTGATTAATAAAAATATGGTTCGTGAGTTTTCACTGCATAACGTTGTCAACTCTCTGACGATACTGAATGCTGGAAAAACCATGGGTCATATCGAAACCATTATCGCTGAGTGGCAAAATACGCTTGGTTTTCATTTTAATAATAACTTAATTATCAGTTTATATGTGCATCTCAGCTGTATGATTGAGCGTCTGGTAATGCGTAATGAAATTAGCCATTATAAAGATCTTGAGCAATTTACCAGCCAGCATGGCGAATTTATTGCCATGGTGAATCACTCGTTCCAGCGCCTGAAAATACTCTATAACGTGGCGCTACCGGTAGCGGAAATTGGCTATATTCACGATATTTTTGAATTACGTATTGAAGATTTTAGCTGGTAATCCTCAACGCAGCCCCGGAGAATTACGCCGGGGCTGGCAGGCGGTTAGCGAATCAATATTCGACTTTCCACATATAGCGGCGGGTGGTCAGCGGGTGGTTGCGAGCGGTGGCCAGCGCCAGGTTGTAAACATCCAGTACGCAGTTGTGCAGCAGGCCGCAGAAATATTCGCGCACGCTGGCGTGCAGTGCGTCGATTCCCACCTTTTCCACGTCAATAATCTGCAGTTTTCCCTGGTAACGTTCGATAAAGCGGATCGCGCGATCATCCAGCGGGCGGGTGCGGCCGCTGCTTTTTAATAAAATAAACGGCGTTCCCGTTTCGGTAATCTCAAAGGGGCCGTGGAAATACTCGCCGCTGTGGATGCTGGCGGAGTTAATCCACTGCATCTCCAACAGAATACAGATGGATTCCTGATGCGCGGCGCCGAATGAGGGGCCGCTGCCCATCATGTAGATGACCTTTTCGGTCTTCCAGGCTTCGGCAAAATGGCGCGCATCCGCCTGAACCTGCTGCTGAGCGCCGCGTACCACGGATTCAAAACTGGCAAAGGCGCTGACCATCTCATCGTAATGGGCGTATCCCTCAGTTTGCGCAAGCACTTCCAGCGCCAGCCACAGGCTGTATGCCGCTTTTTGCTGCGTCGGATCGACGGTTTCGGGATAGCGCGCCCAGCAGTATTCAATAGTGTAATCGCTGTGTTCGCACAGCGGCGTGCCGGGGGTATATACCAGTCCAATAGTGGCGGCGCCTTTCTGACGCGCGATGCGGGCGGCTTCCACCGTTTCAGCGGTGTTGCCCTGCTGCGAGGCGAGGATCACTACGCTGTTTTTACCTAACGCGTTCGGCGTCGCATGGACAAATTCATTACTGGTAACATAGCCGACGGCCAGCTTTTTAGCTTCACAATCGAGAAAATATTTCCCCGGCCAGAAACCGGTTAATGAACCACCGCAGCCAACAAACCATACGCGCTCAATGTGCTGCTTAGATAAAATATCGCGAATAATAGTATGTGCGTTTTGATGAGCTATAGACATATTGGTCTCCTTGGGATGTAACGGGTCCTCCGCTGAAACGCGGATAACTTTTACTATGCGTCAATTAATTGAGTTGTTTACTTTTCATTTTCTGGTGGAAATGCGGATCCTTCGGTATTGCGGGATCGATGCCCTTCACTGGCGGCAGTCGGGCACAAACCATTTGTAACGGAATAATATATTCAAAGACCGCAAAGTCGGGATCGTTAATAAATGCGAAGGGCATATTTTTGCCGTTATTTTCGACTTGTGGACCAATGCGATAAATATGCTGAGTCCAGCCGCCAAGTATTTCCGCCAGGCGATCCTGACGCTCATCGGGAAACGGATCGAGCATGATCAGGGTAGAGCGCTCGTCGAAGGCGTTATAGATCCCGTGGATGAACTCCTCAAATTCGTAACCGGCAACCGGACAGCGTAGCGTTTCAAGCATCTTTAGCGCACCTTCCTGAACGGTGCCAAACAGCCTTGCCGGACCGGTCAGGCGAATGTCCGCGCTGTCGATAAGCGGTCGGGCATGATTGAGAACCCACGCCTGCGAGGCCTCAATGAGCGTAGGCAAATGATTAAACGTGGTATCCATGCGGACGAGTAGCGCCTTGCGCTCCTCATCGCTCAGGCGCCGCTGGCGACTGGCGACAGCAAGCCCCAGCAGCATCAGATTAAGTATGGTGCAGTGATACCCTTTGGTTTTGGCGCCAGCCCGCTCTTCTCCACAGGGTACTGTTAAGACCAAATCTGCCGCCCGGTCGATAACGGCTGGCGCTTCCCCGGCCATGGAAGCGGTAAGATGCCCGGCTGCCCGGGCGCGTTCCATTGCGGCGAGGGTAGAGAGGCTGCCGCCTCCCTGAGAAATGCCGATGACCAGCGCTTTGTCGCTGAGGGTCAGCGCCGAATCATCCAGCAGAAAAGGCCAGTAGACATCAACGGGTAGCCCGCACCACTGCTGCATAAACGAGCGGGCGGTCAGCGCGCCGTGATAAGAGGTACCGGAGCCGGTCAGGATAATACGCGTGACGCCGCGCTCCGTTAGCGCTTTTGCCGCCTGCCATAGATCTTCCCGCGTCTGCGTCAGCATAGCGAGCAGACAGGCGGGTGTTTCATTCATATAGTCTTCTACGTGCATGGGTGATATTCCTCTTCTTAAAGCAGGCCTAGCGCGCTGGCCGCCATGCCAAACGCGACGGTTCCTAGCAGGATCCAGTTAATATTGACTCCCTTGCGGATCAACTTGTACATCCCAAGGGTGAAAAGCAGCGGCAGCAGCGAAGGAAGTATTTTGTCAATAAACTCCTGCGCCTTCATGGTGGTCTGCCCGGCGGTAAAGCTGAGCGGGGTGGTGATATCTATCATGCTGGCGGTCATCGCGCCGACGACCATGAGGCCAACAATTGATGCGATATAGGTCACCCGGTCCATAAGGCCGCTTTGGTAAATTCTCATCAGCCAGGTCGTACCCGCCCGGTAGCCGAGCTTCAGGCCATACCAGCGGCACAAAAGATGCGGCAGGTTATAAACTAACAGCGCCAGTATCGGTCCCAGCAGGCTGCCCTGCTGGGCGAAATAGATACCCATCCCGGCGGCGATAACCTTTAATGATCCCCAGAATATGGAGTCGCCGATGCCCGCCAGCGGCCCCATCAGGCTGGTTTTAATCGCGTTTATCGACTCCTCATTAAATTCGGGGTTACGCTGGTTCTCTTCTTCCATGGCAATCGACAGGCCGAAGATAAAGGTCGAGAGATGGGGCGTGGTGTTAAACAGCACCAGATGACGCTGCAGGGCGCGCCCCAGCTCCGTTGGGTCCTGATAGATGCGCTTCAGGGCTGGCGACATTGCGAAGGCATAGCCCATATGCTGCTGGCGCTCGTAGTTCCAGGAGCCCTGTAGCGTAAAGGAGCGCCAGAACACGCTGCGTAAATCGCGGGCGGTGATGCGGCTTGCATCATCGCTTTGCGGCTGGGTAGCGCCAGTCACAGTTTGCGTCATTTCGCTCATGATTAGCTCTCCTGCTGCTTAAGATTAAGGAACTGGCTGATGATAAATGCCAACACCACAGCGAACAGCGCGATGGCGATGATATCCAGTTTGGTATATGCCGCTATCAGAAATCCCAGACCGAGGTACGGCATCAGTTTGCTGCTGAGCATCATGCTGATCAGCAGGGCGAAGCCGAGCGCTGGCAGGATCTTACTGGCGACGATCAATCCATTGGTTATCACCGGCGGAATGGCCTCCAGGAACCAGCTTACCGCCGAAGAACCAAGCAGAATGGCAAAAAATACCGGTAGAAATCCGTTTAAAAAATAGAGTAGCGTCGGACCGGCGAGGTGCATCAGGCCGACCATTCGGGTATTACCCTGTGCCGCATAGCGGTCCGCCAGATGACCAAAGCGGGCGTTCACCACGCGCACCAGGATTCCCAGCGTCTGCGCCAGCATTGAGACAGGGATGGCGATGGTGAGCGCAGCCTCTGGACCACGACCGGACATGATCGAAAACGCGGTGGCCAATACGGAACCGGTCACGATATCTGGCGGGTGCGCGGCGCCGATGGCGACGTTGCCGAGGAAAATAAGCTCCAGCGTAGCGCCAATCAGAATCCCCTCATGTAAATTACCGCAGACCAGACCGGTGAGGGCGCACATCACCAGCGGTCGATCGATCATTGATACCCCAAGCAGGCGGCCATCAAGTATCCCCAGGGCAGCGATCAGTCCGAGTAACGTTGCGGTGAGCAACATAGTGACCTCCGAAGTTAAAGTTGGTCGTTAAGGAGTTCAGCCGAGTGGGCGGGTACCTGACGCATCTCCAGCCGAATACCTTTTTCTTTTAGCGCTCTGCTATGGGCGATTTCCTCTTCGGTCAGATAGATGGCCTTGCCGAATTGTCTTGCCCCTTCCTTCTGTGGCAGACCGCCGTAATTAATTGCGCTAATTCCCGGGACTTTTTCCACTAGCGCGAGGGTTTCCGCAGTATTGCCCAGGACCACCATGACTTTTTTATGATCCAACTTGCCGCTGTTAAGCTTTTCCGCCGCCTGTTCAACGGTGGCGATGTCCAGCGTGACGCCCGCTGGCTTTGCCAGGTTAAGCGACATCGTAATGAAGGCATCCGCCGCGGCTTTGGCGTTGGCGACGATGATATGGTCGATATCCAGCGCTCGGGTCCAGGCAAAAACCACCTGGCCGTGCAGCAGCCGATAATCAATGCGCACGAGTTTAATCATGAGATTCTCCCTGTGGGTCAGAGGATGGTTGTGTTATTAGAGGATTGATGAAAACAATGGATTCACGCGCCGCGCTGGTGGCGTAGATAATCGCGGCCTCGGTAGTGGCTTCTTCGCACAGCAGAAACTCCAGCAGCAGAGTCAGATTGATGCCGGCGACCACGAAAACGTTGCGATGTCGCATCAAGACGCTCACGGCGCTATTGTTGATACTGCCGCCAAGCAGGTCGGTGAAGATCACCACTTCATCACCATTCGCCTGGACGATGAGATGCTCCAGGGTTTGCTCCAGCTGTTCGGTGGTCACGATATCTTCGTCATAGGCGCAGACCGGGATAACGCCGTGTTCGTCGCCAATCAGCAGCGACAAACTGTTCACCAGTCCGCGAGCAAAATGGCCGTGGCTGGCCACATAGATATGTTTCACCCGGTTTCTCCTTCATCCAGATAGCGGTATCTGTTAAGAGCAAAGGGCGTGCCAGAAATGAAAAGTATTATTTATCAATTAATTAAATCGTCTGGTTCACACTAAAGTCGTTATTCCTGGCACAAGCGGGATTATGAGCGCCAGAAACTTGGCACAAACGGCAGAAAAGAGGGGGAAAGAGTGGGTGAAGAAAGTCCCGGGCGAGACGCTGCTGCGCCATGGCCCGGGCGTTCCCGGCAGAAGGGAATTAAATCTCGGTAATGGTCGTCGACTGCGGCAGACGCGACTTCGGCAGGGTAGCGTTGAAATCCTCCACGCTATGGTGGCCAACCGGGACCACCACCAGGCTGGTGTAGCCCTGGGCTTTCAGGTCAAATTCCTCATCGAGGATCGCAAAATCAACCCCTTCAATCGGCACGGCGTCGAGGCCCATCGCCGCTACGCCCAGCAGGAAATTGCCGACGTTGAGATACACCTGCTTTGCCATCCACTGATCGTCATCTTTCAGCTCTTTGCGGTGCATATCGGCAAAGAAAGTGCGACCCTTGTGGTTAGCGGCTTTTGCGTCCGGGGTGGCGAAACGGCCATCGGCCTCTTCCTGATCCACCACGCGCTGCAGCCAGGCGTCGTCCATCGCGGTTTTCGCGCAGAACACCACCACGTGCGAGGCGTCGAGAATTTTACGTTCGTTGAACACGTAGGTGCCGCTGGCGGCTTTCGCCACGCGAGCTTTGCCTTCATCGGTGCTGGCGACAATAAAGTGCCACGGCTGGGAGTTGGTGCTAGACGGGCTGTACTGCAGCAGCGTTTTCAGCTGTTCCGCTTCCCCGGCAGTCAGCTTTTTCGTGGCGTCAAAGGCCTTGGTGGAATAGCGCTTCAAAGCGACCGATACGATATCCATAACTCTTCCTCACAGTTTACAGCACCTTACCGGTGCGTTCAGGAGAGGAAGAGTACAGCGAAGATCGCAAAATGATAAGGGTGAAAAATGCGATAACACTTATCGCATTTGGCTGAAAATCAGCGCGGACGCAGGCGCTGCTGCGCCTTTTTACTCAGCTTGTTCACCACCTGATGCCACGAATCGTCAATCAGCTCGGCCAGCAGATCCTCGCTGATATCCTCTCCTGGCACCACCGTGATCCAGTGTTTCTTGTTCATATGGTAGCCGGGTTCGAGACTGCGATAAATTTGCTGATTCAGCAGCGACTTCTGCGGCTCGGCCTTGAGATTGACCAGCGCCCGGCCGCGAATAGTCATGGTGATCATAAAGATGCGGCCGTCGACCTTAAACACGTCGTACTCTGGCCCAAAGGGCCAGCAGTGCTCGGTAAACGGGTAGGTCAGGGCGATACGGTGAGCGCAGGGATGCAGTGTTTCCGGCGTCATTAGGCGTCCGCCTCATGCAGGGCGTGCCACATGGCTTCAAAGCCGAGGGCGATAATCTCCCGGGCGCGCTGCGGATCGTGGCTGGCGAATTCGATGGTGGTTTCCGCCAGCGACAGAAACAGGGCGTCGCCAAAGGCGCGGTACGCCTCGCTGAGGAATATCTCTTTCACCGACAGCTGGCACATTTCGTTGAGCTCCGGAAAGCTCTCTTTTACCTGGCGGCGGGTTTCGTCGGTGATGCGCTCGCTGAGCGCCATCCGGCGGATCGCTTTGTGCTCCATCGGGTTGCGCACGCCCCAGTCGATATAGCTGTTCCAGATATTGCGCGCGTTCTCTTTCGGGCGCTTCTCGTCCGGATCCAGCCCGGCGATCATTGTGCGCACCAGGCGCAGCTTAATCGCGAGGTACAGCTCGTTGAGCAACTCATCCTTGGTGGCGAAATAGCGAAACAGCGTTCCCTCGGCCACACCGGCGCTGCGGGCGATGGCCGACGTCGAGGCGGCTATGCCGGACTGGGCGAAAGCCGCGGTGGCAGCTTCCAGTAACGCTTGCTTTTTATCTTCACTCTTTGGACGAGCCACTACTTTTTTCCTCACGCAGGTTTAAACAAACCGCCGATCTTGGCACGTCTGACCAGGTCGCTGCAACGGCGGAACGCAAAAATTGAAAATCGTCTTGACGACTTTCATCGCTTTCCTAATAATGAGTGCGTACTCACTCATAATCAAGTTATATCATAAAGCCTCCGGGATGGGGGCTTTTGTCTGGTCAGGATATGAACCGTGTCACTTTCAGCGTGGTCGCCATCATGTTACTCGCAGCAGCAACGACATTGCCGTTTGTTCTTAATGCCGGTTTTGGTAAGGCGCCGCAGGGGGCACAGCTTAGCCAGGTGGAAGCGTCTCCCCACTACCGGGACGGCCAGTTCCATAACCAGTTGCCCACGCCAGGGTTCACCGGGCAGAAAAATATGCTGGCGGCGTGGTGGGATTTCCTGATGACCAAACGGGAAAACGCACGTCCCGCGCAACCGCTGCCGCTGGTGAAGACCGATCTGGCGACGCTGCCCCTCGGGCAGGACGTGATGGTCTGGCTCGGCCACTCCTCCTGGTACCTGCAGCTGGCGGGAAAACGCATCCTGATCGACCCAGTGTTCAGCGATTACGCGGCGCCGTTCTCTTTTATCAATAAAGCCTTCCCCGGCGACTATCCGTGGCGGGCGGAAGGGATGCCGGAGATCGATCTGCTGATCATCTCCCACGATCACTACGACCATCTGGATTACGCCACCATTCGCGCCTTACTGCCGAAAATTAAGCGGGTCATTACGCCGCTGGGGGTCGGATCGCATCTGCGCTACTGGGGAATGGACGGGGCGCTGATTACCGAAGCGGACTGGCAGCAGGCGGTACCGGCCAGCGACGAGCTCACCGTCCACGTGCTGCCGGCGCGGCACTTTTCCGGCCGTGGGCTGAAGCGTAACCAGACGCTGTGGGCCAGTTTTCTGTTCGTTACCCCGCAGCAAAAGATTTATTACAGCGGCGACAGCGGGTATGGGCCGCACTTTAAAGCGATAGGCGATGAGTTCGGTCCGGTCGATCTGGCGATCATGGAGAACGGGCAGTATGACCAGGACTGGAAATATATCCACATGATGCCGGATGAAACGGCTCAGGCTGCCGACGATCTGCGCGCTCGCGCGGTGCTGCCTGGGCATGCAGGACGATTCGTTTTGGCGAAACACAGCTGGGATGAACCGTATCAACGGCTGGCGGCTGCCAGCGAAGGAAGGGCCTGGCGTCTGCTGACGCCTGTGCAGGGCGAGCCGGTGTGGGTCGCCGATAAGACGCAATCATTTAACGCCTGGTGGCGCTAAGCGCCAGTGCAGTATCAGAGGAGAGAGCATATGACGATTTCCGCTCAGGTGATTGATACTATCGTCGAGTGGATTGATGATAACCTGCATCAACCGCTGCGTATTGATGATATCGCTCGCCATGCCGGGTATTCGAAATGGCATCTGCAACGGCTGTTTTTACAGTACAAAGGGGAGAGCCTGGGGCGCTATATTCGCGAAAGGAAGCTGCTGCTGGCCGCCCGCGATCTGCGCGACACCGATCAGCGGGTCTACGATATCTGCCTCAAGTATGGCTTTGATTCGCAACAGACCTTTACCCGCGTCTTTACCCGGACCTTCAATCAGCCGCCGGGCGCCTACCGCAAAGAGAACCACAGTCGCGCCCACTGAGGCGCGCCTCTCCTGGTTTAACGCTCGAGGGAAAACCAGCGACGCCACACCCAGCGCAGCACCAGATACTCAATGGCGCCCAGCGCTAAGAACCACAGACAAAACAGCACCGTATAGAGCTGGTTGAGATCCATCATATGGAATGTCTCAACCAGCTTTTGCGCCAGCGTCAGGCCCAGCGAAGGCGCGGGCAACAGCAGACAGGAGAGCAGGGCCAGCAGTAAGATCCCGGCGGCGGAGAGCAGCGTTTCCAGTGGATGTTTCATGTCATGTTAATCATCAGTTAAAAAACATATTGTCCGGTAAAATAATGCTTAACGCAATATGCTTCGTTTTTTTACTCGCTATAACACGACTATTTTAAATATTATCGCCTGCCTTTAGCTCTCATGTTAATTAATCTGAAATAATTTGTAATTAAGTTAATTGCAGCTAGGTGTAAATTAACGTCATTATTATGCCAGCGCTTTTACAAAACTGTAAGTGCTATATCCCACCAGCGTAGCAATGATGATAGCTAACGCGATGTACAGCGCCAGACGGCGCCCGCGGTAGATTCCAAACATATTTTACCTCGTTTAGTTTTGGTTTATTAATATTCTGTAATAGTTGGTTTGTGGAATTAACTTATCACAAAATTTTTATTTTGCGAAAAATTTAGACTTGTATTGGTTCACATTTTTATCGGCATTTTTGCCCTCTTTTACTTCATTGGCCAGGAATGATTTCAGGCTTTCCGACTCACGGAATTTATAAGGAAAATGTAAATTGACCAAGATAAATAACCCAAAGTTTACGACGCCCTCGGGCGACACCGCGCCACGGCAGGTCTGGCAGCAGACCGTTGACGCAGTGCTGGCGCAGACCAAAAGCCAGGCCGCTGGGTTAAGTTCCGCAGACGCCGCCGAGCGCCTGAATACCTGTGGGCCGAATGCGCTGCCGGAAAAGAAAGGCAAACCGGGCTGGCTGCGCTTTCTCGCCCACTTTAACGACGTACTGATTTACGTGCTGCTGGCCGCCGCGGCGCTGACCGCCATCATGGGGCACTGGGTCGATACCCTGGTGATCCTCGGCGTGACGGTGATTAACGCCCTGATCGGCCATATCCAGGAGAGCAACGCCGAAAAATCGCTGCAGGGGATCCGCAACATGCTCTCCAGCGATGCCCGCGTCCAGCGTAACGGCAAGCATGAGACTATCCCGACGCGCGACCTGGTTCCGGGGGATATCGTTATCCTGCGCGCCGGCGACCGCGTGCCGGCGGATATGCGCCTGATTGAAACCCACAACCTGCGGGTGGAAGAGGCGATCCTCACCGGCGAGTCGACGGTGGTGGATAAAATCACCGACGCGCTGGAGGGCGATCTGCCGCTGGGCGACCGGGTGAACATGGTCTTCTCCGGGACCACCGTCAGCGCCGGCGGCGGCGTCGGCGTGGTGACCGCCACCGGCGCGCAGACCGAACTCGGCCATATCAACCAGATGATGGCGGGTATTGAGAAGCACCGTACCCCGCTGCTGGTGCAGATGGATAAGCTCGGCAAAGCGATTTTCGCCATTATTCTCGCCATGATGGTGGCGCTGTTTATCTTCAGCCTCGCGCTGCGGGATATCCCGATGGGCGAGCTGCTGCTGTCGCTGATTAGCCTGGCGGTAGCCGCGGTACCGGAAGGACTGCCGGCGATCATCTCGATTATTCTGTCGCTCGGCGTGCAGACGATGGCGCGCAAGCGGGCGATTATTCGTAAGCTGCCGACCGTGGAAACCCTCGGCGCCATGACCGTGGTCTGCTCGGATAAAACCGGCACCCTGACGATGAACGAAATGACCGTCAAAGCGATCATCACCGCCGACTGCTGCTATCGGGTGGAAGGCGACAGCTACGAGCCGCAGGGGCGGATCTTCCTCGAGGGGAGCGATGAGCCCGTGCAGGTTCAGCCCGGCACCGTGCTGGAGACCTGGCTGCGCACCATCGACCTGTGTAACGACAGCCAGCTTACCCAGGATGAGCGCGGTCTGTGGGGGATCACCGGCGGGCCGACCGAAGGGGCGCTTAAAGTGCTGGCGGCGAAAGCGCAGCTCCCGGCGGTGGAGGCCCGTCTGGTGGCCAAGATCCCCTTTGACTCGCAGTACAAATATATGTCGACCCTGCAGCACATCGATGGCAATGCCCGGGTGCTGATCACCGGTGCGCCGGACGTTATCTTCGCCATGTGCCGCGAGCAGATGAGCCGCCACGGCGCGGTGCCGTTCGAGGCGCAGTACTGGGAAGAGGAGATGGCGCGCTTCGCCCGTCAGGGACTGCGGATGGTGGCGGCGGCCTGTAAGCCGGCCAGCCTTGATGCCACCACCCTCAACCATGAGGACCTGCAGGAGGGACTGATTTTCCTCGGCATCGCCGGGATGATGGATCCCCCGCGTCCGGAAGCCATTGACGCCATCCACGCCTGCCAGACCGCGGGCATCCGCGTGAAAATGATCACCGGCGACCACCCGCAGACGGCGATGAGCATCGGCCAGATGCTGGGGATCACCAACAGCAGCCAGGCCATGACCGGCTACCAGCTGGAGCACATGGACGATGCGGCGCTGGCAAAGGCGGCGGTGGAGTACGACATCTTTGCCCGTACCAGCCCGGAGCATAAGCTGCGCCTGGTTAAAGCCCTGCAGGATAACGGCGAAGTGGTCGGCATGACCGGCGACGGCGTTAACGACGCGCCGGCGCTGCGCCAGGCCGACGTGGGTATCGCCATGGGTATCAAAGGCACCGAAGTCACCAAAGAGGCGGCCGACATGGTGTTGACCGATGATAACTTCGCCACCATCGCCAGCTCGGTAAAAGAGGGCCGTCGGGTCTATGACAACCTGAAGAAGACCATCCTCTTCATCATGCCGACCAACCTGGCGCAGGGGCTGCTGATCATCATCGCCCTGCTGGCGGGGAACATTATTCCGCTGACCCCGGTGCTGATCCTGTGGATGAACATGGCGACGTCGGCGACGCTCTCCTTCGGCCTGGCCTTTGAGGCCGCAGAGCGCAACGTGATGAACCGTCCGCCGCGTAAAACCGGCCAGCATGTGATGGATGGTTTCGCCGTGTGGCGAGTGGCTTTCGTCGGGTCGATGATCGCGATTGCCGCCTTTATCCTTGAGGCCTGGCTGGCGCCGCGCGGCCACAGTCCGGAGTTTATCCGCACCGTGCTGCTGCAGATGCTGGTGACGGCGCAGTGGGTCTACATGATCAACTGCCGCAGCAGCGACAGCTTCTCCCTGAGCATGGGTCTGCTGCGCAACAAAGGCATCTGGCTGGTGACCGGCGTCCTGCTGCTGATGCAGCTGGTCATTATCTATGTCCCGCTGATGCAGAGCATGTTTGGTACGGAAGCGCTGCCGCTGCGCTACTGGTTTGTCACTCTGGTCATCGGCGTCGCCATGTTCCTGGTGGTGGAAATCGAGAAGCGTCTGACGCGCCGGTTCCGCAAAACGGCCTGAACAATCTCGCGCGCCTCGCTGCAGGCGCGCGTTACTGTCGCAAGGATCCTCTATGATTAAAACCTTCCGCTTTGCTCTGCTGGCCTGCGGTCTGGTCGGCGGTGCCCTGACGGCGACCGCCGCGCCGGCGGTGCCGGTCCGCGTCGCCACGGTTGAACTGGCTCCTCATGCTGAAGAACGCGCTATCCCCGGGCGGGTCGAGGCGATCCGCGCCGTCGACATTCGCGCGCGCACCGAAGGGGTGATTGTTCAGCGCCACTTCCAGGACGGCCAGTATGTTACCGAAGGCGACCTGCTGTTTACCCTCGACGACGCGCAGCCCCGCGCGGCGCTGGCTCTGGCGCAGGCCGAGCTGAAAAGCGCCGAAGCCTCATTACGTCAGTCGCAGCAGTTGCTCACTCGCTACGAGCGGCTTATCAACAACCACTCCATCAGCCGCAACGACGTCGATACGGCCCGGATGCAGCGCGACGTCGCCGCCGCTGCCGTACAGCAGGCCAAAGCCCGCGTCGAGGCCCAGCAGATTGTGCTCAGCTACACTCAGATTGCGGCGCCGGTGACCGGTCGCGTGGGCCATAGCGCCTTTCACGTCGGGACGCTGGTCAATTCGTCCAGCGGCGTGCTGGTGGACATTGTGCAGTTGGATCCGGTGCGGGTCTCGTTCGCCCTCGACGAAGCCGCGTTTTTCAGCAAAACCGGCCAGCACGCCGATATCCACGCTCTGAAGCAGGCGTGGCTGGCGCAGATTGAGGTTGATGGTAAACGGCGCGACGGGGTGTTGACCTCTATCGATAACCGGATCGACGCCCGCACCGGCAGCGTAGCGGTGCGGGCCGAGTTCGCCAATCCGCAGCACCGTCTGCTGCCGGGCGGCAGCGTGACGATCCTGTTCCGTCCGCAGGAACTGCCGTCGCGGGTGATGGTCCCGGCCGCCGCCGTGCAGCAGGATCCGCAGGGCTTTTTCAGCTGGGTGCTGAAGTCGGACCACACCGCCGGGCAGCGTCGTCTGACCCTCGCGGGGCAGCAGGGGCAGCAGTTTGCGGTCGAGAAAGGGCTGCAGGCGGGCGAGCAGGTGATCACCGACGGCGCGCAGCGGTTGCGCGAAGGCGCCGCGGTGCAGGTGCTGAACTAGCTAAGGAGAAGGGATGCTGACCTTTTTTATCCGTCGTCCGCGATTTGCCATGGTGATCGCGCTGCTGCTGACCTTTGTCGGCGCGGTGTCGCTGAAGCTGATCCCGGTGGAGCAGTACCCGGCGATCACCCCCCCGGTGGTGAACGTCAGCGCCAGCTGGCCGGGCGCCAGCGCGTCAGACGTGGCGGAAGCCATCGCCGCCCCGCTGGAGACCCAGCTCAACGGCGTCGATCATATGCTGTATATGGAGTCCACCAGCTCGGATGAGGGGACGTACCGCCTGAGCATAACCTTCGCGGCGGGCACCGATGCCGACCTGGCGGCGATCGACGTGCAAAACCGGGTGGCGCAGGCGCTGGCGCAGCTCCCGGCGGAGGTGCAGCAGAATGGCGTCCAGGTGCGCAAGCGCGCCAGCAATCTGCTTATGGGGGTAAGCCTCTACTCGCCGCTGGGCACGCTGTCGCCGCTGTTTGTCAGCAACTACGCCAGCACCCAGGTGCGCGAGGCGCTGGCCCGCCTGCCCGGCGTCGGCGAGGTGCAGATGTTTGGCGCCCGGGATTACAGCATGCGTATCTGGCTGCGCCCGGACCGCATGAACGCGCTCAACATCACCACGGATGATGTCGCCTAGGCGCTGCGCGAGCAGAATGTGCAGGGCGCGGCGGGGCAGGTGGGCACCCCGCCGGTATTTAACGGCCAACAGCAGACGCTGACCATCAACGGGCTGGGGCGTCTGAACGAGGCGGCCAGCTTTGGCGAGATTATCCTCCGCCGCGGCGCGCAGGGGCAGCTGGTGCGCCTCGCCGACGTGGCGACCATTGAGCTGGGCGCCCGCAGCTACAGCTCCGGCGCCCAGCTGAACGGTAAAGCGTCGGCCTATCTGGGGATCTATCCGACGCCCACCGCCAACGCCCTGCAGGTCGCCAGCGCAGTGCGTGCGGAGCTTAACCGCCTGCACACTCGCTTTCCGGCGGATCTCACCTGGGAGGTGAAGTTCGATACCACCCGCTTTGTGGCGGCGACGATCAAAGAGATCGGCGTCTCGCTGGCGCTGACCCTGCTGGCGGTGGTCGTGGTGGTGTCGCTATTTTTGCAGAGCTGGCGGGCGACGCTGATCGTAGTGCTGGCGATCCCGGTGTCACTGATCGGCACCTTTGCGGTGCTCTATCTGCTGGGCTACAGCGCCAACACCCTCAGCCTGTTCGCGATCATTCTCGCCCTGACGATGGTGGTGGATGACGCCATTGTGGTGGTGGAGAATGTGGAAACCAAAATGGCGGAAGGGCTGGATCGCCTGCAGGCCACCGCCCAGGCGCTGCGGCAGATCGCCGGGCCGGTGATCGCCACGACCCTGGTGCTGCTGGCGGTGTTTGTGCCGGTGGCGCTGCTCCCGGGGATCGTCGGCGAGCTGTACCGGCAGTTTGCCGTGACGCTCTCCACCGCGGTGGCCCTGTCGAGCCTGGTGGCGCTAACCCTGACGCCGGCCCTCTGCGCGCTGCTGCTGCGCCCGCGTCCTGCCCGGCCGGCGGCGATGTGGCGGGCGTTTAACCGTCTTCTCGACGGCACCCGCGACGGCTATGGCCGGCTGGTAGGCTGGATGAACCGCCGCCCCTGGCTGGCGCTGGCGGCGACGGTGGCGGCAGGCGCGCTGGTGGCGTTCAGCTTCACCTCGATGCCGAAAGGCTTCCTGCCGCAGGAAGATCAGGGTTACCTGTTTGCCAGCGTGCAGCTGCCGGAGGCGGCGTCGCTGGAGCGTACCGAAGCGGTGATGGCCCAGGCGCGCAAGCTGCTGATGGCTAACCCGGCGGTGGAGGATGTGATTCAGGTGTCCGGGTTCAACATTCTCAACGGCACCAGCGCCTCTAACGGCGGGTTTATCTCGGTAATGCTCAAGGACTGGCATCAGCGGCCGCCGCTGGATGCGGTGATGGCGGATATTCAGCGCCAGCTGCTGTCGCTACCCGAGGCGACGATCATGACCTTCGCACCGCCGACCCTGCCGGGCCTGGGCAATGCCTCGGGGTTTGATCTGCGCATCCTGGCGCAGGCCGGTCAGTCGTCGGCGGAGCTGGAGCAGGTGACGCGGGAGATCCTCCAGCTGGCGAACCAGCATTCGCAGCTGAGCCGGGTGTTTACCACCTGGAGCAGCAACGTGCCGCAGCTGACCCTGACGGTCGACCGCGACCGGGCGGCGCTGCTGGATGTGCCGGTGGCGCAGATCTTCAGCAGCCTGCAGACGGCGTTCGGCGGCACGCGCGCCGGCGATTTCAGCCGTAACAATCGTGTCTATCATGTGGTGATGCAAAATGAGATGCAGTGGCGTGAGCGGGCTGAGCAGATTAGCGAGCTGTACGTCCGCAGCCGCGACGGCGAGCGGGTGCGGCTGAGCAATCTGGTCACCATTACGCCGACGGTGGGGGCGCCGTTTATTCAGCAGTACAATCAATTCCCGTCCGTGTCGGTGAGCGGTTCAGCGGCCGAGGGGGTCAGCAGCCGCACGGCGATGGCGGTCATGGAGCAGATTTTGCAGGCCCATCTGCCGCCGGGATATGACTATGCCTGGAGCGGGATCTCCTGGCAGGAGCAGCAGACCGGCAATCAGGCGGTGTGGATCGTGCTGGCGGCGGTGGCGATGGCGTGGCTGTTCCTGGTGGCGCAGTATGAGAGCTGGACGCTGCCGGCGAGCGTCATGCTCTCGGTGCTGTTCGCCATCGGCGGAGCGCTGCTCTGGCTGTGGACCGCGGGCTATGCCAACGATGTGTATGTTCAGATAGGGCTGGTGCTGCTGATCGCCCTGGCGGCGAAGAATGCGATTCTGATCGTTGAGTTCGCCCGCAGCCGGCGCGAGGAGGGGCTGTCGATAGTCGACGCTGCGCGAGAGGGGGCTACCCGCCGCTTCCGCGCGGTAATGATGACCGCGGTGTCGTTTATTATCGGTATCATGCCGATGATGCTCGCCACCGGCGCCGGGGCGCAGAGCCGGCGGATCATCGGCACCACGGTATTCAGCGGGATGCTGGTGGCGACGATGGTTGGCATCCTGTTTATCCCGTCGCTGTATGTACTGTTTCAACGTATGCGCGAGTGGGCGCATCGGCGGGGGTAAGCGCGGCGCTACCGGTCGGTAACGGGGATACTCCAGGCTGCAACGACTACCGGGCGGTCCCCTCTCCCTTTGGGAGAGGGGGAGGGTGAGGGTGGGTTTTGCGTTCACGTTGCGTTTGGGCGTGAACCCCGCCTTATCTGCCGACCTCCGGTTCGCTGATTTCAGCGGGAATCAGCCCTGCTGCACGCCCGTAGATTTCAGGAGCCACACCATAGCGAACAGACTCTGTAGGCCCGGTAAGCGCAGCGCCACCGGGCAAGGACATCGGGCACGGCGGCAATACCTTGCCCGGCCTGTCGTTAATTTATTCACTCTCGTGGCTGGAATGGCCGCCCCCAAACGCGCCCGCTATTTCCTCTCCACCGTTATCATGGTCACGAACGGATGATACTGCCACGGCACGCTGCCGCCTTTGCGGTACATCTTCGACAGGGTGCCGTCGAGATAAAGCATCTGCCGCACGCCAAGCTTTGACTGCGCATAGCAGGCAAAATCGTAAAAGTTGGTCTCGCGATCGCTGAGCATAAACACCACCCGGCCCTGCTTATCGATACCAACCCCGTTGCGCAGCTTGCGCGAACTGGCGGAGGGCTTCAGTCGCCAGTTGATGGCGCCATTTTCAATCAGCATCGGGCCGGACTGCACCGCATAGCGGATGGCGGGAGAGGGTTTGTACGCCGGCAGCGGCACGATTTTCGCCCGGCCGTTTTCCACCAGGAATACGCCGCCGGGGCGGATAAAGAAGTTCCCGCCGCCGGCGGAGCGGTTGACCGGCGTCAGCCGTTTGCCGTCTTCGATATACAGCCCCAGCGGCGCGTAGGCCTTATCGTAAATGCCGCCGTTCATCGCCATCTGCACCCGGCCGTCGCCATCGATACCCGCCAGCAGCGAACGCAGGGAACCCCAGGCTTTGCCGTGCCGATCCTGCCAGTACATCGCAATGCGCTCTTTCTGCGCATCCACCCGATAGCTCTGCAGGGTCAGCGTCGGGTCGGTGAGGGTACAGGCGGCGCTGGCGACGGCGGCCAGGGGCAGCAGCGCCAGAGGGAGCAGGCAACGTAATAACATGGGCAGTCCTTTCTATAGTCTGCGCCGAGTATACCCGCCTCGCTGCCTTATGCCGCCCAAATCTCACAGTGTTTTTGCACCAGCCCGGAAAGCGAACCGCCGTTGGCGATAAAGTCGCGCATCTGCTGCGCCTCGCTGTGCGGCGATTTCGCCTGGCGAACCACCGCCTCCAGCGCTGCCGTCGCCTTCAGCTGATGGGCGAAAGGGGCCAGCCGGTCGGCGAGCTGCAGGATCTCCTGGCGGATGCTGCGCTGCTCCCCGCTGCGCACGTCGGTGAGGGTCCCGTCCAGCCCGTAGCGGCAGGCCTGATAGCGGTTAAAGGGGTACAGCAGATAATCATCAGGCTGGTGCTTAAAAGGACGCTCCGTCAACAGCCAGCAGGCCAGGGTCTGAATAAAGCCGGCGATGTGGATCGCCTGGGCAAGGGTCAGGGGGGTGTCCATCACCCGCACCTCGACGGTACCAAACTGCGGGCTGGGGCGAATATCCCAGTGCAGATCCTTCATGCTATCGATCATGCTGGTGTAGCTCAGCTGGCGGAACAGGCGACGAAACCCCTGCCAGTCGGCCACCCACGGCATCGGACCGTTGTCGGGATAGGAGGAGAAGCGGTTCAGGCGCGAACAGGCGAAGCGACTGTCGGTGCTGTCAAACCACGGTGAGGCGGCGTTAAGGGCGATGAAGTGCGGTACAAAGCGCGACAGGCCATGCAGCAGATAGATGGCGTCGTCGCCGCTCTGGCAGCCGACGTGCACATGCTGGCCAAAGACCGTCGCCTGCTGTGCCAGATAGCCAAAATGCTCGACGGTTTTGACATAGCGCGGGTTATCGCTGATTTGCTGGCGCTGCCAGGCATGAAAGGGGTGGGAACCGCCGCCGCAGATCTGCAGATGATGGCGCAGCGCCGCGCGCTGGACCGCCTGCTGGATGGCGCTGAGCTGGATTTGCGCATGGCTGATGTCGCGGCACACCCCGGTGGCGATCTCCAGCATGCTCTCGGTGATGTCGTGTTTGGCTTCTCCCACGGTCAGCTCATGCTGGACGTCGGCAATCAGCGTCGAGGCATCCTGGCTGAGATCGTAACCCGGCGGGTTCACCACCTGCAGCTCCAGTTCGATACCGAGGGTAAAAGGATCGGAGCGGTGAAAATCGGCTAAAGGCATAGTCTCTCCCGGTCGATGTGTTCCCTGAAGTATAGAAGGGATTGATCCCGACGGAGAATACGCGGCGGCGGTGGACGGGGGATGAATAAAAAGTGACGCAGAGTGATTATTTGAAATTTGCCATATAGCGGCTGGTGCAATTCTGCAACATATTTCCCGCTGGCGGTGCGGCGGAATAAGATGCAATTATTTTCCCATAATTATCATGGTGATAATATAAGTCATTCTTATTTTACCGGTCGGTTTTGGCCTATTTTCGTCCGCGTAAGAGCTGGTACGCATTTTGCCTGTTAATCCGTGACACTTTATTTAACAGGGATCATGTGATGCACAAAAAGACGTTATTTTCGCGTGCCGGTCGTCTCGCCGTGGCGGTGAGCGGCGCACTGGCCCTGGCGGGCGCCGCCTTACCTGCCAACGCCTCCACGCTGCGGATCGCCATGACCGCCGCGGATATTCCATTAACCCTTGGCCAGCCGGATCAAGGCTATGAGGGCAACCGCTTTACCGGCATCCCGCTGTACGACGCGCTGGTGGAGTGGGATCTGTCGCAAGGTGAAAAGCCCAGCGGTCTGGTGCCGGGGCTGGCGACCGAGTGGCACATCGATCCGCAGAACACCAGCCGCTGGATTTTCACCCTGCGTCCGGGGGTGAAGTTTCATGATGGGACGGAGGTGAACGCCGACGCCATCGTCTGGAACGTGGATAAGGTGCTCAATAAAGCGGCGCCGCAGTACGCCCCGGGTCAGATCGGCAACACCCTGTCGCGCATGCCGACCCTCACCGGCGCAGAGAAAATTGACGACCACACCGTGGCGCTGACCACCTCGGAACCGGATGCGCTGCTGCCGTACAACATCACCAACCTGTTTATCGTCTCGCCGACGGCGTGGCAGAAGCAGTATGACGCGGTGCCGGCCAGCGTGAGAGATAGCGCCGCGCGCAGCAAACAGGCGTGGACCGCCTTCGCCGCCCACGCGGTGGGTAGCGGCCCGTTCAAACTGGAGAAGCTGGTGCCGCGTCAGCAGCTGATCCTCGATAAAAACCCCGACTACTGGAACAAAGATCGCATTCCCCGGGTGGATAAAGTGGTGCTGATCCCCTTGCCGGAGGCCAACGCCCGTTCCGCGGCGCTGTTGTCGAAGCAGGTGGACTGGATTGAAGCCCCGGCGCCGGACGCTATCGATCAGATCAAGTCTCAGGGTTTTCACCTCTACGCCAACACCCAGCCGCATCTGTGGCCCTGGCAGTTCTCCTTTGAAAAAGGATCGCCGTGGCAGGACATCCGCGTGCGCAAAGCGGCCAACTTGTGTCTGAACCGTGCTGAGCTGAAGAGCTACCTCGGCGGCTACATGACCGAGGCCACTGGGGTCTACGAGGCTGACAGCCCGTGGCATGGCAAACCCACCTTCCAGATCAAATATGACCCGGACGCCGCCCGCCAGCTAATGACCGAGGCCGGATACAGTGCCAGCAAACCGCTGCACGTCACGGTGGCTACCTCGGCCTCCGGCTCCGGGCAGATGCAGCCCTTACCGATGAACGAGTATATCCAGCAGAGCCTGAAGAGCTGCTTCTTCAATGTGGATATCAAAGTGGTGGAATGGAACACCCTGTTTACCAACTGGCGCCTGGGCGCCCGGGACCCCTCGGCGAAAGGGATCGATGCGATCAACGTCAGCGCCGCGGTTAACGATCCTTACTTTGGCCTGATCCGCTTCTCGACGGCCAAAGCGTTTCCGCCGGTGGCGACCAACTGGGGTTACTTTTCCACGCCGGAGACGGAGAAGCTGGCCGCCGCCGTCAAGCACGCCTTTACCCCGGCGGAGATGAACAAAGCGGCCGGTGAGTTGCACGCCGCGCTGGTGGATCAGGTGCCATTCCTGTTTGTCGCCCACGACGTCGGGCCGCGTGCGATTTCCCCTGCGGTGACCGGGGTGGTGCAACCGCAGAGCTGGTTTATCGACCTCAGCCTGGTGAGCAAAAAAGAGTAATCGCGAAAGGGGCGACCGATGATCAATACGCTGCTATACCGCATTCTGCTGGCTATCCCCACCATGCTGGGGGTGGCGGTGATCTGTTTCATGCTGGTGCAGATCGCCCCGGGCGACCCGCTGGTGTCGGTGATGCCGCCGGACGCCTCGGAGGCGCTGCGTCAGACATTAATGCAGGCTTACGGCTTTGATAAGCCGCTGCCCCTGCAGTTTATCCACTGGCTGTGGCGGGCGCTGCACGGCGACCTTGGTATGTCGGTCGCCACCGGCCGCCCGGTGATAGACGAAGTGATGACCGCGGTGGCTTACTCTCTGCGCCTGGCGCTGCTGGCGACGGCGATCGGTTTTGTCCTCGGCAGCCTGTTCGGCTTTGTCGCTGGCTATTTTCGCAACAGCGTCATTGACCGTCTGGCCTCGGTATTGTCGGTGTTTGGCGTCAGCGTGCCGCACTACTGGCTGGGGATGCTGCTGGTGATCCTCTGCAGCGTCAAGTTCGCGCTGCTGCCGGCCACCGGCGGCGGGCCGATAGGCGAGGTGGGCTGGCAATGGGACTGGGCGCACCTGCAGTTCATGCTGCTGCCGGCCCTCACCCTGTCGGTGATCCCGACCGGGATTATCGCCCGCACCGTGCGCTCGCAGGTGGCCGATATCCTCAGCCAGGAGTTTATCGTTGGCCTGCGCGCCCGCGGGCTCAACGAGTCGCGCATCTTTGTCCATGTCATGAAAAATGCCGCGCCCACCGCGCTGGCGGTGATGGGGCTGCAGGTGGGCTATCTGATGGGCGGCTCGATCCTTGTGGAGACCGTTTTCTCCTGGCCGGGAACCGGATTGCTGCTCAATACCGCCATTTTTCAGCGCGACCTGCCCCTGCTGCAGGGCACCATCTGGGTGCTGGCGCTGTTTTTCGTGCTGCTCAACCTGCTGGTGGATATTCTGCAGACCACCCTCGACCCGCGTATTAAGAGGAGCTGACCATGGTGGATACGGCAACGACGAAAGCGGTCCCGGCCGCAGCGGCCCACGCTACCCGGCAAGGTTACTGGCGCGGCGTGCTGCGCCGCCTACTGCGCGACCCCGGCGGGGTGGTGGTGGGCGTGGTGATCCTCCTGCTGCTGGCCCTGGCGCTGTTCGGTCCGTGGCTTATCGTCAAAGATCCCTATCAAACGTCGATGTTCCTGCGCCTGAAACCCATCGGCAGCGATGGCTTCCCGCTGGGCTCGGATGAGCTGGGACGCGACATGCTGTCGCGGCTGATCCTTGGCACCCGACTGTCGCTGTTTATGGGAATTGTCCCGGTGGTGTTCGCCTTTTTTATCGGCGGGGCCATCGGGATTATCGCCGGCTATACGGGCGGCAAAACCAATACCGTGATTATGCGCACCGTGGATGTGTTCTATGCCTTTCCCTCCGTCCTGCTGGCGATTGCGCTGTCGGGAGCGTTGGGGGCGGGCATCGGCAATGCGCTGTTGTCGCTGACCCTCGTGTTTGTCCCGCAGGTGGCGCGGATTGCCGAGAGCGTGACCGCCCAGGTGCGGCATATGGACTATATCGACGCCGCCCGGGCCACTGGCGCCAGCGCGTTGACCATTATCCGCGTCCAGGTGTTGGGCAACGTGCTCGGGCCGATCTTCGTCTTCTCCACCGGGCTGATTTCGGTGTGCATGATCCTCGCCTCCGGCCTGTCGTTTCTCGGCCTCGGCGTGCGGCCGCCGGAGCCCGAGTGGGGGCTGATGCTCAATACGCTGCGCACGGCAATCTATACCCAGCCGTGGGTGGCCGCCCTGCCGGGCCTGATGATTTTTATCACCTCCATTTCGTTCAATATCCTCGCGGACCGCCTGCGTGCGGCAATGGCGATTAAGGAGTAAGCGATGCAACCCTTTATCAATATCGACCTTGGCGGGCCGGCGCAGCCGCTGCTGAAGGTCAATCACCTGCTGAAGTACTTTCGCGGCGGCAAAGGCCGGGAGGTGGTGCAGGCGGTGGACGATATCAGCTTCACGGTGATGAAAGGCGAAACCCTGGGGGTGGTCGGCGAGTCGGGCTGCGGCAAATCGACCACCGCCCGGCTGCTGATGCAGTTGCTCACCCAGGACAGCGGCGAACTGATCTTCGACGGACAGGGGGTCGGCTCGTCACGTCTGCCGCTGAAAGCCTACCGTCGCCAGGTGCAGATGGTTTTCCAGGATAGCTATGCTTCGCTCAATCCGCGCCTGACCATGGAGGAGAGCATCGCCTTCGGCCAGCGCGTCCACGGCGTCAGCGCCAGAGAGGCCAGCGAATATGCCCGCTATCTGCTGGCGCACGTTGGCCTTGAGCCGGCGCGCTTTGCCGACCGCTACCCGCATGCGCTCTCCGGCGGCCAGCGGCAGCGGGTGAATATCGCCCGCGCGCTGGCGATGAAGCCGCGGCTGGTGATCCTCGATGAGGCTGTGTCGGCGCTGGATAAATCGGTGGAAGCCCAGGTGCTGCAGCTGCTGCAGGAGCTTAAACGGACTCTCGAGCTGACCTACGTGTTCATCAGCCACGATCTACACGTGGTTCGCTGGCTGTCGGATCGGATCCTCGTCATGTACCTTGGCGAAGTGGTGGAGATTGGCCCGGCGGAGCAGCTGTTTACCGCCTCCGCCCACCCCTATACCCGGGCGCTGTTAAGCTCGATGCCCTCCATGGACCCGGAAAACCGCACCCTGACCTCGCCGCTAAGCGGCGATCCCCCCAGCCCCATCGCGCCGCCGAGCGGCTGCCGCTTTCACACCCGCTGCCCGCATGCGAAGGCGGTCTGCGCCGAGGTGAAACCGCGGCTGGAGGCGGTCGGGGAGGGGCACCAGAGCGCCTGCCTGATGGCGCAGCCGGCCTCGCCCTGGCATCAAAGCATCCCCCTTAAGGAGGTCAGCCATGTCGGATAACGCCTTTGTCCATGTGCGCGACCTGCGGGTCGTCTTTCGCCGCGACGGGCAGACCATCAACGCGGTCAATGGAGTCTCCTTTGAGGTACAAAAGGGGGAGGTGATGGCGCTGATTGGCGAGTCGGGTTCCGGCAAGAGCGTGACCCTGCGGGCGCTGATGCGCCTGCACCCGCCAGGGAGCAGTGAGCTCTCCGGCACCCTGCAGGTGGGGGATGACGAGGTGCTGACGATGAGCGCCAGCCAGCTGCGGCGCTATCGCGGCGGACGCTGCGCGATGATTTTTCAGGAGCCGCTGCTGGCCTTCGATCCGGTCTACACCGTCGGGCAGCAGATTATTGAAGGGTTGCGCCGCCACGAAGGGCTGTCGCGCCAGGCGGCCCGGGACAGGGCGCTGGAGGCCCTGCGCCAGGTGCGCATTCCCAGCCCCGAGCGGCGGCTGGATGCTTACCCGCACGAGATGTCCGGCGGAATGCGCCAGCGGGCGATGATCGCCCTTGCGCTCTCCTGTAACCCGAAGCTGCTGCTGGCGGATGAGCCGACCACCGCCCTCGACGCCACGGTGCAAATCCAGATCCTGATCCTGCTGCGCGAGCAGCAAAAGCAGCGCGGGCTGTCGATCGTGTTTGTGACCCACGATATCGGCGCCGCGGTGGAGATCGCCGACCGGGTGGCGGTGATGTACGCCGGGCGGATCGTCGAGGAAGCGTCGATGAGCGAGATCCTGCGCCACCCGCGCCATCCTTATACCCAGGTGCTGCTGGGCAGTCGGCCGAAAGAGGGGCTTAAGAAAGGTGATGCCCTGCACTGCATTCCCGGCGCGCCGCCGGATCTGGCGCGCTTGCCGCCCGGCTGCGCCTTTGCCGAGCGCTGCCCGCACCGTCGCCCGGTCTGTGAGCAGAGTCTGCCGCCGACGGAATCCGTCGCGGAGCGCCACGCGGTGAGTTGCCACCGCTGGCGCGAGCTGGCGATTGACGCTAACGCCCAGGCCCTGGCCGTCTGATCGGCGGCAAAAAACCATACAGGATGAAGACCAGGCGTTGATAGCGCATTCCCACCGCCGGTTACGCTGGCGGCGACCTTGATGTCAGGAGACTACCATGAGCAGTGATGTACTTTTTACCCCCGCGACCGACACCACCGGCTGGCGCATCAATGGCGACCGCCTGTGGGCGTCGTTAATGGATCTCGCGCAGATCGGCGCCACGCCGAAGGGCGGCTGCCGCCGTCTGACCCTCACCGACCTCGACCGCCAGGGGCGGGACAAGGTAATAGGCTGGGCGCGGGAGGCCGGGATGAGCGTCACCATCGATAAAATCGGCAATGTGTTTATGCGCCGGGAAGGCCGCAACCCCGGCCTGCCGCCCATCGTCTCCGGCAGCCATATTGACACCCAGCCCACCGGCGGCAAATTTGACGGCAACTACGGCGTGCTGGCGGCGCTGGAGGTGGTGCGCACGCTCAACGATCTGCAGATTGCCACCGACGCGCCGATTGAGGTGGTGTTCTGGACCAACGAAGAGGGGTCGCGCTTTGTACCGGTGATGATGGGCTCCGGGGTCTTTGCCGGCGTCTTCCCGCTGGAAGAGACCTGGGCCGTCACGGATAAAGAGGGTGTCAGCGTCGGCGAGGCGCTGGAGCAGATCGGCTATATCGGCGAGCAGACCCCGGGGGACCATCCCATCGGCGCCTATTTTGAGGCGCACATTGAGCAGGGGCCGATTCTCGAAGATGAAGCGAAAACCATCGGTATCGTGCAGGGCGTGCTGGGGATCCGCTGGTACGACTGCGTGGTCACCGGCCAGGCCTCGCACGCCGGACCCACGCCGATGCGCCTGCGTCAGGATGCCCTGCAGGTGGCGACCCGCATTATGCAGGAAGTGGTGGCCATTGCCGGGCGCAGCGAAGAGGGACGCGGCACGGTCGGTAGCGTGCAGGTGTGGCCCAACAGCCGCAACGTGGTGCCCGGGGAGGTCACCTTCTCCATTGATATGCGCAATCTCAGCGATGCGCTGGTGGACGAGATGGATCGCCAGCTGCGGGCGTTTATCGCGGAGGTTGAGCGGGAGAGCGGTCTGCAGGTGGCCCTGAAGCAGGTAAGCCACTATCCGGCGGCGCCGTTCGATGCCGAATGCCAGCAGGCCATTGCCGATGCCGCGCAGCGGCTGGGCTATCCGGCGCGGCCGATCGTCTCCGGCGCCGGGCATGACGCAGTGTATATGAGCTACCTGGCGCCCACCGGGATGATTTTTATCCCCTGCAAGGACGGGATCAGCCATAACGAAATTGAGTATGCCTCGCCGGAGCACGTCGCCGCCGGCGCCAACGTGCTGCTGCAGGTGATGCTTCAGTACGCGCGGCCGGTGTAGACGGTCGTCCTCCCCGGTGACGCGACCTCCAGCCGTTTATCATGCTATAGCCCGGGTAAGGCGGTTACGCCGCCGCGACCCGGGACGGCGGATGACGGGGCGGTCAATCACGGCTCGGGCTCCCTGCGCCAACCCGCTGGCGGCCAAATTTGCGCGAGCCCACCACGCACAGCACCACGCCCAGCGTGACCGCCAGCATCAAGGGGCTGACGGTTTCGTGCAACAGCGCTGCCGACAGGCCTAGTCCGAAGAACGGCTGTAATAGCTGGAGCTGGCCGACGGCGGCGATCCCGCCTGCGGCCAGCCCTTTGTACCAAAAGATGAAACCGATCAGCATGCTGAACAGCGACACATAGCCGAGCGCGACCCAGGAGGAGGCCGAGATGGCATGCCAGGACGCGGGCTGAACCAGCAGCGAGGCGGGGAGCATCAACGGCAGGGCAATCACCAGCGCCCAGCAGATCACCTGCCAGCCGCCGAGCTCCCGCGTCAGCTTCGCCCCTTCCGCATAGCCGAGGCCGCAGACGATAACCGCCGCCAGCATCAGCAGATCGCCGCTGAGTGAGGCCGCCGCATTTTGCGTCAGGGCGAATCCCACCACCAGCAGGCTGCCCAGCAGCGAAAAGATCCAGAAAGCCCGCCGCGGGCGTTCGCCGCCGCGCAGTACGCCGAAGAGGGCGGTCATCAGCGGCAGCAGACCAATAAACACAATCGAATGCGCCGAGGTAATGCGCTGCAGGGCCAGCGCCGTGAGTAGCGGAAAGCCGAGCACCACCCCGGATGAGACGATGATCAGGGACACAAGCTGCGCCAGGCGCGGGCGTTTCTGGCGAAAGCCCACCAGCAGCGCGATGGCAAGCAGCCCGGCGATAGAGGCGCGCAGAAAGGTCAATAACAACGGATCCATATCCTGCACCGCCAGCCGCGTCGCGGGCAGCGAACCGCTGAAAATGAACACCCCCAGTAGACCATGAAGCCATCCGGACCAGGGACCGGGCGCCGATTTATCCAGTGTTGAATCTACCACGTTAACCTCGCGTTATCTTATTGAGCTGCGCCCGCTTGAGCATCGTCAGCGGCGATGGTAATGTGGCTAATCTAATACAATCAAATTATTGTCATAGATACATTTCACGATGAAAGCCCGATATAAAGCCGTTGTCGATCGATATGCGCAGGCGATCCGCAGCGGGCAGCTGCCCGCAGGCAGCCGTCTGCCGACGCACCGTACCCTTGCCGCCGGGGAGCGCATCTCGCTGGCCACCGCCACGCGCGTATACCGTGAACTGGAAGAGATGGGGCTGGTCAGCGGCGAAACCGGCCGCGGCACCTTCGTGCGCGACCTCTCGCTGCCGCCGGGGCACGGGGTCGATCAGCAGGTGGTCGCCGCCGATGTCGTGGATCTCAATTTCAACTACCCTTCGCTGCCGGAGCAGGGCGATGCGCTGCGCGAGGCGCTCAGGCAGCTGGCGATGGCGGGCGATATTGACTCGCATCTGCGCTATCAGCCTCATGCAGGGCGGCTCGCCGAGCGGGACATTATCGCCCGCCATTTGACCTGCCAGCACTTTGCGCCGGACGCGGAAAATGTCCTGATCGTCAACGGCGCACAGCACGGGCTGGCGGTGACCGTCATGGGGCTGTTACGTCCGGGGGATGTGGTGGCGGTGGATGCGCTGACCTATTCGGGCTTCAAGGTTCTGGCGGCGCTGTATCATCTGGAGCTGGCGGCGATCCCCTGTCGGCCGGAGGGACCGGACCTGCAGGCGCTTCATACCCTGTGCCAGCAGCGGCGGGTGCGGGCGGTGTATACCATGCCGACGCTGCACAATCCGCTGGGCTGGGTGCTCAACACCGGGCAGCGACAGGCGCTGGCCGATCTCGCGCGCCAGCACGATCTGCTGATTATTGAAGATGCCGCCTACGCCCGGCTGGTGAGCCATCCGCCGCCGCCGGTAGTCAGCTATGCGCCGGAAAGAACGGTGTATGTCACCGGATTTTCAAAAAATATCGCCACCGGACTGCGCGTGGGGGTGGTGATATCTCCGCCGCGCTATCGGCCGGAGATTGAGCGCGCCATCCGGGCCACGACGTGGAATACGCCGACGCTGATAAGTTCGCTGATCTGCGCCTGGATTGAAGATGGCACGGTGGCGCGCTTTGAAACGCAGAAACGCCAGGATGCGCGACAGCGACAGCAGGTGGCCCGCGAGGTGCTTTGTGGGCTTCCCGTCGTCAGTCATCCCGATTCGTACTTCGTCTGGCTGCCGCTGGGTGAAGAGAGCCGGGCCGATCGGCTGGCGAATGCGCTGATGGAACGCCGCATTTCGGTATCGACCGCCGAGCCGTTCTGCGTCTCCGCCACGATCCCGCAGGCGTTGCGCATTGCGCTCGGATCGGTGCCTTTCGACAGCCTGCGCCCGGCGCTGCTCAGCGTGCGCGACGCCGTTGAGTATGAACAATACCGCTAACCCATCTGCTCCAGCTGGCCGCGCAGGACCTCCACCCCCTGGGCGATGGCGTCGGGGTTAATGGCGTGGAATCCCATGCGAAAATAGTTATCCGGCGGCGCGGCGCTGAGAAAATGGCGCGCCCCGGGCTCAATCAGCACGCCGGCGTGGGCGGCGCGCCAGGTGAGCTGCTGGGTGTTGATCTGCGCCGGGGTCTGCAGCCAGAAGGCGTTAGCATGTTCGCTTCCCGCCAGCGCGCGACACGACGGCAGATAGCGCTGCAGGGCGGCATGCAGACGCTCCCAGCGCTGGGCGGAGTCATAGTGGTAGCGCCGCAGATGGGTTTCATAATGGCCCTGGGCAAGGAAGTGGGCCATCTGGTACTGAATGTTGGTCGGCGGATGGCGATAGACCAGCCGGCGCAGGGCGCGCGCCTCGTCGATCAGGTCCGGGTCGGCGACCATAAACCCCAACCGCAACCCCGGTGACAGCGCTTTTGACAGGCTGCTGACATACACCACCCGGCCGCTGCGATCGCTGGCCTTCAGCGCCGGCAGCGGGTTGAGGGTAAAGTTACTCTCCGAGTCATAATCATCTTCAATAATGACCGCGTCATGACGGGCGGCATGCTCCAGCAGCTGGCGACGCCGCGCACTGCTCATGGTCACCCCGGTGGGCACCTGATGACCTGGAGTGACATAGTAGTAATCGCAGGGACGCTCATTAAGCACGATCCCCTCTTCATCCACCGGGTGCGGCACCACCTCGGCGTCGGCGAGCAGAAAGGTGTTGATGGCTTCGCGGAAGCAGGGGTTTTCGACGCCAATGCGGGTGGTGGAAGAGAGCAGCAGTCGGGTCAGCAGGTAGAGGGCATTTTGCGAGCCAAGGGTGATGAGAATTTCATCCGGCGCGGCGACAATGCCGCGCTTGGGCAGCACCCGGGTGCGGATCTGCTCGATCAGCATCGGCACATCCTGGTCAATATGGTCGATGACCCACGCCGGGTCGCGCACCCCGCCGTGCAGCCAGTTCGCCGCCGAGCGCCAGGTGGCCAGCGGGAACTGCCGGGTATCGGGCTGGCCGTAGATAAACGGGTAGCGGTAGTGCATCCAGCCCGCCGGTTTGAGGATCGACTCCTGCTGGCTGGGGGTCATCTGCAGCCGGTCGCCCCAGCGTGGTGCAGCGGCTTCGCGCTGCGGTGCACTCTCGACGGCGGCAGGCGAAGCTTCATGATAGTCGGGATGCAGGTAGTAACCGCTGCGTGGGCGGCTAATCAGGTAGCCCTCGTTGACCAGACTTTCAAACACCAGCGCGGTGGTGTTACGCGAGACGCGAAGCTGGCTGGCCAGCTGGCGACAGGAGGGCAGCGGGGTGTCGGCGGCGAAGATCCCGCTGAGAATGGCATTCACCAGCGTCTCTCGCACCTGTTCCTGCAAACCGCGGCCAGGCTGAAAATCAACGTGTAACAGGTGACGGATCATACGGGGCTCCTCTGGCAATAACGCATTGCGACCACCCGTTACACTCAGCAAATTCCATACCACCCTGCCGCCATCTGACACAGCGATGCGGCCCATCTGGCTCTATACGGAATTGAAAAACGCTCCCACATTAAAAACGTATTCAGCCGCCGTGGACCGGAACGTCCCCGGCCACTATTTTGCAGAAACCTTTTCGCGTTCTGGAATGAACCCGTCTGGCCAATCCATCAGGGGTGAAATAATGAAAAAATCATTGGCATCAATGTGTCTGAGCGCTGTATTAACGGTCGCTTTTTCTTATCACGCCGTCGCGGCCGATCTTCCGGAAATAGAAAAATCCGGCACCTTGAAAGTGGCGACGGAAGATGATTATGCGCCGTTTAACTTTATGAATAATGGCCAGGCTGATGGCTTTAACAAAGATATGCTTGAGGAATTACGTAAGTACGCAAAATTCCATGTCGACCAGAGCATATTACCGTGGACCGGATTATTAGCGGCTGTCTCCACCGGGCAATACGATATGGCCTTAACCGGGGCGGTTATTACCGATGAGCGGCTGAAGGTCTTTGATTTCACCCCACCGTGGGCCTCCGCGCAGCACTATTTCGTCAAACGCGCTGGCGATACCTCGCTAAATACCATTGCCGATCTCAGCGGCAAAAAAGTGGGGGTACAGGCCGGGAGCGCGCTGCTGGCGCGTTTGCCGGAGCTGAAGGCGATGCTGGAGAAGACCGGCGGCAAGCTGGGGCCGGTGGTGGAGTATCCCTCCTATCCGGAAGCCTACGCCGACCTGGCGAACAAGCGACTGGATTACGTGATTAACGTGGTGATCTCGGTAAACGACCTGGCGAAAGCCAAACCGAAGGTCTTCGCCAAAGGGCTGGCCGTCTCCGGACCGGGGTATATGGCGTGGCCGATCCCGAAAAACTCGCCGCAGCTGCTGGCCTATATGACCAGGTTTATGAACCACATGAAGGAGACCGGCAAGCTCGCCGAACTGCAGAAAAAATGGTTCGGCGAAACCTATGACAACCTGCCGACCGAGGCGATCACCAGCCCGGAACAGTTTCACAAACTCGCCGGACTGTAATATTCCGCGGCGGGCGACCGCCGCCTGTTGCTGAGAAGGAGGGCCTCATGGATGCAATTTCCTGGCAGTTATTAATCGAAGGCGCATGGACGACCCTCTGGATTTCGGCCATCGCTATCGCCTTCGGGGTGGTGGCTGGCCTGCTGATCGCCCTGGTACGGATGCTGCGCCTGCCGGTGATCGACCAGCTGCTGGTGGTCTATATCAGTCTGGCCCGCGCGACGCCGCTGGTGACGCTGGTGCTATTTCTGTTCCTTTCCCTGCCCACGATGGGCATTAACCTCGACAAGAACGTGGCCGCCATCGTGGCGCTGACGCTTAACACGTCGGCGTTTAACGCTGAGATCTGGCGCAATGCCTTCCGCACCTTTCCGCGCGAACAGCGGGAGGCGGCGGAGTCGGTAGGGATGCGCCGCTGGACCTACTTCCGCTACATCATGCTGCCGCAGATGTGGATCGAGAGCCTGCCGGCGCTGGTCAATGAGATGTCCTTTTTGATCAAAGGTAGCCCGGCGATCGCCGTGATTGGCGTGGTGGATCTCACCCGGGTCACCAACCGTATCTCCTCGGTCACCTACGAGCCGCTGTCGCCGATCCTCGCCGCCGGCCTGCTGTATGTGGCGATCATCGGCTGTTTGTTGAAGCTGCAGGGTATCGCGGAACGTAAAGCCAGGCGTCTGGCGCGCTAGGAACGGGAGGCATTATGAATCAGTGGGGCGTTATCTGGTCGGTTCGCGATAGCTTTATTGCCGGGTTATTCGCGACCCTCGAACTGTTTATTACCGCCGCCCTGGCGGCGCTGATTATCGGTATTGCGCTGTGTTATTTTAGCGAATATCAAAAGAAAGTGATTAACCGGATTATTATTGGTTTCGTCAGCCTGATGCGCGCGATCCCTTTTTTGATCCTCGCTTATCTTCTGTATTACGGACTGCCGCAGCTCGGTATTAGCATGGAGCCGTGGACCGCCGGTTTACTGGCCCTGATTATTTATCATGGCGCCTATTTCTTTGAAATATTGCGCAGCCAGCGGCGGGTATTTTCCGGCGGATATATTGAAGCGGCAATTGCTCAGGGCTTTTCTCGCTATGCCATTTTTCGGCGGATTATTTTACCCAATATCGTCTCTTCCGCCTTACCGCTGATCGGCAATCAGCTGATTATTTGCCTGAAGGACACCGCTTTCCTGAGCATTATTACCGTTCAGGAGATCACCGCCGCCGCCAACAGCGTCCAGGCGACCTATTTTATTCCGTTTAACGCCTTTATCGTCGCCATTGGGCTTTACTGGGCGATCAGCATTCTACTGGAGCTGCTGATTAAGCGCCTGACCGCCTGGGGAGCCAAAAGAGGAATGAGCCATGCCTGAGTCTATTGCCGTAAGCGTCAAAAACGTCTCCAAACAGTTCGATAATGTGGAAGTCCTGCGGGATATTAACCTGACGGTGGAGAAGGGGACCGTGGTGAGTATTCTCGGCTCGTCCGGGTCGGGAAAATCCACCCTGCTGCGCTGTATGAACTGGCTGGAACAGCCGGACCGCGGTGAAATTCATATCGGCGGTCAGCGGCTGGGGATTGATGAACAGCGCGGCCGGGCGATGTCGCACCGCCAGCTGGCCAAAATCCGCGAGCGGGTGGGGATGGTCTTTCAGAGTTTTAACCTGTGGCCGCATCTGACCGTGCAGCAGAACGTCAGCGAGGCGCTGCTGCGCGTTAAGGGCATGAAACGAGACGAGGCGAAGGCCATGGCCATGCAGCAGCTGGAGAAAGTGGGCATGGCGCACAAAGCCGATGTTTACCCGATCACTCTCTCCGGCGGGCAGAAGCAGCGGGTGGCGATCGCTCGTTCGCTGGCGATGTCGCCGGAAGTTATTCTCTTCGATGAACCGACGTCGGCGCTGGATCCGGAGCTGGTTAATGAGGTGTTGGGGGTAATGAAAGCCCTTGCCGCCGAGGGCTACACCATGGTGGTGGTGACCCACGAGATGGATTTTGCCCGCCAGGTGTCCAATGAGGTGGTGTTTCTGGAGAAGGGACTGCTGATTGAGAAGGCGCCGCCGGAGAAGTTCTTCACTCAGCCTGACTCCGAACGCGTCAGGCAGTTTCTGCAAAGCAGCCGTTAGTCCGGCCTGCATTCCCTGCCGGCAGCGCCGACAGGGGATGCGTCGGGTTTCGCTTAATCCCGGTCGATAGCGAACGGCTGCCACGCCTGACGCACCGGCATCACCTCCACCCGGTTAATGTTCATATGCGCCGGCAGCGTGGCGATATAAAACATCTGCTCGGCGATATCGCGCGCGCTCAGCGGCGTGGTGCCGCGATAGAGCTTATCCGATGCCGCCTGGTCGCCTTTGGTTCGCACCAGGGTAAATTCGGTCTCGGCAATCCCCGGCGCCAGATCGGTGACCCGCACGCCGGTGCCAAGCAGATCGCAGCGCAGGTTATAGCTGAACTGCTTCACAAACGCCTTGCTGGCGCCATACACATGGCTGCCGGGATAGGGCCACTGCCCGGCGATCGAGCCGATATTGATAATACTCGCCCCGGCGCCATGGCGGATCAGCGTCGGCAGCAGGGCGTGAGTGACTGTCACCAGACCGGTGACGTTGGTGTCGATCATCGTTTTCCAGTCCTCCAGCGCCACCTCCTGCGCCGGCAGCGGCGACAGCGCCAGCCCGGCGTTGTTGATCAGGGTGGTGATATCGGCGAAATCGGCGGGCAGCGACGCCACGGCGGCAGCCACCGCCTCGCTGTCACGAACGTCAAGCTCAATAATATGCACCGGCACCCTGGCGGCGAGTCTGTCCTGCAAGGCCTTCAGTCGCGGATAGCGGCGCCCGCTCAGCACCAGCGACCAGCCCGCGTCGGCAAACACCTGCGCTGCCGCTTCGCCAAAACCCGAGGTCGCCCCGGTGATAAACACTACGTTGCTCGTTGCCATCTCATTCTCCTGTGCGGTTGTCCCTTCACTATAAAAACGCCGGACGACAAGGCACAGGGCCAGACGACGGGCGGGGATGTGACACCGTGTCACATCGTTATGCGCGCACTGGCTCTATCCGATTTGCGCGGCCAAGGCCAATGATGAAGCCAACCACTACGACATGAGAGAGGGCAGGGTATGAAGCTGGCAATTCACAACGAGGTCGCGGTAAGCAATGACGAAGTTCGGCAATTAGATCGCGCCTATGTGTTTCATTCATGGTCGATGCAGGGCAATCTCAACCCGCTGGTCATCGCCGGGGCGCAAGGCTGCGAGCTATGGGATTATGAGGGGAACACCTGGCTCGATTTCAGCAGCCAGCTGGTGAACGTCAACATTGGCTATCAGCACCCCCGGGTATTGGCGGCCATGAAGTCGCAGCTGGAGACCCTGGTCACCATCGCGCCCGCCACCGCCAACCTTGCCCGCGGCGAAGCGGCGAAGCGCATCGTCGACCTGGCGCCGGCGGGCTTCAGTAAGGTGTTCTTCACTAACGCCGGGGCGGATGCCAATGAGAACGCGATTCGCATGGCGCGGCTCTATACCGGGCGCGACAAGGTGCTGTCGGCCTATCGTTCCTATCATGGCAACACCGGCAGCGCGATCGCCGCTACCGGCGACTGGCGCCGGGTGCCGAATGAGTTCTCCCGTGGCCACGTTCACTTCTTCAACCCCTACCTTTACCGCAGCGAGTTCAACGCCGCGACTGAGGAAGAGGAGTGCCAGCGCGCGCTGGCGCATCTGCGGCGGATCATTGAATGCGAGGGGCCGACGGCCATCGCGGCGATCCTGCTGGAGTCCATCCCCGGCACCGCCGGGATCCTCGTGCCGCCGGCAGGCTATATGCAGGGCGTGCGCGCCCTGGCCGACGAGTTTGGCATCGTGCTGATCCTCGATGAGGTGATGGCCGGCTTTGGCCGCACCGGCAGCTGGTTCGCGTTCGAGCAGGATGGCGTGGTGCCGGATCTGGTGACCTTTGCCAAGGGGGTTAACGCCGGCTACGTGCCGGCGGGCGGGGTGCTGATTAGCGAGCCGATTGCCCGCTACTTTGACGACCACTTCTTTGCCGGGGGGCTGACCTACTCCGGCCATCCGCTGGCGATGGCGGCGATTGTCGCCACCATCGACGCGATGAAAGAGGAGAAGGTGGTTGAGAACGCGGCCTCTATCGGCAACGAGGTGCTGCGCCCCGGTCTCGAGGCGCTGGCGGAGAAGCACGCCATTATCGGCGAGGTGCGCGGTCGCGGCCTGTTCCAGGCGCTGGAGCTGGTGAGCAGCCGTGAACAAAAAACGCCGCTGACCGCCGCCGACATGGCCGCGATCAAAGGGGCCCTGACCGAAGCCGGGCTGCTGGCCTTTGTGGTGGAGAACCGCATTCACGTGGTGCCGCCGTGCACCATTACTGCTGAGCAGGTGGCGCAGGGGCTGGCGATTTTTGATGCGGTCTTTGCTCGCTTTGCCAGTCTGGCGAAGTAGGGGAGGGGGCCGGATACTGTTGCCCGGCGGCGCGCTTGCACGGGCCTACGGGGTGTGAGCCTGTGAATGGATCCTGTAGGCCGGGTAAGGCGCAGCCGCCACCCGGCGAAATCAAGGATACCGTGCCTGATATCTTGCCCGGCGGCGCTGCGCTTGCACGGGCCTACGGGGTGTGAGCCTGTGAGTGGATCCTGTAGGTCGGGTAAGCGAAGCGCCACCCGACAAAACAACCGCGCATACGCTGGCCTCACCTCATCCGGTGCTCTCCATTGACCAACGCTTCGCGATCGAAAAAGCGCTGGATCACGCCCTCCGCCATAAACGCCGCCCGATCGGACATATGGGCGATGACGTCGGCATCATGGCTGACCAGCAGATAGGTCATGCCGTGCTCCTGTTTCAGGCGATTAAGCAAATTGAGAATTTCCGCCTGCACCGACATATCCAGCGCCGAGGTCGGCTCATCCAGCAGCAGGATCTGCGGGCGCAGCAGCAGGGCGCGGGCAATGGCCACGCGCTGCCGTTGCCCGCCGGAGAGCTGGTGTGGATAGCGGCGGACGGCGTCGGCGGCCAGCCCCACCTGCTCAAGGGCGGTGGTCACTCGCGGGGCAACGTCGCGGATGCCGTGGATCTGCAGCGGCTCCGCCAGGGTGCGCCACAGGGTATGGTTGGGATGCAGCGAGGCGTACGGATCCTGAAACACCATCTGCACGTTGCGCCGCAGATCGCCCTGAAAGCGGGCGCCCGGCATAATGGCCTGGCCGAGCAGATCCACGCTGCCGCGCCATTCACGCTGCAATCCGGCCAGCACGCGCAAAATCGTCGATTTGCCGCAGCCCGAGGCGCCGATCAGGCTGAAGGTTTCCCCGGCGTCGACACGGAAACTGGCGGCGGAGACCGCCGTCTTCGCGCCGAATGTAACCTGTAAATCCTGAAGATTAACGATCGCCATGGGTTGTCTCCGTAAAGTCCTGGGTTCTGTCGAGGGTCGGCAGCATCTGGCCGTAGGTGTGGGCATTTGGCCGGCAGGTCCACAGGGTGTGGGTGTAAGAGTGCGTCGCGCTCGGCAGCGCCCGCGCCGGCATCTCGTCGACCTGTCTCCCCTGGTACATCACCAGCACGCGATCGCAATGCGCGGCTACCAGCAGTAGATCGTGGCTGATCAGTAACATGGCCATCTGCCGCTGCGCGCTCTGCTCCACCAGCAGCTCGAGGATCTGGTTGCGCAGGCGGGCGTCGAGGGCCGAGGTCGGCTCGTCGGCTATCAGCACCTTCGGGTTATTGAGCAGCGCGAGGGCGATCATCACCCGCTGTCCCATCCCGCCGGAGAGTTCGCCGGGATAGCGGCTGAGGACCGGCAGATCCAGACCGACGGCGGCGATGGCGTCTTTGACCGCCTCAGCGCGCGCGCGGCGGCTCAGACGCTGATGCAGGGTTAACGCCTCCTCCAGCTGCGTCTGAATGGACTGCACCGGATTCAGCGCATAGCGCGGGTCCTGCAGCACCATGGCGATATCGTTGCCGCGCAGCGCGCGCCAGCCGCGGGCGCTGAGGGTCAGCACATCGCGCCCCAGCACCTCCAGCCGTTCAGCGCTCACCACCCCGGGCTTGCGCACCAGGCCCATCAGCGCCCGGGCGGTCATCGATTTGCCGGAGCCGGATTCGCCCACCAGCGCCAGCCGCTCGTTGCCGAGGGTGAAGCTGACGTTGTCCACCACCCGGGCGGTGGGATAGTCGACGGCGAGTCCCTGGACGGTCAGTCGGATGTCAGTCATGTTGCGGCTCCAGAATATCGCGCAGGCCATCGCCCAGCAGGTTAAACGCCAGGCTGGCGAGCAGGATCGCCGCGCCGGGGATGGCGGCGATCCACCACTGGTCGAAAATCACCTGCATCCCGTCGGCAATCATCGCTCCCCACTCCGCCATCGGCGGGCGGGCGCCCAGGCCGAGAAAGCCGAGCCCGGCGGCGGCGAGGATAATGCCCGCCAGATCGAGCGCCAGCCGGACAATCGCCGACGGCAGACACAGCGGCAGAATATGGCCGACCAGCAGCCGCCCGCCGCGAATGCCCAGCATCTCCGCCGCGGCGAGGTAGTCGCTATGGCGCAGGCGCTGAATTTCGCTGCGCGCCTGACGGGCGTAGGCCGGCCAGGTGGTCAGGGCTAACGCCAGCGCGCCGTTGACCAGCCCCGGGCCAAGCATCGCCACGAACGCGAAGGCGAGGATCAGGCGCGGCATCGACATCACCACGTCGGTAAAGCGCATCAGTATCCGCTCCAGCCACCCGCCATAGTAACCGGAGAGGATACCTACCAGCAGCCCGACGGGCAGGGTAATGGCGGTCACCAGCGCCACCAGACCCAGCGCCGGGCGGGCGCCGTAGAGCAAGCGCGACAGCAGGTCGCGGCCGTAGCTGTCGGTGCCGAGCCAGTGTCCCGCCCCGGGCCCCTGCAGACGAGCGGCGGCATCCTGCCAGTTGGGATCGTGCGGCGCCAGCCACGGGGCGAACAGCGCGGTCAGCACCAGCAGGATCACCAGGGTCAGGCCGCTGAAGGCGGCGGGTGAGCGGCGCAGACGGCGTAAAAACAGATAAGTCGGCATCAGCGCACCCTCGGATCGGTTAACCGTACCAGCAGGTCGGTCAGGTTATTGATCAGCACAAAACTCACGCCGATCAGCAGCGTGCCGCCCATGATCGCCGTGGTATCCCCAGCGAACAGCGCCGTGGTGAGGTAGCGGCCGATCCCCGGCCACGAGAAGACGGTTTCGGTGAGCACCGCCCCTTCGAGCATGGAGGTCCAGGCGAGAGCGGTCACCGTCAGCAGAGTGCCGCGGATATTGGGCAGGACGTGGCGCAGCAGAATCGTCATCTCTCCGGCCCCTTTGGCCCGCGCCAGCAGAATGTACTCTTTGTTCATCTCGCTCAGACAGGCGGAGCGGGTCAGGCGGGTGATGCTCGCCAGCGAGTAATAGGCCAGCACCAGCACCGGCAGCGCCAGATGGCCGATCGCATTTTTAAACGCCGCGGTATCGCCGGAGAGCCAGGTGTCGATCAGCGCAAAACCGCTGCGTGGCTCGACGGTGTACTGATAAATATCGTCGAGGCGACCCGGGCCTGGCGCCCACTGCAGCCGGGCGTAGAACAGGGCCAGCATCAGCAGGCCGAGCCAGAAAATGGGCACCGAGTTGCCCAACAGGGTAAAGGTGCGAACCGCCAGATCCCACGGCGAACCGGCGTAACGAGCGCACAGCACCCCGGCGACGATGCCCAGTACCGCGCCGACGATCAGCGCCAGGGTCGCCAGCTCAAGGGTCGCCGGGAAGACCGCCAGCAGATCGTGGAGCACCGGCTGGCCGGTAGCGCTGGCGATGCCAAGATCGCCATGGGCCAGGTTGACCAGGTAGTGCCAGAACTGCACCGGCAGCGGCTGGTCGAGACCCAGCTGATGGCGAACCTGGTCATAGGTCGACTGGCTGGCATGGTCGCCGACGATCTGTAGTACGCGGTCGACGGGCGACAGCGCGGAGAGCGAGAAGGTGACCAGCAACAGCCCGAACAGCGTGAGCAGCAGCGTAAACAGCCCCTGCAGCAGGCGGGTAAGGTGAGTGGAAAACGATGGCATGGAAAATGGAAATTCCTGGTATATCAGCATTGTACCCGGCGGCGCGATGCCGACCGGGCCCGGGTGAGGAGTCGGTCATCCGGGCAGACAAGGCCGCCGTACCCGGTGACAAAACCCGCTTACTTGGTCACGTTATCGTACCAGACCATGTCGGCGTTCAGTCCCTGCTGATAGCCCTTCACGTTGTCACGCACCACGATCTGGGTTTTTCCCTGGTCAATAAAGACGTACGGCGAATGCTGGAGCAGGGTTTCCTGCATCGTTTTGTACAGGCCGAGGCGTTTCGCCGGGTCCGGCTCCGCCACCGCGGCGAGGGTGGCTTTATTCAGCTCAGGGATCTGCCAACCGTTGAGCCCGGCCACGGTGCTGGATTTACCATCGTTCCAGGCAAAGGCGCTGGCATTGGAGTGGGCATCAAAGTAGTCCGGGATCCACAGGCGGATCGCCGCCTGATGCTGCTTCGCGCGCACCCGGGCATAGACCTGGCTGCCGGCGGCGGGTAGCAGATCCACCTTCACCCCGCCCTGGGCAAAGCTGGCCTGCAGCGATTGGGCGATGGTGATAAACGGCGGTTTGTTCTCCACATCGAGGGTGAAGTGGGCATCCTTAATGCCCGCTTTATCGAGGATAGCCTTAGCTTTTTGCGGATCAAAGGTGAACGGATTAGTCTCCAGCGCCCCCGGCAGGCCGGCCGGCAGGAAGCTTTGGTGAATAAAGTACTGGCCTTTCAGCAGATTTTTGGTGATGCCCTCATAATCGACCAGCCAGCGCGCCGCCTCCCAGAAGGCCGGATTATTGAGCAGCGGGTTGGCGCTGTTGGCGGTATTAAACACCAGGTAGTTCTGCTCGGCGGACGGGATGCTCAGCACCTTCACGCCGGGTTTATCCTGCAGGGCGGCAATCTGGTCAGCGCCGAGATCGCGCGCCACGTCGGCATCCCCCTGCTGGATCAGCAGGCGGCGGGAAGCCGGATCAGGGACATTTTTAACAATGATGCTCTTGATCTTCGGCGCGCCGGTGGGGGAGCTGGCGTTGGCTTCCAGCACGATGGCCTGATGCGGCTGGTAGACGCGCATTTTATAGGCCCCGCTGCCCGCCGAGTGCATCTTCAGCCAGTCGTTGCCGAAGTCGTTATTTTTCGCGTTCGGCGCCACCTGTTTTTCATCAACGATAGAGGCGATGGGGGTGGAGAGAATATTCAGCGCCACCGCCGGGCTGACGTCGGCGGTCCAGTGCAGCGTCAGGGTATGGTCATCAACCTTTTTCAGCTGGCTGGCGATGTTGTCCGGCTGCCAGCCGAGCACGTTGAGAATAAACGCTGGCGATTTATTCAGCGTCACCGCGCGGGTGTAAGAGAAAATCACATCTTCCGGGCGCAGCGGATTACCGGAGGCGAATTTGGCATCCGGCTTCAGTTTAATGGTCAGGGTTTTCGCCGCCGGATCCGCCTGCCAGTTTTCGGCGAGGATCGGTACGATTTTTTCAGGGTTGTTGCGGTCCGGCTGCACCAGACGCTGATAGAGGCTGGGGACCGTCTGAATGCTGGAGAGTTCGTTAGCTTCCGCCGGGTCGAGGCTGACGATATCGTCGAGACCCTGGGCGACCACCAGCGTGTTGGGCGGCGTGGCGGCATGCGCGGCGGCGGAGAGCGCCGACAGTAGCAGTAAAGGCAACAGTTTTTTGGTCATGTGCAATCCCTGAAGAATGGTTATTTTATTGTTTTATGCCTCGCTACGTTAGGCCGCTTGCCATAAGGCGTAAAGTCAAAATAAGGATATCCTTATGCTAAAAATGCATATTCAAGAACGACAGGTTATTGCCGGTCGCGCAGAAGCGCCTTTCTCCGCTGCGGGGTTCTTGCTATAACGCATTGTCTATTGCGAGGAGGTGGGTGTGCCGGAAATCAATGAGTATGGCCAGCAGGTGAACGACCTGGTCCCTGGCTGGCAGGGGGCGCAAGTCCTGCGGCGGACGGCGTTAAATGGCCGTTTTTGCCGCCTGGAGCCGCTGGACGTTGACCGTCATGCGGCGGATCTGTTTGCCGCCTATGCGCTCGGCGACAACAGCGACTGGACGTGGCTGGCGTCTACGCGGCCGGAGAGCGTGGCGGCGACCGCCCACTGGATCGCGGGCAAGGTGAATGATGATGCTCTGGTGCCGTATGCGGTGGTTGACCTGCGTAGCGAGCAGGCGGTGGGCATCGTCAGCTATATGGCGATCGAGCGGGAAATGGGCACGGTTGAGATCGGCCATGTCACCTGGTCGCGACGGATGAAAAACACCCCGCTGGGTACCGAAGCGGTCTGGCTGCTGCTCAAAAACGGCTTTGACCATGGCTATCGTCGGCTGGAGTGGAAATGCGATTCGATGAATGTCGCCTCGCGCCGCGCCGCCGAGCGGCTGGGCTTTAGCTGGGAAGGACGTCTGCGGCAGAGGCTGGTGCGTAAAGGGCGGACGCGCGACAGCGATATGCTGTCCATCATCGACGGCGAGTGGCCTGCGCGCGATGCGGCGCTGCGGGCGTGGCTGGCGGCGGAGAACTTTACTGCCGACGGTCAGCAGATTAAGCGCCTGGAGGCGTTTCGCTAACATCAACCTATGGGGTCAAAACCCGGAACGGCACCCCGGTCGCGCTGCGCTTACCGGGGCTACGTTACATCGCCTCAGGGTAGGCCGGGCAAGGCGTAGTCGCCGCCCGGCATTGACCTGTTAGCGGCGAACCGGCGCGTCGCCAGCGACATAATACGTCGCGGTGCTGCGCGGCAGCGGCTGGCGGCCGCGAATGGCGTCGGCCATCTTCTCGCCGATCATAATGGTGGTGGCGTTGAGATTGCCGGTGATGATCTGCGGCATGATCGAGGCGTCGACCACCCGCAATCCTTCCAGACCGTGGACGCGGCCCTCGCCATCGACCACCGCCATCTCGTCGTAACCCATCTTACAGGTCCCGCACGGGTGGAACGCGGTCTCGGCGTGGTTGCGCACAAACTCATCCAGTTCGGCATCGCTCTGGCATTCTATTCCCGGACTGATTTCGCGGCCGCGATACTTATCCAGCGCCGGCTGGTTCATGATCTCCCGGGTAATGCGGATGGCGTCGCGGAACTCCTGCCAGTCCTGCTCATGGGACATATAGTTAAACAGGATCGCCGGATGGGCGTGCGGGTCGCGCGACTTCAGGCGCACGTGGCCGCGGCTGGGCGAACGCATCGAGCCGACGTGGCACTGGAAGCCGTGCTCTTTCACCGCGTTGGAGCCATTGTAGTTAATCGCCACCGGCAGGAAGTGGTACTGAATGTTCGGCCAGGCGAACTCTGCGCGGCTGCGGATAAAACCGCCCGCTTCGAACTGGTTGCTGGCGCCGATGCCGGTGCCGCCGAACAGCCACTCGGCGCCGATCTTAGGCTGGTTCCACCACTGTAGCGCCGGGTAGAGCGATACCGGCTCTTTGCACTCGTACTGCAGATACATCTCCAGATGGTCCTGCAGGTTCTCACCCACGCCGGGGAGATCGTGCACCACCGGGATATCGAACTGCCTGAGCAGCTCCGGGTTACCCACGCCGGAGCGCTGCAGGATCTGCGGCGAGGCAATCGCCCCGGCGCACAGCAGCACCTCTTTGTTGGCCGTCGCTTTTGACGGGATCGTGCTCTCTCCCTCCAGCCACTCGACGCCCACCGCGCGCTTGCCGGCAAAAATAATGTGATCGGTCAGCGCATGGGTGCGGATGGTCAGGTTCGGGCGACCGCGCGCCTGGTCGAGATAGCCGCGGGCGGTGCTGGCGCGACGGCCCTGCGGCGTCACGGTGCGGTCCATCGGGCCAAAGCCTTCCTGCTGGTAGCCGTTGAGATCGTCGGTACGCGGATAGCCCGCCTGCACCCCGGCTTCAACCATCGCCTCGAAGAGCGGATTATTGCCCGGCTTCGGCGTCGTCACGCTCACCGGGCCATCGCCGCCGTGGTAGTCGTTAGGCCCGATATCGCGGGTTTCCGCTTTCCGGTAGTAGGGCAGGCAGTCGAGATAGCTCCAGTGTTCCAGACCCGGCTCTTTGGCCCAGTTATCCAGATCCATCGCGTTACCGCGAATGTAGCACATGCCGTTGATCAGCGAGGATCCGCCGAGCCCTTTGCCGCGTCCGCACTCCATGCGGCGATTGTTCATGTACGGCTCAGGTTCGGTCTCGTAGGCCCAGTTGTAGCGCTTGCCCTGCAGCGGATAAGCCAGCGCGGCGGGCATCTGGGTGCGGAAATCGAACCGGTAGTCAGGGCCGCCGGCTTCCAGCAGCAGGACGGTGGTGTTTGGATCTTCAGTCAGTCGTGTTGCCAGAACGTTGCCGGCGGAGCCGGCACCAATAATGATGTAGTCAAATTGCAAAAAAACCTCCCGGTTAAAATATGGACTGGAATTTACCCATCTCAACCTGGATGGACTTCACCTGGGTGTAACTCTGCAGCGTCATCACGCCGTTCTCGCGGCCAATGCCGGAGTGTTTGTAGCCGCCAACCGGCATTTCCGCCGGGGATTCCCCCCAGCTGTTGATCCAGCAGATGCCGGCTTCCAGCTGGTGGATAATTCGGTGAGCGCGGTTGAGGTTGGGCGTCACCACGCCGGCGGCGAGGCCGTATTCGGTGGCGTTGGCGCGGCGAATGACCTCCGCTTCGTCGGCATAGCTGAGGATCGACATCACCGGGCCGAAGATCTCTTCGCGCACGATGGTCATCTCGTCGCTGCAATCGGTAAACACCGTCGGGGCGACCCACGCGCCGTTATCGAAACCGTCGCCTTTCAGCGCCTCGCCGCCGCACAGCAGGCGCGCGCCTTCGCGTTTGCCGCTCTCGATATAGCGCAGAACGTTGTCGCGATGGGGGAAGCTGACCAGCGGGCCGAAGTTGGTGTCGTCGGCAAACAGATCGCCGGCGCGGATGCGGGCCACCCGCTCGAGGATCTTGTGCTCGAATTCCGCCTTCTGTTTCGCCGGGACAAACACCCGGGTGCCGTTGGTGCAGACCTGACCGGAGCTGTAGAAGTTGGCCATCATGGCAATATCGGCGGCGAGGTCGAGGTCGGCATCATCGGCGATAATCAGCGGCGATTTGCCGCCCAGCTCCATGGTGACCTCTTTCAGTGATGAAGCGGCCGAGTTGGCCATCACTTTTTTGCCGCTGGCGACGCCGCCGGTGAAGGAGATTTTGGCGATGTCCGGATGCTCGGTCAGATACTGGCCGGTTTCCGCGCCGATCCCTGGCAGGACGTTAAACACCCCGTCCGGCAGGCCCGCTTCGCTGTAAATTTCCGCCAGCTTGAGGGAGGTCAGCGGGGTGACTTCGCTCGGTTTGAAAATCATCGCATTGCCAGCGGCCAGCGCTGGCGCCGATTTCCACAGGGCGATCTGGATCGGGTAGTTCCACGCGCCGATCCCGGCTACCACCCCCAGCGGTTCGCGACGGGTGTAGACGAAGGAACTGTCGCGCAGCGGGATCTGGCTGCCTTCCAGCGCCGGGATCAAGCCAGCGTAATACTCCAGCACGTCGGCGCCGGTGACGATATCGACGGCGGCGGTTTCGCTGAGAGGTTTCCCGGTATCCAGCGTCTCCAGTCGCGCCAGCTCGTCGTTGCGCTGGCGCAGAAGGTCGACGGCGCGACGCAGGATACGCGAGCGTTCCATGGCGGTCATCGCCGCCCAGATTTTTTGCCCACGCTGCGCGCTCTCGACGGCGCGGTCGACATCCTCGCGTCCGGCAGCCTGAACGGTCGCCAGCACCTCGCCAGTGGCAGGGTTGATGGTCTCGAAGGTGCGACCGCTGGTGGCCGATGTATAACCACCATTAATATAAAGCTGCTGTTCTGCCATTCGGGACATAACGCCTCCTCGGTTATGGGTTCGGTAAATGCTGACGAATAAAGTGGCTGGTCAGCGACTGCGCCAGCGTTTTATCCAGCGGTTTGCCGCTGAGCGCCGCCCGCAGCCACAGGCCGTCTATCAGCGCCGCCAGCCCGTAGCCGGCCTCCTGCGCCTGCTCGCGCGGCAGCTCGCGGCGGAATTCGTACACCAGGTTCGACAGCAGGCGACGGCTGCTGACCTGCTGTAACCGATAAAGCATCGGCTGGTGCATGCTGCTGGCCCAAAAGGCCAGCCAGGCCTTCATCGCCGCGCTGCTGATCTGCGTCTCATCAAAGTTGCCGCCGACAATCGCCTGCAGACGCTGGCTGGCGCTGCCGTCCGGCAGAGCGTGCAGACGGTTGAGCACCGCGTCGCGCAGCTGGCTGGTGATGTCGCGCATGGTCGCCTCCAGCAGACCATTTTTGTCTTTGAAATAGTGACTGATGATCCCCGTCGATACGCCCGCCCGCCGGGCAATTTGCGCGATGGTCGCGTCGTGCATTCCGACTTCATTTATTGCGTCCAGCGTGGCGTCGATCAGCTGCCTGCGCCGGATCGGCTGCATCCCCAGTTTGGGCATTTTTGCCACTCCATTCATCAGCGTTGGTTAACTATTAAAGCGGTTTTTGATTGGACGTTCAATATAAAATGTGTCTTAATTGTTGCGGATTTGGATTTTAATAGTTACAAAAACAGTGGGGATACTGGATGACAGATCTTTCGCAAAGCAGAGAAAAGGACAAAATCAATCCGGTGGTTTTTTATACCTCGGCCGGACTGATTTTGTTGTTTTCCCTGATGACGATCTTTTTTCGCGATTTTTCTGCCGAGTGGATTGGGCGCACCCTGGACTGGGTGTCGAAAACCTTCGGCTGGTACTATCTGCTGGCGGCGACGCTGTATATCGTCTTCGTCGTCTGCATTGCCTGCTCGCGCTTCGGCTCGGTGAAGCTCGGGCCGGAGCAGTCAAAGCCCGAGTTCAGCCTGCTGAGCTGGGCGGCGATGCTGTTCGCCGCCGGCATCGGCATCGACCTGATGTTCTTCTCAGTCGCCGAGCCGGTGACGCAATATATGCAGCCGCCGGAAGGGGCGGGGCAGACCATCGAGGCGGCGCGCCAGGCGATGGTCTGGACCCTGTTTCACTATGGCTTAACCGGTTGGTCAATGTATGCCCTGATGGGCATGGCGCTGGGATACTTTAGCTATCGTTATAATTTGCCGCTCACCATCCGCTCGGCGCTGTACCCGATTTTTGGCAAACGGATCAATGGGCCCATCGGCCACAGCGTCGATATTGCGGCGGTGATCGGCACCATCTTCGGCATCGCCACCACCCTCGGTATCGGCGTCGTGCAGCTCAACTACGGTCTGAGCGTGCTGTTCGATATTCCGGACTCGCTGGCGGCGAAAGCGGCCCTGATTGCGCTGTCGGTGATCATCGCCACCATCTCGGTCACCTCCGGGGTGGACAAGGGCATCCGCGTGCTCTCCGAACTGAACGTCGCTCTCGCGCTGGGGCTGATCCTGTTCGTGCTGTTCATGGGCGATACCTCCTTCCTGCTCAATGCGTTAGTGCTCAACGTCGGCGACTACGTCAATCGCTTTATGGGCATGACGCTGAACAGCTTCGCCTTCGACCGGCCGGTGGAATGGATGAACAACTGGACGCTCTTTTTCTGGGCGTGGTGGGTGGCCTGGTCGCCGTTTGTGGGCCTGTTCCTGGCGCGCATTTCGCGCGGGCGCACCATCCGCCAGTTTGTGATGGGCACCCTGATTATTCCCTTCACCTTTACCCTGCTGTGGCTGTCGGTGTTCGGCAACAGCGCGCTGTATGAGATCATCCACGGCGACGCGGCCTTTGCCCAGGAGGCGATGGCCCACCCGGAGCGCGGCTTCTACAGCCTGCTGGCGCAGTATCCGGCGTTTACCTTTAGCGCGTCGGTGGCGACCATCACCGGTCTGCTGTTTTACGTTACCTCCGCCGACTCCGGCGCGCTGGTGCTGGGGAACTTCACCTCGAAGCTGAAGGACATCAACAGCGACGCCCCGAACTGGCTGCGCATCTTCTGGTCGGTGGCCATCGGTCTGCTGACCCTCGGGATGCTGATGACCAACGGCATCTCGGCGCTGCAGAACACCACGGTGATCATGGGGCTGCCGTTCAGCTTTGTGATTTTCTTCGTGATGGCCGGACTGTATAAATCTCTGAAAGTGGAAGATTACCGCCGGGTCAGCGCCAGCCGCGACACCGCCCCGCGCCCGATGGGCCTCCAGGATCGTCTGAGCTGGAAGAAGCGCCTGTCGCGGCTGATGAATTACCCCGGCACGCGCTATACCAAACTGATGATGGAGACGGTGTGCTACCCGGCGATGGAGGAGGTGGCCCAGGAGCTGCGGCTGCGCGGCGCGGCGGTGGAACTGAAGAGCCTGCCGCCGGAAGAGGGTGAGAACCTTGGCCACCTCGATCTGCTGGTGCACATGGGCGACGAGCAGAACTTTATCTACAAGATCTGGCCGCAGCAGTACTCGGTGCCGGGCTTTACCTATCGGGCGCGCAGCGGGAAATCCACCTATTACCGGCTGGAGACCTTCCTGCTGGAGGGCAGTCAGGGTAACGACCTGATGGACTACAGCAAAGAGCAGGTGATCACCGATATTCTCGACCAGTACGAGCGGCACCTGAACTTTATCCATCTGCATCGGGAAGCGCCGGGGAACAGCGTGATGTTCCCGGATGGCTAATCAGGGAAGCCCCCGTCGGGGAAAGGCTGACGGGGGCGATGGTCGTTACTGGTAGTTAAAGGCGTCCGGATGGTTGTCGAGGCTGCCGCTGAGGGCGGCAAACAGCACGGTTTTGCCATCGATGGACAGGGCATCGCTGACGTTAAGCCAGGTCAGCTTCTCCTGGTCGGTTTTTTCATCGACCACCGAGTAAACGCCGGACATCTGTTTGCTTTTTTCCGACCAGATCACCGCGATACGTTCATGGCCGCAGTCGTGGGGTTTGCAGGCGCTTAACACCTGCCAGGATTCGCTACCCAGTTTCACCGTCTGCGCGGGCGAACCGGTGCCGCCGGTGGTCACCCAGGCGGGCAGCTGATGGCCTTTGACCATCTGGTTAAACGACGCCCGGGTGGTGGCATCGTGAGCCAGACTGTTCAGCGTGACATCGCTTTGCGCCATAACGCTGGCGGAGGCGGCTAAGGCGACGATAGCGGTAAGAGCTTTAAACATGTTTCCTCCTGGACTTATTCCGTCCTCATAACAAGCCTCTTTATAGTGAGCGTAGAGAATGATTAATGCAAACTCTGACATATTTTCTGTGAATGATTAGAGGCGGTGCGCGCATGGACGTTACGCTAAGCGATATGCCATGATGCGGATTGATTTATTTTCCAAATATATGCCCTTGGGATAAAGCAGTTAGCGAAGTGGCATAGTTATTCAGGCGATAAAGCATGGCGTATGTGAATCATCTACTGACGTTTATTGAGAGTAATCCGGCGCTGGCGGTGGGGTTTAATCTTATTCTGCTGCTGCTCTCCGGCATATTTGCCCATCTTTTATGCAAGTTCTTGCTGATTAAAGTGGTGCGTAAGGTCTTCTTTAGTAGCCACAAACAGGATGTGCCGCTGGAGAAGGATCGACGCATCGCCGAAAAGCTGTCCAATTTCATTCCGGTTATTATCGTCTATTACGTTCTGCAGTTTATGCCGGCGATGCCGGCATCGCTGGTGACGGCGATTAATACTATCTGCGGGATCTTGTTTTTTATTTTTATGTCGGTGTTTTTTAACGAGATGCTGGATATTGTCAACAGCTCCTATCTGCGAAAGACCAAACGTAAAAATCATTCCATTAAGGGCTATATCCAGATAGGCAAAATCTTAGTCCACATCCTGGCGGCGATCATGATCCTCGCTGTGATGTCGAACAAATCGCCGATCATTATTATCTCCAGTCTGGGGGCCGTGGCGGCGGTACTGATGATCGTGTTCCAGCATACTCTGCTGTCGCTGGTGGCGAACGTTCAGCTGTCGTCCAACGACGTGCTCCAGCTGGGGGACTGGATTGAAATGCCTGACAAGAACCTCAGCGGTGAGGTGACGGATATCGCGCTGCACACCATTACCATCCGCAACTGGGACAATACCATCTCCCGTATCCCGACCAAGAATTTCCTCACCGAGACCTATACCAACTGGCAGGCGATGTTCTCCTCCGGGGCGCGGCGGATCATGCGCAGTATCGCCATCGATCAGCACTCGGTGCGTTTTCTCGACCAGGAGATGCTCTCCTCGATGCTGACCATCCGCGGGGTGAGTGAGCCTCTGGCGACGCTGCTTGACGGCCGGGATCCCGGCGGCGTGGCCGACCGCTGGTTTATCGATAACGGGCTGACCAACCTGACCCTGTTTCGCCACTATCTGATGCACTATCTCGCCGAGCGGCCGGATATTATTAAGGAGATGTACATTGTGGCGAGAACGCTGAAACCGTCGCCGTCGGGCATCCCGCTGGAGATTTACTGCTTCACCACCTCAACGCTGTGGAAAGACTACGAAAACACCCAGTCGGCGATATTTGAGTACATTACCGCGGTGGCTGGACAGTTTTCCCTGCGCCTCTATCAGTATCCCGCCGGGCACGATTTCTGGCGTCTCTCACAGGAGCACGCCGCCCGGACGGGCCTGCCGCCGTCGGCCGAAGGCTAAGCGCTGATCTGCTGGCGCCAGAGGGCGATCTCCTCCTCCAGCCAGGCGATGAACCGGGCGACCTCCGGCCGGTTCTCCGCCTGCGGGGAGACGGTTAGCCAGTAGTGCCAGGGGTAGGGGACTGTGACGGCGGTGAGCTGCACCAGCTCGCCGCGGGCTATCGCCCCCGCCACCAGGGAGCGCCGCTCCAGCGCCACGCCGGCCCCCAGGCGGACCGCCTCCAGCACCAGATTGGAGTCGTTCAGGCGCAGGCCCGCGGGGACGATCGGCTTTTCCAGCCCCGCCTGGCTGCACCAGGCGTTCCAGGACTCCATGGAAAAAATAATATCGCTGGCGGCGATCGCCTGCGGGGTGGTCGGCAGGTTACCGCCGCGATAGCCGGGGGCGGCGACCACCAGCTGTTCATCGGCAAACAGATGCCGGCTTTCCATTCCCTCCCAATCGCCTTGCCCCATGCGAATGGCCAGATCGATACCCTCCTGTTGCAGGTTAACCACCGCCAGGCTGGTCAGCAGGCGCACCGCGATCTGCGGATGCCGCGCCTGAAAGCGCGCCAGCCGCGGCAGCAGCCAGTGACAGCCAAAGGAGGGGAGCGTCGCCAGGGTCACTTCCAGGGTGCGGGGTTTGATCTGCACCATGCGCGTGGCGTCGGCGATGTGCTGTAACGCCTCGCGGATTTGCAGGGCATAGAGCCGTCCTTCTTCCGTGATGCGCACTCCGCGGCCGTGGCGGATAAAGAGCGTGACGCCGACCAGGGCTTCCAGCTGTTTGATGTGCTGGCTGACCGCCGAATGGGTCACGCTCATCTCGTGAGCGGCCTGCGTTACGCTGCCGAGGCGCGCCACCGCCTCAAAGCTGCGCAGGCTGGCGACAGGGGGAAAATCTGCCATGGTGATCTCTCAGTCAGTGAGTCGATACGTTAACGTTACTACCGGATTAGCGGGTTTTATAGCCGCCGCGAACAGGCTGAAAAAGGGGCTAAATGCCGCCTCAGTCGGTATAGCACAAGGGGGACTGGAGGGCTACAGCGAGTCGCCAATCTGTTAGTTTTACTAACCGTTGCGGTAAGTATCTGGTGATATTCGCGGCATCGGTTTTCCAGTAAGGTAAAGCCGCAACCTCTTTATCGCAGGCAGGAGTGACGATGAAACTCATTGGTATGATGGATTCACCTTATGTAAGACGCGTGGCGGTTTCTCTGGCGCTCTATGGCGTGGAATTCGAGAGCCTGCCGCTATCGGTCTTTAGCGGCTTTGACGAATTTTCCCGCATTAATCCGGTGGTCAAGGCGCCGACGGTGGTGCTCGATAACGGGACGCAGCTGATGGACTCCACGCTGATCCTCCACTATTTCGAAACGACCAATCCGGCCGGGCGCCGGCTGCTTCCCGCGCATCCCGAGGCGCTGGCCCGCGATCTGCACCTGCTGGGGGTGATCCTCGCCGCCTGTGAAAAAGCGGTCCAGCATGTTTATGAGCACCGTCTGCGGCCGGAAGAGAAGCAGCATCAGCCGTGGATAGCCCGGGTGACCGGCCAACTGCTGGCCGCCTGTCGGGAGTGGGACGCCCGGCTGGCAGACCGCGCCGCCGCCGCGCAGCCGGATCAGGTGCTGGTCACCAGCACGGTGGTCTGGTCCTTTATCCAGTTGATGATCCCGGCGGTGGTGTCGGCCGCGGCGTTTCCGCATATTCGCGCGCTGGCGGAGAAGGGGGAGGCGCTGCCGGCGTTTCAACAGTATCCGCTGGGTTAACGGCAGGGGGGGAGAGGGGCGCCGCAGCGTGGCGCCCTGAAGCAGGAGAGGATCACCAGCAGACAAACCCGCCGTCGACCACCAGGTCTACGCCGGTGCAGAACGAGGCGGCGTCGCTGGCGAGGAACAGCGCCGGGCCGGCCATCTCTTCCACCTTCGCCATCCGCTGCATCGGCGTCTGGCTTTCAAACTCGCGGGTCTGGTGCACCATCTCCGGACGGGTATTCATCGGCGTGGCGGTATATCCCGGGCTAATGGAATTGACGCGGATCCCTTTGCCCACCCACTCCATCGCCAGGCTTTTCGACAGATGGATCACGCCGGCTTTGGAGCAGTTGTAATGCGCCTGGTCGAGGCCGCGGTTAACAATAATCCCCGACATCGAGGCGATATTGATAATCGACCCGCCGCCGGACTCCAGCATCAGTTCCGCTTCCGCTTTGCAGGAGTTCCATACGCCAGTGAGATTGATATCGATCACCCGCTGCCATTGCTCGCTCTCCATCTCCAGCGCCGGATTGGCGTTGGCGATCCCGGCGGCGTTGACGGCGATGTCGAGGCGGCCAAAGCGGTTTTTGGCCAGCGCAACGGCGGCGCGCAGGTCGGCAATCTGGCGGACATCGCCGGTAAAAGAACAAGCCTGACCGCCGATGGATTCAATATGGCTGACCGTTTCCGCCAGCCCGCCGTCGTCGCGAAGATCAAAACAGACTACCCGCGCACCCGCGCTGGCGAGGCTGCAGGCGATGGTCTGGCCGATGCCGCTGCCGGCGCCGGTGACGAAAGCGACGCGATCCCGCAGGTTAAACAGCTGCTGTGCAAAATCTTTACCGATCATAATGTTTACTCTCTTCAATATAGTGTCGAACGTCGGGAGCCCTGTTTCCCGAATGGCGGCGCGCCGCGCCTTATCCGGGCTACCTTTCGGCGGTGTTACGTAGCCCCGGTAAGCGTAGCGCCACCGGGGGGCCGTCCCGGAGTGGTAGCGCCAATTCGGGACGCCTTATTCGGGCGATGGGGCCCGCTAACCCGCGGGGATTACGACATAATCAAACCGCCATCGATATTGATGGTCTGCCCGGTGAGATAGCGCGCGTCGTCGGAGGCGAGGAAGGCCACCAGCCCGGCCACGTCTTCCGGCTTACCGGCGCGTTTCATTGGGATCCCTTCGACCCATTCCGCCATCAGTTCGCCCTTGCCGTAGCGCTTCTGCTCGGTGCTGAGAATTTCGCCCCACACGCGGTCGTTGTAATCCCACATCTCGCTCTCAATGATGCCGGGGCAGAAGGCGTTGACGGTGATGTTCCACGGCGCCAGCTCGTGCGCCAGGCTTTGGGTAATGCCGATCACGCCCATTTTGCTGGCGGCGTAGTGCGGCGTGTAGATAAAACCCTGTCGCCCCTGGCCGGAAGAGGTGTTGATCAGGCTGCCGTGATTCTGTTTCACCATATATTTGGCCGCCTCGCGGCAGCACAGCCATACGCCGGTGGTGTTGACCGCCAGCACTTTTTCGAAATCGGCTTTTGGCATCCGGTCGTAGTAATCGATGGTGATCACCCCGGCGTTCTGAATGGAGACGTCGATGGTGCCGAAGCGCGCGGCGGCCTGCTCATATAGCCCCTGAACCTGGGCTTCATCGGTGACATCGACCTGCAGCGATAAAATATCCGCCTGATAGCGCTGACGCAGGGTTTCGGCGGTCTCGTGAACGCGCTCGGCGTTGGAGACCATCACCAGATTCGCGCCGTCGCGGGCAAAGCGCTCGGCAATGCCTGCGCCGATGCCGCGGCAGGCGCCGGTGATCACCACCGTTTTGTTCTGGAAATCTCGTTGCATATTTTTTCCCTTTCGCTGAGCCGGGCACCAGGCCCGGCGGAAGATGTGAATCGTTGCCGGTTAGCTGGAGGTGGCGCCGTTGGGGGGGATGGCGGCCAGTTTTTCCTCGTGGCGGCGCATCAGGATGACCTTGCTCTGCAGCTTCTGCTGGAACTGGTCGACGACCACAGCGGTGACAATCACCACGCCTTTAATCACCATCTGCCAGAAGTCGCTGACGCCCATCATCACCATGCCGTCGGCAAGGAAGACGATGACGAAGGCGCCGATAATTGACCCGGTCACCCGGCCGCGGCCGCCGGCCAGCGCGGTACCGCCGAGCACGGTGGCGCCGATGGCGTCCATCTCAAACATGTTGCCGGTCATCGGGTGCGCGGTTTGCAGCTGTGATGCGACGATCAGGCCGACAAACGCCGCGCACAGGCCGGAGAAGGCATAGACGAATATTTTCGCTTTCACGATCGGCACGCCGGCGAGGCGGGCGGCAGACTCATTGCCGCCGATGGCGTAGATGTAGCGGCCAAGCGGCGTTTTAGTGGTCAGCCAGTAGCCCAGCACGAGGAAGCCGATCATCAGCCAGATCGGCAGATAGACGCCGAGCAGGGTGCCGGATCCGAGGGTGGCGAAACCGGTGTTGCCCAGCGCTTCCATGCCGTTGAGATTCGGGTAGGTGCTCCCGTCGTTAAACAGCAGCGCGGAGCCGCGGGCGACGTACATCATGCCTAAGGTGCAGATAAACGGCGCCACGCCGAAGCGGGTGATCACCGCGCCGTTGACCAGACCGACCAGCACACCGAAGATCGCCACGCAGAGGATCACCTCCGGGACATTAAAGAAGAGGATATCGCCGTTCCACAGCGGCAGGCCGTTGGTCAGCAGCGCGCCCGCGACCATGCCGCAGATCCCCGCCACCGCGCCGACGGACAAATCAATGCCGCCGGTGAGAATGACCAGCGTCATGCCGATGGCCAGCAGGCCGGTGATCGCCACGTGCTGGGTCATGATCAGCAGGTTAGAGGCGGTCAGGAAGTTGGGTACCATCACGCTGAAGAACGCGATCACCAGCAGGAGGGCGATAAAGGTGCGGGCCTTCAGCAGGTACATATAAATCATATATTTCTGGTTCATGATGGATTCCAGCCTGATTAATCTTGAGGTGTTGAAGCCGCGATTAACTGTTCGCGGGTCACCGCATGGCGCGGTAAATCGGCGGTAATGCGGCCATCGGCCATCACCAGGATGCGGTCGGCCAGGGCCATCACCTCATCCAGTTCCGAAGATGAGAACATCACCGCCAGCCCCTGCTGAGCCATTTTGCCGATCAGGTGATAGACGTCGGTTTTCGCGCCGACGTCGATGCCGCGCGTCGGTTCGTCGAGGAACACCACCTGCGGCTGGGTCATCAGCGCTTTACCCAGCACCACTTTTTGTTGATTGCCGCCGCTCAGCGAGGTGATGGGCAATGTGGCGTCGCTGACCTTGATCGCCAGCTGCTGGATCATCTCTTTCACGCAGGTCTCTTCTTTTTGCGGGTTCAACCAGCGCCAGGCGCGGCGGAACCCCTGCAGGCTGAAATCAGAGAGCGTCATGTTGGCCTGAATCGACATCATCTGCACCACGCCTTCGCCCTGACGGTCCTCCGGCACCAGCGCCAGCCCCTTTTTCAGGCGCTGTTGAAAGCGAGATTTGCCGATGCTTTCGCCGTTAAGATGCACCTCGCCGCGCTGGCAGGGCATCAAGCCGACCAGGCCTTTAAACAGCTCGGTGCGCCCGGCGCCCAGCAGGCCGTAAATACCGATCACTTCGCCTTTGCTGAGGGTGAAGGTGACGTCATTGAGCTTGTAACCGCCGCTGGGATGCAGCGCGGTCAGCCCTTTGACGTCAAGCACTGCGTCGCCTTTTGGCGCCGGTTGATAATCAAAGTGTTTTTTCTTATCACCGACCATCTGCTCGATGATCCACGGTACGCTGGCGTCGCTGACGTGACGCTCGCTGATAAAGCGACCGTCGCGGAAAATGGTGATGTTGTCGCCAATCTCCATCAGCTCTTCGAGGCGATGCGAGATATAGATGATGGTCACGCCGCGGCGCTTAAGCTGCGCGATCACCTTGAACAGCACTTTGACCTCAGACTGGCTCAGCGCCGAGGTGGGCTCGTCCATGATCAGCACGCGGGTGTCTTTCGACAGGGCGCGGGCAATCTCGACTAACTGCTGGTGGCCGATACCGAGTTCACCCAGCGGAGCGTAAGGATCGACATCCAGCTCCAGCCGTTCCAGCAGCGATTTGGCCAGCGCGTACTGGTATTTTTCGTTAATGCGTCCTTTCTGAAAGAATTCATTCGCCATGAAGATGTTGTCCATCACATTCATATTGGGAAATAAATTCAGTTCCTGAAAAATAATACTGATGCCCAGTTTTTCTGCCTGATGCGTCGACTGTAATGAAACTGCTTCACCATCGAGGATAATTTGCCCGGAGGAGGGCGTTTCAACGCCGGCAAGCATTTTCATCATGGTGGATTTACCCGCACCATTTTCTCCGATCAGCACGTTGACCTTATTTCGATAGACCCGGTAATTGACATTATCCAGGGCGGTTACGCCGGGATAGACGCGCGACAGGCCGCGGGTTTCGATAATCACTTCGGACTCAACGGGCTGGGGAGCGACGAGATCGTGCGGCGCCATATTATTGTCCCCCTGTATGAATGATTTTCGCCGGGGTAATTTCCGGGAGAGTTTGTGGAATATCCCAGGCCGAGAAGACGCCGTACACCTCCACGCTGTCGCCGGTTTTGACGTTGGCTGTCTGAATCATTTTGACCGCCTGACTGTTGATATTCTTGCTGTACTCGCCGAACAGCACCTGGTCATTAAAGTCCTGATAGCTGGCGCCGCTGTAGCCGTCGCGCAGCTGGGTGCCGCGCAGGGTAGGGCCAATCTGCACCGTCACCTTCCCGACGCTGGCGTCGGTCAAGGTCATTTTGCCGCTGCGCGAGGCGGTATCGAGTTTGCTGACGGTACCTGAAACCTTGACGTAGAAGATGCAGGGGTTTTCATCCTGCGCACGGTAGCCGAGGGTTTTACAGGCGCTATCAATGTCTTTTGCCGCCTTGAGCGCGCTCATCAGTTCCGCCGCCGGACGCGCTTTCGTCACCACCTGCGGTACGATGCTCTGCTGCCAGGTTTTATCCATATTCGCCATATGCGGGTTGGGCGGGGATTTCAGGTCTGCCAGCTCCTGCTGCGAGACGATGCGACAGCCCCCTAGCGCCAGTACGGCCAGCGTCAGACAGGTTTTCTTAAACATAATGCTCTCCTCTGCGCCCCCGCAGGGGCGCAACCACCCGAACTCAGGACTTAATGTTGAAATCCTGGACTTTATCGGCGTTATCCTGAGTAATCAGAATGCCGCGGAACATCACGCGCTGCTTCGCCGGCTTCTCGCCTTTTTGCAGGTAGTTATCCAGATCGGTGACGCCCTGAGCGGCGATGGCCTGCGCCTGCAGCATCACGGTTGCCTGCAGGGTGCCGGCTTTCACGGCGTCGCGCTCATCGTTGCTGCCGTCGATGCCGACGACAATCACATCGCTACGGTTGGCCGCTTTCAGCGCCGCAATCGCGCCAAGGGCTACCGGCCCGTTGCCACAGATGACGCCTTTCACGTCGGGGTGCGCCTGCAGGATGCTGTCCATGATGCGTTTGCCGTCGATCAGGGTGCCTTTGGCATCCTGTTTCGCCACGCTGACCATATCCGGATATTGGTCAATGACCTGATGGAAAGATTTAGAACGGGTGACGCAGTTATTATCGGCGAGGTTGCAGGTCAGCTCGGCGTATTTGCCTTTCTCCGCCATTTTCTCGACGAAGACGTTGGCGACCTCAGAGCCGGCCTGGAAGTTATTGTGGGTAATTTGTTCCAGTGCCACATCATCAACCGGAATTTCGCGGTTAATTAAGACCACCGGAATGCCCGCTTTTTTGGCTTTTTCAACGGCGGCGACGCTGGCGGTGGAGTCAGCGTTATCGAGAATAATGCCCTGCACTTTTTTACCAATCGCGGTGTCGATAAGCTCATTCTGCTTTTTGACATCTTCGCCATGGGACAGCACGGTGGTTTTGTAGCCGAGAGCTTGCGCTTTTTCGCTGGCGCCTTTGGCTTCCGAGGCGTAATACGGGTTATCCAGCGAGTTGACCATGATCATAATGGTGCCTTTCTCCGCGGCGTGCGCGGCAAAGGAGAAGGCGGTCAGGGTAGCAGCGGTTAAAAGGGTTATACGTAATTTCATGACTCTGTTCCTGTATTTTTATATTCGAACAAATGAGCCCCTGAGCGGGCAGGCTTTTACGGTCTGAAATTTCCCCTGATGTATTCGGGGATAGCGATATCGTTATGGGCCGGGTTTCTCCTGTGATAAGTGAATGCGTGTCGTCGCGCAGTCTGGCGGTCAGGCTGGCGAGTCCGGTTTCCATAATGTTCGGTCGACCGCATGGCGCCACTCCTGCCAGCGCGTTTGTAAGCGCTGGTGGCGGGCCATGTCGGGCTGAAAGGTGCTATGTTCGGTTAAGAAGGCCTGCAGATCGGCGGTCGATCCCGGATGGAGCGCTTTGCGTGCCAGCAACGCCGCGCCGATGGCGGACAGCTCCGGCACGTCGCTGCGCATCACCGGGCAGCCGAGCAGATCGGCCTGGTATTGCATCAGCCAGTCATTGTTGGTCGGCCCGCCGTCCACCATCAACGCCGTCAGGGTGAACTCCTCATGCTGACGCATCGCCACCACCACGTCGGCTATCTGATAGGTGATGGACTCCAGCGCCGCACGGATCAGATGCGCGCGTTTCACCCCGCGACTCAGGCCGCAAATCACGCCGCGGGCGCTGTCATCCCACCAGGGCGCGCCAAGACCGGTCAGCGCCGGCACGAAGTAGACCCCGAGGGTTGAGTCGACGGAGGCGGGGAGGGTATTCAGCTCATGGGCCAGCTCGGCGGCAGAGAGTTCGCTCAGTCCGGTGCTGTCCGCCATCCAGGCGACAGCATCGCCGGTGTGGGGAATATTCCCTTCCAGGCCCCACACCAGCTGGTCGCCATCGTGCCAGGCGACGGTGGTCGCCAGCGCGTCGATATCGCACTGCGCCGATTTGACCGGGGCCATGACCGAAGAGCCGGTGCCGTAGGTGGCTTTGACGCAGCCTGCCTCGCCGAGCGCGTGGCCGAACAGCGCGGCGTGGGAGTCGCCGATCATCGACATGATCGGAATACCGTCCGGAATGGCGGCCAGTCCTTTGGTATGGCCGAAGAGGCCGCTCGACGGTTTAATTTCCGGCAACGCCGCGCGCGGAATGCCGAACAGCGCCAGCATCTCGTCGTCCCACTCGCCGCGGTGCAGGTTCAGCAGCTGGGTGCGGGAGGCATTGGAGTAGTCGCAGCAGAAGGCTTCTCCAGCAGTCAGATTCCACAGCAGCCAGCTGTCGATGGTGCCGAGGCAAATCTCACCGCGTTCGGCGCGCAGGTGGCCATCGACAGTCGCATCCAGCAGCCAGCGCATTTTGGAGGCCGAGAACAGCGGGGCGATTGGCAGGCCGGTGGCACGCTTAATGTGCTGTTCCTGACGATCGTGACGCAGCGTGTCGCAGAACGCGGCGCTGCGGGTGCATTGCCAGGTAATGGCCGCGTTAATCGGTTCGCCGCTGTCGCGATACCAGCCGATGGCGGTTTCCCGCTGGTTGCTGATGGCCAGCGCGGCGACGTTTTCCGCGCCAACGTGGGCCACCGCGCTGGCGATCACCGCCAGCGAGGCGGTAACCAGCGCTTCGCCCGATTGCTCCACCCAGCCGTCGCGCGGCGTTTGGATCGCCAGCGGCTGCGAGAATTTGACGATAACTTTGCCCCGGCTATCCAGCACCACCGCTTTGGCGTTGGTGGTGCCTTCATCCAGGGCAATGATGAACTCTTTTGCTGTCGCCTGCATCGTGCTCTCCTCGGTCACTCGGTGTCCTGGAACCGCGAAGACGAGGAATATCTCCCACCGTCTCCTGCGTCTGTGCAGGCCATGTTGTGACATTTCATTATCATCTTTTTAATCACTGAATATATATTCGATAGTGATTATTTATTTGATACCTTAAGCCACAAACCCGGTGACGGGCTACCGGAAAAATCATCAATTGTGCTGGCAATCACATTTCGCCGATCGGCGAAAGCGGCGATAGGCGGCTGGAGTGGTTGATTAACTGATTGAATTTAAATGTATTAACAGAGCCAGCCCTGAAGCTAAAAAAGCACGTCAGGGCGGCAGAGAGGAAAAGCAGCGCGGCAGGTTAGTCGCTAACCAGCATGCGAGCGGTAGGGTAATCGGTGATTAAAACATCAATGTAGCCGCCGGTGAGGGCGCCTTTGATGGCCGCGACTTTGTCGGTACCGCCGGCCAGCGCGACCACGTTCGGGCATTTTTTGACCTTCTCCAGCGCCATACCGATCACTGGATCTTCATCATCGCGTAACACCGGATGGCCGTTTTTGTCGTAGTAGTGCAGGCAGATATCACCCACCGCGCCGCGCGCCGCCAGCACCTGCAGCATATCTTCGTGATAGTAGTTACCGGAGGTTTTCAGCAGTTGAGAGGGTTCGAGAATGCCGATGCCGACGATGGCGATATCCACTTCATCAAAGCGCGACACCACGTCAGCGACGTCTTTGCTGGCCAGCAGCCGGTTGCGCTCCTCCATGGATCCTTCGATGCTCTGTGACGGCAGCAGCCAGGCGTCGCAATTCAGGCGCTGGGCGAGGGTCTGGGTAAGAATCGTCGCCTGCACGTTACCGTTTGGCCCGACGCCGCCGAGCAGTTGGATCACGCCGCTGGCTTTCAGGTTTTGCGCATGAACTTCATCGACCATCGCGCGAATGGTTGAGCTCCACGAGGAGACGCCAATCAGATCTTTTGGCCGCAGCCGGGTTTCCAGATAGTGGGCGGCGGCGGAGCCAATCGCCCGCTTGATGGTATGATCGCTGGCCTCTTCCTCGGTATCCACCACCACCGCCTGCTTAAGGCCGTAGCGATCCTCAAGCCCTTTTTCGAGCTTCAGAAAGATGTTGGACGGCTGAACGACGCTGATCTTGACGACGCCTTCTTTCTGGCAGCGGGTAATGGCGCGGGAGACAAATGACTGAGACAGCGAGAGAAGTTGGGCGATATCAGACTGCTTTCGTCCTTCCAGATAGTAAAGCGTGGCAATCTTAACCAATAACCGTTGTTCATCCTGCTTAGCCATATTAATCCTCGAAAATCATTTATCGCCTTTCTTCAGGCGGTTAGCTGCAGCCATTATCGTAGTGACTTTTATCATACGCGAAAAAAAATCAGACTTAAGTGTGACAGGCGTCTAACTTTTGCCAATCCTCAAAATCGACTATGGACAAAAACAAAACAGCCAGGCCATAATCGAATAAAGAATCATTATTGAATATATATTCAAGGCAATTTCGAGTCAATGTGTTTATCCGGGCTTCGCCTGGAGCGGGAGGCAGAATGTTCCTGAGTAGGGCGCTGTGGCAGAAGGCTTACCACCCGGCATAGGGATATCTGGTTTTTTTTAGTCCTTGCTGGAATAAATATTCCATGCTGAAAATAAATTCAGAGGTGTGAAATGAATCCCTACAGATATGATATTCAGACGCTGGAGCGTAAAGCCCGCGCGGTGCGGCGCCATATTGTGCGCTTAAACGCCAATAGTCCGGCCGGCGGCCACACCGGGGCTGACCTTTCGCAGGTCGAACTGTTAACCGCGCTCTATTTCCGCGTCCTTAACGTCGCGCCGGACCGGCTCGACGACCCGCAGCGCGATATCTACATCCAGTCGAAAGGCCACGCCGTGGGCTGCTACTACTGCGTCCTGGCGGAAGTCGGCTTCTTCCCGGTCGAGTGGCTGGAGACCTACCAGCATGCCAATTCCCATCTCCCCGGCCACCCGGTGCGGCAAAAAACGCCGGGCATCGAGCTCAACACCGGCGCGCTGGGCCACGGTTTGCCTGTTGCGGTGGGGCTGGCGCTGGCCGCGAAGAAAAGCAACAGCACCCGCCGCATTTTTTTGATCACCGGCGACGGCGAACTGGCGGAAGGCAGTAACTGGGAAGCCGCCCTGGCGGCTGCACATTACGGCCTGGATAATCTGGTCATTATTAATGATAAGAACAACCTCCAGCTGGCCGGGCCGACGCGCGAAATCATGAATACCGATCCGCTGGCCGATAAATGGCGCGCCTTCGGTATGGAAGTCAGCGAATGCCAGGGTAACGACATGGCCTCGGTGGTCTCGGTCATCGAGGGGTTGAAGCAGGAAGGTAAACCCAACGTTATTATTGCCAACACCACGAAAGGTGCCGGTATTTCCTTTATCCAGGGGCGCCCGGAGTGGCACCACCGGGTGCCGAAAGGCGAAGAAATTGCACTGGCACTGGAGGAACTGAAAGATGAGTAATGCAGAACACCTGGCTAACGTCATGGTCGAAGCCTTTATCGCCGCCGTGGAGCGCGGCGTCGATCTGGTGCCGGTGGTAGCCGACTCCACGTCAACGGCCAAAATCGCGCCGTTTATTAAACAGTTCCCCGGCCGGCTGGTGAACGTCGGCATCGCCGAGCAGAGCATGGTCGGCACCGCCGCCGGTCTGGCGCTGGGCGGAAAAGTGGCGGTGACCTGTAACGCCGCGCCGTTTCTTATCTCGCGGGCCAATGAGCAAATCAAAGTGGATGTCTGTTACAACAACACCAACGTCAAGCTGTTTGGCCTAAACGCCGGGGCCAGCTACGGCCCGCTGGCCAGCACCCACCATTCAATTGATGACCTGGCGGTGATGCGCGGCTTCGGCAATATCCAGATCTTCGCCCCCTCCACGCCGCGCGAATGTCGGCAGATCATAGACTATGCCCTTGCTTATCAGGGCCCGGTCTATATTCGTCTCGATGGCAAGGCGCTGCCGGAGCTGCTTGACGAGTCGTATCGCTTTGTTCCTGGCGCTGTGCTGACCCTGCGTGAAGGCGAGGACGTCGCGCTGGTGGCCACCGGTTCGACGGTGCATGAGGTGGTGGAGGCGGCGCAGCAGCTTGCCGACCTCGGTATCCAGGCGAAAGTGGTCAGCGTGCCGTCGATTCGCCCCTGCGATACCGCGGCGCTGCTGGCGGTGCTCCAGCCATGTGGTTCGGTGATCACCGTCGAAGAGCATAACGTCAACGGCGGGTTGGGTAGCCTGGTGGCGGAAGTGCTGGCGGAAGCGGGCGTGGGCATTGCCCTGCAGCGGTTGGGGATCCCGGACGGGGAGTACGCCGCCGCCGCCGATCGCGGCTGGATGCGTCAGTACCATGGGTTTGATGCCGCCGCCATCGTTGCCCTGGTGCAAAAAAGAGACTGATGGCCTGAACGCCCGTTGCGTGAAGCGCGGGCGTTTACTGCTGCAATACGCAAAGTGTAATGACCTGCTCCTCCGACGCTATCCAGTGCAAGAGATAGCGCTGCTCCGCAAACATAAGCGCTAAGGTGCTTGCCGTTATTTCCACGATCTGAAAATCGGCGAACCCCAGCGCGCGCTGATTTGCCGCAGGCGTCGCCTTAAACCCACTCTCTTTCGCCGAAAACGCCAGCGTCAGCGCCAGCGGGAAGGGCAGGCCGCTGTGCAGCAGCGCCGTTTTTTCCGCCGGGCTGATAATGCTGCTCTCCAGCTCCGCGGCCAGCTGTGGGGTAAACCGGCGCTCGATATCGACGCCCACCGGCCGATCGGCGATCACCGCC
>NZ_MJDM01000005.1:3045858-3055857 GCF_008452795.1 Klebsiella sp. AqSCr
AGCGGCTGGCGCTGGTCGCCGATGGCGGGAAGCCGTTTCTCCCCCACCTCGCGCAGGGCGTATGCCGCGGCGATGCGTCCGGCCAGGTGCTCCGCCTGCCGCTTGCGGCCCCACCCGGTCAGGCTGGCGTGATAAGGCAGCCAGAACAGATCTTCAGGCTGGAAAGTCGCCGGGTCGAAGTCGATCTGCTGGATGGTATAGCCGGCCAGAGGCAAAACGGTGCGATGGTGGCGCATAGGGTAAGGTTACCGCGGTTGCCCCCGCCCTTTGTCCAGCAAGGGCGGGGGAGGGAGAACCCGCTATCAGAAGTGGGTGTTGACGCTCAGGTACCAGGTGCGGCCCGATTCATTGTAGGTCTCGGCGCCGGCGCCGTACATCGTGCCGGTGGCGCCCCCGGTGGTCTGGGCGTTGCCCGCGCGCCAGTGGCGCTTATCGAAGACGTTATCCACGCCGCCGGTCAGACTGACGTATTTGGTGACGTCCCAGGTCGCGCTCAGGCCGAGGATGCTGTAGGGGCTAACCTCGTTCTTCTCGCTGCCGGTGACCGGTTGACCCTTGTAGTTGTACTTCTTCGGCTCCTGCTTGCCGTACCAGGTGAAGGTCGACTGCAGCGAAACGTCATCGCGAACCTGCCAGCTCAGGGTGGAGTTCAGCGTGTATTCCGGGATAATCGACAGACGATCGCCGGTCTTTTTGTTCTTACTCTGCAGCATATAGGTGATGTTGTTGGTCCAGTTGACGGTCTCGCTCACCGGAACGTTCAACGTCCCCTCCAGACCTTCCACCACCGCTTTCGGCACGTTTTCCCACTGGTAGAGATCGGTACCTTTATTGTTTTGATAGACCGGGGCATAGCCCGCTTCAATCTTGTTGCGGTAGTCGTTGCGGAACCAGGTGACGCCCGCCAGCCAGCCGTCGCGTTTAAACTCGAGGCCAATCTCTTTGTTGATGCTGGTCTCGGCTTTTAAGTCGTCGTTACCCTGCAGATAGCAGCCGTCTTTACTGGCGTAGCAGCCCTGGCCTTTACTGTAGAGAATGTAGTTCGGGTTGGTCTGATACAGGCTCGGCGCTTTATAGGCGCGGGCGATGCCCATCTTCAGCGTGAAGTCATCCCACAGGCCCTGCGACAGGTTGAGGGACGGGCTCCAGTTATTGCCGACAATGCTGTGATGATCGAAACGCAGCGCCGGGGTCAGCATGGTGGTGTCGGTCAGCTCCATGTTGTTCTCAGCGAACAGCGAGAAGATTTCCGCCTGCGAGTACGGGCTGCGGCCGGTGCTGTCGTAGCCCGGAATTTCGCCGCCCGACAGCGCCTGGGTATTGGACGCGTTATCCTTCATCCGCTGCTGGTTCCACTCGCTGCCCAGCGTCAGGTTCTGATTAACCAGATAGTCGAAGGGAATGCTGACTTCGCTGTGCAGCATCACATCCGCCAGATCGATATCCGTGAACTGGTTGCTGTTAAAGATCCCCTCGGTGCCGCCGGCCAGGCCTTCGCCTTTGCGCGAGTTGCGGGTGCGTTCGTACTGCGCCCAGTTGCTGGTGGTCACCCCGTTGTCCCAGGCGCCGTTCCAGGTAACCGAGTAGGTGTTGCGATACAGACGGTTGGTCTCTTTGCCGTAGTTCTCTTTTACCAGGTCGTTGGAGTTGGTGTTCTGGGTATCGCCGGCGTAGAGGTTGCCCTGGCGGCTGTAGCCGGCCTCAAACTCCAGCGACTGCATCGGAGCGAATTCCCAGCGCACCAGACCATCGATGTTTTTGTTTTTCACCCCTTCGCGCCCGGCCGGCAGAGTATCGGCATAGATCCCGGTACGCTCGGACTGATGGCCCTGGTTGATATCCCAGGCGTCAGCCTGCGTTTTGTCGAGGTTACCGAACAGGCGGAAGCTAAAATCGCCGCCCAGCGGGCCGCTGAGGCTGAAGTTAGTGCGTTTGGTGGAGCCTTCATCCTTGTGCTCCGGGGCGTTCATATAGGTGTTCCATGAGCCGTGCCACTCATCGCCGGTTTTTTTGGTGATGATATTCACCACGCCGCCGGCGGCGCCGTTGCCGTAGCGGGCGGCGGCCGGGCCGCGAATCACTTCGATACGTTCGATCATCTCCGGCGGCACCCAGCTGGTATCGCCGCGGGTGTCGCGCTCGCCGCGCCAGCCAAGGCGCACGGAGTTGCGGCTGGTGACCGGCTTGCCGTCGATCAGGATCAGGGTATTTTCCGGGCCCATGCCGCGGATATCAATCTGGCGGTTGTTGCCGCGCTGGCCGCTGGTGGAGTTGCCGGTCAGGTTGACCCCCGGCATGGTGCGAATGATCTCCGAGACGTCGCGCGCCGGGGGGCGTTTGCGGATCTCATCGGCGGTGATGGTGGAGACGCCCGGCGCCTGCAGGTTCTGCTCGGCGGCGGTGACCACCATGGTCTCTTCAGCGGCGCTGTTTTTATCGTCGGTGGCGGTTTCCGCTGCGCTTAACGGAAAAGCAACCCCGTAAATTCCCAGATTGACCAGCAAGGCCAGGGATTTGATCCTGTTATTCATTGTTATTCCTGCTTTTTGTCGCCACGTTCCCCAAACGCCCCTTCCCACCGGGAGGGGAGGCGGCATAAATGTTGCCAAAAGCGGGCAAAGGCACTCCGTCGCTGGCTGAATAAGCCCGATTTGACATGTTCTGATGAAAGACGCGCTTCCCACGGCGCGCTAATACGCTATTGCAAATGCAAATAGTTATCAATAATATTATCAATAAATAATGACAATTAATTAAAAAAGTCACGCTATACATAGGGTTAATGACAGAATGTTAAGGACAGGAAGCGAGGAGTGGTGGCAAACCCTGCGGGGGCCGCAGTGCCGCGCAGTGGATGACGCCATCGAGGTAACGTTCTGGTGGCGGGACCCGGCGGGGGATGAAACCTGCTCTCCCCATCGTCGGGTATGGCTCTATATCACCGGCGTGACCGACCACCATCAGAATGCGCGGCCGCAATCGCTGCAACGTCTCCCCGGGACCGACGCCTGGTTCTGGCGCACTACGCTGTCGCCGACCTGGCGCGGCAGCTACTGTTTTATTCCCTCCGACCGTGACGATGATTTTTCCCCTGAGGTGTTCAGCGCTGATGCGCCCGACCGCGCGCTGCTACGCGAAGGCTGGCGCAAACTGCTGCCGCGGGCGATAGCCGATCCGCTGAACCCGCACAGCTGGCGGGGCGGACGCGGCCATGGCGTGTCCGCCCTGGAGATGCCGCAGGCCCCCGCGCAGCCCGGCTGGGACCCGCTTAATGAGGCGCATCCTGCCGCCCGTTGCCTTGAGTGGCGCAGCGCGCGTCTGGGCAACCATCGCCGGGTCTGGATCTACACCACCGGCGAGGCTGTCGACCCGCAAACGCGGCCGCTGGCGATCCTGCTCGACGGCCAGTTCTGGGCCGAGAGCATGCCGGTGTGGTCGCCGCTGGCCGCCCTGACCCGCGAGGGGAGACTGCCGCCGGCGGTCTACCTGCTGATCGACGCGATCGACAACCAGCGCCGCGGGGTTGAGCTGCCCTGTCACCGCGATTTCTGGCTGGCGGTGCAGGAGGAGCTCCTGCCGCTGGTCCACGGCTATGCCCCGTTCAGCGACCGCCCGGATCGGACGGTGGTGGCCGGGCAAAGCTTCGGCGGTCTGGCGGCGATGTTCGCCGCTCTCAACTGGCCGCAGCGCTTTGGCTGCGTGCTCAGCCAGTCAGGCTCCTACTGGTGGCCGCACCGTGATGGCCGCGGGACGGGCTTTATCGGCGAACAGCTTCGCCAGGGTGAGGTGTCCGCGGCCGGGCTGCGCGTCTGGCTGGAAGCGGGCCAACGCGAACCGATCATTTTTCGCGCGAACCAGGCGCTACTGGCGCAACTCACCACAACACAGCAGACGATTTTCTGGCGTCAGGTTGACGGCGGGCATGATGCGCTTTGCTGGCGCGGCGGGCTGACGGCAGGGCTTATCCAGCTCTGGCAGCCTCTGCTGTCGCACCCTTAGCATCGCGTTTTACGACAGGAGTTTGATATGCAATTCAGTAACCCCTTCGACAACCCGCAAGGGCAGTTTTACATTCTGCGCAATGATCAGCAGCAGTACAGCCTGTGGCCGGCGCACTGCGACCTGCCTGCCGGCTGGGCGGTGGTGTGCCCCCCGCAGTCGGCCGAGGCCTGCAACGCCTGGCTGGCGGCCAACTGGTCAACCCTGACCCCCGCCCATCATGCGTCATAAGGAGCTGACAATGACCACTCGTTTACCGTTGGTTGCCGCGCAGCCGGGGATCTGGATGGCCGAGCGCCTCTCCACTCTGCCAGGCGCCTGGAGCGTAGCCCACTATGTTGAACTGCGCGGCGCCCTCGACCCGACGCTGCTGGGAAAAGCGATTGTCGCCGGTCTGCAGCAGGCGGACACCCTCAGCCTGCGCTTTGAGGAAGAGGAGGGGGAAGTCTGGCAGTGGGTGGCGGCCGACCGCACCTTTGGCGAACCGTCGATCATTGACCTGCGGACGGCGCCGGATCCGCATCGCGCCGCTACGGAGCGGATGCAGGCGGATCTGGCGCAGGATCTGCGCGTCGACGGCGGCAACCCGCTGGTGTGCCATCAGCTGCTGCGCGTCGGCGACGACCGCTGGTACTGGTATCAGCGTTATCACCACTTGCTGGTGGATGGCTTCAGCTTCCCGGCGATAACCCGGCAGATCGCCGCCATTTACCGCGCCTGGCAGCGGGGGGAAGCCACTCCTGAGTCGCCTTTCACCCCCTTCGCCGAGGTGGTGGACGAGTACCAGCGCTACGCCGGCAGCGAGGCCTGGCAGCGGGATAAAGCTTTCTGGCAGGCCCAGCGCCAGGCGTTACCGGCGCCTGCCTCACTCTCTGCCGCGCCGCTGGGCGGGCGCGCCGCCGGGAGCGATATCTGGCGGATGAAGCTGGAGATGAACGCCGACGCCTTCCGCCGCCTGGCCAGCCATGCGCCGCAGTGTCAGCCCGCTGACCTGGCGCTGGCGCTCACCACGCTGTGGCTGGGCCGCCTGTGCAACCGGATGGACTACGCGGCGGGCTTTATCTTTATGCGTCGGATGGGTTCAGCCGCGCTGACCTCGACGGGGCCGGTGCTCAATGTCCTGCCTCTGGCGGTGCATATTGACGCCCGGGAGACGCTGGCGGACCTGGCGATGCGCCTCGCCGCTCAGCTGAAAAAGATGCGCCGCCATCAGCGCTATGACGCCGAGCAGATCGTCCGCGACAGCGGCAAAGCGGCAGGGGACGAACCGCTGTTCGGCCCGGTGCTGAACGTCAAAGTCTTTGATTACCAGCTGGATATCGATGGTGTGCAGGCAGTGACCCACACCCTCGCCACCGGCCCGGTCAACGATCTCGAGCTGGCGCTGTTCCCGGATGAGACCGGCGGGCTGTCGCTGGAGATCCTCGCCAACAAGGCCCGGTACGACGAAGCCGAGCTCCGTCGCCACATGGCGCGACTGACCGCGCTGCTGGCGCAGTTCGCCGCCGATCCGACGCTGCGCTGCGGCGAAGCAGAGATGCTCTCCGCCGACGAGCTGGCCCGGCTGGCGGCGGTCAACGATACCGCTGTGCCGCTGCCTGCCACCACCCTCAGCGCGCTGGTGGCCGACCAGGCGCGGAAGACCCCGGATGCGCCGGCGCTGGCGGACGCCCGCTGGCAGTTCAGCTATCGCGAGATGCGTCAGCAGGTGGTGGCGCTCGCGCAGCTGCTGCGTCAGCGCGGCGTGAAGCCTGGGGACAGCGTGGCGGTGGCCCTGCCGCGCTCGGTGTTCCTGACCCTGGCGCTGCACGGCATTGTCGAAGCGGGGGCCGCCTGGCTGCCGCTGGACACCGGCTACCCGGACGACCGCCTGCGGATGATGCTGGAAGACGCCCGGCCGTCGCTGCTGATCGCCACGGAGGATCAACTGGCCCGCTTCAGCGATATTCCGGGGCTGGAAAGCCTCTGCTACCAGCAGCCGCTGGCCGCCGGGGATGACGCGCCGCTGGCGCTGTCAAAACCAGACCATACCGCCTACATCATCTTTACCTCCGGCTCCACCGGGCGGCCGAAAGGGGTGATGGTCGGCCAGACCGCCATCGTCAACCGCCTGCTGTGGATGCAGGATCGCTATCCGTTATCTGCCGACGACGTGGTGGCGCAGAAAACGCCGTGCAGTTTCGACGTGTCGGTGTGGGAATTCTGGTGGCCGTTTATCGCCGGCGCGCAGCTGGTGATGGCCGAGCCGGAGGCGCACCGCGACCCGCAGGCGATGCAGCAGTTCTTCGCCCGCTACGGCGTGACCACCACCCACTTTGTGCCGTCGATGCTGGCGGCGTTTGTCGCCTCGCTGGATGCCGACAGCGTCGCTGCCTGCCGCACGCTGCGGCGGGTATTCTGCAGCGGCGAAGCGCTGCCGACGGAATTGTGCCGCGAGTGGGAGCGCTTGACCGGCGCGCCGCTGCATAACCTGTACGGCCCGACGGAGGCGGCGGTGGACGTCAGCTGGTATCCGGCCTGCGGCCCTGAGCTGGCGGCCGTGACCGGCAGCAGCGTGCCGATTGGCTGGCCGGTGTGGAACACCGGGCTGCGCATTCTCGATGCCGCGATGCGCCCGGTACCGCCGGGGGTGGCGGGGGATCTTTATCTCACCGGCATCCAGCTGGCGCAGGGCTATCTGGGGCGCCCGGATCTCACCGCCAGCCGCTTTATCGCCGACCCGTTTGCCCCCGGCGAGCGGATGTATCGCACCGGCGACGTGGCGCGCTGGCTGGCGAACGGCGCGGTGGAGTACCTTGGCCGCAGCGACGATCAGCTGAAGATCCGCGGGCAGCGCATCGAGCTTGGCGAGATTGATCGGGTGATGTCGGCCCTGCCGGACGTGGGGCAGGCGGTGAGTCACGCCTGCGTCTTCAACCAGGCGGCGGCGACCGGCGGCGATGCCCGACAGCTGGTGGGCTATCTGGTCTCTGACTCCGGCCTGCCGCTGGATACCGCGGCGCTGAAAGCGCGGCTGGCGGAACAGCTGCCGCCGCATATGGTGCCGGTGGTGCTGATGCAGCTCGCTGAGCTGCCGCTGAGCGCCAACGGCAAACTGGACCGCAAAGCGCTGCCGCTGCCGACCCTCGGCGGCGAGCGCAGCGGTCGGCCGCCGGAGCCCGGCATGGAAACTCTTGTCGCCGCCGCCTTCAGCCAGCTGCTGGGCTGCGAGGTGAACGATATCGACGCCGATTTCTTCGCCCTTGGCGGTCATTCGCTACTGGCGATGCGCCTGGCGGCACAGCTCAGCCGCCAGCTGGCGCGGCAGGTGACCCCGGGGCAGGTGATGGTGGCCTCGACGGTGGGCAAACTGAGCGCGCTGCTGGCCGCCGATCTCAGCGATGAGCAGGCCCAGCGCCTGGGGCTGGATACGCTTCTGCCGCTGCGCGAGAGCGACGGCCCGACGCTGTTCTGCTTCCATCCCGCCTCCGGCTTCGCCTGGCAGTTCAGCGTGCTGGCGCGCTATCTCAGCCCGCGCTGGTCGATTACCGGTATTCAGTCGCCGCGCCCGCAGGGGCCGATGGCCAGCGCCGCCAGCCTCGACGAGGTGTGCGAGCATCATCTGCGCACGCTGCTGGCGCAGCAGCCGCACGGCCCTTATTACCTGTTCGGGTATTCGCTGGGCGGCACCTTAGCCCAGGGGATTGCCGCCCGCTTGCGCCAGCGCGGCGAAGCGGTGGCCTTCCTCGGCCTGCTGGATACCTGGCCGCCGGAGACGCAAAACTGGGCAGAGAAAGAGGCCAACGGGCTGGATCCCGAGGTACTGGCGGAGATCGACCGCGAGCGCGAAGCATTCCTCGCCGCCCAGCAGGGGCAAGCCTCCGGCGAGCTGTTCAGCGCCATCGAAGGCAACTATGCCGATGCGGTGCGGCTGTTAACTTCTGCCCACAGCGCGAAGTTTGACGGCAAGGCGACGCTGTTCGTGGCGGAGAAGACGCGGCAGGAGGGGATGGATCCGCAGGTCGTATGGGGCCCGTGGGTGGGGGAACTGGAGGTGTTCAGCCAGAACTGCGCCCACGTCGATATCATCTCCCCGCAGGCCTTTGAGGCCATCGGTCCGGTGGTCAGGGAGATTCTGGGGTAACGGTTGAGTTCGGGCTACAGCAGGTAGCCCGGCTCAGCGTAGCGCAAGCCGGGGAAAGAGGAGATTACCGGCGGCCCAGCGGGACCACCAGCGGCGTATGCGCCACCGGATCTTCAATGATCGTGCAGCGCAGACCGTAAATCCGTTCAATCAGATCGGCGGTGACGATCTCCTTCGGCGCCCCCTCGGCGACGATCCTGCCGTCGCGCAGGGCGATCAGGTGGGTGGCGTAGCGGCAGGCCTGGTTAAGATCGTGCAGCACCGCCGCCAGGGTATAGCCCTTCTCGCGATTCAGCTCGCTCAACAGTTCCAGCAGGTCGATCTGATGGCTGATGTCCAGCCAGGTGGTCGGCTCATCCAGCAGCATAATCGCCGTTTCCTGGGCCAGCACCATCGCAATCCACGCCCGCTGCCGCTGGCCGCCGGAAAGCGTGTCGACGCTCTGCAGCGCCAGATCGCTGATCCCGGTCGCCCGCATCGCCTTGTTCACCGCCTCTTCATCTTCTTTGCGCCAGCGGGTAAACAGCGGCTGGTGCGGATAGCGCCCGCGGGCCACCAGTTCCTGCACCGTGATATCGCCAGGGGTGGTGGCATTCTGCGCCAGCAGCCCGATGCGGCGGGCAACCTCTTTACTGGCGTACTGCTGGATCTGCGCGCCGTCGAGCCAGACGTGGCCGCTGGCGGGCGTCATCAGGCGACTGAGGGTGCGCAATAGCGTCGACTTGCCGCAGCCGTTGGGGCCAATAATGGCGGTGAAGTGACCGTCAGGGATGGTCACGTTCAGCGACTCGGCGATGGTCTTGTTCCCGTAGGCCAGGGTTAACTGCTCGCCGCGCAAACGGGAGGGGACAGCACTCATTTTTTGCGGGACTCCTGAATCAACAATGCAATAAGGTAAATACCGCCGAGGCTGACGGTTAACACGCCAACCGGCAGCTGCCACGGCATAAACAGCCGTTGGGCGCCGTAATCGGCCAGCGCCAGCAGCAGCGCGCCGCACAGGGCCGACTGGGTCAGTCCCCAGCGGGCCGTGCCGCTCAGGCGGCGGGCGATATGCGGCGCCACCAGCGCGATAAATGAGATCGGCCCGGCCAGCGCCGTCGAGGCGGCGGTGAGCACCACCGCCACCAGCATCAGCAGCAGGCGCGAACGCTCGACCTGCACCCCCAGCGCGCAGGCGGTATCGTCGCCCATCTCCAGCAGCCGCATCCGGCGAACCAGCAGGGCGCTGCCCACCAGCATCAGCAGGATCAGCGGCGCCGACGGCCAGGTTTTACCCCACGTCAGGCCATTAAGCGATCCGGCGTTCCACAGGCCCGCAGAAAGGGCGGTCTCCAGCGAGGCGCGCAGCAGCAGCCAGGTGTTGAATGCCACCAGCATGGCGCGCACGCCGATGCCGATAATGATCAGGCGGAAGGTTTCGATCCCGTTGCGCCAGGCCAGCAGCCAGACCACCAGCGAGGTCAGCACCCCGCCGGCCATCGCCGCCAGGGCGATCGCCGTCAGGTTCTGGCCGAAGAGGACCATCGCCACCAGCACGCCGCTCCAGGCGCCGGTGTTAAAGCCCATCACGTCCGGGCTGCCGAGCGGGTTACGGGTCAGCGACTGGAAAATGGCGCCGCTGACGCCGAGCGCGGCGCCGATGAGCAGCGCCATTAACACCCGCGGCAGCCGCCATTCGTTCACCACCATCGCGACGTTGCGCGGCGCATCGCCGAACAGCGCCGAGAACACCTGGTCAATCGTCAGGGGCACCGGGCCTTGCGCCAGCCCGAGCAGGGAAATCAGCAGGCTGGCGGCCATTAGCAGCAGACAGCTGGCTATCAGGCGGCGGGACGGGGCAATCTGGGCCGCCTGTGCAACCGGATGGACTACGC
>NZ_MJDM01000005.1:3055896-3058177 GCF_008452795.1 Klebsiella sp. AqSCr
GGCAGCGACCAGCGATGATCGGCCCCCACCAGCCAGCGCGCCATATGCGGCATCATCAGGCCGATAAAGGCGATGGGGCCGACGACGGCGGTGGCGCTGCCGCACAGGACGGTGATGACGATCAGGCCGATCAGCTGGGTGCGGGCGACGCGGCTGCCGAGGGCGGTGGCGGTATCGTTGCCCAGGCTCAGGCTGTTCAGCGCCCGGCTCAGCAGCAGAGCGGCGATCCCCGCCACCACTACCGGCAGCAGGACAATTTTCAGCGTTTGCAGGGTGCGGATATCCAGCGAACCGGCCTGCCAGAAGCGTAGCTGATCGTAGACGTCCGGGTTGAGCAGGGCGATGCCGTTGGACAGCCCCTCGAGTACCGCCGCAAGGGCGACCCCGGCGAGAGTGAGGCGCACCGGGCTCAGCTGACCGCCGCCCTGGCTGCCGGTAAAGGCTACCAGCAGCGAGGCGCAGAGCGCGCCGCAGAATGCCAGCAGCAGCTGCTCCTGCGGGGAAGTGATCCCAAACAGCGCCGCGCCGAGGACGATGGCGAAGCTGGCGCCGGAGTTGACCCCCAGCAGGCCGGGGTCGGCCAGCGGGTTGCGGGTGAGCGTCTGCATCAGCGCGCCGGCGAGGCCGAGGGCGACGCCGGCCAGCAGACCGGCCAGAGTGCGCGGCAGGCGCGCGTCCAGCACGATAGTGCAATCAGCGCTTTGACAGGTTCCGCTGAAGGCGGTGAATACCGTGCCGATCGGCAACGATTTGGCGCCGATGGTCAGGCTAAGCGCGGCGGCTAAGGCGAGTAATAGCAACAATCCGGGCACGGCGACAGAGCGTACCGCGGTCGTAGAAAACGACATAACTGACATCCCTGATATGATAATGATAGTAATTATCGTTATCGATTTTATTCAGCTATGGTAGCATGACCCACAGTAAAAAGGGTATTAAAAATAACGACAAGGCGCTGTAATGAACCGACAATCCTGGCTGCTCAATCTCAGCCTGCTGAAAACTCACCCGGCGTTTCGCGCCGTTTTTATCGCTCGCTTTATCTCTATTCTGTCGCTTGGCCTGCTGGGCGTGGCCATCCCGGTGCAGATCCAGATGATGACCCATTCGACCTGGCAGGTCGGGTTGTCGGTGACGCTGACCGGGGCGTCGATGTTTGTTGGTCTGATGGTGGGGGGCGTGCTGGCTGACCGCTATGAACGTAAACGCCTGATCCTGCTGGCGCGCGGCACCTGCGGCGTGGGCTTTGTCGGCCTGTGTCTCAACGCCCTGCTGCCGGAGCCGTCGCTGGCGGCGATCTACCTGCTGGGGATCTGGGACGGGTTCTTCGCCTCGTTGGGGGTGACCGCGCTGCTGGCGGCGACCCCGGCGCTGGTGGGACGGGAAAACCTGATGCAGGCCGGGGCCATCACCATGTTGACGGTGCGCCTTGGCTCGGTGATTTCGCCGATGATCGGCGGCCTGCTGCTGGCCACCGGCGGCGTGGCGTGGAACTTCGGCCTGGCGGCGGCGGGGACCTTTATCACCACCTTAACCCTGCTGCGTCTGCCGCAGCTGCCGCCGCCTCCGCAGCCGCGCGAGCATCCGCTGCGCTCTCTGCTGGCGGGGCTGACCTTCCTCTGTCAGAGCCCGCTTATCGGCGGGATTGCGCTGCTTGGCGGTCTGCTGACCATGGCCAGCGCGGTGCGGGTGCTCTATCCGGCGCTGGCCGGTAGCTGGCAGATGTCGGCCGGACAGATTGGCCTGCTGTACGCCGCTATTCCGCTCGGTGCGGCGCTGGGGGCGTTGACCAGCGGCCAGCTGGCCCAGACGGTGCGGCCGGGCGCGCTGATGCTGGCGACGACGGTGGGATCGTTTGTCGCCATTGCGCTGTTCAGCCTGATGCCGCACTGGGCATTGGGCGCGCTGTGCCTGGCGCTGTTTGGCTGGCTGAGCGCTATTAGCTCGCTGCTGCAGTACACCCTGATTCAGACCCAGACGCCGGAACATATGCTCGGGCGGATTAACGGTCTGTGGACCGCGCAAAACGTCACCGGCGACGCCATCGGCGCGGCGCTGCTCGGCGGCTTAGGGGCGGTAATGACGCCGGCGGCATCCGCCAGCGCCAGCGGCTGGGCGCTGGCGCTTGTCGGTGTGCTGCTGGTTGGGCTGCTACACGAGCTGCGCCGTTTCCAGCGCCCGGAAATTGTCAACGAAAGTTAAGTAGGGTGCGATTGCCCGGTGGCGGCTGCGCCTTACCGGGCCTGGGGTACGGCAGGCCGGTACAAGCTCAGTAGGCCGG
>NZ_MJDM01000005.1:3058216-3128994 GCF_008452795.1 Klebsiella sp. AqSCr
CGGCAGGCCGGTGCAAGCTCAGTAGGCCGGGCAAGCGCCGCGCCGCCCGGCAAGGTGTTCAGGCCGCGTTCCCGGCCTGATGCCCGGTGGCGGCTGCGCCTTACCGGGCCTACGGTCTGGACTGGGGGACGCTGGCATTGTAGGCCGGGCAAGCGCAGCGCCGCCCGGCAAGGTGTGCAGGCCGAGTGCCCGTCCTGATGGCGCAGCCCGCGTTATCCGAACAGGCTGGAGAGACGCTGGAGCACCAGCAGAGCGCTGTAGTAGTCAAGGCGGAAGGTCTCGGTGCCCAGCGGGTAGACGCGTTTGCCTGCGACCGCCGGGAGATGCGCCAGCAGCGGGTTAGCGTAGATGGCATCCGCATCTTTCTGGTCGCCAGCGAACAGGAACAGGCTCTGGCCGTTCAGACCGGCCGCGAGGTTCTCCCCGCCCAGCTGCACGATATCGTGGCGTTTACCCTGGCTATGGCTGGCGGGCAGGCCGCCCGGCAGCGTCGCCAGGCTAAAGCCCAGCTGTTCGAGCATCTGCCCCTGAGCCGATTCCGGCGTCCAGATATTGGCGCTGTGCGCGGCGGCGGTATAGACCAGGGCGGTCACCGGCTGCGGCGGCAGTTTCATTTTTTCTTTTAACGAAACGAGCTGTTTATTGAAGTCGGCAATGCGCGCGCTGGCCTGTTGTTCATGACCGGTGATCTGCCCCAGCTGGGTGAGCAGGGTTTGCCAGCTTTTATCGTCATAGTTGATGACCAGCGTCGGGGCGATGGTTTTAAGCTGATCGTACAGCGGCAGGGCGGAGTCGCCGCCGGTCGCGCTCACCAGGATCAGATCCGGCATCTGGGCGGCCACCGCTTCGGCGCTTGGTTCGCCGATGTACAGCCGCGCCAGCTTGCGGGCTTTGGCAACCTCGCTCCACTGGCGCAGAAAGCCCTGGCTATCGGCGACGCGGTTGTTCGGCGTGGTCGCGCCGCTGGCGACCACCGGAGCGTCAATCGCCAGCAGCGAACCGGTAAGCGTCACGCTGGTGGAGACAATGCGCAGCGGCTGACTCGGCAGGGTATGCGTCCCGTAGCTGTCGGTGACCTGGCGCGGCCAGTCCGCCGCCTGGGCTGAGGTAATTCCTAAAAGCAACAGCATGCCGGTCAGCGCACCGCGGCGGCAGAAAGAAAAGAAGTTCACGTCATCGCATCCTGATTTGAAAGGTGATAAATGCGTCTCATTTTCAACTTTGTGTCAGCAGGATGCAAGCCAAAGTGGCGGCGCCATGACGTAACGCGGTTGACATGGCGGGCAATACCTTTTAGGTTAGCCAACCAAAATATAAATGATAATTATTCTTAATATCTTTATCGTTTTTGGAGGATGATATGGAAACGTCACTGGCTGAGGATGTAAAGAAACCGACCCGGACCCTGTCGCCGGACAGCTTCTTCTTTATGTCGCCGTACCGCAGTTTTACCACTTCAGGCTGCTTCCGTCGCTTCTCACAGCCCGCCGTTGGCGGCGATGCGCTGAACGGCGAGTTCCAGCAGCAGATGGCGGCCGCCTTTGCCGAGGCCCGGGCGGCGGGGATCCGCAAGCCGGTGATGGTCGGGGCTATCCCGTTCGACACCTGTCAGCCTTCCGAGCTCTATATCCCCGAGCGCTGGGAAGCGTTCTCTCGCCCGGAAAAGCAGCGTTCCGCCCGCTATGCCGCGCCGCTGGAGGCGATGGAGGTGGTGGAGCGTCGGGAGATCCCGGAGCAGGACGCGTTTTTAGCCATGGTGGAACGCGCCGCCGCGCTGACCGCCACCCCGGAAGTCGACAAAGTGGTGCTATCAAGGCTTATCGATATTACCACCCGCGACCGCGTCGACAGCGGCGCGCTGATGGAGCGACTGATCGCCCAGAACCCCGCCAGCTTTAACTTCCACGTGCCGCTCTCCGACGGCGGCGTGCTGCTGGGCGCCAGCCCGGAGCTGCTGCTGCGTAAAGAAGGACAGCACTTCAGCTCTCTGCCGCTGGCCGGCTCCGCCCGTCGCCAGCCGGACGATGTGCTGGATCGGGAAGCAGGCAACAGGCTGTTGGCCTCCGGCAAAGATCGCCACGAGCACGAGCTGGTGACCCAGGCGATGAAGAGCGTGCTGGGCCCGCGCAGCAGTCAGCTGTCGCTACCGGAGTCGCCGCAGCTGATTACCACCCCGACGCTCTGGCATCTGGCGACGCCGATCGCAGGCACCGCGCTGGCGGAAGAAAACGCCATGTCGCTGGCCTGTCTGCTGCACCCGACGCCGGCGCTGAGCGGTTTCCCGCATCAGGCGGCGAAGCGCCTGATTGCTGAACTGGAACCCTTCGATCGCCAGCTGTTCGGCGGCATCGTCGGCTGGTGCGATGACGAAGGCAACGGCGAGTGGGTGGTGACTATCCGCTGCGCGCGTCTGCAGCAGCGTACGCTGCGCCTGTTTGCCGGCGCGGGTATCGTTCCGGCCTCCTCGCCGCTGGGCGAATGGCGCGAAACCGGCGTCAAACTGACCACCATGCTTAACGTATTTGGCTTGAACTAAGAGGCAAGGATGATTGCATTTACCCGTTGGCCGGAAGAGTTTGCGGCCCGCTATCGTCAAAAAGGCTACTGGCAGGATCTGCCGTTAACCAATCTGATCACCCGTCACGCGGACAATGACGCCGTGGCGATTATCGATGGCGAGCGGCAGATTAGCTACCGCCAGTTTAACCAGCTGGTGGACAACCTCGCCTGCTCGCTGCAGCGCCAGGGACTGAAGCGCGGGGAGACCGCGCTGGTGCAGTTGGGCAATGTCGCCGAGTTTTACATGACCTTCTTTGCGCTGCTGCGCATCGGCGTCGCGCCAGTGAACGCTTTGTTCAGCCACCAGCGCAGCGAACTTAACGCCTACGCTGCGCAGATTAAACCGGCGCTGCTGATTGCCGATCGCGAGCACGCGCTGTTTGCTGACGATAGCTTTCTCCACGCGTTTATCGCGGAACATCCTTCCCTGCGCGTCGCACTGTTGCGTAACGACGGCGGCGAGCGCGATCTGGCGACGGAGATTAACCGCCCGGCGGATAACTTTATCGCCAATCCAACCCCTGCCGACGAAGTGGCCTTTTTCCAGCTCTCCGGCGGCAGCACCGGGACGCCGAAGCTTATCCCACGCACCCATAACGATTACGACTACAGTATCCGCCGCAGCAACGAGATCTGCGGGATTAACGCTGAAACGCGCTACCTCAACGCGCTGCCGGCGGCGCATAACTATGCGATGAGTTCCCCGGGTTCGCTCGGCGTCTTCCTCGCCGGCGGGCGGGTGATCCTCGCCGCTGACCCGAGCGCCACGCTCTGTTTCCCGCTGATCGAAAAACATCAGATTAACGTCGCGTCGCTGGTGCCGCCGGCGGTCAGCCTGTGGCTGCAGGCGATTCACGAATGGGGCAGCAACGCCCAGCTGCAATCGCTGCAGCTGCTGCAGGTCGGCGGCGCGCGCCTGTCAGCGACCCTCGCCGCGCGCATTCCGGCGGAAATCGGCTGCCAGCTGCAGCAGGTGTTCGGCATGGCGGAGGGGCTGGTGAATTACACCCGCCTCAACGATAGCCCGGAGCGGATCATCAATACCCAGGGCTGTCCGATGTGCCCGGACGATGAAGTGTGGGTAGCGGATGCCGACGGCAACCCGCTGCCGCGCGGCGAAGTGGGCCGCCTGATGACCCGCGGGCCGTACACTTTCCGCGGCTACTACAACAGCCCGCAGCATAACGCGGAAGCCTTTGACGCCGAGGGGTTTTATTGCTCCGGCGATCTGATTTCGATCGACGAAGATGGGTATATCACCGTCCAGGGCCGGGAAAAAGATCAGATCAACCGCGGCGGCGAGAAGATCGCCGCTGAAGAGATCGAAAACCTGCTGCTGCGCCATGAGGCGGTGATCCACGCCGCGCTGGTCAGCATCGAAGACAATCTGCTGGGCGAGAAAAGCTGCGCTTATCTGGTGGTGACCTCGCCGCTGCGCGCCGTCGCCGTGCGCCGCTTCCTGCGCGAGCAGGGGGTGGCGGAATTTAAACTGCCGGACCGCGTGGAGTGCGTTGCCGCGCTGCCGCTGACGCCGGTGGGCAAAGTCGATAAAAAACAATTACGTCAGTGGCTGGCCGAAGGCAAGCTGGGCTGAAGGAGAACAGAGAATGGCAATCCCTAAATTACAGGCATATGCGCTGCCGGAAGCCAGCGATATCCCGGCGAACAAGGTCAACTGGGCCTTTGAGCCGTCGCGCGCCGCGCTGCTGATCCACGATATGCAGGAATATTTCCTCAACTTCTGGGGCGAAAACAGCGCGATGATGGAGAAAGTGGTGGCTAATATCGCCGCCCTGCGCGACTTCTGCAAACAGAACGGCATTCCGGTGTACTACACTGCCCAGCCGAAAGAGCAGAGCGATGAAGACCGCGCCCTGCTGAATGATATGTGGGGGCCGGGTCTGACCCGCTCGCCGGAGCAGCAGCAGGTGATTGCCGCGCTGGCGCCGGATGAAGACGATACCGTGCTGGTGAAATGGCGCTACAGCGCGTTTCATCGCTCGCCGCTGGAGGAGATGCTGAAAGAGACCGGCCGCGATCAGCTGATCATCACCGGCGTTTACGCCCATATCGGCTGCATGACCACCGCCACCGATGCTTTTATGCGCGATATCAAACCGTTCTTTGTCGCCGACGCGCTGGCAGATTTCAGCCGTGAAGAGCACCTGATGGCGCTGAAATATGTCGCCGGCCGCTCCGGACGGGTGGTGATGACCGAAGAGCTGCTGCCGCTCCCAGCCTCCAAAGCGGCGCTGCGCGCGCTGATCCTGCCGCTGCTCGACGAATCCGACGAACCGCTGGATGATGAAAACCTGATCGATTACGGTCTGGATTCGGTGCGGATGATGGCCCTGGCCGCCCGCTGGCGCAAAGTGCACGGTGATATCGACTTCGTGATGCTGGCGAAAAACCCGACCATCGACGCCTGGTGGGCGCTGCTCACCCGCGAGGTGCACTAATGGCGGCGCTGGATTTTCGCGGTCAGACCGTGTGGGTGACCGGCGCAGGTAAAGGGATTGGCTATGCCACCGCGCTGGCTTTCGTCGAGGCCGGGGCTAACGTCACCGGGTTCGACCTCGCCTTTGACGGCGAAAGCTACCCGTTTGCCACCGAAACGCTGGACGTCGCCGATGCCGACCAGGTACGCGAGGCATGCAGCCGGCTGTTGGCGAACACCGAGCGTTTAGATGTGCTGGTGAACGCCGCCGGGATCCTGCGTATGGGCGCTACCGACCAGCTGAGCGCGGAAGACTGGCAGCAGACCTTCGCGGTCAACGTCGGCGGGGCGTTCAACCTGTTTCAGCAGACGATGGCCCAGTTCCGTCGCCAGCGGGGCGGGGCGATCGTCACCGTCGCCTCCGATGCTGCGCACACGCCGCGCATCGGCATGAGCGCCTATGGCGCCTCGAAGGCGGCGCTGAAAAGCCTGGCGCTGACCGTAGGCCTTGAGCTGGCGGGCAGCGGGGTGCGCTGTAATCTGGTGTCGCCGGGCTCCACCGATACCGATATGCAGCGCACCCTGTGGGTCAGCGACGATGCAGAGCAGCAGCGGATCCGCGGCTTCGGCGAGCAGTTTAAGCTCGGCATCCCGCTGGGTAAAATCGCCCGCCCGCAGGAGATCGCCAATACCATTCTGTTCCTCGCCTCTTCTCACGCCAGCCATATCACCCTGCAGGATATCGTGGTTGATGGCGGCTCGACGCTGGGGGCGTAAATGGCCTGGAAGCGAGAGCTTACGCTGGCGGCGCTGAACGCCAGCAGCGAAAATACCATGGTGGCGCATCTTGGCATCATCTACACCCGACTGGAAGAGGGGCTGCTGGTGGCGGAGATGCCGGTGGATGCGCGCACCCATCAGCCGTTTGGCCTGCTGCACGGCGGCGCTTCCGCGGCGCTGGCGGAGACGCTGGGCTCGATGGCCGGTTGGCTGATGACCGAAGAAGGGCAGTGCGTCGTCGGGACTGAGCTTAACGCCAGCCATCACCGGGCCGTCTCCAGCGGGAAAGTGCGCGGCGAGTGCCGTCCGCTGCATCTTGGTCGCCAGAGCCAGAGCTGGGAGATTGTGGTGTATGACGAGAAGGGGCGGCGCTGTTGCACCTGTCGTCTGGGCACCGCGGTGCTGGGCTAAGAAGCCGCTGTTTCCCCGGCTTGCGCTACGCTTAGCAGGGCTACGTATCGGCGCAATGGGGTAGCCCGGATAAGGCGCAGCGCGCTGCCATCCGGGAGTTTCCCTGCTCGCATTGCGCTTAGCAGGACTACGGATCTGTAGGTCGGGTAAGGCGTTAGCCGCCACCCGACAAAAAAAACGGCACCGTTCACGGTAACCCTTTCATTCATTTTCCTGCCTTAAGTGATCTCGCTAGCAATGTGAGACAAATCTCTGTGGGTGTACGGCATCTGCGATGTTTCGGTGTTGTTAAATTCTGCGTTGTGATCTAGAAACAAAATGTAACATCCTGATTACCCTACCGGTGGACCACAACAATGAATAATTCAGGGAAATACCTTATCTGGGCGCTGCTCTCCGTCATCGGAGCCTTCGCCCTCGGCTATATCGCTTTAAACCGGGGTGAGCAGATAAACGCGCTGTGGATTGTCGTCGCCGCGGTCTGCGTTTATTTGATCGCGTATCGTTTCTACGGCCTGTATATCGCTAAAACCGTGCTCGGCGTTGACCCGACGCGGATGACGCCCGCGGTGCGGCATAACGATGGCCTCGACTACGTTCCAACCGACAAAAAAGTGCTGTTCGGTCACCATTTTGCCGCCATTGCCGGCGCGGGGCCGCTGGTGGGCCCGGTGCTCGCCGCGCAGATGGGCTACCTGCCGGGGATGATCTGGATCCTCGCCGGCGTGGTGCTGGCTGGGGCGGTACAGGACTTTATGGTGCTGTTTGTTTCGACCCGCCGCGATGGCCGTTCGCTTGGCGAACTGGTTAAAGAGGAGATGGGACCGACCGCTGGCGTCCTGGCGCTGGTGGCCTGCTTTATGATCATGGTGATCATCCTCGCGGTCCTGGCGATGATTGTGGTGAAAGCGCTGACCCACAGTCCGTGGGGGACATATACCGTCGCCTTTACCATTCCGCTGGCGATCTTTATGGGCATCTACATCCGCTATCTGCGTCCGGGACGCATCGGCGAGGTGTCGGTGATAGGCCTGGTTATGCTGGTGTTCGCCATCATCTCCGGCGGCTGGGTGGCTGAAAGCCCGACCTGGGCGCCGTGGTTTGATTACACCGGCGTACAGCTGACCTGGATCCTGGTGGGCTACGGATTTGTGGCTGCGGTACTGCCGGTCTGGCTGCTGCTGGCTCCGCGCGATTATCTCTCCACCTTCCTGAAAATCGGCACCATCGTGGGGCTGGCGATTGGCATCCTGATTATGCGCCCGACCCTGACGATGCCGGCGCTGACCAAGTTCGTCGATGGTACCGGCCCGGTATGGACCGGCAACCTGTTCCCGTTCCTGTTTATCACCATCGCCTGCGGCGCGGTCTCCGGCTTCCATGCGCTGATCTCCTCCGGCACCACGCCGAAAATGTTGGCCAACGAAAGCCAGGCCTGCTTTATCGGCTACGGCGGCATGTTGATGGAATCCTTCGTCGCTATTATGGCGCTGGTGGCGGCCTGTATTATCGATCCGGGCGTCTACTTCGCGATGAACAGCCCGATGGCGGTGCTGGCGCCGGCGGGTACCACCGATGTGGTCGCCTCGGCAGCGCAGGTGGTGAGCGGCTGGGGCTTTAGCATTACGCCTGATACGCTGCATCAAATCGCCAGCGAGGTCGGCGAACAGTCGATTATCTCCCGCGCCGGCGGCGCGCCAACGCTGGCGGTGGGGATGGCCTACATCCTGCACGGCTCGCTGGGCGGACTGATGGATGTCTCGTTCTGGTACCACTTCGCCATTCTGTTTGAGGCGCTGTTTATCCTGACGGCGGTTGACGCCGGCACCCGCGCGGCGCGCTTTATGCTGCAGGATCTGCTGGGCGTGATTAGCCCGGGGCTGAAAAAAACCAGCTCGCTACCGGCCAACCTGCTGGCGACCGCGCTGTGCGTCCTGGCTTGGGGCTACTTCCTGCATCAGGGGGTGGTCGATCCGCTGGGCGGGATTAACACCCTATGGCCGCTGTTCGGTATTGCCAACCAGATGCTGGCGGGGATGGCGCTGATGCTCTGCGCGGTGGTCCTGTTCAAGATGAAACGCCAGCGCTACGCGTGGGTGGCGCTGCTGCCGACCAGCTGGCTGCTGATCTGTACGTTGACCGCCGGCTGGCAGAAGTCGTTTAGCCCGGACACCAAAGTTGGTTTCCTGGCGATCGCTAATAAATTCCAGGCGATGATCGACAGCGGCAACATTCCGCCGCAATATACCGAATCACAGCTGGCGCAGCTGGTGTTTAATAACCGTCTCGATGCCGGACTGACCATCTTCTTTATGATCGTGGTGGTGGTGCTGGCGCTGTTCTCGATTAAAACCGCGCTGGCGGCGCTGAAAGAGGATAAACCGACGGCGAAAGAGACGCCGTATGAGCCAATGCCTGAAAACCTGGACGCGATTGAGACCCAGGCGAAAGGGGCGCATTAACCGGTGTGCCGGGTGGCGGCTTCGCCTTACCCGGCCTACATTTCCGATCCTCCCTCTCCCTTTGGGAGAGGCTCGGGGTGAGGGATACAAAAGAGAAATGACTTATGTTTGACACCCTCTCCAAAGCAGGAAAATATTTAGGCCAGGCCGCCAAAATGATGATCGGCGTGCCGGATTACGATAACTACGTCGAGCACATGCGAATAACCCACCCGGATCAGACGCCGATGACTTATGAAGAGTTCTTTCGCGAACGCCAGGACGCGCGCTACGGCGGCAAGGGCGGGGCGAAGTGCTGCTAGCAAAAAGCTTTTTTACGCCGTTTCACCCTGCGCCAGCTGCTGTTTGATGCCTTCGTAGTACTTATCGTTGATCACGTATTTTTTCATAAACAGGCCGACTATCAGGTTAAATACGGAAGGGATAAGCGTCATCATCAACGTAATGCCCAGCAGCGATGACGGCGACTGCTTGACGTCCGCCTGGTAGCCGAAGAAGCTCAGCGAAAAGCCCATAAAGCCACCTGCCAGCCCCATCCCTAGCTTCTGGAAGAAGAGGATCCCACCAAACGCTAGCCCGGAAACGCGGGTACCGGTTTTCACCTCACCATAGTCCACTGCTTCCGCAATTGATGCCCAGTACACCGGAAGCTGCATGTCGCCCAATAGCGTAATGATGAAAAAGAAAACAAATGCCAGATAAATGTTCTGCTCGCCAACGACGAAGTACATGGCAACTCCTGCGACGAAGGTCAGCAGCTGGGTGTAACGGAACATTTTGATTTTGTCGTAGTAGCGGGTAATGGTCCCGGCCAGCAGCATCGCCATAACGGACGCCACGACGCCGGTGGTCAGGAATGGCGAAATCAGCTCGTTGCCGCCGTGCAGATAGTACTTGGCGTAATAAGCCGCAACCGAGTTACGTACGATGCCGCCAAACATGATTAACGCTATCGATACGCCGAGGATCAACCACTGGTCATTCTTCATCAGATTCTTGAACTGAGTTGGAAAGTGGATGTGCTCGGTTTTATGCGTAATGCGCTCTTTTACGCTGAAGAAACAGCAAATACACAACAGCGTCGACACAATCCCCATGGAGCCCATCGCCAGCTGGTAGCCGCTGGCCAAGTTTTTTTTGCCAAAGTACAGCGCCGCCATCGGTACGATGATGGTGACTAAAAACATGGCGATTTTGGTCATCACAAAGCGATAGCTGTTGGCACTCAGACGTTCTTTAGGATCGTTGGTGATGACGCCGATGAGTGAAACGTAAGGGATTGAGATAAACGTATAGGTTAGCGTCAGCGCGATGTAGGAGCCCCAGGCCCAGATTAGCTTGCCGGTGTAGTCAAAGTTTGGCGTGGTGAACATCATCCAGATGGTTATTCCGAAGGGGATAGAGAAAAAAAGCAGATACGGACGGTATCTTCCCCAGCGACTCTCTGTTTTGTCGGTCATCATGCCAATCAACGGGTCGATCACCGCATCGATAAAGCGTACGCCAATCAGCAGAATCCCCAAATCGCCAGGAGTCAGGCCGTAAACGTCCGTATAGAAATAGGTAATAATCATCGCCATCGACATCATGACGATAGCGATAGCCATATCGCCAGCACCAAAGCCGATCTTTTCCCCGATTGATAGTTTCATAGTCTCACATGTCCTGATACGAGAGTGTTTGAGGCGTCGCCGCAGTTCATTAAAAGTAATATCACTAAATTGGTATCTACCACAATGAAAATAAGCGTCTTTTGAGGTGTCGATTGGATATTTTGTAATGCATTGATATTTATTATTTTATTTAATTTTATTTTGATGCCAATCACAAAATTGTGCGCTTTTAATTCTTGTTGTTTCCGAATGGTGGTTTTATTGGTATCTACCAATTTTGATTTTCAGTGTGATATTAATGATATGAGAGTCTGATTCTGCTAGCGCAAAATCAGTAGCCGGTCAGTTAGCCGGATCGGGCTCTTAACTATATGACTATTAAGGGAATTTATATGGCTTCAGTTGGATGTGATTCGGTGGTTTATAACAAAATTCTGGGAGCGCTGGCGTGTGCCGGTATGGGAGATGCGCTTGGGGCATCAACGGAGCTGTACAGTATCGATGAGATTAAGCAGAAATGGGGCGGTTGGTTAGACAAGTTTGTAGAACCGCCGGAAGACACCTTTGCTGGCTCATTAAAAGGCGTTGCTGGTTTAATCACCGATGATTCAAGCCAGATGTATGTTTTTGCGGAAGCCCTGATTACTGCGGGGTACGGGCAATTTACCAACGAAAACTGGAAAACAGCTTTGCTGCGCTGGGCAGATATGATGCCTTACGCCATGTACAAAGGACCGACGACGGAACAGGTCGTTAAAGCGCTGCGCGAGGGTTACCCGACCAACACCATCGGTCGCATTGGCACCTCCACCCGTCAGGCGCCGAACGTGGGGACCACTAACGGCGCGGGAATGCGCGTGGCTCCCGCTGGATTGATCTATCCGGGTCAGCTCACTAAAGCCTGTGAGCTGGCGCTGCTGACCTGCTTACCCTCCCATGATACGAATATCGCTATTGCCAGCGCCTGTGCGATTGCCGGAGCGACATCCCAGGCCATGGTGGTTGATACCACGCTGGATGAAATTATCGCCGCCAGTCTTGAAGGCGCTCGCTACGGAGAATCATTAGCGAAAAAACATGCACGTTGCGTTGCCGGGCCTTCAATTGAGATGCGTACCCGACTGGCGGTAAAAATCGCCCGTGAAGCGGACTCTCTGGAAAAATGTCTGTATGAAATCGAAGGCTATATCGGTAATTCCGTGGCAGCGCATGAATCTATCCCGGCAGCGATTGGACTGCTTGCCTTCTGTGAGGGGCGTCCGTGGGAGACCATCGTCGCCGCAAGCAATGTCGGTAACGACACCGACAGTATTGCGACGATGGCCGGAGCGATTGCGGGGGCCTGGAAGGGATTCGACGCATTGCCAAAAGAGCAGTATGCGTTTTTTAACTCCGTTAATAGCCATGACTTTAATTTACCAGAGATGGCGACTGGCCTGACAAAGCTGGCCATGGAATCGCTGAAAGGTTAACGGCTAATGAGAGCGGATAGGGAAGAGAAGGTCATCATGCCATTGTTCCACACCCGGCAAGAAATTGCCGGGATCTCCGGTCTGCTTTCCGCCATGCAGCTTCTGCCTGATAGCCTGGCGGCGCTGGCGGATATTGATTTTGCTTCGCTGGAACGGCTGTACCTGGTGGGCTCCGGTGATTCGTACGCCATTGCGCTGATGGTTGAGGAGTATCTGAATCGTTGCGGGACGATTCAGTGCCGCGCGGTACAGTCATTGGCGTTTCTGGGCATACCCGTGGAGCGCTTTAGCGCCACTTCTCTGGTAGTTGTCATCAGCGCCAGCGGCAGACCTTCTCCGGTTCTTGATGCGCTTGCCCATGCGCTCACGACGAAAGCCAGCGTAGTAGGGATGACCAATTCGCCGGGCAGCCCGTTTGCTAACCTATCGTCGCGCATGCTGTTTACCCTGGCATCTAAAAAGGGCATGCCGACCCAAAGTAGCTCAGCAACGCTGTTTTTATTAATGCGTCTGGTAGAACGGATTCTTCAGGCGAAAACGGCCGTACCAGAGATGAAGGGGGTGGATATCCCTTGTTTGTCTCAGGATTGGGAGAACGCGCAATGGCAGGCGTGGCTGGCGGAATACGCTGAGGCATTTTCCTCCCGGCGGGTGGTTTTTCTGGGCAACGGGATAACCTGGGGAATGGCGTATCTGGCGTCGAACCTGATGGCCTGCGGGCCGCAAATCGAGGCCAGTTTTTTCCCTATTGAAGAGTATTGCCACGCGTTAAGGCTCAATCAGGCTAATCAACGACACCTCGTATTGATGTTTCCTGAAAAAAATGAAGACCAGATATTGTGCGCATCTATTCAGCGCCGTTTAACCCGCCAGGGGGCATTGTCATATTGTTTTGCGCCTCCTGAGAATTTTAGAGTACACGATTATTTACAGCGAAATATGCTGCTGCTTTTCCAACTCTCTTTGAAACTGGCGGAGCGTTACGTCGCTATGGGTGGTGAACGCGTAACATTCGAGGATGTAAAATGATTAAAAAATATGATGTCGTTGCGGTCGGAAGTGGCAACATTGATCTGGTCTTTCGGGTGCCCAGATTGCCTGGTAATGATGATAAAGTCGTTGGCAAAAAAATATCCGAAAATGTGGGCGGTACCGTAGCGAATAGCGCCTGTATGATGTCAACGCTGGGCTTGAAGGTTGTCTCGTTATCCAGTGCGGGCGACGATCGTTATGGTCAACTGATTGTTGATGATTTCAATCGTCACGGTGTTGATACCCGCTATATCAAGATCAATCCCGGCCAGGATCCTAATATGGCGATTATTATTCTCGATGAGAGTGGGGAAAAATCGTTAATTTATGCGCCGGGAGATAATTGTGAGTGGGATCAGCAGACGGCTTTTACCGCGATTGCTGAAAGTAAAATTATGTACACCATGCCTGGCGACCTTGAAAAGTATACGGTTCAGGCGCAGTACGCACGTTCGCAGAATACCCTGGTCGCCGTCGACATTGAGCCGCATATTGCCAGTGATAAAGAACAGCTGGCAAAAATACTAAACCTTGCCGATATTGCTATTTTTAATCAGGACGGTTTCACCGCCAGTAGTCATTGCGATCCTGAATTTCCGGTACTGCATGCGTTGCGTCGGAAATATTCGTTATCTGCTTTGGTGGTGACCTGCGGCGCCGATGGCGTTATCGCGGTCAGCGCGCAGGAAGAGGCGCGCCATTCTGGCTTTAAGATCCCGGTTATTGATACCACCGGCGCTGGCGACACCTTTAACGCATCCTTTATTTATACTTACGCTAATCATTATAGCCTCGCTCCGGCGATTGAGTTCGCCAGCGCCGCGGCTGCACTAAATATTATGCAAATTGGCGCCAGGGGGCATTTAGCCAGCATTGAAGAAATCACCCATTTTATTTCATCCGCAAAGGGAAGGGAGTAGATTGTGAATATTAAAAGTATTTTATTATCCGGTACTGCACTTTCAATCGTATTGGGCTTTTCAACAAACGTCGTTGCCAGTGAATCAGGGCTTAAATATATTGGCGAATATACAATACCCACCTCATTTGCCTGGAAGAATGTGCCTTTTGGCGGACTGTCAGCTATTCGCTGGCATGAAGGCGAGCAGCGCTTTTACGCTATTTCTGACAGCAGGAATACTCCGGCGGAAGGTAAGCCACGTTTCTATAAATTGAAAATAGATCTCTCTTCTTCTGGCATTAAAGATGTCATCGTTGAACAGCAGTACGATCTGCTGGATGCCGATGGCGAAGCGTTTAAAAAGGGATTTGTTGACGCTGAAGGGCTGGTCATTACGCCGGAAAATCAGCTGCTTTGGTCATCTGAGGCCGGAAGTCCGTTACGAAAAAGTACGCTAACCGGCAAGTTCGTTGAAGATCTGAGCGCCATTTTCCCCGAGGGCTATTCGGTTGATAGTAAAAAAGAGGATCCCGAAGGGTTTCGCAGCGGCATTTCCTGGGAAGGACTTTCGTTTACGCCGGATAACCACTATTTGTATGTAGCCGCTGAAGGGGCATTAAAACAAGATGGGCCGCTGGCTTCGCCGGTGAACTCTAGTCCAGCGCGGATCCTGAAGTTCCGCTATAACGGCGGTGATAAGAAACCCCAGCTGGAAAAATCTTTCCTCTACAACGTTGACCCTGTTTCACATATTTCAAAGTTTGCTATCAACGATAACGGCGTGTCGGAAGTGTTAGCGCTTAATGAAAATAAACTGCTGGTGGTTGAGCGTTCCGGGCGCAATGCCTCGGAAGGGTTTAACGATTGGGATTTCACCGTCAAGGTGTGGCTGGCTGACACTGCGGCAAGCACGAATATCAAAGAAATTAAATCGCTGGCGCAGGTTGAGAAGCGGAGCATCATTCAACCCGTGGTAAAGAAGTTGCTCATTGATTTTTCTGATGTGACGAATGCACCGGACTGTATCGAAGGCGTCACCTTCGGTCCGATGATTGATGGTAAAAAAACGTTAATATTTGTCTCGGATAATAATTTTCAGCCGTATCAAAATACGAAATTCTATCTATTCCAGGATGTGAATGATGTACTGAAGTAGCCGAACCATTTCCCCCCGAGCGGAGAATGCCATGCTCAGGGGATAAAGGTTTATTTGTGGTTGAAGCTGTCTTTAGTGATTTTAATTTCGTAGGAGTAACGGCTGGCAGGATAGATCATTTCGACGTACTCCATCGGTTTTCTGTTAACGGATAGCGTGACTCTGGTGCAGGTCAGAACGACATCATGAACGGAGAGTTCGAGCAGTGAAGCTTCAGCGGAAGAGGGTTGGCGAGCGCTAATCGTTTCATAAGCTTCAAGTAGTTCAAGTCCCATTTTTTGTGCCAGTAGCTTATACAGGGAACCAAATTCAAGCAGCTCTTCTTCGGTAAAGGCATTATTTTCATCGATAGGGAGATAGGTTGTTTGAATGCCCATTGGGGTCGTGTTGTCGAAACGAACTCTCTTAATTCGCAAAACGCGGGTGTGACCGGAAAGCTGTAATGCATTACGAATAGGTTCATTGACGGAAACGAAGCCAAATTCAAGGATCTGCTGCTTTGGCGTTCCTTTACGCGCGAGGATATCATCGGTGAACCCATGAAGCTGGCGCTGGGAACGGCGGCTAAGCTCAGGAAGAACAAAGGTTCCGCGGCCATGTTCACTATGCAGATAGCCTTTCTGGCGTAAATGTTCGATAGCTTTACGCACGGTGGTACGGCTGGTTTGATAACGTTCGGCTAGCTCGCGTTCTGTGGGAATGGTTTCATTTTCTGGCCATTCATAGTTATCGATTTTTTCTTTAATGATAGTGAACAGATCCAGATATTTTAATGACTGTGAATCATTGCTTGAAGGGGAAGACAGGCCTGACATGTTTTTTTCGTTCCGTGGTTGGTACCAATGATGTTCTAACTGTAGTGGTTTTTAGATTTTGATGCAATTGAAGCCGATTCTGAAGAAGTGATTGATATTAGCTTTTTGTATTTTAAATGTTTTTTCTTTTGCTTGCGAATGTGAACGGTATCACGACTTGTTCTTTTGCTATAGTGGTATCCACCAATTTTCATTGTATACTTTTTACCATGAACAATCCTGGTAGAGATGACTACCCGAATATATAGAGGCTCTTTTCTTACAAAGGAAGTCGGTTTTTTATTTTACATAGGGATTTAGTATGTCTGAGGTGTTTATTGCGCTTTTGGTAGGTATTGTCACCGGGCTTATCTTTAGCATTTTCAAACTTCCAATACCTGCGCCACCGGTGCTACCGGGAATTATTGGTATTGTTGGCGTCTATCTTGGCAGTAAGGGTTATCACGTTATTATGCAAATTATTAGCTAATGGAATATCATTAAGGATAATAATAGTGTTTTCAATACCAAAGGTCATTTTGCATGAACATTTGGAAGGATCGGTGACGGCAAATTTAGCGGTGCACTTATCACGAAAAAATGGGATCGTAATTTCAGATGAATATATTAGACGTTGTGCGGTTCCTGGTGATTATGATTATGCGTGGGATAAATCAGACTTTGCACACTTTATAAAAATTTATGATTTTATTTCATCATTGATTAAAACGCCGGAAGATTATTATCTGGTGACGGCGGATTTTATCTCACGCAATGCGCAAGCAGGCATGATCTATTGTGAACTGCTTATTTCACCGGACCATATGATGAGGGTCGGCGATGGCAACGGTGAGAGCAATTATCTTGCCTGTTTGTATGAGGTGACTCGGGCAATAAAAGACGCTGAGGAACAATATGGTACGATCACACGCCTGCATGTTGTTCTTATCAGGCATGATGGAATAGAGCGAGCGGCTGCGGTTGTTGATCTTTTTATGAACCATCCTGACCCTTATATTGTTGGCGTTAATGTTGCCGGCCATGAAGGTATGCATCGTTTTAGTGACTATGTTCCTTCTCTCAGCATGCTCTATCAGCAAGGTCTGCGTGGCTCCTTACATGCCGGAGAGATCTGTGGTGCTGAAAGTGTCAAAGAGGCTTTAGCCGCCGGCGCTTCACGTATAGGTCACGGTATTCGCGCCATTGAGTGTCCGGAGCTTATCGCGGAACTCGTCGAGCAAGAGGTATTACTTGAAGTCTCATTAACCAGTAACCATTTGCTGATTAATGACATCCAACAGGGGAATAGTACTCATCCAATAAGAGCGCTTTATGATAGCGGCGTGAGGCTAAATCTTAATACTGACGATGCTGGTATTTGTTCAACGGATATATTAAAAGAATATCAATTTGCCATTAATGCATTTGGTTTTCAGCGTGCAGAACTGATTGATATTTCGATGATGGCTATTGAAGCCTCATTTGTTGCAAAGGATATTCAAAAAAGGCTTCTGGAAAAAATATACACAGCAGTTATCAGTGATGATGTTGATTTTTTTGCTATTGCACAGAAGTCCGTTCATTCTCCAGCGCTTCGCGCGAGATTTGCCAGAAGATACGAACAACTTACATCAACCAGATAATTATAATAGGGGTAGATCATGAAAAGGATAATTCCAGTTGCATCCATTGTATTGACCGGTCTGGCGGCGCATAGCGTTTACGCTGAACAGCCGCACGGTTTTATCGATTATCGTCACGAATATTTAGATAAGAAAAGAACCCATGCTGACCGCGTTGAGTTCGGGACCTTCTTTAGTAACGGTATTGGGTTAATGGGTGAACTGCGCTATAACACTCAGGAAGGAAATAAGGATAAATGGGATCCTTCTCAGTTTAATAACAACGGTTCTGGTCTTTCTATTGTGTATCGGTTTAAGCCGCTGGATGATAAAAATTTCTGGCTGGAGCCGATGTTCTGGTTAGATTCTACCGAATACTGGACTACCTACGAATATGGTTTATCCGCTGGATATAACTTCAGCAAAGAATGGCGCGTTTCCGGTCGTTTCCGTTATGACATGGATAAAGCCACCAGTAAATCAAAAGGCTATGGTAACGATGACCGCAATAACCGGCGTTACGACCTGTGGGTTGATTATCGCCCGGGTAATAGTAATTTCCAGTACCAGCTGAATCTTGTTTATTATAACAACGGTTATATCACATGGGATAATGGTAACGAAAACTATACCGCCTCATTTAAAGTCGGTTACAAATTTGGTTCATGGGTACCTTACGTCAGTATTGCCGATTATCGTGGTACCGATAAAACCACCGATGAACGTCAGGGCCGTTATCGTATGGGTTTAACTTATACTTTCTAAATTCAAAGTTAATATAATTAAATAAGAGGCTGTTATGATTAAAGTCTACCGGTACGCTATTGCTTTATCTTTATTAAGCTATATTCCTCTCTCTTTGGCGGAGGTGACAACGGTTGAATCAGATTCGTATGAAACCGTCGGGAATATTATTAAAAAGAAAGACGCTCGCTATCATCCAGAAAATGTCTTACTGGTCTTTGATATCGATAATACGGTTCTGACAGGCCAGCTCGAAGTGGGTAGCGATATCTGGTATCAATGGCAAACCAATAAACTACCGTTGAAACCCAGCCCTGAGCAGAAGGTTTCCTGTTTGTATGAGGACTCTATTGCGCTGCTTTATAACATCGGCACTATGACGTTAACCGAACCCGGACTCGCTGAGCAGATCAAATCATGGCAGGAGAAGCATAGCGTTTTTGCGCTGACCTCTCGTGCGCCTGATACCCGTTATGCTACCGAGCGTGAACTGAAAAAGAATGGCATAAACTTTAGCGTTTCACCGCTTAAGCTGCTGAATGAAAGCGATGCGCCTCTTTATGAAGGACGGCTTAAACGCTCTTATATTTATGGCAACGGTATTATGCTGTCATCCGGGCAGGATAAAGGTGTGATTCTTGATTTCTTACTCGATAAAACACAGCGTAAATTTAATTCTATAGTATTTGTTGATGATAGTATCGCTAATATCAATGCAATGAAGAATATGCTGGCGAGCGATAAATATAAAAACGTCGATTCCGTTCTGGTTCATTACACGAAAGTGGAATCAGACCTGATTAAGAAGCAGGGCGCAGTATTAACCGCTGAACAGGCACAGCGGATGAGCAGCGAGTGGACTAAACTCTCCAGCACGTTGCAGTCGATTTTCCCGGACAGAGTGCAGAGCTGTCGTTCTGATAAGAAATAATATTTCCGCTATGAGTAAAGATTAACGGCCATGTATTATAGCCGTTAATCTTACTTTTCGTAGGGTATTACCCCTCTTTCGGCAGATAGAGGCTGATCTGCTCCTGAGTACAGCCGTAAATCGCCGCCAGCTTCTCGCGGGTGCGCTTTTGCGGACGGGAGTCCAGCGCTTCCAGCTGTGACACCGCGGACTGGCTGATGCCAAGCTTTTCGGCTATCTCCTGCTGGGACATCCCGCGCAGGATGCGCCACGCGGCCTGCAGGCTGACGTTTTCTTTATGCATCACGTCGCATACTTCGCCCGGCAGCATGACGTCATCATAGATATCTGATTCATAAGGAATATCTTCCCAGTCGCTTTCATCCTCGTCGTCGTACTCCAGCAGAGCCAGGCGCATACGAAAGTAATCGCTGTAAGGAATGACGACATACTGGTCTTTTCCTTCTTCATCCTTGATGTACTGAATAGTCATATTCGGTATGTTCCTCATGAAGGTAGGTGGTGGTGGTTCGGCGTTTAACCGCCACGATGTAGCAGGTATCGCCCGGCGGATCCCCAAAGGTGTAGATGACTCTGTAATCACCTAATCGCAGCCGGTAGTGGTTTTCGGGAGAGGACAATTTTTTGATATCCGAGATAGGTGAAGCTTTATCATCCATCTTCTCCAGCCTGGATTTAATGCGGCTCTTATACCGAGTATCGATTTTAGAAAATTGCTTATCTGCCGTTTTTGACCAGACAATTTTCATCCGTACCTCCACTGTACGCCCACACAAAATATAAGGAAATAATAAGACTATTAGATAAATTCCGAATTTCTTATGGGGTACTGTAGAGCGGAGAAAAAACGCAGGTAAGAGGCAAAACGCAACCCGTCGAGGCGGCGCGGGAAGGCCTCTGCCGGGCGACAGAGGCTTGCAGAAAATGTGCGATCAGGCGTTCAATCCGCCATCCACGTCCAGCCCCGTACCGGAGATCTGCCCGGCGGCCGGGCTGGCGAGGAAGGTGACCGCCGCGGCGATGTCTTCCGGCTGGCCGTAGTGGCCGACCGCAATCATCTGGCGCTGGGCTTCCGCCTGTTCCCCATCCTCCGGGTTCATATCGCTGTTGGTCGGCCCTGGATGGACAAGGTTAACGGTGATCCCGCGAGGGCCTAAATCACGCGCCAGGCCACGGGTCAGGGCGTTGAGGGCGGACTTGGTCATGGCGTAAACCGCGATGCCCGGCATGGCCACGCGGTTAGCCAGACAGCTGCCGATGTTGATGATACGTCCGCCATCGGCCATATGCACCAGCGCTTCCTGGGTGGCGATGACCACCCCACGGATATTGACGTTGATAAGCGCGTCAATGTCCGCCAGCGTCATGGATTCCAGTGGACCGCCGCGGGCTATTCCGGCGTTGTTGACCAGAATGTCCAGCCCGCCGAGGGACCGGGCCGCATGGGTGACGGCATCCTGAATCGCCTGCGCGCTGGCGCTGTCGGCCTGTACCGCTTCGCCGTACCGACCCAGCGCCTTTATTTCATCGGCGACCGCCTGGGCTTTATCGGCCGATTTTTCATACGTAATAACCACATCGGCACCGGCGCGTGCCAGCGACAGCGCGATTGCGCGACCCAACCCACGGCTGGCACCGGTAACCAGCGCCTTCTTACCTGTTAAATCGATCTGCATGATGACCTCGTTGCGAGAGTGGTGAGCATCATCATTAGGTATAGACGGTCGGGGTGATTAACGGCTGAAGTATTCCACCTTCTCAAACGCCGCGCGCAGAACCTCAGGGGTTAACGTCACCGGTAAATAATGAATCGACTCGCCCGGGCGCAGGGTATGGGCAATGACCCGGTCCAGCTCTGCGCGGTTATTGATATCGACTTCCAGCGCCGCCAGGGTGGTCGGTAGGTTAAAGTGCTGATACGCCTGCACTAACTGCGCCAGCACATCGTCCTGACCAAGCAGGGCGCTCTGTACCAGAATGCCGTAGGCCACTTTGGTACCGTGGAGGAATTTATCCGTCTGCGGCAGCACCGTCAGTCCGTTGTGCACCGCATGGGCGGCGGCGACCCGGGTGTAACGTTCCCCCAGCCCGCCAACCATCCCGCCGCCGGCGATAATCGCCTCCACCACATCGCGAAACGCCTGGGTCAGATCGCCGCGGCGCTGGTCCGCCAGCGCCGTTTCGCTGCTGGCCAGCAGCACGTCGCGGATCGCCAGCGCGCCGTTAATCCCCAGCCGCACGGTGAGCGGCAGCGCCTTCGGCTGCGGCGCCAGCACCACTGCCTCATACCATTTGGCTAAGGTGTCGCCAATGCCCGCCAGCAGGTACTCCGCCGGGGCGTTGAGAATGATGCGCGGTTCGACCAGCACCAGGAAGTTGGCGTCATCGAAGATCTCAAAATTCAGGGCCTGTCCGGCGTCGCTATACCACACCGACAGCGGCGTCCACGCCGCGCAGGTGGCGGCGATAGTCGGGATGGCCACCAGCGGTACCCCCAGGCGGCGGGCCAGCACTTTCGCGCTGTCGAGCAGCGCGCCGCCGCCGACGCCAATCACTACCGCCCGATCGTCACCGGAGGCCTGCACCAGCCCCGCCACGTCGCGTTCGCTGCAGTGGCCGGTAAAGCGGATCTTTTTCGCCTCCGGCAGGTAGAAGGCCGCCGGCAGAAAAGGTTCGGCGCCGGCCAGAGCGCGCTCGCCATAGACCCACACCGCTCGCGAGAGCTGGTCGGCGTTAAAAAAATCGTTCAGCCGCTCAAGGCTGCCAGGATGGGAGAAATAGTTGGCCGGGCCGGGCACGACGCGGATATCGCTGTTGCTCATGGAAGCTGTCCTTATGGGTGTTGGGCTAACCTGATGTTATGTCTGGACATCCAGATGGCTAATATTATTTCGTTGTATCTTATGCTTTTTACGCAGTTGTCAGCCAGCGGCGGCTATGAAAAATTCGTTAAATCAGAAGATTAATTGCCGCACGGGAGCAGTGATGAGCGCGAATCGCCTTGAGATGCATAACATTAGCCTGGCCTTCTCCGGCTTTCAGGCGCTGAACAAGGTGGACTTTACCCTCCATGGCGGGTCGGTGCATGCCCTGACCGGGGCCAACGGCGCGGGTAAGTCGACGCTGATGGCCGTGCTGTGCGGCACCCACGCCCACTATGAGGGCGAAGTGACGATCAACAACCTGCCGGTCACCATTCGTTCGCCGCGGGATGCTAAACAGCTGGGGATCCACCTGGTGCAGCAGGAGGTGGACGTGGCGCTGGTGCCGGGCCTGAGCATTGCGGAAAACATTATGCTGGACAGGCTGGCGGAGCCGGGCATGACTTTCCGCTGGTCGCGGGTTCGGCAGCTGGCGCGCGAGGCGCTGGCGCAGCTGGATGTGGCGCTGGACGTCCGGCGCTCCATTGACAGCTGCACGCTCGCCGAAAAACAGCAAATCCTGCTGGCCCGCGCCCTGTCGCACCATTGCCGCTTTTTGATCCTCGATGAACCCACCGCGCCGTTGGATCAGCATGAAAGTGAGCGTCTGTTTGCGGTAGTACGCCGTCTGCAGCATCAGGGGATCGGGGTGGTGTTTATTTCGCATCGTATCCATGAGCTGAAGGCGATCTGCGACACCCTGACGGTGCTGCGCGACGGGCGGCTGATTGAGAGCGGCCCGATGGGGCCGCTGAGCGGCGAACAGATCGTCGAAAAGATGCTGGGCCACGAGCTGAGCGATATCTTCCCGCCGCCGCGCCCGCCGCACGGCGAAGAGGTGCTGTTGCAGGTTGACGGTCTGCATGATGAGGCGTTGCTGCAGGATATTTCGCTGCGCCTGCGGAAGGGGGAAATTCTGGGTATCGCCGGGCTGGCCGGCGCGGGCAAAACCGAGCTGTGCAAAGCGCTGTTCGGCGCCAGCAAAAGCCGGGTGCAGCGTGGCGAGCTGAACGGCCAGCCGTGGCGACCGCGCGATCCGGCCGACTCGGTGGGGCGCGGCCTGGCGCTGGTCCCGGAGGAGCGACGCAAAGAGGGCATTTTCATTGAAGAGCCGATCGCGATGAACCTGGCGGTCAGCGCCGATAACAGCTTTTCGCGCTGGAGCCTGTTTGGCCATCGGCAGGCCTGGCGCTGGGCGGAGGAGGTGATTGCCCGCCTCGGCGTGCGCGCTACCGGTCCCGGTCAGACGCTGCGCCGTCTTTCCGGCGGCAACCAGCAGAAGGTGGCCATTGGCAAATGGCTGCGCGGTGATGCCAACGTTTTGATTTTTGACGAACCGACCAAAGGGGTCGATGTGAAAGCGAAAACCGATCTGTTCATGCTGATCGATGGTCTGGCACGGGAAGGCAAAGGGGTGATTTATGCCTCGGGTGAATTCGCCGAGCTGGTCGGTTTATGCGACCGCATCTGCGTACTGTGGGACGGACGGATCGTAGCGGAGATCCCCGGCGCGGAAGCCCGGGAAGAGACACTGCTTTATTATTCAACCGGAGGAGCGGCAGCGTGAGCAAGGCCCTGGCAGTAAACGCGACGGTATCGGGCCGTCAGCGATTTTTTGATTTTCTCTATAAGTGGGGCATGTTGCTGACCGTGGTGCTGCTGGTGGCGGTCTTTGGCCTCGCCTCGGACAACTTCCTTGACCCGTTCAACATCATCAACATTCTGCGCTCGATTGCCATCGTGACGGTGATTGCCATTGGGGTGTCGATTTCCCTCACCATCGGCGGCTTCGATCTGTCAGTGGGATCGACGGCATCGCTGGCTAACGCGCTGGTGATTTCCCTGTTTGTCTGGCATGGCCTGGGGACCACCGAAGCGATTCTGATAACCCTCGCGCTCTGCACCCTGGTGGGGCTGTTTAACGCCTTTCTGATCGTGGTGCTGCGCATTCCTGACATGCTCGCCACCCTGGCCAGCCTGTTTGTGATTCAGGGCGTGGCAATGACCTACAGCTATGGTGGGTCGATTACCGAAAACATGGTGCTGCCGAGCGGCGAGATGGCGGAGGGTACTATCCCGGCGGCCTTTGGCGCGCTGGGGCAGGTGCCGACCATCGTCATTATCATGCTGGTGGTGACGCTGATCGCCCAGCTGGCGCTGTCGTTCACTACCCACGGACGGCGGATGTACGCCATCGGCGGCAACCCGGAGGCGGCGCGGCTCTCCGGCCTGCGGATCACGCGTTACAAAGTCGCAGCATACGTGATTGCCTCGCTGCTGGCCGGGCTGGGCGGCATTCTGCTGGCCTCGCGCATCGGCTCTTCGCAGGTCAACGCCGGCGGCGGCTATCTGATGGACGCGGTGGCCGCGGCATGGATCGGCTTTTCGCTGGCGGGCTCCGGCAAACCAAACGCCCTGGGGACGCTGGTGGGGGCGGTGATCCTCGGCGTGCTCTCCAACGGGCTGGTGATGCTCTCGGTGCCGTATTACGCGATGGACATTATTAAAGGGTTGGTGCTGGCTGGCGCGCTGGCACTGACCTATTTTCAGCGCCGTACTTAACATTTTACAGGGTAAACAGCATGAAAAAGATCGCACTCTCTCTGATGACGCTGGGTCTGCTGCAGTCGACGGCGGCGCTGGCCACCGCCCCGACGCCGGTGCCGGCGGCGATTGCCGAACACAACGGCCCGATCCGCATTGCCGTGATCCGCAACCTCGGGTCTGACGATAACACCACCCAGTTTGTCGCCGGGGCGTTGCAGGAAGGCAAAAAGCTCGGTTTCAAAATCAGCACCTTCCTGAGCAACGGCGATGACGCCAAATTCCAGGACTTCGTCAACCAGGCCATCAGCCAGAAATACGATGGCATTATTCTCTCCCAGGGGCGTGACCCGTATTCCACCGCCCTGGTGAAGAAGGCGGTGGACGCCGGGATCAAAGTGGCGGTGTTCGATACCGCGGTAAGCGGTGAGATCCCCGGGGTGACGGTCAGCCAGCAGGATGACGCCTCACTGACCGAGCTCTCTTTTGGCCAGCTGGTGAAAGATTTCAACGGCAAGGCCAACATCGTCAAGTTGTGGGTGGCGGGCTTCCCGCCGATGGAGCGCCGTCAGGCGGCTTACCAGACGCTGCTGAAGCAAAATCCGGGGATTAAAGAGCTGGAGTCGATCGGCGCCGTGTCATCCGATGTGCAGGGCGACACTGCCAACAAGGTGGGGGCGATCCTCGCCAAGTATCCGAAAGGGAAAATTGACGCGATCTGGGGCGCCTGGGATGCCTTTAGCCAGGGAGCCTATAAAGCGCTGAAAGAGAACGGCCGCACCGAGATCAAACTCTACAGCATTGATATTTCCAACCAGGATTTGCAGCTGATGCGCGAAGCCGGCAGCCCGTGGAAGGTGAGCGTGGCGGTGGATCCGAAGCTTATCGGCGCGACCAACGTGCGGCTGATCGCCAACAAGATCGCCGGCGAGCCGACGCCAGCCACCTACGACTTCAAGGCGGCAGCGATTCCCCAGGCGCTGCTGGCGGCCCAGCCGGGGGCGGTGAACGTGGCGTCGCTGGGGAAAATTATCCCTGGCTGGGGCCAGACCGAAGACTTTATCGCGCCGTGGTTCGCGACGCTGGAAGCGAAGAACAAATAAAATCAAGCCGGGTGGCGGTGGGCGGCGGCCTGGTGCCCTCACCCCGGCCCTCTCCGCAGGGAGAGGGGGAAAACCATACCACCGGGCGAGAGGGATCCCCTATGTCAGCATTACCTTCCCCCGAATACAGCCGCAATATGCGGCTGATTGGCCATAGCGATCAGGGCGGTCGTCCGGACGGCGTGCAGCTGATGGTGCACCGCGGATTCGCCTATATCGGCCATATGGTGTCGCAGGGCTTTTCCGTGGTCGATGTTCGCGATCCGACCCGGCCCACCACCGTCAACTATATTGCCGCGCCGCCGGGCACCTGGAACGTGCATCTGCAGGCGCATGACGATCTGCTGCTGGTGATCAACGCCCGGGATCTGTTTGCTGACGCCCGTTTTGCTGATGAGAAGGTGTACTACACCCGCTCGGTGGGTGACACGGTCAGCGATGTGCAGGACAAGGGGTGGAGCGCCGGGCTGCGCATCTTTGATATTTCCACTCCCGCGCAGCCGCGGGAAATCAGTTTCCTGTCGCTTAACGGCATCGGTATTCACCGCATCTGGTACGTCGGCGGGCGCTGGGCGTATGTGTCCGCGCTGATCGACGGTTTTACCGACTACATCTTCCTGACCATCGATCTGGCCGATCCGCGTAAGCCCGAAGTAGCCGGGCGCTGGTGGCTGCCGGGGATGCACCAGGCGGGCGGTGAAACACCGGACTGGCCGCAGGGCAAACGCTATGCGCTGCATCACGCCATTATTGCCGGGGATACCGCCTACGGCAGCTGGCGCGACGGCGGCCTGACGCTGCTGGATGTCAAAGACCGTACCCAGCCGAGGCTGATTAGTCATCGCAACTGGAGCCCGCCGTTCGGCGGCGGAACGCATACCGCGCTGCCGCTGCCGGATCGCGATCTGCTGGTGGTGCTGGATGAAGCGGTGCTCGACAACCAGGAGGACGGCGAGAAGCTGATCTGGCTGTTTGATATCCGCGAGCCAACCAACCCGGTGAGCATCGCCACCTTCCCGCCGCCGGATGAAGCGGATTACGTGGCGAAAGGGGCGCATTTCGGTCCGCACAACCTGCATGAGAACCGGCCGGGGAGCTTTGTCAGCTCAACGCTGATTTTTGCCACGTATCAGAATGCCGGCGTGCGGGCTTACGATATTTCCAACCCGTATCGCCCGCTGGAGACCGGGGCGCTGGTCCCGGCTGCGCCTGAGAGAATGATGGATACCCGTCCCGGCCGCCCGCGGGTGATCCAGTCCTGTGACGTGTTTGTCGATGCGCAAGGCATTATCTACAGCACCGATTACAACGGCGGGCTATCGGTGATTGAGTATCTGGGGTGAGGGTAAGGTAAACGCAAAATTGTACTCGGATGTCTGCCGGGTGGCGGCTTTCGCCTTACCCGGCCTACGAAAGAGTGCAAGATCAAACCGTTATGCGGCTATCTGTAGGCCCGGCAAGCGCAGCGCCGCCGGGCAATCCCAGAAAATGGCACTTTTTTAGGGGGTGCTCCCTCTCCCTGTGGGAGAGGGTTGGGGTGAGGGGAAACAGGCGCACTCAGCTGTACTGGCGTACCCGCGCCAGCAGCTCGTCGACGCTGTCGATACGCTCGGCCAGCACGATCAGCGCTCTGCCCAGGGTAATGGCGTGGCGCAGGCACTCATGACGCATGGCGTCGTCCTGGATAGTGTCGATATCCGCGACGTGCGACAGTCCGACGCTGCGGCGGATCAGTTCGCTGCCGCAGAAGCCGACCGCGTCCGCCCAGACTTTCTTCAGAAAGGCGGAGGCATAGCCGGGGTAAGCCAGCGCCGCGTCGCGGGTTTTCTCCGCCGCCAGCGCCTGGAAGCGCTCGGCAAAGGTGGTCCACAGCTGGTGGATGTCGTTCAGCCTCTGCTCGCGCGCGGCGGCGGCATCGCGAATGCCGAGCTGGCCCGGCAGGCCGCAGTAGTTAAGCAGCAGGTTGCCGATGGCGGTGCCGATATCGAAGCCGATGGGGCCGAAGTAGCCGAACTCGGCGTCGATGGCCTTCAGGCTACCTTCGGCAACGAAGATCGACCCGCTGTGGATATCGCCGTGCAGTAGCGCTTCCGCATGGGCAAAGAAACGGTGCTTCAGCGCCGCCACCGCCAGCTTAAGCTGGGCGTCGTCGCGCAGGGCGGCGACATCGGCCTCCAGCTCCGCCGGGTAGTTATTGCGCTCGTGGATCTGATACGGGTCGTTAAAGAACAGATCCTCGGTGATCTCGCACATCGCCGGGTTAATAAACTGCGCCACCTGCGCCTTTTTCTCGTGGGGATGGAGGTAGAAATCGCTGGTGTGGAACAACACCTGCGCCAGATAGTCGCCAAGCTGGCGGGCCGCCTGGGGATAGTAGACGTTAGCGATAAGCTCTCCGCGCCAGATGCGGTGGTCGGAAAGATCTTCCATCACCATCACCGCCAGCTCGGGATCAAAGTGATGGATTTTTACCGTGTGCTGCGGGCTGTGCTGATAGTGGGCGACCAGGGTCTGCGCTTCGAGACGGGCGCGGTCGAGGGTCAGCGGCCAGGATTCGCCGACGCAGCGCACGTAGGGCAGGGCCTGTTTGACGATCGCCCGGCTGACGCCCTGACGATCGAACACTTTAAACACCAGATTGAGGTTGCCATCGCCCACTTCCTGCGCGCTGACCAGCTCAGATGGGTTGTCGATGCCGGCGAACTGTTGCGCGTAAGCCACGGCATCGTGGGCGGTGAAGGTATGGTATTGCGACATTGCCTCGATCCTCGAATTCTGATTAAGCCGTTCAGACGTCTATACTTCTGGATTCCATCCTGACACAATGTGATACAACAACGCAACAGGGATTTAACGACATGCAGACATTACAGACCACCAGCCTGCGGGTGAGTGAAAATCAGCTTTTTATTCTCGACCAGCAGGCCTTGCCGCAGGAAACACGCTGGCTGGCGGCGGATAACGTTGCGCTGCTGGTGGACCATATTCATACCCTGCGGGTGCGCGGCGCGCCGCTGATTGGCCTGTCAGCCAGCCTGCTGCTGGCTCTGCTGGCCCAGCGCGGCCTGAACCGGGATGCACTCCAGCAGGCGCTGGAGACGCTGCGCGCGGCGCGGCCGACGGCGGTCAACCTGATGAATAATCTGGATCGCATGAAGCAGGCGCTGGCCCGGGAGGATTACCCGCAGGCGCTGGAAGCGGAAGCCTTGCGTCTGGTCGAAGAAGATAAACAGCTGTGCGACCGCATCGCTGAGGCGGGCAGTGCGCTGGTGAAGCCCGGCAGTCGACTGCTGACCCACTGCAACACCGGTGGCCTGGCGACCGCCGGGGTAGGGACCGCCCTGGGCGTTATCGCGCTGGCGCACCGGCAGGGAAGAGTGACCAACGTATGGGTTGATGAAACCCGGCCGCTGCTGCAGGGCGGTCGTTTAACCGCCTGGGAGCTGGGCGAGCTGGGCGTGCCCTATCAGCTGATCGCCGATTCAATGGCCGCCAGCCTGATGGCGCAGGGGCAGGTGGATGCGGTGTGGGTCGGCGCCGACCGTATCGCCGCCAACGGCGACGTGGCGAATAAAATCGGCACCTATTCTCTGGCGGTTTTGGCCCATTATCACCAGATCCCGTTTTACGTCGCTGCCCCGCAGACCACCCTCGACCGCCATTGCCCGAACGGGGCGGCGATCCCCATTGAGCAGCGCGCGGCGGCGGAAGTGACCGGAGTGGCGGGCAGCTTCGGCGCGGTACAGTGGGCGCCGACGGGGGCCGCCGTTTACAATCCGGCGTTCGACGTCACGCCTGCTGGGCTGATAAGCGGCTGGGTGCTGGACAGCGGGGTGGTCACCCCGGCGCAGGTCGCCGCCGGGGCGTTTGCGCCGGACAACGGATAACGGACGTCGTGCCGGGCCTGGAAAAAAAGGTTTTCCCGGGCCCGGACAAACACCGCGCCGCTACGGCAGGACCATGGCTACCGCCGGGGCGGATGATCGGTCGATACGCTGACCGAGGGCGGTAATAGCCGCCTGGAAGGGACACAGCGTACCGACGTCGGTCTGACGGCAGCCCGGCTGATGCCACTCCTGACGCAGCATCGGGTGCTGCGCGTCCGGCGTCTGCAGACGACGCAGGTCGTCGAGGCCCTGGGCCTGGAAATAGACCCGCAGATAGCGTTCTCCGCTCTTCGCGTTGCGCCAGCGCTCCAGCACCAGGCTACTGCCCGGCGGGATATTTCCCCGGCTGTAGCCCGGCAGCTGCCAGCTAAAGTTCATCAGCGTGCGCACCATGGCGATATTGGTGTCATGGGCCACCAGCAGCAGCCAGCGTACGTTCGGATCCGCCTCCGGTTTGACGCCATCGAGCATAGCGTTGAGCAGCACCGACCCGCGTTTTTGCGCGGTATACAACACATCGTTACTCAGATCGTAGTTTTCCGTTAACAGCGGCAGCAGGGCGGTGATCTGCCTGGCCTGGGTGATCTTGCCCCACGCCAGCTGGCTGAGAGGCAGGTTTTCACTCCAGCCGAGACGCAGCGTCTCCACCATATTGGCCATCACGCTCAGTCCGCTAATGGTGGTCTTCCCACTTTTGCTCTGCTCGACCTGCCACGGGGTATCGAAGATCGGGCAGGGCTTATCGGCCTGACAAACCGCCTGTTTCAATAGCTGGATGGTCGGCGCCAGCGCCTGCCGACGCTGCGCCAGATCCCCGGCCTTCTCTTTCACCGCCGCCAGCTGGCGGGCGGGGTCGGTTTGCGTGGCGGCGAACTTGTCGGTCTGAAACAGGGGATCGGCATCCCCGCTGACATAATGGATAGCGACGCCGCAGCCGGGGAAGGCGCCATCCACCAGCGCCTGGGCGGTCGCTCGCGTCCGCTGCAACGGGCTGGCGCGCACGTATATCGACTCCGCCGTCGGGCATCCGGCCTGCAGCAGGCCGAGCTGGCGGTAATGCTGGCCTTCCGCACGCCCTTTGTTGACCACGGCGGCATAGCCATGGCCGGTGAGCTCCCCGTCATGGGTGGTCCACTCGGTCCACGGTCGGCCGGTGGCGGCCTCGATGGCTTCCCGGTTGCCGGCCGTCGGCGGACGAATACCGTGGCGGCTGAGCTCGACCACTTTCTCCAGCTGCCAGTCCGCGGCGGCGGCAGATTGCAGCGCCAGCAGCGGCAGCGCGCAGGCGATAAACAGGCGTAACAGCCCCTGATGTCTTGCAGGCATCATATCTTCTTCCTTATTCGTTAATCGGTTATGAGGAGAACGAGGTCTGCCGTTCGACGGCATGGCGCCGGGCGACGATGGCGGCAGTGGTAAAACAGAGTAGCGCGGAACCCAGACCGGTACCCACCCAGAACAGCGCCAACGTGCTGAAATCATACAGCGTTTTGCCGTTTTCAAGGATAGCCGTTTTATCAATAATGATCCCGGTGAGAAACTCGCCCAGGCCGGCGCCGGCGTAGCTGGCGATGCCGATGGTGCCGAGCGCGGCCCCGGCGGCCTTGCGCGAAGAGATATCGACGGCGATCAGCCCGCCGAGGAAGCAGGTCAGAGCGCCAATGGTGGCCCCGAAGATAATCATCGCCAGAATATCAGTGTAGTAATTGTGCGGCGACCAGAGCATCAGGGCGAAGCCGGCGGTGTTCAGCAGGCTGATGAATCCGGCCATCACGCTGCGGTTGCGCGGGAAAAAGCGGTCGGAGAGCATGCCGGCGATGATGGTCCCGGCGATGCCGGCGATAGCGTTGACGCCGATAATCCCGGACGCCTCCAGGGTGGAATAAGCTTTATCCTGCTCGAGAAAGAAGATCCCCCAGGAGTTGACGGCGTAGCGGTCGATGTACATAAAGGCGGAGGCGAGGGCGAGGGTCCACAGCGCCGGGTTGCGCAGCGCCAGCAGCTGGTTTTTAAACACCGAGCCGCGGGCTTCGACCTCCTCCTGCGGTTCATCGCGGATGACGTTGATGGACGGGAAGCCGCTGCTCTGCGGCGAATCGTGCATGAACAGCACCAGCAGCACCACGCCGGCGGCGCCGAGCGCGGCGGTGGACAGGTAGCCCATCTGCCAGCCAAACCCGGCGATCACCGCGGCGATCACCATATAGGTCACCGCCTCGCCGATATTATGCGCCGTCGACCAGATGCCATAGAAGGTGCCGCGCTCCTTAACGCCGTACCAGCGCGCCAGCGAGACCGCGCAGGGGCCGACGCCCATCGACTGCGCCCAACCGTTGATCCCCCAGAAGATGGCCAGCAGCAGGGCGTTGGTGGTCATCCCCATCATCAGGTTCATCCCGGCGCTGAGCAATAAACCGAGGCTCATATAGCGCACCACGTTGGCGTGATCGGCGATAAACCCATTGACCAGTTTGCCGATGGCGTAGCTGAAGAACAGGGTAGAGCCGATCATGCCGAGCTCCGTCGGGGTGATCCCCAGCTCCACCAGCGCGCTTTTGGCGACGGTGAAGGATAACCGGCAGACGTAAAAGGTGACGTAGGCCAGGGTCATGGCGATAAAGGTTTGCCAGCGCACCCGGCGAAAACGGTGTTCATCAAACGCGGCGCCCGCTTTCGGCGGCGACGCCCGGAAAAAAGCGATAATTCCAGACATAGGTGGTTCTCCGCAGGTCGGAGGCCTGACTGATTGATGTGGTTCGTCCGTGAATGAAGTTATCGTTACTGTGTAGAGTACATAATCAGAAATAGCCTGACCCGTAAGGGTTAATGTAATGGTTGTGGGATCATCTTTTTCAGCTGCGGGTAGAGCGTCTGGCTGGCCAGCAGCAGCGGATTGCCGCGCTGGATCCCCTCCTGCGCCAGAAAATCGTTGCTGGCGCCGCCCGCTTCGCGCATCAGCACCAGCCCCGGCAGGGCGTCCCACGGGTTCATGTGCGGCTCGTAGTAGCCAATCAACCGGCCCGCCGCCGCCCAGGCGCTCATCAACGCCCCGGAGCCGTTGCGGATAAACATGCCGCCGTCGCTGAGCAGCGCCTGCAGAAACGGCAGAAAGTCCGCCGGGGTGACGCGATGCGAGGTGCCGACGCCCATCACGCCCTCTTTGACCGTCGTCGCGGGGTGCGGACGGATCGGAGCGTCGTTGAGCCAGGCGCCATGGCCCCGCAGGGCGTGAAACAGCTCGCGATGGTTGGGGTCGTAGACCACGCCGATGACCGGTTCGCCGTCGGCGACGATCGCCAGCGACAGGCACCAGGTGTGCAGGCCGTTGAGGAAACAGCTGGTGCCATCGATGGGGTCGACCACCCACAGCACTCGCGCGTCGGGCAGGCGAGCGCCGCTCTCTTCGCCGAGAAAACCATCCTCCGGAAACGCGCTCTGAATGCGCTGTTTGACAAAGGCCTCCACCCGCTTATCGGCCACGCTGACCACATCCTGCAGGTCGTCGCCCTTATGGTCGACGGTCAACGCCTCGCGCTGTTGATAGTATTCAAACGCCAGCTCAGCCCCCGCTTTAGCCAGCTCGCAGGCCAGACGGTAGCGGGCCTGTAGCGCTTCTGATTCCTGAGATTGCATAGTGACTCCCTATTTTGCACACGTGTGCATTTTGCGTGAAAAAAACAGCCCCGAAGGGCCGAATGAGTGTGGCCGGGTTTCGCAGAAGATTCTGTGATCGCTCCAGCATAAAATGATTTTTTCATTTAGCACTATGACGAATAATTAGTTTCACCGGCACTTCGCGATGGCGCGAGGGCAGGCTGAAGCGGGCGATCCGCGTCATTAACAAATCCACCGCGTGGTGGGCCAGCAGGGCGGTATTCTGCTGAACGGTGGTGAGCTGATAGGGCTGCCAGTCCGCCTGCGGGATATCGTCAAAGCCGACGATGGCCGGCAGCGGGGCGGCGGCGTCCCGCAGGCCGTCCTGGGCGCCCAGCGCCAGCATATCGGTGGCGCAAAACAGCGCCTGCATCCCGGGGTTTTCAGCAACCAATTCTCTGGCAGCCTGGTAGCCGGCTTGATAGCCGCCGCTGTCGCAGAAGCGGCTGCTCACCGCCATATCCGACGTCCGGGCGATAAAAGCCTCATAGCGCTGGCGGGTGCTGAAGTTCTCGCGATTTTCGCCAATAAAGCCAACCTGCCGCCAGCCTCGGCGGCTGAACAGATCCGCCACCAGCTTCGCTCCCTGGGCGTTATCGCTGCACACCCGGTCGCAGCCGGCGAGGTCCGCATGGCGGTTGATCAGGGTGACGGGGATCTTGCGCGCCAGATACTCCTCCGCCAGCGACAGCGGCGGCGCGCCGGAGGTGATGATCACCCCGGCGACGTGATAGCTCAGCAGTTGTTTAAGCGAGGGGGCGAGCTGCTGCGGATCGTCAGCGTTCATCAGCAGCGGCATAAAGCCATTGAGCGCCAGCTGATGGACCAGCGGCGCCAGCAGTTTGCTGCGAAACGGGTTGTCGAAACCGGCGGTGACGATGCCGATAAAATTACTGCTGCCGGTGATCATCGTCCGGGCGATGATATTCACCTGATAGCCCAGGGCTTCCGCGGCGCTCAGCACCTTCTGCCGGGTCTTCTCCGACACCGAGGCGCCGGGGGTGAAGGTGCGGGAGACCGCCGAGCGCGAGACCCCGGCCAGTCTGGCCACGTCCTCGGCCTTAATCCATTTTTTATCGCTCATCGTCGTTTCGCGCCGTCTGTTTTCCAGGAAGCCGACGCCCGGGCGGGCGTCGGTCACGCACACTGCCTGAAAAGGTATCACAGAAAGGCGTCGTCGCGCAGCGCCTTGCGCCCTATGCCGGGTAACGGATGTGCTCCACCTCACGCTGCAAAATCACCTTGCCGTGGCGAATGGAGGTCAGCACCCGTGCCTGACGACGGACGGCCTCGTAGTCGTTTTCCGCATCGAGGATCAGCAGGTTCGCCGGGCGGCCTTCGGCGAGGCCGTAGTTATCGCCCAGACACAGCGCCCGGGCGCTGTTGTCGGTGACAAAGTCGAGACAGCGCTGCAGATCGTCATAGCCGAGCATATGGCAGATGTGCAGTCCGGCATCCAGAATGCGCAGGATATTGCCGTTCCCCAGCGGGTACCACGGATCCTGAATCGAGTCCTGGGCAAAGCAGACATTGATGCCGGCGCGATCCAGCTCCGCCACCCGGGTGACGCCGCGCCGTTTCGGCCAGCTGTCAAACCGGCCCTGCAGATGAATGCTTTCGGTCGGGCAGGAGATGAAGTTGATGCCTGAGGCTTTCAGCAGGCGAAACAGCTTTGAGCAGTAGGCGTTATCATAAGAGCCCATCGCGCAGGTGTGGCTGGCGGTGACCTGCGCCCCCATGCCGCGCACCCGCGCCTCTTCCGCCAGCACTTCGAGGAAACGCGACTGCGGATCGTCGATTTCATCGCAGTGGACATCCACCAGGCGGCCGTAACGCTGGGCGAGGTCCATCAAAAACATCACCGAGCTGACCCCTTTGTCGCGGGTGTTCTCATAGTGCGGAATGCCGCCCACCACGTCGGCGCCCATCTCGATGGCGCGCGTCATCAGCTCCCGGCCGTTGGGATACGATTCGATTCCCTCCTGCGGAAAGGCGACAATCTGCAGATCGATGAGATCGGCGGCCTCTTGTTTCACCGCCAGCAACGCCTTCAGGGCCGCCAGCGACGGATCGGTGACATCCACATGGGTCCGGACGTGCTGGACGCCGAAGTCGCGCAGCATGCCGATGGTTTTCAGCGCCCGCTGGCGGGTGTCCTCCGGGGTAATGCTCGCTTTGCGCTGGCTCCAGCGGGTGATGCCTTCAAACAGGGTGCCGCTGCGGTTCCACTCCGGCTCGCCCGCGGTGAGGGTGGCGTCAAGATGGATATGCGGCTCGACGAAGGGCGGGATCGCCAGCCGGCCCTGGGCGTCGATATCCCCTGCGTCGGCAGTCTGCATCGCGGCCTGGGCGGTGATGCGGTGAATCATCCCGTCCTGCAGGTCAAGAGTAAACAGCGCCTCCTGGCGGCGCAGGCGAGCGTTAATAATTTTCATGGTGGGTCCTGTAAATGGTTTTGCGATAAACGCCAGATCACCAGCGCGACCGAGGCGTTGAGATGAAACTGAGGGTGGCTGACCGGGTAGCCGGTCAGTTTTTCAATGCGCTGGATGCGCTGATGCAACGTGTTGCGATGGAGACCCAGCCGGTCGGCGGCCCGCACCACGTTGCCGTTCTCCTGCAGCAGCGTCTCGAGGGTCTCCAGCAGCAGCCACGGCGCTTTACGGCCCGGCTCGATCAGGCAGCCGAGGGTGTCGTGCATAAAATCGTTGAGCAGCGCCGGGTCGCTGACCGCGGACAGCAGTTTGATAAACCCCAGCTGCTGATAGTCGCTGATGCGCTGGGTCGGCCGCAGGGTATCGCACAGATCCAGCGCCTGGCGCGCCTGCGACAGCGCCCGCGGGTAGCCCTGCAGCTGCCTGACCGGCGCGGAGAGGCCGCAGAGCAGCGACAAACTCTCCTCTCCGTCCGCCAGCGCCTGCAGCCACTGCTGTAGCCATTTTTTCTGCTGAAAGCCTTCCCCCTCCTCATCCGGCAGCAGGAAAAGGAACATGTTGCTGCGCTCCAGCAGCGGAAAGGAATTGCCCTGCTGGTTGAGCTGCTGCTGCAGCTGCTGACGCACGCTGCGGTGGGCCTGCAGCAGCCAGGCTTCGGCCTGCTCGGGCGGGAACTGGCGAAACAGGCGGGACAACCCCTCCAGACGCAGCGCCGCCAGCCGCAGCGGACGGGTAAAATCGAGCTGCTGGTGCAGGGCGCGCTGATGGAGCATCTGCAGGTCCGGATAGTCGCCGGTGACCAGCTGCATCAGAATGTCGCGCTGCGACTGCAGGACGTTTTCGCTGCGGACCAGCGCGGTGCCGATGCGCTCGGTGACAATCACCATCTTCAGCAGGTAGGGCTGCTCGATCAGCGGCATGCCCAGCTCGTCGGCAAGGGCGATCAGCGTGGCGGGAATGGCGTGGATATAGGCCTCGCCGGTGAGGATCACCATCCCGGCGATGCCGCGCTGTTTGCCCTCCATCAGCAACTGGATCAGGTTGGCTTCATCCCGGGGATGGTTGATGCCGGTGATAAACACCAGCTCGCCGCCCATGATCCACTCGGCGATATGTTCATTTTCCGCCACGTAGTACCAGCGTACGGCCCGCTGCAGCCCTTGCTTTCCCGCCCGCAGACGCAGGGCGGAGAGTCCCTCAAGGGCCAGCAGTTCGCTGACCGTCAGGCTCATGGCTCCTGCTCCGCGACGGCGGCAGGCTGGCGTTTGCTTAGCAGAGTCAGGGCGATATAGACCAGCGCGGAGACGGAGATCCCCACCAGCGGCGCGATCCACGGTGAAAGATAGGCCACCACCGCGCCGGCGGCGTAGGCGCCGAGTCCCAGCCAGTTAAAACGCGGCAGGCGGGCGTTCTGCAGCAGGGGATAGCGCCCGCCGCGGGCGAACCAGTAGTCGGCGAGGATCACCCCGCCGATGGGTGGAATAATACTGCCCAGCAGCACGAGGAAGGGGATCAGCATTTCGTACATCCCGCCAATGGCCAGCACAATGCCCACCCCGGCGGCGGCGAGGGTCAGCGTCCGGCGACGTTCGCTGCGCAGCAGATGGCAGGCGGCGGCGGAGACGTTATAGATGGTGGGGCCCTGGATGGTCAGCAGGTTGAGACAGAGCATGATCACCGCGGCCACCGACAGCCCCTGCAGGATCAGCACTTCAACGATATCGGCCTGTTGATAGACGATAGCGCACCAGGCGCCGGCGACGATCATCAGCCCGTTGCCGATGAGGAAGCTGCCCATGCTGGCGAGAATGGCGGTCCGGCTGGAGTTGGCCAGCCGGGTCCAGTTTGTCGCCTGGGTGGCGCCGCTGGCGAAAGTGCCGAAGACCATGGTGATGGCCGCCGACCAGGTCATGGTGTCGCTCGGCGCAATACGGGTCATCGCCTGCCAGCCGCCGGCGTGGTGCAGCGCCAGATACATGGAGACCATCAGCAGCACAAACATCAATGGCACCGACAGGCGCGACAGCGCGTCCAGCCCCTTGTAGCCCACCAGCGCGGTGACGCAGAACAGAATACCAAACAGCACCATCAACGGCTGGGTCAGCGCCTCGGGCAGAGCGAGGATCTTCACCAACGAGATAGCGACCGTGGCGGTGCCCCAGGCGTACCAGCCCAGCTCGGCAAAGCCAAGAATAAAATCGGCCAGCTTGCTGCCAATCTCCCCGAAGCAGAAGCGGCCCATCAGCACCGTATTCAGGCCGCTGCGCGCGGCGATCCAGCCCAGCGACGCGGCATAGAGGGCCAGCAAGGCGTTGCCGATGACGGCTATCCACAGCAGATTGACGATGGAAAAGGAGACGCCGAGTTTACCGCCGGCGAACATCGTGCCGGTGAAAAAGGTAAAGCTGAACAACACCATGGCGATGGAAAATACGCCTTTGCGTCCGGCGGCGGGCGCTTCGACGAGGGGAAAATCATTGCTGTTTGACATCCTGGAACCTCTGGCTGGTAGATGGGCGGTGATAGCCGGAAGTAGCAAGAGATGTGCCAGGAAAAACCGGGCACGGGGAATAGCGCGCGGTGTGCAACATGCACATTTATTGAAGGATCCCGGACGGGTAATGCCATTCTACTGTGCATCCTGCCAGGTTTTGCACCAGTCCAGGGCAGAGGAGGGCGGTGAGCGCATCCCTGGCGCCGGAGGAGAATTTTAGCCAGGACGATCCGCCTGTTTTTGGCCAGAGAGTAGTGGAGAATAGTGGTGTACTGAAAACGGTTGGTTAAATCACTGTGAATAAAGGTTATTTAATATGCTTTTATGATATAACCATTTGTCTTGTGTGTGTTTCCTGAAATATTGTCCCCTCCGGTTAGCGGTGTTAGTATCGGATAAATAGCCATTTAGACGGCTAAATAAATCATCGCTAACCTAAGGAACTGCTATGTGGCAAGAAAGACTCGCGCAACTGGTCACCACCTGTCATTGGATCGGCGCGAAAGGCTGGGCGCCGGCGACCGGCGGCAATATGTCGGTGCGTCAGGATGATACCTGGTGCTGGCTAAGCGAGTCGGGCCGCGACAAAGGCAGCCTGACAACCGAGGATTTTCTGCAGGTTGAGATCGCCACCAACCAGGCGCCTTCCGGACGGAAGCCGTCGGCCGAGACCGGTCTGCACACCCTGGTGTATCGCCTGTTCCCGGAAGCCAACGTGGTGCTGCATGTGCATACCGTCAACGCCACTGTGCTGTCGCGCATCGAAAAAAGCGACACGCTGGCGCTGCAGGGGTATGAAATGCAGAAAACCCTTAGCGGGCAGCATAGCCATCTCGATACCGTTCCGATCGCCATCTTCGATAATGACCAGGATATTGACGCCCTGGCGGCGCGGATTGCCGATTATGCGCAAACCCGCCCGCTGCGCTACGGCTTTCTGCTGCGCGGCCACGGCCTGACCTGCTGGGGGAAAGATATTCAGGAGGCCCGCCGTCAACTGGAGGGGCTGGAGTTCCTGTTCGAGTGCGAGCTGATGCGCCGCCGCTACGAGCCCTGAGCCGGAGCAGGTATGGATTTTTATCTTGGTATCGATATTGGCACCTCGCGGGTGAAAGCGGTGCTGTTTGATCAGCATTTCACCGCCTGCGCCAGCGCCGCGGAAAATACCTCACCCCGCCTGTCGGCCAATGGCTACGCGGAACAGGATATGACCCAGCTGTGGCATTCGGTGCTGGCTATTCTGCGCCAGATTGCCCGCCATCCGGCGCTACAGGCGGGGCGGCTGCGGGCTATCGGCCTCGCCGGGCAAGGGGAGGGGGTCTGGCTCAGCGATGAGCAGGGCGAACCGGTGGGCCCGGGGATCCTGTGGAGCGATACCCGCAGCCACGAGCTAATGAGCGACCTGCTGCGCCGACCCGGCTTCGACCGCCGCTATTTCGCCGATACCGGCACCCACCTGCAGCCCTGCAATACCAGCCTGCAGCTGTACTGGCTGAAACAGTATCAGCCGGCGCGGCTGGCGGCCGCGCGCTATCTGTTTTTCGCCAAGGACTGGATCCGCTTTCGCCTGACCGGCGTGGCGGCGCTGGAGCTGACGGACGCCAGCAGCTCGTTACTCAATCAGCAGACCGGCAGCTGGTCCTCGGTGGTGATGAACGAGATGGGGCTGAACGAACTGCTGCCGCTGTTTCCCCCGCTGCTGGCCCCGGATGCCCTGGCCGGCACGCTGAGCGACGCGGTGGCGGCGCTGACCGGGCTGCCCGCCGCGACGCCGGTGGCCGCCGGGGCGCTGGATGTCTGTAGCGCCGCGCTGGGCTGCGGCGCGGTCAACGAAGGGGATATCTACACGATCCTCGGCACCACCTGCTGCACCGGGATCGTCTGCCGCGGCCCGCAGACGGTGAACGAGGCGACGCGCTTTGTCACCCATACCGAAGCCGGACAGGTGATCTCCCTGTTTCCGATGCAGGCCGGTACGCCAAACATTGACTGGCTGCAGCAGCATATTTCGCTGGACGCCGATCTGGGGCACCTGGAGCAGGCGATCGCGGCGGTGGAGCCAGGCAGCGGCGGCGTCTTCTGGCAGCCGTACCTCAATGGCGAACGTGCGCCGTTTTACAGCCCGGACGCGCGGGCCGGCTTTTTCGGCATTAGCCCGCACACCACCCGCGCCGAACTGCAGCGCGCGGTGTTTGAAGGCCTGGCCTTCGCCATTGTCGATGCGCTGCAGGGTTATCCGCAGGGCGGCGAGCTGTATCTGACCGGCGGCGGCGCAGCCTCGGCGACCTGGCTGCAGATTATCGCCGACTGTACCGGACGCACGGTGGTCTCCAGCGCCTTTAACGAACTGAGCGCGCGCGGCGCGGCGATCCTGGCGGCCCGTAGCGTCGCGGCGCTGGCCGAGACGCCTCCGCTGGCGCAGACCCGCTATCAGCCGCGCCCTCAGGCGCATGCCCGCTACGCGGCGCTGTATCCCGTTTACCGCCTGCTGCGCGAGCAGATGCTGCCGGTATGGCAGGCCAGACAGGCCGCCCTTCAACCTCTTTCTCAGGACCTACAACCATGAAAATCGTTTTTACCGCCGAGCATGCTGGCGACCTTAGCGCCTTCCACCAGCTGGGCGAGCTGCTGGTGGAGGGGTGGGCGCTGGGCAAACCGAAACTCAGCGCCGGTCAGCTGATTGAGCTGGCCCACGACGCCGAGGTGCTGGTGACCAGCTATGATGAGGTGACGGACGCGGTGATGGCCGCCTGTCCGCGCCTGCAGGTGATCGCCTGCACCCGCGCGAATCCGGTGAATATTGATACCCAGGCCGCCCAGGCGCGCGGCATCCGGGTGCTCTACACCCCGGGGCGCAATGCCGATGCCGCCGCGGAGCTGACGCTTGGCCTGATGCTCAGCCTGGCGCGCCATATTCCGCAATCCCATGCGGCGCTGAAGCGGGGGGAATTCACGCAGGCTGACAATGCCACCGCCGCCACTCAGCAGGGTCTGCGGCGGGATGTGGTCTGGGACGTGAGCCCGGAAAGCCCCTATGAAGTGTTTAAAGGCAGTGAACTGCGCAATAAAACGCTGGGGCTGGTGGGGTATGGCAACATTGGCCGCCGGGTGGCGCGTATCGCCCGGGCGTTCGGCATGGCGGTGTTGGTGGTGGATCCGTTCGTCGCCGCAGAGGATATCAATGAGCCAGGGCTACAGAAAACGACCCTGGAGGCGCTGTTCCGCGAGGCGGATATCGTCAGCCTGCACCTGAGCAGCGGGCCGCACAGCGACGGGCTGGTGAATGCCGCGCTGTTAAACAGCATGAAGCCCGGCGCGCTGCTGATCAATACCTCTCGCGCGGCGGTGGTCGACGAGGCAGCGCTGATTGATGCCCTGCGCCACGGCCCGCTGGGCGGCGCGGCGCTGGATGTCTATCACCGCGAACCGCTGTGGCGCGATCATCCTTTTGTCATCGAGTTCGATAACGTGATTATCACGCCGCATATCGCCGGAGCCACCCGGGAGAGTATCGCCAAACACACGGCGATGATTGCCGCCGATCTTCAGCGCTATGTCGCCGGGGAGCCGCTGCTGTACCAGTGGCGTTAAGCCGCTTGCGCCGCCGCATTCTGCAGCGGCGCGGGTCCATCGTCAGGGGCGATGGGCCGCCATAAAAGCCTGGGTCTGTTCCCAGTCCACTACCCCGGCATCCGATCCCATCCCGGTCGCCACCAGCGCGGCCACCGCCGAGGCGACGTCACACGCTGCTTTCACGCTGAGTCCGCGCGCCAGCGCGGCAATAAACCCGCCGCAGTAGCTGTCGCCGCAGCCGGTGGTATCCACCGCCTCGACCGGCCACGGCGCAATATGCTGCGGCCCGCCATCGCGGCCGATAAGCCAGGAGCCGTTCTCGCCGTCTTTCAGAATGCAGGTGCCCACGCCGAGCGCCAGGAAGAAGCGGCCGATGGCCTCCGGCTGCGTCTCTCCGGAGAGAACGGCGGCTTCCTCCAGCGAAGGCATGAAATAATCCACCGACGGCAACAGGGGCCGCAGTAGTTCGAGGGTCTCTTCATTCGGGGCGATAAGGTCAAAGCTGGTGGTGACTCCGCGCGCTTTGGCCGCCTGCAACAGCCGCGCGCTCTGTCCCTGGTCCATTGCCGCCAGCAGCCCGGTCCCGCCGTGATGCAGGAAACGACAGTCAAGGACGGCGTCAAATTCCGCTTCACTGACAAACAGGGCGTCAGACGCGCCCCGGCAGTGCAGGGCCGGACGTTCGCCGTTGGGGCGAATCGGCAGGATCGTCGCCGAGGTCTCCTTCAGCGCGGTGCGCTGGATAAGCGAGCAGTCGATGCCCAGCCGGGCATAGCTGGCGAGGATAAAGTCGGCCTTTTCATCTTCGCCCAGGCAGGCCACCGCTGCGGTGCGGATCCCGAGCTTCGCGGCGTTGATATTAGCCCCGGCGGCGGTGCCGGCGGGGTTGAGACGAATTTGCTCAATAAAGGCGACGCCGCCGCGCGGCGGGATCGCCACCACCGGGCGCCCGGCGATATCCAGAATAGTCAGGCCGACAAATACGGCGTCAAAGGTTGCCATCGTTCTCCCGTTTAGCGATGCGTTTGGCGCAGGCGCGCCTGCCAGAAGGATAGGGCGAGGGCCACCACCAGAATCACGCCGACCAGCGCGTCCTTCACCAGATAATTGAGCCCCATCAGGTTCAGGCCGTTATCAATAATGGCAAGGAACAGCACGCCGCCGAGGGTGCCGAGGATGCTGACCCGGCCCAGACGGGTAAAGGCAGTGCCGATAAATACTGCCGCAATGGCGTCCATCAGGTAAGACTGCCCGGCCAGCGGGGTAAACTGCCGCAGGTTGGCGGAGAGGATCACCCCGCCGACGGCGCAGAGCGCCGAGGCGGTCACCAGCACGCCGAGCATGGTCAGGCGATCGCGGATCCCGGCGATACGCGCCGCTTCGCTGTTCTGGCCGATGGCGCGGACATATTTGCCCCACAGGGTGCGCTCGGTAACCAGCCAGGCCGCCAGCCACAGCGCCAGCACGATCGCTACCGGCGTGGGGATCCCACCAAGGTTGCCCACCGCCAGGTCGTGATACTCCGGGGCCATCCGCCGATAGGCTATCGCGCCGCCGCCGTCGGTATAGATGCGCTCGGCGCTGCTGGCGATAAACCAGGTGCCGAGCGTGGCGAGGAAGGGGCGGATCCGGCAGATGAGGATCAGAAAGGCATTGAGCAGGCCAATCAGCACGCCGCCGAGCAGAGCGCAGCCCACCGCGGCCTGCCACGGCAGATGCCAGGTTTTCAGGGCGACGAGGGCGAAGGCGGCGCCGAAATCGAGCGCGACGCCCACCGACAGATCAATCGCCCCGGCGCTGACGATCAGGGTCATCGCCATCGCCACAATCAGCAGGATCGCGCTGCCCTGCAGCAGGTTGGCCCAGTTATCCACGGTTAAAAATACCGGATTCGCCCAGCCAAACAGGGCGATGGCCAGCAGGGTGATGACGCCAAATCCGGCCCGCGACAGCCAGGCCAGCGGGCTGCTGGCCGTCTGTTCCGCCGACGCAGAGGTTTTCAGGGTGATTTGACTCATGCCTCGCCTCCTTTGTGTCTGACCGCCGAGGCCGCCAGCACCACCAGGATCAGGCCGCCTTTAATGGCGCCCATCCAGAAGATATTGACCCCCAGCAGGCCGAGCCCGTTAGAGAGGGCGTTGACCAGGATTGCCCCCAGCAGCGCGCCCCAGATGGTGACCACCCGACGGCGCGAGAAGGCGGCGCCGATAAAGGTCGCCAGCACGGTCTCCAGCAGCAGCGGCGTGGCCGTCCCGCTGGAGCTGCCGGAGCCCTGGCTGAGCAGCGGCAGAATAGCCAGCCCGGCGGCAATGCCCGCTAACAGCCAGACCAGCAGGGTCAAGCGGCGCACGTTCAGGCCGCTCATCTGCGCCATATCGCGGTTGCCGCCCACCGCCTGCACATGCTGGCCGAAGCGGGAGTGGTGGAGCAGGAACTGGAACAGGATAAACACCCCCAGCAGGTAGACCAGCGGCCAGGGCAGGCCCAGCACGCTGTTGTCGCGAAAGGCGACCATCAGCGGATCGCTGACCGCGATGCGCCGCTGGCCGGTCAACAGATCTGTCAGACCGGTAAACGCCACCGAGGTCGAGAGGGTGGCCAGCAGCGGCGGCAGGCCGGCCGCCAGCACCAGCAAGCCGTTGATCGCCCCGCACAGCAGGCAAACCGCCGCCAGCAGCGCCAGCAGCAGGAGATATGGCGTGTGCCATTCGGCCAGCCCGAGGCTGAGCAGCGCGACGCCGAGCACCGCCGTCGCCGGCAGGGAGAGGTCGATGCCGCCGGAGACCACATCATCCCCGCCCACGGCGATAACGCAGACCAGGCCGAAACAGAGGATTGCCAGCGGAACGCTCTGGACCAGCATCAGGCTGATATTTTGCCAGCTGAGAAAGTAGGGCGACTGTACACTCAGCCATACCAGCAGCGCCAGAAACAGGATCAGGGGAAATTTTTCAATCAGCGTCGCCAGGCCCGGACGGCCGCGACGCTGGATAGCAGTACTCATGGTGAAGGCTCCTGTCCGCCGTTGATCGCCACCAGCAGAGCGTCCAGCGTTAGCCCGCGGGTGGGCAGATTGGCCGCCAGCGCGCCGCGCCAGAGGACCAGGATCCGGTCGCATAGTCCGAGCAGTTCGGGGGCGTCGCTGGAGGAGACCAGCACCGCCCGTCCTTGATCGGCCAGCTGGCGCGTACGTTGATAAATATCCCGGCGGGCGCCGATATCGACCCCCAGGGTGGGTTCATCGAGAATAAACAGCCGGGCATCGGTCCCCAGCCAGCGGGCGAGGATCGCTTTTTGCTGATTACCGCCGCTCATGTAGCGTACCGGCAGCCCCGGGCGTCCCGGGCGGATCGCCAGCTGTTCTATCCAGTCGCGCGCTTTCTGCTCGGCGATACCCCGCCGCTCCCAGCCAAAGGTGGCGGTCTCCGGCAGCGAGGCGAGATTAATATTGTCGGCGGTGGTGAAGGGCAGGATCAGCCCCTGATGGCGGCGGTCGCGCGGCACCAGCGCCATGCCGGCGCGGATCGCCTGCTTTGGCGTACGAATGCGCCGCGGCCGGCCCTCGAGGTGGATGGTGCCGCGTTCCGCCGGGCGTAAGCCGTAGAGTAGGTCGACCAGCACATCGCGTCCGGCGCCCAGCAGGCCGGCGACGCCGACGATTTCGCCCGGCTGAATATCAAAAGAGAGATCCTGCAGCTGCCGCCCGTCGCTCAGCTGGCGCACCGAGAGCAGCGGGGTCGCCCCGGTGTCTGCCGCCGGGCGCTGGCGCGGAGTATACAGCTGGTCGATTTCCCGGCCGACCATCATGGCGATCAGCGCCTCGGTATTTTGCAGCAGGTCGCGGTCCGGGTAGCCGATCACTTCCCCGTTGCGCAGTACGGTGCCGCGGTCGCAGAGGGTGGCTATCTCATTGAGGTAGTGGGAAATATACAGAATGGCAATGCCCTGGTCGCGCAGGCGCAGGATAGCGGAGGAGACCAGACTGGCCTCCTGCGCCTCCAGGGGGGCGGTGGGTTCGTCGAACACCACCAGCCGCGCTGCGCCGTCGATCAGCGCGCGGGCAATCTGCACCAGCTTGCGCTCGGCCAGGCTCAGGTCGCGCACCAGCCGTTCGGGGTCGATCGCCAGCTGCCAGTTTTGCTGGAAAAATTGCGCCGTGGCGGCCTTCATCCGTCGGCGATCCAGCGCCCCCCAGCGGGTGCGATACTCCTGGCCCAGAAACACCGATTCCGCGACGGTAAAGTGCGGGATCAGGTTCAACTCCTGGTGGATAACGCGGATGCCGGCGGCTTCGATGGCTGCCGGATTGCCGAGGGGCAGCGGGTGACCGTCGAGGGTGGCGCTGCCGCTGTCGGCCTGATAGACACCGGCGAGGATCTTGATCAGCGTCGATTTACCGGCGCCGTTCTCGCCAATCAGGCCATGAATCTCCCCCGGATTGAGGCGCAGGGTAACCGCATTAAGCGCGGTGACGCTGGCAAAACGTTTACCGATCTGCTCCATGACCAGACCAGCGGCGGGGCGTTCCCCGCCAGGATGTTGATTAATCACTGCAGCTCGCCGTATCCCAACTGTTTATACACCGCTTTCGCTTCCTGCGGACCTTTCACCGGAACCACCGGAATAAAGGTTTGCACCGGTAGTTTCTGGCCGGCAAAGTAGCGGGCCACGTTGTCAGCCGAGGTCTGGCCGATCAGATGCGGCTGCTGCGCGACGTTAGCCACGAACGGGCTGCCGGGCTCCGCCATGATCTCCAGGGTCTCCGGACCGGCGTCGATGGCCGTCACTTTCACGTCTTTATCGCGACCGGTCTCTTCCAGCGCCTGGACGATGCCGATGGCCGGTTGATCCCAGCAGGCGACATGGATGGCGTCCAGTTTACCTTTCGGATACTGGCTGAGTAATTCGAGGGTTTTCTTGCGCGCGTCTTCCGGCGAGTTGGCGAACTGTTCCGCGAGCTCGGGCTGGATAATATGAATATCCGGATAATCCTTAAGGACATATTTCCACTGATCGTAGCGAATTCCGCAAATACGCAGCGCGCTGGAGAAGGCGTTAAATACGGCGACGTTGCCTTTGCCGCCTAATTCATCCGCCATGTAGCGGCCGATGGTTGAGCCTAAGGTGTAGTTATCGGAAGTAGTATTGTTGACCGAATATTGAGAAACATGATCTACGGTAAATACCGGGATACCGGCATCACGCAATGCTTTAAATTTTGGTTCGACGGCGCTATCGCCGAGAATACTAATTACCGCGTCCACCTTGCGTGACAGTAAAATATCGTGGTTATTGGCATGCACCTGATTATCGCGGCCGCCATCGACGCCAATGACTTTGCCCCCCAGCTTCTCCACCTCCTCTGTCGCGCCTTTAAAGGCCTCGCGATCCCAGAAATGCTGAGTGCCGACCACGGCAACGCCAATGGTTTTTCCCTGTAAGGAGAGGGCGTCTGCGGCAGCGACGCTCAGCGAGGCAAGGGAAAGCAGTCCCAGCGCGGCAGGCAATAATTTTCTTTTCTGCGACATTGTTATTATGATCCTGTGATGAAGGTGGTTGCGGACCGGTAGCATGACAAGAAGCACCTCGCCACCTCAAATACAAAATAAGTCTAAGTTATGCCAGGAATGTTATATCGCAGAAACGTCAGAGAAAAAGTTTATTTTGTCATGAGGAACCTGAAAATATTTCATGATGGCGGATAGACCTTTTTATTTTGTGGTTTTATTTTTGACTTATTCCGTGTTTATTTAGCGGATAAAGACAATTTTCTTAATATTGTGAGTGCATGGGAAATACGGCGTCTACAGAGAAAAAAAGAAGATTGCGCGGGCTAAAGCTTTTTTTAGCAGAGCAATGTCTGGCCGGGTAAGGATTATTACCCTATTTCCCCGCTTTATTGTAATGAACCTTAAGCTGAGAAGAACGCGGGCGCTATGAAGAAACAGCATAATTATACGGTGATGCACTGGGGAACCTGGCAGGTGGAGAGCAGTGAGGGCGAGATCGTGGCGGTTAAGCCGGTGCCCTGGGATAAAAATCCCTCACGCATCGGCCAGTCGCTTCCCGACGCGGTGACCAGCCAAACGCGCATTCGCCGTCCGGCGGTGCGCGCCGGCTATCTCCAGCACGGGCCGGCGTCACGAGAAGGGCGAGGTAAAGAGCCCTTTGTCGAAGTCAGCTGGGAGGTGGCCCTGGACCTGCTGGCGCGCGAGCTGCGCTCGGTCAAGGCGCGCTGCGGCAATGAGGCGATCTACGGCGGCTCCTACGGCTGGGCCAGCGCTGGACGCTTTCACCATGCGCAGAGCCAGCTGCACCGCTTTCTCAAGGGCTTTGGCGGGTACACCGCCAGCACCAATACCTATAGCAGCGCCGCGGGCGAGCGTATTCTGCCGCATATTCTCGGGCCGCTGAGCCCGCTGCACCGGCAGCATACCCATTTTTCCGAGCTGGCCCGGGAGTGTCAGCTGTTTGTCGCCATTGGTGGTCTGCCGCTGCGCAATGCCCAGGTCAACGGCGGTGGCGCCAATGACCATATGCTCCAGTACTGGCTGGATAAGATGCAGGCCAACGGCACCCGGTTTATCAATATCAGTCCGGTGCGCAATGACCTCAGCGCGGTGCCCGAAGCCGAGTGGCTGGCCATTCGGCCGGGCACCGATACCGCACTGCTGCTGGCCCTGAGCTATGTGCTGATCGCTGAGTCTCTCTACGACCAGGCGTTTGTTGCCAGCCATACCGTCGGGTTTGCCCCCTATCGCGCTTATCTGTTGGGCGAGCACGATGGCGTAGCGAAAACCCCGGCGTGGGCGGCGGCGATTACCGGCCTGGACGCCCAGCGCATCGCCGACCTGGCGCGGGAGATGGCCCGCCACCGGACGATGGTGAATATCTCCTGGTCTATCCAGCGCGCCCGTCAAGGGGAGCAGGCCTACTGGGCGACGGTGGCCCTGACCGCGCTGCTGGGACAGCTCGGCACCCCGGGCGGCGGCCTCGGGTTTGGCTACGCCTGCACCAACCTGGCGGGCGCGGTGCGAAAAGCGTTTTCCGGCCCACGCTTACCCGCCGGGGAGAATGCGGTGGACAGCGTTATCCCGGTGGCGCGGCTGTCCGATATGCTGCTGCACCCGGGAGAAACCTATGAGTTCGACGGTCAGCAGCGGCGCTATCCCGATATCCGTTTAGTCTACTGGGCGGGAGGCAATGCGTTTCATCATCATCAGGACATCAACCGACTGTGCGAGGCCTGGCGCCGCCCGGAGACGGTGGTGGTGCATGAGCAGTACTGGACCGCGCAGGCCAAATTCTCCGATATCGTTCTGCCGGCCACCACCTCGCTGGAGCGAGAGGATATCGGCAGCGGCGGTCACGACGGGTTTATGATCGCCATGAGCGCGCAGATCCCGCCGGTGGGCGAAGCGCGTGACGATTACGCCATTTTCTGCGATCTGGCCGGGCGGCTGGGCTTCGGGGAAGCGTTCAGCGAAGGGCGTGACGCCGGGCAGTGGCTACGTCATCACTATGAGGAGTCAAGACCGCGGGCGCAGGAGGAGGGTATTGCGCTGCCCTCGTTCGATGACTTCTGGCAGCAAGGGGTGCTGGAATACAGCGCGCCGGAGCGGCCGCAAATTTTTCTCGCCGATTTTCGCGCCGATCCGCAGCGCTATCCGCTCTCCACCCCCTCCGGCAAAATTGAACTCTTTTCCGCCACCGTCGCCGGGTTTGGCTATCGCGAATGCCCTGGCCATCCGTGGTGGGATGAACAGGAGGCCGCCCGCCAGCGGCAGGAGGCGGCGCGCTGGCCGCTTCATCTGCTCTCCAGCCAGCCGCGCGCCCGCCTGCACAGTCAGTACGACCACGGCAGCGTCAGCCGGGCGACGAAAGTTCAGGGACGCGAGCCGCTGTGGATGCATCCGAGCGATGCGCAGGCAAGGGATATCCGCGAAGGCAGCGTGGTGAAAGTCTATAACGACCGCGGGGCAATTCTGGCGGGGGTGCACCTGAGCGAGCAGATTTTGCCCGGCGTGGTACAGATGTCCACCGGCGCCTGGTATGACCCGCTGGATCCGAAGGAAGAACGGTCGCTCGATAAGCACGGTAATCCCAACGTATTAACCGAGGATCGCGGCAGTTCGCGCCTGGGGCAGGGCTGTAGCGCCCAGAGCTGTTGGGTGGAGATCGCCCCGTGGCGAGAGGAGCTGCCGCCGATCACTGCCTTTGATCCGCCGAAATTTATTGAAGTTTAGGCGTTGGCGCTCGCCGGCGGCGGGGCGGGTAGCCCGGAGAAGGCGCGGTATGCGCCGCCTCCGGCAAAGCCCGCGCCTGGCGGTTTTAGACTGACGACAGTTTGACGTTACGCCAGCCGCGGGTAGGCGCTGGCGATATCGTCACCGGTAAACTGAGCGATCCAGCCTTCCGGGTTATCAAAAATGCGAATGGCGGTGAAGTTCGGTTCTGATCCCATATCAAACCAGTGCGGAGTGTGGGCAGGAACCGAAATCAGATCGTTCTTTTCGCACAGCACCTGGAACACCTCGTCGCCAATGTGCAGGCAAAACAGGCCAGCGCCCTCGACAAAAAACCGGACCTCGTCTTCGCCATGGGTGTGCTCGTTCAGGAACTTTTCCCGCAGCGCCTCTTTTTGCGGGTTATCGGCGCGCAGGCTGATGACGTCCCAGCTCTGGTAGCCCTTTTCGGCGACCAGTTTATCAATCGCATGCTGATAGGCGGCAATCACCGTTTCTGGGCTGGGATTTGCGCCGAGGTCGCGGTCGGCCTGCCAGCGCTCGAAGCGGACGCCTTTGGCGTTAAGTTGATCCTGAATCGCTTTGGCGTCGGTGCTGTGCCAGACCGGCGTTTGCGGATCGGTCACGGAAAAAAGAGTTAATGCGCTCATGCTGGGATCTGCTCCGGATGAATGTCGTCAAAACGCTGAACCTGAGGATGGTGGCTCGCCGGGTCGCGGTCGCCGCGTACCAGCTGCACAGTGCGCAAACCCGCGGCCTCGGCGGCATCAAGTTCCTGATGGATATCCGACAGGAACAGGATGGTGCCAGGGGCATGGCCCAGGTGTTCAGCAATGTTACGGTAGGACTGCACCTCACGTTTGGCGCCTACCAGGGTATCGAAATAGCCCGTGAACAGATGAGTAATATCACCTTCATCGCTGTAGCCAAATAACAATTTCTGCGCAGCCACCGAGCCTGAGGAATATACATACAGATCAATACCCTGCGCTTTCCATTGCTCCAGCGCCGGCAGTACGTCCGGGTAGAGATGGCCGGTAAAGTCGCCGTTGAGATAGCCGTCACGCCAGATGATCCCCTGCAGCGCCTTCAGCGCCGTGGATTTACGGTCTTCATCCATAAAGGCGAAGAGGGTAGTGATAAGGTCGGCGGTGCTGGCGGCGGGGGCGTCTGTTTCGCGGCGCAGGTTGTCGAGAATGGTTTTGACCGGTTCAGCGTGCTGCTGAGCGGTCACAAAGCCGGCCAGTCGTTCGCGGGCGTAGGGGAACAGCACGTTATGCACAAAGCGGATATCGCTGGTGGTGCCTTCTATGTCGGTCACGATGGCGCGGATCATGGTTTCTCCAGAGTGGGCGTAGCGTGGAATAACATTAGCATTTAGACGTCTAAGCGTCTTGATTGCCAAATATTAACATCGTGTTATAGTGGCTTCAACAACAGCATTACAATCGGTATAAAAAGAATGAACAATAACCCCTTGATTCCAGAGAGTAAACTTCCTGCGCTCGGCACCACGATTTTTACCCAGATGAGCGCCCTGGCCCAGCAGCATCAGGCCATAAACCTGTCCCAGGGCTTTCCCGATTTTGACGGCCCGCGCTATCTGCAGGAGCGTCTGGCGTACCACGTGGCGCAGGGGGCGAATCAGTACGCCCCGATGACCGGCGTGCCGGCGCTGCGCGAGGCGATCGCCGGGAAGACGGCGGAGCTGTATGGTTACCAGCCCGACGTTAACAGCGAGATCACGGTCACCGCCGGCGCGACGGAGGCCCTGTATGCGGCGATCACCGCCCTGGTACGCCGCGGCGACGAGGTGATCTGTTTCGATCCCAGCTATGACAGCTACGCCCCTGCGGTGGCGCTGGCCGGCGGCGAGTTACGTCGTATTGCGCTGCAGCCGCCGCATTTTCGCGTCGACTGGCGGCAATTTGCCGCCGCCCTGAGCGAGAAAACCCGGCTGGTGATCCTCAACACCCCGCACAACCCTTCGGCCACCGTCTGGCAGCGCGAGGATTTTGCCGCCCTGTGGCAGGCGATCGCCGAACGCGAGATCTATGTCCTGAGCGATGAAGTCTATGAGCATATCTGCTTTGCTGAGGGCGGCCACACCAGCGTACTGGCGCATCCACAGCTGCGCGAGCGGGCGGTGGCGGTCTCTTCGTTTGGCAAAACCTTTCATATGACCGGCTGGAAGGTCGGCTACTGCGTGGCCCCGGCGGCCATCAGCGCCGAACTGCGCAAGGTGCACCAGTATCTGACCTTCTCGGTGAATACCCCGGCGCAGCTGGCGATCGCCGACATGCTGCGCGAAGCGCCGGAGCATTATCGTGAGCTGCCGGCGTTTTATCGGGAACGTCGCGATCTGTTTATTGAAGCGCTGCGCCCAAGCCGGCTGGAAATCCTGCCCTGTGAAGGGACCTATTTCCTGCTGGCGGACTACAGCGCCATCTCCGATCTTGACGATGTCAGCTTCTGCCGCTGGTTGACCACTGAGATCGGCGTGGCGGCGATCCCGCTCTCCGTCTTCTGCGCCGATCCGTTCCCGCACAAGCTGATCCGCTTGTGCTTCGCCAAACAGCCGGCGACTCTGCTGGCTGCGGCGGCGCGTTTGTGCCAGCTGTAGTTACTTAATCGTCCACGCCTGGGAGAACTGGCGGCCGGCGAACATTTCTGTCAGGCCGCTAATTTGCTTCAGACGCAGCACTTCATCGGCATCCATCCCCAGCTCTTTGCCGATTTTCTGCGGCGTCCAGCCGAGCTGGGTCAGCTCGCGGACGATCTCTGACATGGCGTGGATTTGGTGGCGACCGCGCGCCCGGTTATGGCGTATGGTCGCTGCCATCAGCCCGTCACGCGAGGCAGCTTCACTCGTCAGGCAGGTCACCGGCAAATAGCCTTTTAGCGTTTTTTTCAGCGCGGCTTTGCTGCAGGCCAGCTCATGGCGGTGAAAACCATCGACAATCGTATACGCCTGTGGGCGTTGCTGGATGACGACGACCGGCTGGGTAAAGCCGTCGGCCTCCAGCGACGTTTGCAGCAGACGCTTCTCCGGCGGCGCCACGTTATTCGGGTTGTAATCGTTGGGGGCGACCAGCTCCTGTTTGACCCACAGCACGCAGTCGACGGGCTGCGAGCGGAAGGGGCTGTAGTGGTGGAGCACCTGGCGAAACGCGTTGATAGCCTCAATGCGCGCCTCGTCATCCAGCTTTTGCAGGTAAGCTTCCAGCGCCTGCGTCAGTTGTTGTTGCATAATATCCCCCATTGTTGGCGATGTTTTTCCATGCGTTTACGGTAGCGCTGATAGTGGCTGCTTTTGGTTGGGCTAAACGAAAGCTGACGGCACCAGTAATCGTTATTGAGCAGTACTTTGCAGACTCGCCGCCAGGATGGGATATCTTTGGTGCCAATGTCCGCAGGTTGGGTATCCGGAATATCCTCCATACCTTTTTTCTGGTACCAGCGCAGGTAGACGGCGATTTTATTGCGGTAGTGCTCGGCGGTGGTTTCCGGCATGCTGTCGAGCAGGAACAGGGCGTAGCTTTTCCACGTCAGGTGGTCGGGCTTGTCGATTTTCCGATGACCGTAGAACTGATTATCATGCCCGGCATAGACCCCGCCGCTGTGCGCGCCGCTCACTCGCTGGCACATCGCGGCCCAGCGCTCAGGTTCCAGCACGTGATACAGCCACAGCCCCTGGCGCTGCTCGGGACCAAACGGTTCGCAAATGCGCATATAGCGCAGCGGCACCCCGGCCTGATACATCAGATCGTACAACGGGTTATAGGGCTCGCCGCTTTTGGCAAACCAGGTCCAGATATCGGCGGTTTTCCAGTCATAGAGCGGGTAGATGTACCAGGCGTGGCCGCCCGGCGCTGAAGTGGTCCATGGTTTATCGTCGGCGAAGCGCTGTTTACGCTGTGAAGAAATCGTCATAAAGCGATTTAGCGATTCGTCGGCGCGAATGCCCACCAGCACGGCGGCGGGACGACGCTGCGAAAACCACTCGGCGAAGTGGCTGACGAAGGCTTCAAAGCTCATTCCGGGTTGATAAAATGAAAAATAGCCCGGGTGGGTAATGGCCCAGGGCGGCGGCTGGCGTACCCACTCGGTTCCGGGCTCCCAGCATTGCCATTGCGGCTTATACTGCGTCAGGGCATTTTGGGTGGTGAGCGGCAGGGCGACCCAGTAAAAGGTTTCGATAACATCCGCATACAGCGCACGCAGTTTTTCACAGTGGGCGATGGTGCAGGAGAACTGCGCTTCCCAGTCAATAAACAACACGCAGATTTTTTTCCCCTGTAACCGCGCCGCCTGGGCGGTTAAATGCAGCATAACGGTGGAGTCTTTTCCCCCGGAAAAAGAGACACAGATGCGCGAAAAATTATCCATGACCCACTGGATCCGCTGCTCAGTTGCCTGCAGCACCGATTCCGGTAAGGGATATTTAATAAACGACATGACCATTAATCCTTTAATAGTAGAAAATTCCCGTTAGCTCAGTATAAACGATGAGGGGTAGGAAATTAATGGTCGATTATTGTTTCTGGCAGCGGGGGAACAGAAGGGCGTTATTCGCTGTGATTAAATTTGGGCCGTGATGCCTCTCGATCATTCATTAATATGGTGATTAATTCAGTTAAAAAATGATTTTGCGAAGATGCATGGTGGTAATTAATGTAGATCGTGATATCCGGAAAAAGATTATCTATGTTGATGGCGTGAAGCTGCATAGTGGGTGAGATAAAGTCATATAAATAGGAAGGCAAAAAGCCAATTAAGTCGGTTTTATTAATCATGTTAAGAATGGTCATAAAAGAGTCGCTGCGAAAGGCAATATTGCGCGGATTCAGCCAGGCGATGCTGCTTTGCTGCACGCGCTGAATAACGGGATCGTTGGTAATATAGTGAGTGAAAAACTCCTGTGCCAGTGACTCTACCGAGGTAAGCGTTTCGCGTCGCGGATGGCCCGCCCGGCAAACCGCCAGCGTCTGCACCGTCTGATAGGGCTGACAGATCGTGGCGCGGTTGGTAATGGGCATGCGGGTGAACACCAGGTCCGCCTGGCGATACGCCAGCAGCTCCTCAGCCGATTCGGTGGTGGTCAGGTTATGGTGCTCAATTTGCAAGTTCGCCTGATGACAGAGCTGGTTAATCATAACGTGGCTATTGACTGAACAGAACAGCGGGGGGCCATATATCACAATACGTTTACGCAGTTCTGAGCGATTATTAAGATTGATGGTTTTTTCCAGCTGCTCCAGATTTTGCTGTAGATGATAATGAAGATTGACGCAGGCGGTGGTGGGCGTCATTCCTTTGCCAACACGAACAAATAGCGGATCGTTTAACTGCTGGCGCAGACGCTGCAACGACTGACTCACCGCTGAGGGGGTGATAAATAACATCGCCGCCGCTTTGCTGATGCTCAAATGTTGATAGATACATTCGAAAATAACCAATAAATTCAAATCGAACTTTTTCAGATCGTAAAGATTTGCCATTAATGCAGTCCTGTTTATTACCGGTGCGGATTATAATATTCTTAATGATAATGTTTTGTGCCTTAATATTTGCGGTGTGAATTTAACTATTGGCAAATACAGTTAAGTTCTGCTTAATATATCTTATCGTCGACGGTGGCGCCAGCGGTCGCTTCCGCCAGGCGCCACTGCGGGATGGAATTACTCTTTTTCACCCATCATAATATGCAGTTTCTCTTTATCCGGTAGGCCGACCACCTGCTGCAGCATATTATCTTTATTCATATAATAAATCGCCGGCGTCACGTTGGCTCCCAGATCGTCCATCAGCTGCTGGTTGACGTTGAGCATTTTCATTTTCTCCGGCGGAATTGCTTTCGGGATCGTCAGAGCCATTTTCCCATTCGATTGCTCGTAATCATGCCAGGTTTTCGCCGGATCGCTGCTGGCGAGAATCGCCGCGGCGGTGGCCGGGCTCTCCGGCTTAATCACCCCCACCAGCAGAGTGCGGATCTGCACTTTACCGGCCTCTACCCAGGGGCGGGATTGCTGCCAGAACTGCTTGCAGTAGGGACAGAAGGGATCGGCAAAGACATACAGCACGATAGGGGCGTCCTTGCGACCATCCTGCAGCCAGTGGGCGCTGGCCATCTTCTTCCACATCTCTTGTCCCGCCGGGGTATAGAGTTCTTTCTGAAACAGCTGCTCGCTGAGGTTGCTGCCGTTCTCATCATACATATAGCCGGAGATCGCGTGTTTACCATCCGGCGTTAGGTAGATGGCGACCCCCATGTCCTGGTATTTGCCCAGCCAGCCTTTCATTCCCCCCGGCGCCTCAAAGGGTTTTATAATTGTAATGCCCTGTTTTTCGATCGCTTTTACCGGAGCGGGGAGTTCCTCCGCATGGCTGCATAACGGCAAAAGGCTGAGTAACAGAAGACGCTTTAACATAAGTATTCCTTGTAAAATCAGCAGGAAAGGGCAAAACGATTGTTGAACCTATCACAGTCATAGGCAAGATCAGCAGAATGACGGATTGCCCTTTGCTGGCGTGGGTGATGTAATCCTGGATGCTGTTACATTAAGGTAATGTAGAGCGCAACACATAGCCAGTCTGACTGGCGCTGAACCTACCCTCGGGTATTTCAGGTAACGGGGCCGCCTGAAAAGGTGGCCTTTTTACTTTTGTCGCGGCAAATGATGCGAAAAACAGCGATTAGCGCTGAACGCGTCGACAGGTTCACAGAGTTGTCTTGTTCCGGTTGTTAGATAACGCTTATTGATTCGATAATGTAAACGCATTGGTCGGGTCAGGAAAAATTCGTTAACTTAGACCTCAACGAAAACACGGAGGAAGTATAGATGTCCTTAATTAACACCAAAATCAAACCGTTCAAAAACCAGGCATTCAAAAATGGTGAATTCATCGAAGTCACCGAGAAAGACACCGAAGGCCGCTGGAGCGTCTTCTTCTTCTATCCGGCTGACTTCACCTTCGTCTGCCCGACCGAACTGGGCGACGTGGCTGACCATTACGAAGAACTGCAGAAGCTGGGCGTAGACGTTTACTCTGTGTCTACCGATACCCACTTCACCCACAAAGCGTGGCACAGCAGCTCTGAAACCATCGCCAAAATCAAATATGCGATGATCGGCGACCCGACTGGCGCCCTGACCCGTAACTTCGACAACATGCGTGAAGATGAAGGTCTGGCTGACCGCGCTACCTTCGTCGTTGACCCGCAGGGTATCATCCAGGCGATCGAAGTTACCGCTGAAGGTATCGGCCGTGATGCGTCTGACCTGCTGCGTAAAATCAAAGCGGCGCAGTACGTTGCTTCTCACCCAGGCGAAGTCTGCCCGGCGAAATGGAAAGAAGGCGAAGCGACGCTGGCTCCTTCTTTAGATCTGGTTGGTAAGATCTAAGTCTGTTTGTGCCCGGCGGCGCTACGCTTGCACGGGCCTACAAGATCGTAGGCCGGGTAAACGGCGTGCCACCCGGCAATCAATGGGCGCTTTCGCGCCCATTTTATTCCAACACCATGATGCAAGCGCATTCAGGCAGCCTGACGAGGTCGCTTGCATGATGATGTTTTAAGCCCAGGAGATAACAATGCTCGACACCAACATGAAAACCCAGCTCAAGGCCTACCTTGAGAAGCTGACCAAGCCTGTTGAGCTGATTGCCACGCTGGATGACAGCGCTAAATCGGCAGAAATCAAGGAACTGTTGGCTGAAATCGCTGAACTGTCAGACAAAGTCACCTTTAAAGAAGACAACACGCTCGCGGTACGTAAGCCCTCGTTCCTGATTACTAACCCAGGTTCCGACCAGGGCCCGCGTTTTGCAGGCTCGCCGCTGGGCCACGAGTTTACCTCGCTGGTGCTGGCGCTGCTGTGGACCGGCGGTCATCCGTCGAAAGAGGCCCAGTCGCTGCTGGAGCAGATCCGTGATATTGATGGCGATTTCGAATTCGAAACCTACTATTCGCTCTCCTGTCATAACTGCCCGGACGTGGTCCAGGCCCTGAACCTGATGGCGGTGCTCAACCCGCGCATCAAACACACGGCGATTGACGGCGGGACCTTCCAGAATGAGATCACCGAGCGTAACGTCATGGGCGTGCCAGCGGTGTTCATGAACGGTCAGGAGTTTGGTCAGGGACGGATGACGCTGACTGAAATCGTCGCCAAAGTGGATACCGGTGCGGAAAAACGCGCAGCGGAAGAGCTGAATCAGCGTGACGCTTACGATGTACTGATCGTTGGCTCCGGCCCGTCCGGCGCGGCGGCGGCGGTCTACTCTGCACGTAAAGGGATTCGTACCGGCCTGATGGGCGAACGCTTCGGCGGCCAGGTGCTGGATACCGTGGATATCGAAAACTATATTTCGGTGCCGAAAACCGAAGGCCAGAAGCTGGCAGGCGCGCTGAAAGCGCACGTCAATGACTATAACGTCGACGTGATCGACTCCCAGAGCGCGACCAAACTGACGCCGGCGGCGACAGAGGGCGGCCTGCATCAGATCGAAACCGCCTCCGGCGCGGTGCTCAAGGCGCGTAGCGTCATCATCGCCACCGGGGCGAAATGGCGCAATATGAACGTGCCGGGCGAAGATCAGTATCGCACCAAGGGCGTGACCTACTGCCCTCACTGCGATGGTCCGCTGTTTAAGGGCAAACGCGTAGCGGTAATCGGCGGCGGGAACTCCGGCGTGGAAGCCGCCATTGACCTGGCGGGCGTCGTGGAGCACGTAACCCTGCTGGAGTTTGCCCCAGAGATGAAAGCCGACCAGGTGTTGCAGGATAAAGTCCGCAGCCTGAAGAATGTCGACATCATTCTTAATGCGCAGACCACGGAAGTGAAAGGCGATGGCAGCAAAGTCACCGGTCTGCAGTATCGTGACCGGGTGAGCGGCGATGAGCATCATGTCGCGCTGGCGGGGATCTTCGTCCAGATTGGCCTGCTGCCTAACACCACCTGGCTGGAAGGCGCCGTTGAGCGCAACCGCATGGGCGAGATCATCATCGATGCGAAGTGCGAAACCAACGTCAAAGGCGTGTTCGCCGCGGGCGATTGCACCACCGTGCCGTACAAACAGATTATTATCGCGGCAGGGGAAGGGGCAAAAGCGTCGCTGAGCGCTTTCGACTACCTGATCCGCACGAAAACCGCATAACAAGTCAGACAATAGACCTGCATAACAAAGAGGCTACCCAGGGGTAGCCTCTTTTTTTATACTCTTTTCGTCATTCTTACCTGACGACCATTACCGGGATATGGGCATGGCGGATCACGCTCGAGGCATTGGAGCCGAGCAGGTGGGTACTGATGGAGGGATTGCGTGAGCCAATAACTACCACGTCGGCGTTAATTTCGCTGGCCAGCTCGTTGACCATATCGCGCACGCTGCCAAAACGGACATGTAGCTTGATACGAGACGGGTCAATGCTGAAGTGGCTGACCATCGTCTGCAGGCGAGTCTCCGCCTCATGCTGCAGATGTTCCTCAAACCGCCGCAGGTCGGCGGTAAAACGGCTCATGGTAAAGCTCGCGGAACCCGGTAAGACGTGGAGCAGATGGATCACCCCGTCCTGCTGGGCCAGAAACTCCGCGTGCCGGACGGCTTTATCGCTCAGCGCCATCTCAAAGACATCAACCGGCATAATGATAGTCTTATACATATGCAATCCTCCTTGTTCGTTTGCGTCTATATCAACATATTATATGCGGATATTGTGTCATTCAGGTCGCAAAACTGTCAGCCAGGCAGGCGCAAAGCGTAAAAAAGGGTAAGCGGCGGGAAAACAGCAGAAAGAGGATGTGCGGACATCCTCTGAATAAAGCGCGAAACGCCTCAGGCAGCGGGATTAGCGGTGGAATTCGCCAGCGGCTTCCGGCTGGTACAATAGCTCCAGCACTTCCAGGTGCGTCGATGCGCCGCCCGGCAGCTCCCAGTGAATGGTGCTGCCGACTTTCAGGCCCAGCAGCGCGGCGCCCACCGGCGCGAGGACGGAGAGCTGGCTGGCGCTGTCGGTCACCTGTGACGGAAACACCAGCGTCCGCACGCGCTCTTCGCCGCTGGTTAAATCGCGGAATTTTACCCTGCTATTCATGGTGACGACATCATGCGGCATCGCTTCCGGGGCCAGCATTTGCGCGCGGTCGAGTTCCTCATTCAGGGCATCGGCAACCGGTGAGTTGGCGAAAGCCGGCTGCTCCAGCAGCCTGTCGATACGTTCGGCATCCAGTTCATTAATGATGATTGCGGGTCTGGTCATTGCATACTCCATGTTATCCAGGAACCTGTCCGTAAAAGAAAACCCTCGCCGAAAGGGGCAAGGGTTAAGGTCCTACCATCATACTGAGAGTTGCCGGCAGTTTGAAGTGATGAAACGCACATTCAGCGTGCAACACCATCCGGCGGACGGTGTTTTCCAATCAGCATCCCGCTTTACGCTAGTGGCCAACCTTATCGAGGATAAACTGTGCGCCGCAGTTACCCGGGTGAGGCTGGGGCAGAAAAGCGGAAGTGGCCAGCGGGGCGTTGATGGTCGCGGCGTTGAGCGAGATTTGCATCTCCGTCAGATAGGCCGGATTACCGTTGCAGGTTAGCTTAAACGCCTTCACGCTCTGCGGACCCCAGGCGCGGGCCACGGCGGCGTCGAAGTCGGCGCGGCTGACCGTTTGGCCATAGTGCTTCGCGAGAAAATCCCCCACCGGGCTGCGCTTAATTTCACCGTTTAGTCGCACCATGGCGCCAAAGTAGCTGTCGGGATCGAAGCCGAAGCAGACGCCATGTTTGGCATATTCGTAGCGTTCCAGACAGGAGGTGCCGCCCGATCCCGGCATCACATTATTAAGTTTATTGGCCATCTCCAGCGACAGTCCGGTCTCCGCCGCCTGGCATTTGCGGTTCGCTTTTACCTCCGGCATGTTGGGCACCGGACGCGTGGCGCAGCCGTAGCGCATCCAGCGACGTTCATCCACTCCGCGCGCGGCAATGGACTTTGGCAGCCCGGGCCACAGGCCATGCACGGTCAGAAAGTCGGCTTTATTCGCGGTGTCCTGCTGCAGGCGACACTCTTCCGGTTCGTTGCGATTGCGGTCATACATGCTCTGACAGAATCCGGTTTGCCAGGAGAGGGCAAGGACGTAGCGGTCAAAATCAGCGTATCGCGTCGCGGTGAGCGGTTCAGCACCGGCCTGAGTGGCGGTAAGCACAAGGGCAATCGCGGCGAAATCCTTCCTGAACATTTTTATTCCTGATTATGGATGGCAAAAGATAACGGGGAGTTATTAAAGCATAAAAAAGGCGCCCGCTGGCGCCTTTTCGCGTGGTTAGACCGTTAGTGGAGCGCGCTGCCGGGCACCAGGATTTCAGTAGCAACGATCACCACCAGCAGGCCAACGAGCACCGGCACTGAGGTGCGCTTGACCACTTCGAATGGGGAAATCTTCGCCATCCCGGCAACGGCGACCACCACCCCGGAGACGGGCGATATCGTGCGGCCGAGGTTAGAAGCCTGCAGCATCGGAATCGACAGGTAGGCCGGATTGATGCCGGAGGAGTGCGCTAGCTTGGGGATCATCTCAACGAAGGCGTAGAACGGGGCATTACCGGAACCGGTGGTCATCGCCGCCAGCATGGTCAGGATCACCAGCACCAGCATCAGAATAATGCTGGCCGAGCCGAAGGAGGTAGCGATTGAGATCAGACCGTTGATAAAGCCGATAGTGCTTAACCCCTGGGCAAAGACGCCGGCGGCAACCAACAGCATCACTACGCCGGCGAAGGCGTCGGCCATTCCACGGTAGGCGACTTCCAGCCCGCTAAAGACGTTTTTGGTGTTGAAACCGCGCAGGAACTCGAGGATCGCCGCCAGCAGCATGCAGCCAACGAGGATGGTGATAATGTGCAGCTCCGGCCCCCATTTACCGTCAAAGATCAGCACGCCGATGATCGGGGTAAACGGCAGAATGGCATACAGCGCCGGGGCGGTGGTGGTGATGTCGTTGACATCGAGCATCTCGTGAGAAATGTGCTCTTTTTTATCCAGATAGCGCTGCCAGAAAAAGTGGGCGATCGCCATGCAGATAATGGCCGCGATGGAGATCGGCAGCGTGGTTTTAAAAGCAAAGTCGATCAGCGGCATTTCAGCGGCTTTGGCCGCCAGGACGACGTCACCCGAGGTTGGCGAGAGGATAATCGCCGCCGGTGAGGCGCAGATGGCGGCGGCGGCCCCGCGGCTGATACCGACATTCACCATTACCGGGAACAGCGTCGCCATCAGCAGTACGCCAAGGCCGGTCGCGGAGGAGACGGCCAGCGACATCAGGCAGGCGACAAAATAGGCGGCAATCATCAGCAGATAGGGCGAATTAATATAGCGCAACGGCTTCGACGCTAATTTGACCACCATATCATTGGCGCCAATATGGGTCATATAGGTGGCGAAGCCGCACAGCATCATGATCATCATGCCCAGATCGCCGCCGCGGCTCATGAGTAGAATCTTAATGTATTCAATAATATCGGTAGCGGAATAGCCGGTGCTCGCGGTATTACCCGGTAACACTTTATGTCCCAGCAGGGCGCTGACGATCAGTAAGATTAAGCCTCCGACGAACAGCACCCCGGTGGCCGAGTAGCCTTTAATGATATAGCGGGCTACGCCCACAATGACCACAATCCCTATCAGGATCTCAATAAACGTCAGCATTTATTACCCCTAAACCCAAAGAATATGTAGCTAAAAAGCACCACACCAAATTTTAATGTGCGAATGTGCCGAAAAAACGGACAAAACTCGCTGATGCAAATCAATAAAGCGATAAGAACTACACGTCCCCAGTCACGCCTGGATATAATCACCAGATGGATAGTTAAGCCGTTCTGATGGACAGCGGGCGAAAATCAGGAGTTTGCCTTATTTCGTTCAACCTGTATTGAGATTATCTTTGCTATTTTAGGTGGCTTTTAAATCCAAGTGGTAATAGAAAAGTGTTGATGTTACGTCGTTTTTCATTGTTTTCTCTTGGTTTTTTAGGATGGTTATTGGTGTCCGGAAACGCCAGCGCGTCGTTTTCATCGACCCTTAGCGAAGGTTACCATACCTTAAGTAATAACGTAGCGCAGACCTGGAATGAGCCGGAGCACTATGATTTGTACGTTCCAGCCATCACCTGGCATGCGCGCTTTGCCTATGACAAGGAAAAAACCGATAAGTATAACGAACGTCCGTGGGGGGCAGGTTTCGGCGTCTCGCGCTGGGATGAGAAAGGGAACTGGCATGGCCTGTACCTGATGGCGTTTAAAGACTCTTTTAATAAGTGGGAGCCCATCGGCGGCTACGGCTGGGAGAAAACCTGGCGCCCGCTGACGGACCAGAATTTCCACCTCGGCCTTGGCTATACCCTCGGCGTCACGGCGCGCGATAACTGGAACTACATCCCGATCCCGGTGATCTTGCCATTGGCGTCAATAGGTTACGGTCCGGCAACTTTCCAGATGACCTATATTCCCGGCACCTACAATAACGGTAACGTTTACTTCGCCTGGGCGCGCTTCCAGTTTTAATTCGCTAAATCTTAGCAATAAATGAGATAAGCGGAAGGTCTTGTGCAAAAACAAGGACTAAAGCGTTACCCACTAAAAAAGATAGCGACTTTTATCACTTTTTAGCAAAGTTGCACTGGACAAAAGGTACCACAATTGGTGTACTGATACCCGACACAGCATTAGTGTCGATTTTTCATATAAAGGTAATTTTGATGTCTAAGATTAAAGGTAACGTTAAGTGGTTTAATGAGTCCAAAGGATTCGGTTTCATTACTCCGGAAGATGGCAGCAAAGATGTATTCGTACACTTCTCTGCAATCCAGTCCAACGGTTTCAAAACTCTGGCTGAAGGTCAGCGCGTAGAGTTCGAAATCACTAACGGTGCCAAAGGCCCTTCTGCTGCAAACGTCATCGCTCTGTAAGCAACGCGTCAGTAGAATATAAAAACCCGCTAATAAGCGGGTTTTTTTTTGCCTGTCTCCTTCGCTTTTAGCGGCTGGCCGCCTGCGAGAAAAGCCAGAAGGCGAGCGCCGTCATCGCAAACGAACCCAGCAAATTCACCGCGACGTTGAGCAGCGCCCAGCTTACCCGGCCCTGCTGCAGGAGAAACACCACTTCCGCAGAAAAGGTGGAGAACGTGGTCAGGCCGCCGCAGAAACCGGTGGTAATCAGCAGTTTCCACATCGGGTCAATACCGGTCAGACGATTAAACCACGCCAGCCCGGCGCCAATCACAAAGGCGCCTAACAGGTTGGCCGTTAGAGTCCCAATCGGGATAGCATGATGCACAGGATTGAGCTTCATGCCGAGCCACCAGCGCAATACGCTGCCGGTGCCGCCGCCAATAAAAACGGCGCAAAGAAGTTGAAACACGGTCGTTTCCTGCTATTTGATGTAAGAGAGTGTCAAGTGTAGCGCGCATCGGGCGCGATTGGCTATCCATAACCTGACGGGAGAAGAACATGCGGGTAGCGGCAGGACAATTTGCCGTCACGCCAGTATGGCGGACGAATGCGCAAACCTGTGTGGCGATGATGCAGCAGGCGGAGCGAGAAGGGGCGGCGCTGCTGGTGCTGCCGGAGGCGTTGCTGGCGCGGGATGACAACGACCCGGATCTGTCAGTTAAATCGGCCCAGCCGCTGGATGGCGCATTTTTGCAGCCGCTGTTGGCCGAGAGCAGGCGTAACAGCCTGACCACGGTCCTGACGCTCCATGTGCCGTCAGGGGAGGGGAGAGCGACCAACACGTTGGTGGTGTTACGGGAAGGCGCAGTGATCGCCCATTATCATAAACTTCATCTATATGACGCCTTCGCGATGCAGGAGTCCCGGCGGGTGGATCCCGGTCAGCAGATCCCGCCGGTGATTGAGGTGGCGGGATTACGCGTTGGCCTGATGACCTGCTACGATCTTCGCTTTCCGGAACTGGCGCTTTCGTTGGCCCTGAATGGGGCACAGCTGCTGGTGCTGCCCGCTGCATGGGTGAAAGGGCCGCAGAAAGAGCATCACTGGGCGACGCTGCTGGCGGCACGCGCTCTCGATACTACCTGCTATATCGTGGCGGCAGGCGAATGCGGAACGCGCAATATCGGGCTGAGCCGCATCGTCGATCCGCTGGGGACCACTCTGGCGGGGGCCGGGAGCGAGCCGCAGCTGATCTTTGCCGATCTCTCAGCGGATGACCTTGCGCGCGTTCGCGAGCGTTTGCCAGTGCTGCGGAACCGACGATTTGCGCCACCGCAATTATTATGACGTTTTTTTAAACAAGGCTTGATTCACCTTGTTACAGATTGCTATTGTGTCCGCGCGTCAAATACCCGTATTGTTTATCCCAATAATTCGCTGTGCACGTCAGGATGGACATCTCAGCGCTCACTCCCGGAGGGGAGGCTATGGGCCGAAACACGCAGCCCACGCACAGGTGGATTACAATAGGACGGATAAATGCGTGTATGATGGCGTATTCGCAGCTTGTATAGAGAAGAAGGTTAGCTATGGGTGAGATTAGTATTACCAAACTGCTGGTAGTCGCAGCACTGATTATCTTAGTGTTTGGTACCAAGAAATTACGTACGCTGGGCGGCGACCTGGGGTCGGCTATCAAGGGCTTTAAAAAAGCCATGAACGAAGATGACGATAGCGCGAAGAAAACCACCGCAGAAGAAGAAGCGCCGGCGCAGAAGCTCTCTCATAAAGAGTAATTCTCCGGCTGCGTCCCCTGACGGGATGCTGGCGGTACGGCGAAGAGGCCGCGACGTTTATCGTTGCGGCCTTTGTCGTTTTTGTCGACGCCGCGGAGAAAAGATGCAACTAACTGTTACGGACAGGCGAAACGGATGAAGCGGAGAGAGCCGCTGCGCCGAAAAGGCGCGCAGCGGCGGAAGCGGTGGGTTATTTAACTTCCATCCCTTTAGCCTGCAGGTCGGCATGATAGGAAGAGCGGACGAAGGGACCGCAGGCGGCGTGGGTGAAGCCCATCGCCATCGCTTCCGCTTTCATCTCTTCAAACTCTTCCGGGCTGACGTAGCGCTGCACCGGCAGGTGGTGACGGCTCGGCTGCAGATACTGGCCTAACGTCAGCATGGTGACGCCATGGCGACGCAGGTCGCGCATCACTTCGATGATCTCGTCGTTGGTTTCGCCCAGACCTACCATCAGGCCGGATTTCGTCGGGATCTCCGGGTGCGCTTCTTTAAAACGCTCCAGCAGCTTCAGCGACCAGTTGTAATCCGCGCCCGGACGTACCTGACGATAAAGACGGGGCACGTTTTCGAGGTTATGGTTGAAGACATCCGGCGGGGTCACCGTCAGAATATCAAGTGCGCGATCCATGCGGCCGCGGAAATCCGGAACCAGCGTTTCGATCTTAATCGACGGGTTTTTCTCGCGAATGGCGCTGATGCAGTCGGCAAAATGCTGTGCGCCGCCATCACGCAGGTCGTCACGGTCTACCGAGGTGACTACGACATAGCGCAGACCCATATCGGCGATAGTTTGCGCCAGCTTTTGTGGCTCGTTTGCATCTGGCGCGACCGGGCGTCCATGCGCGACGTCGCAGAACGGGCAACGGCGGGTACAGATCGCGCCGAGGATCATAAAGGTCGCGGTACCGTGGTTGAAGCATTCTGCAAGGTTCGGGCAGGAGGCCTCTTCGCACACAGAGTGCAGGCCGTTCTTACGCATCGCTGCTTTGATTCCCTGGATACGGGACGAGTCTGCCGGAAGTTTGATTTTCATCCATTCCGGTTTTCTGAGCAGAGCTTCACGCTCAGTTGCCACGTTTTTCACCGGGATAAGGGCCATTTTATCGGCGTCGCGGTACTTAACACCGCGTTCCATCACAATGGGTTTACTCATAGCGTGCGTGTTCCAGTTGCGAGTCACGAAGGAAAGCGAATTAATTCAATGAAATGTTGCAATTATCAACTATTTTTGAATCAAGAGCAGGCAGTATACCATTGAAAAGGGGCAGAAAGCAGCCTGCCTGCCCGGCAAATTGTAAAATAGTTGTTGTTTTATCCTTTTCCCTTCCGTGCGCTACGCCTTAAACGAGCGGATCACCGTCTCGATGATCTCTTTCAGCAATGGCTCTTTCCCGCTCAGCTTATTAAAGTGCAGCGCAACGTCAATCTGCTCTTCACCGAGGGAAGGGAAATCCAGGGTCTGCAGCGGCCAGAGACGGGACACCATGGCGAACAGGCGTTCGGTGGTCAGACCCAGCATATCGCTCCCGGCGATCATCGCCGCCTGGGTCATCAGGTTAAAGGTGCTAAAGCCGCAGCGGCGCTCGCCCATCTCTTCCTGTAGTCGGCGATGGAGGGTGGGGTAGCGCTGGCCTTCCGGCAGCAGCAGCGCAAATTCGTACTCCGCGAGGGTCGTTTCATCCTGCGGACCGTCCAGCGCGGGATGCCCTGCGCGGCAGTACATCTGTACCCGATCCTGATACAGCACATGATGGCTTATCGCCTGGCCGCTGTGCAGGTGGGTATCAATGAGCAGATCCACCTGGCGCTGGTCAAGCTGCCGCGCGGCGTCGACGATGGCGATATTGTGCAACAGGATCTGCGGAAAGGTCGGCTTCAGCGCGCTGGCCAGGCCAGGCATCAGCAGCGCTCCCATCGCTGGCGTAGTGGCGATAGTGATCACCCGCTGCTGGTGCGGGCTACCGGTGATATCCAGCGCGCTGAGGAAAGCTTCCATGCCGCGGCTGATGTATTGATGAAGATGGGTGGCATAGGCGGTGGGGGTGACGCCCTGTCCTTTGCGGATAAATAGCGGATCGGGGAACAGCGCCCGCAGTTTGTTAATTGACTGGCTAATCGCCGACGGTGTGATATTGAGTATCTTCGCGGCGTTGACGATACCTTTATGTACGTATACCGCTTCAAAGATCGTCAACAGATTGAGGTCAATATTACGCAGGATGCGAAACATTTGACGATCGTAACGTTCATCCTGTCTGTCAGGAGATTCTGACGGAGGCGTATTCTCTGGCACGCGATGAGTCCGGTTGGGAATGATAGGCCAAGTATAGCGGCCCACCGCGTTGCCGTGCGTGACAATTGATTGCAAAAATAACGTGTTACTCGTTTAGCGCCCCGCTGACAGCGGGACGATGGCCTGCCGCTTAATCCCGGGGAAGATATTCGTGTGGTGGATGATTTAGCAGCGCCAGCAGATTGGCGACCAGTCGCGGAGCGACCGTCTCCGGGGAGGCTGCCGGCTGCCACTGGCGCATTTGCGTCATCTCCATACCGGCATAGCCGCAGGGGTTGATACGCAAAAACGGTGTGAGATCCATGGCGATATTAAGCGCCAGACCGTGGAAAGAACAACCTTTACGGATCCGCAATCCCAGAGAGCAGATTTTGCGTTCGCCGACATAGACGCCAGGGGCGTCGGCGCGGGGGTGCGACTCGATACTATATTCAGCCAGGGTATTGACGACCGTTTGCTCCAGTAGCGTCACTAGCTCCCGCACGCCCAGCTTGCGGCGCTTGAGGTTCAACAGGACGTACATCACCTGCTGTCCCGGACCGTGATAGGTGACCTGGCCGCCGCGATCGCTCTGGATCACCGGAATATCGCCGGGCACCAGCACGTGTTCCGCTTTGCCGGCCTGACCCTGGGTGAATACGGGGTGATGTTCCACCAGCCAGATCTCGTCGAGGGTATCTTCATCACGGGCGTCGGTAAATTCATGCATCGCCTGCGAGACGGGTTCGTAAGGTTGCAGGCCAAGCTGCCGGATAAGAATTTTATTGTGCTGCAAAACAACATCTCCGCCGGGAAGAGAGAATTCAGGTTGGGGAGTATATCACAGCCGTGCAGAAGGGAATGAGAAGACCCGGCACGGCGGCCGGGTCAGGGAAAAGGTTACAGCACCATCCGAACGATATCGATATTGCCTAACTCTTCGTACAGCGTTTCCACTTGTTCAATGTGGGTGGCGTTGATGGTGATGGAGACCGAGTGGTAGTTACCTTTGCTGCTCGGTTTTACTGACGGCGAGTAATCACCAGGCGCATGGCGCTGTACCACTTCCACCACCTGATCAACCAGCTCCGGCAACGCCTGCCCCATTACTTTGTAAGTAAATGGCGTAGGGAATTCAAGCAGTTCGTTAAGTTTGGTTTTCATGTCAGCTCCGGTGTTACGACAAAATAATAACTCCCACCAAGGGCGGGAGTTATCAGGTTACTTGGATGAATAGTATATGGGGATGGAAATCACACTTTCAAGTGTTCGATTTTTAACCAAACCAGTGGTGGAACATTAATTTAATGTAATCAATAATTTTGCCGAAGAAATTACCTTCCGGAATTTCCTGCAGGACCACCAGCGGACGCTGGTCGATGGTTTTACCATCCAACTGGAAGTTAATGGTGCCGACAACCTGGTTTTTCTGCAGCGGGGCGTGCAGCTCAGTGTTATTCAGCACGTAGCTGGCTTTCAGATCTTTCATTCGGCCGCGCGGAATGGTCAGGTAGACGTCTTTATCCACCCCCAGCGAAGCGCGATCGCTGTCGCCGAACCAGGCCGGTTCAGAGGCAAACTCTTTGCCAGCTTTAATCGGGTTGACGGTTTCGAAGAAGCGGAAGCCCCAGGTAAGCAGTTTTTTGCTTTCCGACTCACGGCCTTTGAACGTCCGGCCGCCCATTACCGCCGAGATCAAGCGCATCTGGCCTTCGGTGGCGGAGGCGACGAGGTTGTAACCCGCTTTGTCGGTATGGCCGGTTTTGATGCCGTCGACGTTCAGGCTGTTATCCCACAGCAGGCCGTTACGGTTCAGCTGGCGGATGCCGTTGAAAGTGAACTCTTTCTCACGATAGATGGAGTACTCGTTCGGTACGTCGCGGATCAGCGCCTGGCCAATCAGCGCCATGTCGCGCGCGGAGCTGTACTGTCCGTCAGCATCAAGACCGTGAACGGTCTGGAAATGGGTGTTTTTCAGGCCCAGAGCATTGACGTAGTTGTTCATCAGGCTGACGAAGGCGTCCTGGCTGCCGGCGACGTAGTCGGCCATCGCCACGCAGGCATCGTTACCGGACTGCAGGTTAATACCACGGATCAGCTGAGAAACCGGCACCTGCATGCCCGGCTTGAGGAACATCAGAGAAGAGCCTTTGAAAACCGGGTTGCCGGTGGCCCAGGCATCGTTGCCGACGGTGACCAGATCGGACTCTTTGAATTTGCCCGCTTTCATCGCCTGACCGATAACATAGCTGGTCATCATTTTGGTCAGACTGGCCGGGTCGCGGCGGGAGTCGGCATTGTTTTCAGCCAGTACCTTGCCAGAGTTGTAATCGATAAGGATCCAGGATTCGGCGTCAATCTGCGGGGCGCCTGGGATCATCGTTTTGATATTCAGGTCATCGGCGCGGGCAGCGGAGGAGAGCGCTGCAACGGAGAGCGCCGTAATGAGTAAACGAGCGGTGAAAGAGGTCTTCATGGTCAGAACAACGGCATCCGTGATGGAGTTAAAAAAGTGCCTTACTATAGCAAATGCTCTGCGGGCCAGCATCCGACATTGCGCATGAGTTTGTTAATGACTTTTACATGCGCGAGGTGAACGGGCGGCCCGCGGCGTTTAGTTGGCGCGAGTAATAAAGGACTGCAGCTGCGCTTCGCTTTGCAGGCGCTGCTGCACGGCGCTGGCCTGTGCTTTATCAGCAAAGGGACCCAGCTGAATACGCCAGACCGCGCCGTTTTGCATGACCCGGCCTGGCACAGAAAACTGCTGGCTCAGGCGCTGCTGATACTGCTGCGCCCGCGTCTGGTCGCTTACTGCGCCCACCTGGACAACAAAATTACCGCTGGCGCTGGAGGTCGCGGAGGACGAGGCCGCCACGGCGCCAGCGGCTGCGGCGGTGGCCGCAGCGGGCGCCACATTACCCTGAATGGAGCCAGGCGCGGTCACTGGCGCTGTTGGCGTGGCGCCGGCGGCAGGAGCCGTCGCGGCGGCT